>JAJTGY010000007.1 GCA_021298015.1 Flammeovirgaceae bacterium
ACAACTTAAAATGTTGATTATCAAATCTTTTTCACATGTTTTCTCTAATGGCCGCCATTAGAACTTTTTCCTAATGACAATTCCGGGTTAAACCATAGCGAATGATTCTGTCGTGCCCTCCGGTGATCCGGAGCGGCCGGCAGTTTCTGATTTAGCGGGCGACTTTTTTCAATGTCTCGCCTCGTTTGACCTTCAATGCCGGAGTTCGCACAAAAGACCGCACAAAATGAATTTGCCGCGGGCGATCGAGGCCTGGCAAGCGGAGTCTGAGTTCCTGTTCCAGTTCAGTTATCATCTCGTTAGACAATGGTTCGCCCTCAACGATCAGACTCACCACCTGGCCAAGCGTGGCGTGTTCAAGACCCGCCACGAAATAGGACCGGCCGGGCAGCGTTGCTTCGATCAGCGGGGCAATTTTTTCTTCCACCATTTCAGGTGTGACTTTGACGCCTCCGCTGTTGATAACATAGTCCCAACGGCCGAGAATTTCGAATTCCGTGGGTGAGTAGACGCGCGCAACATCATGGGTGAAAACGGGCGTGGCCGATAGCGGAGTCGATATCACAAGGCATTCGCGGTCATCAAGCCGCACGTGGATATCCGGTAGGCAGTGAAACCGGGATTGACGATCGGGGCCATTGAGTCGCTGCAGCGCAATGTGCGTTAAGGTCTCGGTCATGCCGTAGGTGGCATACCAGGCGTTTGGAAGTTCGCTGATCTTGTGCCGGAGAGTTGGTGGCAATGCTGCCCCGCCAATGATGACGGTGCTGATTTGTGCGCTCCGGACCGGATCGTGCAAGAGTTGGTCTACCTGATTGGGCACGAAAGCTGCGAAGTGGGGAAGCAACTCATCTGGAATATTTTCAAGTGGGCGGGTGGAGGGTTCGACTGCGATCAGTTGAAGATTGTTCACGAGTGCCCGCACCATCATCATTTTGCCGGCCACAAAATCCATGGGCAGGCACAAGAGGGCTCGCTGATGGGGAGTTAAATGCAGCGCGCGCGCGGATGCGCGCGCGCTGAGGATCAGCTGCTCGCGTTTGAATGAAATGGCACCGGGCGCACCTGTACTGCCGGAGGTGTAAAATACAAAATCGGCAACACCCGACTCCCATTGCAGCCAGAAGTCGATCAGCTTATTTTCAAAATCACTGACTCCCCGAACACCCGCCTGCACGTCTCGCCAGGAGATCCAACGCCCGTTGAGCCACACCTGATCCATCAGGGGAACTTCGGAAACTTGGAAAAGTCTGGCTCACGTTTTTCCAGGAAGGCATTCTTACCCTCTTTCGCTTCGTCACTGAGGTAATACAGAAGGGTCGCATTGCCGGCCAGCTCCTGAATACCGGCTTGTCCGTCCAACTCGGCATTGAAGGCGCATTTGAGCATACGAATGGCGAGCGGACTCTTTTTCAGAATTTTTCGTGCCCACTCCACGGTAGTCTCCTCGAGTTTTTCCAACGGTACCACTTTGTTTACCAATCCCATCTCCAACGCCTCCTGGGCATTGTATTGATCGCACAGGTACCAGATTTCGCGGGCCTTCTTTTGACCGACAATGCGGGCCAGGTAGGACGCGCCAAATCCGCCATCAAAGCTGCCCACCTTGGGGCCGGTTTGGCCGAAGCGAGCATTTTCTGCCGCAATGGTCAGGTCGCACACCACGTGCAAGACGTGACCACCACCAATGGCCCACCCCGCCACCGAGGCAATCACCGGTTTGGGTATCGAGCGAATGAGTTTTTGCAGATCCAGCACATTCAGGCGAGGCACCGAATCGCTGCCGACATAACCGCCATGGCCGCGCACACTTTGATCGCCACCACTGCAAAACGCTTTGCCGCCTTCGCCTGTCAGAATGATGACACCGATTTCCGGATCTTCCCGGCAAATCGTCATGGCATCAATCATTTCCTTTACGGTAAGGGGCGTAAAGGCATTATGCTTTTCCGGGCGGTTAATACTGATTCGCCCGATTCCATCCGATTTTTGAAATAGTATTTCCCTGTACTCAATAACCGTTTTCCATTTAGTATGACTCATAGTTTTGACTGAATTTCTTTTTTGAATTCCTGAAACGAAGCAATATTCCATTCCTGGCTGCTTTCGAACTCCAGCACGGCCGGCTGGGCGGTTGGCTGCAGCAGCTGTTGGATCATGGTTTTCTCATAGTTGACTTCCGTGGCATGTTGATAGGCATGCCCATACTCCTCGGCTACTGCGCGCGCCTTTTTTAGTTGACGGGTGACAAAGTATTCTTGTGCTTCGGCCACATCTCCGGGACCATCAATCATGTTGAAGATGATACCCCCGTGGTTGTTCAATACGATGGTTTTCAATACTGGGTAGGCGTAGTTATGCCAGAAGGCGTTTCGGTCATACAAAAATGCCATATCGCCCGTCAGCAACACCTGAGGGTTGTCGCTGGTGAGTGCATGGCCCATGGCCGAACTGGTGCAACCATCAATGCCACTGGTGCCCCGGTTGCTGAACAATTCCACATCCGCCTGAAGATTCGATAAGCCCAGGTAATTGGCGTAACGCACCACCATGCTGTTGGCCAGGTGTAAGTGGGTGCCAGCCGGCAAAGATGCCAGCGTGTCGTGCACAACACCGAGTTCATGACGGGTGCCACGCGCCATAAACGAGGCAATGCCTGCGCGTGTTTTAATTTCCCGCGCCTGCCACATCTCACGAAAATCCGATCGGGAGGAAGCGTGAAGTTTTTGAAAGAAAAATTCGGGGCTACACCGAATCACCGTGCTCACGGACTGGTAGGGGTCTGCTACTGAACCTGCTTCCTGAATGTGCCAATGATCGCGGGCAGGATACTTTCGCAAAAAAAGTTTGACCTGTTTCGAAATGATGGACTGGCCAAACGTAATCAGGAGATCGGGCTGAAGTTGTTTTTTGTCGGCATCGGTTGCCAGGGCGAGAAAGTTATCGGCCAGCCGAATGTTGTCGTCAAGCCCGTGGAGATTGGACAAGATGTCACCGACCAGCACAGCATTCGACTCTGAGATAAACTTACCCAACGACTGTCGAAGGCGGCCATTCAGTGACTGCTGGCCCGCCACGATCAATACACGCTCGTATTGTCTGATGTCATCGCGCAAGGCCGCAATTTGTGTGTCGTCAAGTTGATAGGAGGGTGGCCAATGCTTTTGGACCCTCACTGGGGCACGTGGGTGGGCTGTTTCATTTTTGGCGGGATATAAAGGCTCCCGCAACGGTACATTTACGTGAACAGGCCCGGCCGGCAGGTCGGTTGTCAGCGCCAGCGCTTCGTTGATCGATCGGTTGATCATCCAACGCGCGTCAGTGTGCTCGTAATCCGCTGGCAGCGAAAATGATTTTTTCACATGGCGACCATACACGGACTCCTGGTAAATGGTTTGGCCGTCTTGCTGGGCCGTCCATTCAGCCGGGCGATCGGCTGTAAGCACCAGAAGCGGTACCTGTTGAAAGAAAGCTTCTGAGATGGCGGGTGAAAAGTTCAGGGCAGCCGTGCCGGAGGTGCAAATCAACACCACCGGTTGTCGGGTATGACGGGCCATGCCCAAGGCAATGTAGGCCGCGCTGCGTTCGTCCGGGAAAATACGCGTTTGAAAGCCGCCATGACGCACGAAAGCCAGGGTAAGTGGCGCGCTTCGCGATCCCGGACTGATGACGACTTCCCGAACGCCCCAACGCGCACACACTTCCGCAATATCGTAAATGGGCTGAAGGCGCAAGCTCAGGATTGAATTACGTTAAGCAAGGTGTTCATCTTCCATACCGTCTCTTTCCACTCGGCTTCCGGGTTGGAGTCGCGTGTTACACCGGCTCCGGCAAACAACGTGGCTGATTTCTCCGAAACCTTCATGCACCGCAGGTTGACAAAGAGATTGGTTTCGCTGTCAATATTGACGGGCCCCCAATATCCGCCATACAGTTCCCGGTTCATACCTTCCCGTTCGGCCAGAAAATGCAGGGCCTCCGTCAGCGGCATACCACATACAGCCGATGTGGGGTGAAGCAGGTTGAGCATGACTGAGGCCAGCTGGGGAAAGTTGATGGCGCGGGTGTCAACTGTGAACTCCGTCTTCAAATGCAGCAGGTTGCCCGCCTGCACCGTTCGGGGTCCGTGTTCATCAAACTCACGAACGCGGATCTTTTTGAAGCAGTTGATGATGTAACGGCCGACCATCGCTTGCTCCTCAATTTCTTTTTGGGTCCAGGCTACGGTCTTCAAATCGGTGCCGGCATCAAACGGCTTGGTGCCAGCCAATGCTACTGTTTTAAACTGATCGTTGCCATCCTGACGGATCAGGAGTTCGGGTGTGGCTCCAACCCAGGTTCCGGTTTCGGGCGTTGAGCACAGGGTGACTAATGCATGGGGGTACCGCTCGGCCAATCTGAAAAAGACAGCGGGCCAATCTTGCGGAGCCGAAAAATGAATTACCTGTTTTCGGGCCGGCACCACTTTTTCAAGATTACCGGATTTGATTTGCTCGACACCGGCTGCCACGAGTGCCGGATAATCTTCGCGTGGGTGCGGGTGGGGTTTATGAAAGTGAAGGAACATCGTGGATGTCGGCTCGCCTTCCTCATCGGTGGGCATATCTTTTTTCTCCCACCCCAACTGACCCTTCACCTGAAGTTCTTCACGGGTGAAACGGTACAGGTAGTCGGCCTCCAGAAAGTATTTGGGCTGATGGGGAAGAAACGGTGCAATGGCAAATCCGGGCCGGGCGCTTTCAACGTCAAGTGTCGCCAGCTGCCGTGGGCCAGTTTCGGAAACCAGCAGAAACACGTCTTGAGTGTGGGGCATTCGCCACATTGAAAACGAGTTTCGATCCTGGCTCAGTTGGCCAAGCACCTGCGTAATCATCCGTTGCTGATGATATTGGCGCTGCTGAACTTCCGTCACCTTCATCGTTTGTCGATTATAGCCATCGTGATCCGGCTAATACACACCAGATCACCCGATTCATTTGCAATTTTAATTTCCCACACATGCGTTCTCTTGCCGATGTGAATCGGGCGCGCGGTGCCGACAACAAATCCTTCGCGCACACTCTTGATGTGATTGGCGTTGATTTCAAGCCCCACGCAGGCCTGTATCTTGTTATCGATACAGCAATTGGCGGCTACGCTTCCCAGTGTTTCTGCCAACGCCACCGAAGCACCTCCATGTAACAACCCCATGGGCTGCCGGGTTCTGCCATCTACCGGCATTTTGGCACGAATAAAATCCTGTCCAAGTTCGACAAACTCAATGCCGAGATGTTCCACCAGAGTGCCGGGTGACAGGCGCTGGATGGTTTGAAGGGTTACGTCTAGATTAAAAATGGGCATTCAGGTCGTCCACCGCTCATATAACAGTGAAATCTCTATTTTTGCGGGCAAATTATAAGATTTTGGTCAAAAATTTATACCTCATCCGACACGGACAGACCGAATTCAACAAGCAGGGAATCGTGCAGGGCTGTGGGGTTAACTCCGACCTGAATGATGAGGGGCGGGCACAGGCCAGTGCTTTCTTTGAGGCTTATCGCCACGTTTCGTTTGACAAAGTTTATACCTCGGCTTTAAAGCGTTCTCAGCAATCGGTGGAGCTGTTTGTCAGGCAGGGTGTGCCCTTTGAACCTTTGGCGGGGTTGAATGAGATCAGTTGGGGAACGAACGAAGGCAAACGGATAACGCCTGACGAAGACGCATACTACCATTGGATGTTGCAGCAGTGGCAACTGGGCCATGTGGAACACCGCATTGAGGGGGGCGAGAGTCCGCTCGATGTGGCGCTGCGTCAACGTGAAGCTCTGGATCTCATTCTTTCGCGCACACATGAGCAAAACGTGCTCATCTGCATGCACGGTCGTGCCCTTCGGATTTTGCTTTGTCAGTTGTTGCGTTACCCGCTTCGTAGTATGGACATGTTTGAGCACCAGAATCTGGGGCTCTACCAGGTTACCTATTCGGGTTCCATGTTCTCCGTGGTCAGGTACAATGACGGTTCACATTTGCAGCGACTTGAAAGTAGTCGCGTGCCAGACCCGGCTCTTACGCTAATTTCTTCGCTTTGAGTGTCTCCAGCGCTGACCGGGCTTTTCCATCAATGCTGGTTTTGTATTCGTGCTTCTTGTAGGCAAGGGCCCGGTTGAAATAGGTTTCAGCATCGGCAAAACGCTTTTCATCCATGCAGATGTAACCCATTTGCAGCGATGCATTGGCCGCAAAGTACCACGGTTGCTGACCTGCCATCGAGATGGTTTGATCATACAAAACCTTTGCTCCGGCCAGGTTGCCGGTGCGGTGTTCGAGCCGTGCTTTACGGTAATAATATTCCGCCTGTTCTTTCAGTGATGTAAGGTCGGAAAGCTTGATCTGATCAATCAGTTTCCGGGCTTCGGTGTAGTAACCACCATCGGTTGCCAGTCGCACCTTAGCCAATTTGGCATTCGGCAGTCGACCTTCTTCCAATTGCGCGGCCGCCACACGATCGGGCTCGGCCACGCTGCGCCCGGTTTTTCGGGCCTTCTGGAAGTAACGTTTGGCGTGATCAGTATTTCCGTTGAGCCAGTGAGCAAGTGAAATCTTATAGTAGGCATCTTTCTTGAAATTTTCGCTCCGGTAGGCAGCCGCAAACCGGAGGTAATGCGAAATAGCGCGGTCATATTCTCCTTTCTGCAGAAGAATTTCGGCATGGAGATAATCAATGTAATGCAGCGGTAATCCGCTGGTTTGCTGATCCAGCGTTTTGATGAACCCGAGTGCCTCTTCGCTTCGAGCATCTTTCATCAGTAGGTTGGTACCCAGGAAGAGGAGAAGTTTGTTTTCCGGTTGTTGTTGAAGGCTGGCCAGGATGCCCTGAATGGCCTCGGGGAATTGCTGGTTGATCAGTCCTTTGATGGTGTAATACAATATTCCGGCTTCCACACTGAGTGAGGATGCGGATGCCCTCAGCTCGTTGAGCTGCTTTTGACCAACCGTTACCGATCCGCGCATACCCAGCAGCGCAATAAACCAGTGGTATTTGTCGGGCACCGTGCCCACCATTACCTGAATAACCCCGCTGGTCTTTTTAAGCGGAACACAATCAGGATATTTCTTCAGACCGTCCTGCACCAGGTTATAGGCTTTTCGGATCGCAAACACGGCATTTACCTCCTGATTGAGGTTTAGCAGGCTGAAGCCCCGCTGCAGGTGTAACTCGGCTTGCAGGAACAGCGCGTCTGGCGAGTTGTTCATCGCTTCCAACCGTTGAAGCCGCTCTTTGAAACGCTTGTCGATGATATCAAACTTCGCGGCATCTTCGCTGATCAGCACATCAAGTGTTTCGCTGAAGCTAAGCAGGTAGATTTGATACAGTTCCTCACCCCGTGCAGGCGGCCGGCTTAGTAGTTCCTGGGCTTCCCGGGTATGTAGGTTAAGGATGAGTTGATGAATGTGTTGGAGACCGGGACTGAATTTCCAGGACAGACCCTGTGACCAACCGGCCATGGCGGCCAACAAAAAAAGGCAAGTGAGTACACTTGCCTTTTTTACGAAATATGGTTTTGTGCTATCCAACCTTTTTGCGTTTTACCGGGGCGCCCTTTTTTACCCTTGCCTCCTCATCGACAATAACGTCTTCCACCCCCGCCAGGATACGCCCGGAGTGCTCATCTATCACAATTTTTTTCTTTTCCCGAATCTCGGCAATCTTTTGGGGCGGGATAATGATGTTGCAACCTTGTGCCGCACCGCGCACTACGCTAACCACGGCCAAACCGTTGGAGAGGCTGCCGCGCAAACGCTCGTAGTATTTCAGGAACTTGCCTTCGATCTTTTTGGCTGCCTTTTCACGCTCGGCCAGCAATCGCTTTTCTTCCTCTTCGCTTTCGCCCAACAGGTTTTGAAGTTCTTTCTTCTTGTTTTCCAGATCTTCCGCGCGTTCTTTGATCAAGGCTTCGATCTTGGTGATTTCGTCCTTCTTCAGTTCGATTTTTTCCTTGGCTTCCTTGATGCGTTTTTCGCAAATCTGAACTTCCAATTCCTGCAATTCGATTTCTTTGCTGATGGCGTCAAACTCGCGGTTATTCTTCACGTTCTTCTGCTGGTCGTTATACTTCTTCACCAGCTTTTCCGCTTCCTTAATGCCCTCTTTGTTCTTTTTGATGGCATCTTCTAACTCCTTTTGGTCAGCCTCGAAACGCGCCATCCGGGTTTTATACCCTTCCAGTTCGTCCTCCAGGTCTTGTACCTCATCGGGCAGGTCGCCCCGAAGCTTCTTTAATTCGTCCAGGCTAGAGTCTATGCTTTGAAGTTTTACGAGTGCTTCGAGTTTTTGTGCAACTGTCTGATTTTCCATTAGTTAAAAGTAACTTATTGGGTTCGTATCGATTTTCGAAAAATTGACTGCAAAAGTAGAGAATTTTTCCTTCAAAACCTTGGCCAGAAGCTCCTTCGTAAACTGCTCACTTTCGTAGTGCCCGATGTCCGCAATCATGATTTTCTGCTCAGAATCGAAGAATTCATGGTATTTGAAATCGGCTGTTACCAGCACCTGTGCACCTTCCGCTATGGCCCGTGGAAGCAGGAAGCTGCCGGCCCCTCCGCAAACGGCCACCCGCTCGATGGCTTTCGGTGGCGGAGCGGTATACCGGATTACCGGGGTTTTCATATTGTTTTTCAACGAGGTCAGGAACTGTTTGGGTTCCAGGGGCTGGGGCAATTCACCCACCAGGCCGGCACCTACATCCGGATTGACGTTGTCGATCAGTTGATAGTAATAAGCTACTTCTTCATATGGGTGACTGCTGCGAAGTGCGGCCAGAACATTGTCTTTGTTTTGCCGGGGGAACACAATTTCAATCCGGATTTCGTCAACCTGTTCCAACTCACCCCGCTGGCCCAGGTGGGGGTTGGCGTTTTCGTTGGGTCGGAAATACCCTTGCCCGGCCACGCGAAAACTGCAGTATTCATAGTTGCCGATTTGGCCGGCACCGGCCTGATGCAAAGCATCCACCACCGGACCTTCGTGTGTGCGGGGTACAAAGGTCACTAACTTGGCCAGCGTACCGGGGCGCGGTGCCAATACGCGGGCGTTAACAAGCCCCAACCGGTTAGCTATCTCATGATTAACACCCGTGCGCACGTGATCCAGATTGGTATGCAGGGCATAGATCGCGATGTCGTTTTTGATTGCACGGATGACGGCACGTTCCACATAGTTTCGGCCGGTAAGTCGCTTCAGGCCCCGAAACACGATCGGGTGATGCGCCACGATCAGATTGCAGCGGCTGGCCATGGCTTCCTCAATCACATTTTCTGTACAGTCCAGCGTGGTCAGTATGCCGGTAACCGGCCACTGACTGTTTCCGGTGATCAAGCCGCTGTTGTCATACTCCTCCTGGTAGGCGGGGGGTGCCCATTGTTCGAGGTGCCGAACCACGTCCTGTATCTGTTGTGAATCCATGAATGTGTAGTTTTGGAGCTCAAAGTAAGTGAGAAAAGGCGAATGGGGTTCCTCCGGCTACTGTTGTTCCCGCTATCCATCCTCTACAACCTGGGGAGCCGGCTTCGGAACCATCTCTATACCATTGGTGTCAAGCCATCTGTCGCTTTTGAACTTCCGGTTATTGCCGTTGGTAACCTGAATGTGGGCGGATCAGGCAAAACACCCATGATCGAATACCTTATCCGGCTCCTGAGTCCACACTATAAAATCGCAACGCTCAGTCGTGGCTATGGCCGAATGACCCGTGGTTTTGTGCTGGCCGGAGAAAATGCTTCGGCCGATGCGTTAGGCGATGAGCCGTTCCAACTGGTTCAAAAATTTGGCTCGCAGGTGTATGTCAGCGTGGGTGAGGATCGCGTGGCTGCTATACCCCAGCTCATTCAGGCTCATCCGGATACGCAGGTTGTTTTGCTGGACGATGCGTTTCAACACCGCGCAGTGCGCCCGGCTATGTCCATTCTCGTGACAGCCGCGGATCGTCCGTTCTTTGCCGATTGGGTTTTGCCGACCGGCAATCTCCGGGAAAGTCGAACAGGTGCCACGCGAGCACAGGCCGTTGTTGTTACCAAGTGCAATCCTGACCTGTCGGAATCACAGATGGAAAGGCTCGCTGCGGGTATCAAAACATACGCCCCGGAGGTGCCTGTCTTTTTCTCGGCTATCCGGTATGGTCAACCGGTCTCTTTCGGTAGCGAGTATGATTTGGGCACCGATGTGGTCCTGATTTCCGGGATTGGTAACCATCGGCCATTTGAACATTACGCTCGGACCCGGTGGAACGTGGTGGAGCACGTGACATTGCCCGACCACCATCGTTATACAAAGGATTTTCTGGAGGAGTTGACCCGTGATTATCCTGGGAAGTGTTTCCTGACTACCGAAAAGGACCGGGCGAAGTTGATTGATGTCAGGTTTTCGAAGCACATTTCCGCTATGCCCTGGTTTTGTCTGCCCATGGAGATGTATTTTTTGAAAAGTGGTACTGATTTTGATAACCTCGTGAAACGCTATGCGCAACGGGGATAAGGTAAGGTTATTGGTATGGGTTTGGCTCCTGACCGCTGAGTTGGTGTTGGCGCAGCGACCAACGGGAATGCCCACCGGCCCCGCCCAAAGTGACACAACCAAACGGGGCGTGCGCAGGTCGTCTTCCGGCTCGGCCTTGCTGGACGACTCCACCCGCAGGGTGTATGGCCCCAAAACGACCTTATGGACCTCCGAGCAAAAGATCTTCAACAATCAGGGTTCTTATGTTCCGCTCGACACTTCGGTTTTCAATTATCACCAGTGGACGTACCTGCAGCGGTTGCATAACGGCTATCAAGATCTGGGCAACATAGGAACTGCATTGAATCCCATATTTCCCATGCCCGCTGACGGCATTGGCGTCTCGTCCGGCTTTACATCCTACCGCGCGTATTATGATGATCAGGAGCCGGTTTACTACAATACCAAATCACCGTTCACGCGCATCCGCATCATCTGGGGTGGTCGGGGCCGATCGATGACGCATATCGAATTCAGCCGCAACATCAATCCACGGTGGAATTTCGGATTTGACTACCGGCCGATTCTTGTTGAAAAACAGTTGCAGGGTGCCGGTCGGGGTGATCGGCAGGTGATTAGTCATTACTATGATTTTTACTCGCGTTATCAATCCATGAACGATCGCTATTCGATTCTTTTTTCGTTTCGAAGAATTCGACACCGTGTAAATGAGAATGGCGGTGTTGATCTCAATGCCGATGCGGCCGAGGAGGACTTCTATGACCCTAATGCAAGAATCAAGTTAACGACTATTTCTACTGAGGAACTCCGCAATGGCTTTCACGTTTTTCAAAGCTACCAGTTGGCAAAATCCATGCAGGTCTATTGGACAATCGATCTCGGTCGTTCGATCAACGTCTTGAATAACCCTGACAAAAGTACCCTGAGCTTTTTTGATACACTGGTGGATAGCGCGGCTGTCGAAAACTCCTTTCGATTTGCTACCGCCCAGTCGGAGGCTGGTATTAAGGGTTCTGCAGGCTTCCTGTTTTACAACGTCTATTACAAGTTCAGGAGATATGTGGTGGAAAATTCATCCTGGGATTCAACTGCGCTGGCCGCCTTGCCTTTTTTGCGCTCCGGCATCGAACATTATCTGGGTAGCCGACTAAGGCTTCAACTGGATTCCAGCCGTTTTCTTCAAGCCGATGGCGAGTATTTGTTAGATGGCAATTACCGCCTGCACGGCAAACTGACAGCACCGTGGTTCGAACTTTCCGCGCTTAGTCAACTGGCGAAACCTGCGTTTATGCCACAGGCCTACCGGGGTACTCACGACTATTGGGCCAACGCATTGGCTAATGTATTCACAAACCAACTGGTAGGGGAGGTGAGGCTGAGGCGCAAACAATTCCTGCTGGCCCCGGGCGCGCGGTATCAGATTATCACCAATCACATTTTCTTCAAATTCAACGATTTAGGAGTTCAAAAAGTACTTCCGGTGCAGGCAACGGGCAACCAGCAATTGCTTCAGTACTATGTGAGAATGAATTTGCCATTGGTCAAGAATCTCTTTCTTCGGCCAATGGTAACCTACTCGAGCGTGACTCAAAGCGATCTGGACGCTCTGCAAATCCCCGAATTGTTTGTGAATACCCAACTGGCGTTTGAGAACTACTTATTCAAAAAAGCTATTCAGGTGCAATTGGGTGCCGAGTTCCACTGGCGCTCTAGCTATTTCGCTTACGGATATGACCCGGCCATTCAAAGCTACTATTGGCAGAATCAGGTGCGGTCGAAAAGTTTTCCGTTCGTTGATTTTTTCTTCAACGGTCGTTTTCAGGGAGGCCGCGTTTTTGTACGCTACAATAACCTGATGCAGAACTTTTTAGGTCGTGGCTACCAGCCCACACCCGGCTACCCGGCACAACGGCCGGTCATCGATTTTGGTTTTGACTTAATTTTGTTCGATTAATTGTTGAGATGGAAAAACATGTGCTGGGCCTGGTGATGCCCACCGACCCACGGTGGGTGAATGTCGCAGAGAAACACATTGGTGATATTCTGGTCGATCATGCGTACTGTGAACAGAAGGCCGCCACGAGTTGTATTTCGCTCATTGTCCAGTATTCGGATAAGTCCGAAGTAGTGGATGCACTGACACCCGTAGTTGCCGAAGAATGGAATCACTTTGAACGCGTTCTGGCAGAATTGCGTAAACGTGGTTTTCCTTTTGGTCCGCCCCGCAAAGATGAGTATGTGGAGAAGATTCAGGGCATTATGAAGAAGGGGGGCACGCGCGAAGAAAAGCTGGTTGAGCGGCTTTTGTTAAACGCACTGATTGAGGCCCGCAGTTGCGAGCGGTTCCGGTTGCTTTGGAAAGAGATTAACGACCGTGACCTCAGCGCGTTTTATCACGAGCTTATGGTTTCAGAAGCCGGTCACTACAAAAATTTCCTCACGTTGGCCCGAACGTATGCCGAGCCTGCTTACGTGGAGAAACGCTGGCGCGAGTTTCTGGCCGCGGAAGCCGAGATTGTCAAGGGTTTGGAGGTACGCAGCGACCGCATGCACTAACGCAGCACCACCCGCAAGACCCCGGCCGTTTGGCCTCCTGCGGACACCCGCACGAGGTAAACCCCTGCACTTCCGCGCAGCGAGAGTTTCGTTTCCTGACGGCCTGCGTCTTGTACCCCGCGGTCAACCGACATCACCGATTGACCCACCGGTGAAAGCACTTCCACTTGCACCCGCGCGGCTGTTGCCAATTGATAGCTGATCGTTACCTCACCCGAGGTAGGATTCGGTGAAGCGGTTACGCCTGAGGCGGTTGAATTCTCCAATCCCGTAGGTACCTGCTGTATATACAAATCGTCTAGTGCCCATCCCCATCCAGTAACATTACCGTCCGAGAACATTCGGAATCGGAAAAGCAACGTATCGTTGGGCGCAAACACCGGTGTGATTTCCCAAACCTGATCCTGCATGAGCGAACGACTTCCCGGGGTGTTGGCTGCAAATGCGGTTTGCCAGTCTGGCTTCCGTGTTGCATCATAGCCGGGTGAAATCGGCAACCAGTCCACGCCATTTTTTGTTGCTTCCAATACCACATAGTCTTTGAACTCGGGTTGTGGGAAGGTTGATCCGGGCAGGCCCGGTTCCACTAAGGCCACATCACGGTAGTACACTTTCGCTTCACTCGCACGCACTTTTATCGGCTTTCGCAATAAGGCGCTGTATGGCGTATTGAGCGAATAATTGTGCGGGGTTTGAAAGGCATTATCACCGCCCAGCGCTTGAATGAACAAGTTGGTCGAACGCCAGTTGTCGGATGTTTGGAAATAATCGAAGTACTGCTCCTGCACGGGAAGGGCTAATTGAAAGTGCGTGCCCGAAATCACCGATGAGGTGGCAGGTGTGCTTTGAACAAAACCAATCGCTTCCATGCTTACGGTGCCGATTGGAACATTTCGAATGGTAGCAATATACTCCCCGACCAAGGCTGGCTGAATCTTCCCGATGCGGGTCTGATTCACCCGTATCTGAACGGAGTCATACGCGCGGTCAAGTTTGATTTTGAAGGCGAAGTCGCCCCGGGGTGTAGTGCCGGACGTGGTAATGGCCGGATTGGGGATGTTCAGTTGATTTTGGTCCACGGTTGCTGTCCAGATACCGCGGCCATGAGTGGCGATAATGACCTGATTGTCCAGCCCTTTCATATCCCATACGCTGATGTTCGGGAAATCGTCCAGCAGTGCCCACGAAGTTCCTCCGTCCAATGACTGCACAATACCAATTTCCGTACCCACCCAAATAATGTTCGTATTATCGGGCCGCACGTATATGCAGTAAACCGCCACATCCGGAAAGCCGTTGATGCTGGTGCTTCCGGAGCCGAAGCCGGTGATATCCTGCCAACTTGTGCCCAGGTTTGTTGTTCGTAGAATTTTTGGCCGGCCTCGGAACGAAAAGATCGCGTAGGCCGTGTTAGGTTCGGTTGGGTGAGAGCCGAGCTTGGTTATGGCCCCCATAGTGGCTACAGTGTAATTGGCCGTGGGTGAGAACGTTTGCCCGCCATTTGTAGATACATGAATGCGGTCGTTGGATGAAATCCGGCTGCCAGCCCACACGATGTTGGCGTTAGCCCGGGAAACTTCAACATCCATGGTGGAGCTTGTAGGCCCCCACAAGGTGGCGATAGGGGTTAACGTCCACGAGGCTCCAAAATTTGGAGACCGGAATACACCCGCGGAGGAGAGCGTGAAAATCACTTCAGGGTTGTTTCGTGAGTTGGCCAGCTTGGAAATGAAGGGGGCGGAGCCGCTTAACCCTGAAGTGGCGTTGGTCCACGTAAGACCGCCATCCACCGAGCGTCTGAAGCCATTGCCCTGAAAGCCTCCGATAAGCTTGCGATCGTCACTGTTATGCCAAATGGCTTCAAATCCATCGCCTCCGATCGCAAAATTATACGTGGTTGTCGCGGTTGCTTCCACGTTGGGCTGGCTCACCCATGTGCCATTGTCTTGCGTGCCGCCAATAAACTGGTTGCGGCCCGGTCGCTTGTCTGCTCCGTAAAATTGACTGGTGTTGTACGTTATGCCGGGAGAGGTCCAGGTGTTGTTGCCAATACCGGGCGTTGCCGCCACATTCGAGATTGCAACGCCACCGTCATTGGCATTAAGAATCTTATACGAAGAACCGGACAACGGAATGGCAACCAGATTGTGGTGATCAACATGCACCACGGCATTGCGATTGGGATCACCATATTGGCCCCGCCCATCGGTTATAAAGCTGGTATTGGCATTGAGTTTTGTCTGGGCCGTGAACTGAAAGCGCAGCGTTGCCGGAGAGGAAGGCGGAAACGAACCGCCCGCGGCCAGGGTAGGCCAGATAAAGTACATTCGGCTAAACTCATGTCCCCCGTTCACGGCAATGCTGGGGTGAGGAGCATTGGCATCGTAGGTAACATTGTTTACATAGAGGTACTCTCGTGACTGCTGTATCGCTGGCCCTTCGGTATTCGCTGAGTTAAGGTCAAAGGTCCCATTTCGTCCCTGATCGCGGAAGCAAGCCATTAGTTGACGGTTGTTGGTTACGTCCCAAACTTCAAAGGGTACATTCACATAGTCAGTGTAGGCATAACTGCCGTTTGGAACACCAGAGTCAGCGCCCTCGGGAACGAGGAAACGGTGCGCTTTTTGACTGCGGCCAGGCCCGAACCTGATCTCAACATTAATTTGATTGGCCGAAGGACCAACATCAAAACTGAAGTTGTTGGCATTCGTAAAATTGACAAGCGCAAGAAAAGCTGCTGTACCACTGTCAACAATGCTGTAAAATCCGCTATTGGTTGATCCTCCCGTCAGGTTAACCCGGAACAAATCCACCCCACCAACATAAACCGCGTTCGAATTGAAGGGGTCGCAGAGTATGGTGTTGTTGTACCAGCCCTGATCATTGAGAAAATCCAGTGCGGAGCCCGACAAGTTAACGTCTACCAGCGACCACGAGGCACCACCATTATCCGACATCAGCAGCTTGGAGTCGTCACCAAAAGAGGATGTCTCAGCCGAGGCAAAAATGCGATCGGTCTTTACCGGAGAAACATCGATCTCAACCCGCCTAACGGGCTTCATGCCCACATTTGACAATTGCCAGGTAACACCGCCATCCACCGACTTCCAAACACCTTCGCTGTTTTCGGTTGCGTATTGAATCTGAAAATTGCCCGGAGTTGCTTTGAGATCTTGTATAGCATCTTGATTTAGTGTTTTGGCAAAGGACACTCCGCCATTCGTGCTTCGGTAGATGCCATCGTTTGTGGCCACAACTAATACATCAGCATTACTTGGATCAACGATTGCGCGATTAACATCAGTGAAATCAGACGTGGACGACAAATAAGACCAGGAAATACCGCGATCATTCGATTTGTACATGCCGTTACCCGCTACGCCATCGAGGTTGCCGAATCCTTCGCCTGTGCCGAGGTAGATGGTGTTTGGATTGCTGGGCGCCATCCCGAGAACAGTTGTGGCCAGATTGGGCAGATCCGGAGTAATCAGTGTCCAAAGTTGGCCGCCATTGGTGGTCTTCCAAACGCCACCTGATGCGGAGCCGGCATACCAGGTGTTTCGATTGGGATCAGCCGGGTCAACAATCAAACCCCGCGTGCGGCCTGGAACATTCACCGGTCCGTGCTCGGTCCAGGCGCTAACACCATTGGTTTGCGTTCGTCCATTTCGGGCCCGGGCCATCGCTACGGTTTGGGCAGACTTTGTTTCGCGCACAAGGTACCCGGGCTCATAGGCAGGTTGGGATAAATCATCGGGTGTACGTATGGCCCGGTGAAATTTTAAGAACTCAGCCGGTCCATCAAATCGTGGAGGCGTGTAGACGGGTGGCTCTTGGCGGGTGACTCGTGTTTGAAAAGGGGATGGCCAAAGCGCCACCACAGCCAGAATGGTTAAGCAACCGATGCGTGTGGAAAGTTTCACGGCAGGGGATTTTCAACGTTGATGATTCGAATAAAGTCGTCAGGATTTTTTCCGGAAGGCATTACTTCCGGCATATCTAACAGCGCAAGGGCTGAATCGGTTTGCCAACGAACAAAACCTGGCGTAAATGTCTGGTCGAACAGGACTTTGTGGTCTGCCATGCGCAGCACAATCACCCGCGATTGTGGGGTGTTACTCTTGCCGATAGCCAGCAGCAGCGTGCGCGAGCTATTCGGTATTAAATCACAGTCGTTACCAAGCCATGAACGGGCAAGGGCTGAGGCATCGGCAGAGCCGGTTTGTGCGGGTGGTTTGCATGTGGAAAACCAAAACATGGTAAGCATCACCATGAAGTAGAGGCGCGCGGTCATGTTTTCTGTTTCTTCTTTTTTGCTGCCGGGAACAGCACGTTGTTCAAGATCAGACGGTAACCCGCTGAGGTAGGATGAAGGTTGAGGTCGGTGGGCTCTTCGCCAACCGTATGTTGATAATCCTCCGGATCGTGGCCGCCATAGTAGGTGAAAAAGCCTTTGCCCAAAACACCGTGAAGATATTTGACCTCGCGAATGGCATTATTTTCGCCCATAATCACCACATCGTTTTTTACTAGTGGTTTTTTAAACCCGGTGGATTGACCATAAAACCCGCGAATCACCCGCGTATGGTTTTGGGTGAGCATGGAAGGGATTGGGTCCCACTTGGCTGAAAACTCAAACAAGGTGAAGTAGTCATTATCCTGCCGCAAGCCACGGTCGGGTGCATTGTTGTCAATGTCCGAAAACTCGTATTGATAGGGATCACGCACAAGATGGAAATCCGTAAAAGCCAGTGTATGATCGTAATTGATTTTTTCCTGAGCGTTCGGATCGGCCGCATCGCCATCGAACATCCGCTCACAAATATCGACCCCTTCGGCAGCCAGGGCAATATCAAATGAATCAGTGGCCGAGCACATGGCAAACATAAAACCTCCACCGGCCACAAACTCTTTTATGCGTTTTACCACAGCCAGTTTCAATTGCGAAACTTTTTGAAAGCCGTGTTTCCGGGCCATATCCTCTGCCTCCTTTTGCTGCTCGATATACCAGGGGTAATTCGCGTAACTGCCGAAGAACTTGCCATACTGCCCGGTGAAATCCTCGTGGTGCAGGTGCAACCAGTCGTACCGCGGCAGTTCCCCGTTTAATACCTCATCGTCAAAAATTACATCGTAGGGAATCTCGGCATAGGTAAGCACCAGGGTTACGGCATCGTCCCATGGTTGTTTTGATTTGGGCGAGTAGACCGCAATTTTGGGGTACTTTTCTAGCTTCATCAAGTCGTAATTCACAGCCGGGCTTGCCACCTCGGTGATGATGCTGTTGGCCTGGGCATCCGAGAACACTTCATAGCTTACCCCGCGCACAACCAGCTCGTTTTGGATTTTGGGGTGGTACTTGCACATGAAACTCCCCCCGCGATAATTCAGCAGCCAGTCCACTTCACTTTCCTGCCGCAGTACCCAATACGCTATGCCATAGGCCTTCAGGTGATTCACCTGCTTCTCGTCCATGGGAATGAACAGGTAATTGGCCCGGGCGACTATCGGGCAAAACAAAATCAGGACAAAACACGTTAAAAAGCCCAATCGAAGGCCCTTTGTCGCGCAGGCACGGTAGTTCAGCCTCCCCTCAGTTGCGTTCAAAGTCATACCTTTGCTGCTAATCGATTCTAAAAATAAGGGAAAAGAATGAATCTGGTCGAGAATGTCAAAGAAGGGCTTCGCTCCGTGCAGGCGAACATGTTGCGGAGTGTGCTCACGGCCCTGATTGTGGCCATTGGCATCATGTCGCTGGTCGGCATTCTTACGGCAATTGATGGTATTGAGTATTCGGTGTCGCAAAGCCTGTCTTCCCTGGGCGTCAAAACATTCGACATCAACAGTAAGTGGAATCGGGGTGGCAGTCAGTCCGGCATCAAAGAAAAGAATTATGCGCCCCTGCAACTCAACGAGGTGCAGCGGTTTATCAATCAATACAATTACCCCTCATCCATCAGTCTTTCGGCAACCCTCACGATTCTTGCCGAGGTCAAACAAGGATCGAATAAGACCAATCCGAACGTAACGGTAGTAGGTATCAATGAGGAATACATGGCCATCAAAGGTCTGGAACTGGAACAAGGCCGCAACCTGAGCAAGTTCGAGGTTCAATACGGAACCAAGGTGGCCATTTTAGGCGCTAAACTCGCGAAGGAGCTTTATCCTGATCGCAGCAAGCCGATTTTAAATACCACCATATCATTCAAAGGCACTCAGTTTCGCGTCATCGGGGTGATGAAGGAGAAGGGTAATATCAGCGAGAATAACTTCGATAACATGGTATTGATCCCGATTTTGGTTGCCAACCAATTGGCCAGTGGCAACAGCTTGAACTACCGGTTGGTGGTTGGCATCTCGGACATGACCCAGATTGATGTGGCCATGGGGGAGGCTACGGGGCTGATGCGCAAAATCCGACACGACCGAATTGGGGATCCGGACTCGTTCGAAATTGAAAAGAGCGAGGGTTTGGCGGAAGATCTGGACAGTATCACCAGCGCGCTCCGCATCGGTGGCTTTGGTGTGGGTTTCATCACCCTGCTAGGTGCGTCCATTGCCCTCATGAACATCATGCTGGTGTCGGTAACCGAGCGTACGCGCGAGGTGGGGGTGCGTAAGGCACTGGGTGCAACTCCGCTGCGTATCCGCCAGCAGTTTGTGATTGAAGCTATTGTGGTGTGTGTGCTGGGTGGCATAGTCGGGATATTCCTGGGCATCCTGATCGGTAATTTAATTTCCAGTGTCATCGGCTTTAAAGCCTTTGTTATTCCCTGGCTGTGGATTCTGGTGGGCTTCCTGATTTGTATTGCCGTGGGATTGTTTTCGGGTTACTACCCGGCCCACAAAGCTTCGAAGTTGGACCCGATCGAGTCGCTGCGGTTCGAATAAACCAATCGTATTTTCTTTTATTTTTGCCGCACTTTACGCCACGCGGTTTCGGCTTAGTTTTCCCGGAGAGATGCCAGAGTGGCCGAATGGGGCGGTCTCGAAAACCGCTATACGGGCAACTGTATCGAGGGTTCGAATCCCTCTCTCTCCGCCAGAAAATCAGACTCCCGCGCCAGCGGGATTGGTCGTGAGGCGCAGCGAAGTAGTCTGATTTTGTGAAGCCCCCCGCTTACGGGCATCAGCTACGCTAATCCCTCTCTCTCCGCCAACTCAAACAAGGGCATTCAAATTTTTGGATTAACCTAAAGGGTTGCTTTCCTCTCCCGCTCAGCAAGTTGGTCACCGTTTACTCCGGTGGTAAGCAATCGACTCCGGCAGTAAATTCAAAATAGCATGGCGGATCGTTTCCGGGTTTGACCACGGAATGAAATGCGACATATCGTCCTCAAACGTAACCGTTACTTTCGCATTCACCATTTGCCGTTTGGTAAAGGCGGCATTAGCCGGATGAACCAGTTTATCATCTGCGCCCTGAATTACGCTGGCAGGCATCCGAAGTTCTTTCCAGAGAGGCAGCATGGCATCCAGTTGATCCTGAAGGTTGAGGATTTCATCATTGGATGCACGGAAAGAGCGGGGTATCAGCCAGCGAAACAGAGGACTGTGCAAGGGTCCGCGAAACCAGCGCTCATTGGGCTCCAGATCGGGGTTGTTCGATGCGGCCACAAATACTAAACCGTCAATCTCATCGGGGTAATCCATGGCCATGCGCGCAATGACCGGCCCACCCAGCGAGTGACCGACCAAAATTACGGGATGCCCACTAGCGTTTTGCCGAATAGCTGGCATCAACACCTCGGCTTGTTTTTTCAGGGAGGGCTCAGCGTTCCCAAAATTGGCATCACCAAAACCAGGCCGGTCGATGGTTAGCAATTGCACGTGTTGCAGCAAGGAAGAGTCTTTCAGAAAGTGGATAAAGGCGCTGAGCGAACCGGGCGAACCGTGAACAAAGACAGCAAGGGGCTTTGTCCTTTCGCCTGCCCGAACGTACACGATTCGTTGTTGGCCCACCACGTATTCCTCCCGCAAGCCTTTGACGGGTTCTTCCCGGAAGTAGTTCTCCACCTCTGCTTTGCTCATGCGGAATTGCATACAGGAATCAAATAGGATGATGCTGCCACCCAGAATGAACAGACTTATCCACCAGGCCCGCCTCGATGGTCGAGTCAGTCCGGCCACCGCAGAATCTTTTTCATTTCGGCCGGCTTTCTCAGCAAAGCGACTGCCTCGTCCAGTTCTGTGTCATTTTTCAGGCTCGCTTCTACATTGCCTCTCTCCAGAAAATAGCGACCAGCGATTTCCTGCTCCAGCAAATCCTTGATCTGATCGCGAAACGTCATGAGGTCGTGCGTGCGTTTTTCGGCCAGGGTCTTTTCGAGTGCCGAGATGAACGGTTTGAGTTCGTCCGTTTGCCGGTCGCGCTGTGCGTCTCGCTCTAGCCGCGCTAACTCGCGCTCCGTGTCTGTATGGTACTGGTACTTTTTGCCCTTCATCCAACTCACAAAATCCTGATAGTCGCTTTCCGTGAGGCTGAACTGCCGGGGTTCGGCTATGCCGGGGTGTTTGTAGAAGTAATGGGTGGCGTAATCGAACAGTAATCCTTCGCGCACCAACGCGGCAGCTACGGGTGCCATCTCTTCCACGGGTAATTTTACATCCGGATCAATGCCACCGCCGTCATACACCAACCGGCCGCGGCTCGTTTTAAATTCTTTTTTTAGTGAATCTGGAACCATTGCCAGGCTGCCGTCTTCGCGCCTGTGGGTGTAGTCCAGTACCTGAATACATCGGCCGGTAGGGGTGTAGTATTTGGCGGTGGTGATTTTAACCTGTGATTTATACGTTAACGGACGCCCGAGTTGAACCAACCCTTTGCCAAAAGAGCGTTCGCCCAGGATCACCGCCCGGTCGTAATCCTGAAGCGTTCCGGCCACAATTTCGGATGCCGATGCGCTGTTACGGTTGATCATCACAATCAGCGGAATCTCAAGGTCAACGGGAGCATTTAATGTTTCATATCGGATGAAGGAGTCTTTTGTCTTTCCCCGGGTCGTTACTACTTCCTTGCCTTTGGGGATAAAAATGTTGCAGATGTTGACGGCTTCGAACAGAAGGCCACCGGGATTGCCGCGCAAATCAAGTATGAATGATCGGGCACCCCGTTCGCGAAGGTCAACCACGGCATTTTTCACTTCTTTTCCTGCTTCCTGTGTAAAATCGGTAAGTTGTATATATCCGATATCGTTTTCCAACATGCCGAAGTAGGGCACATTGTTGATCTTAATCTTGTCACGTTTGAACTCCAGTTCAATCGGGGCCGGCTGGTTCGTTCGTTTTACGCGCAGCTTCACCGGGGTGCCTACCTGGCCGCTCATCAGGCGGCTGGCTTCTTCCGGCTCCAGGTTGCCGATTTCCTTGCCGTCAATGGCAATCACCTCATCGCCTATTTTCAGGCCGCCTTTAAAGGCCGGATACTGCTCATACACCATCGTAATGACGCGCCTGTTGCCGATCATCCGGGTATTGGCACCAATACCGCCATATTGCCCGGTGTTTTGGGTGCGAAAGTCCTCAACCTGATCTTCGGAAATGAAATTGGTGTAAGGATCCAATTGATTCAGCATGTTATCGATCCCATGCCGCATCAGGGTATTGGGGTTCACCTCATCTACGTATGATTCGTTGACGGACCTGTAAAAAGCTGCGAAAATGTCGAGATTCTTGGCAATCTCGAAGTACCGGTCGGCCGGTGCGGCCGCACCCAGCAAGGCCAGCGCCACCACTAACACTCCCCACCACCTGATTTTTTTTCCGATCCGCACCACCACTCAGTTAAACAATGCGTTAAAGGTAGAATTATGTTTCCTAATTTTCGAGTCTAAAACAGATGCTATGCTAAAACGTGTTTTGTATGTTCTGGTTGCTGCCCTTGCCCTGGCGGCTTGCCAAAAGGAGTCTGGGTTTTCGGTGAAGACAGGCGAAAGCGGAGGTTACACGTATGAGTACGTAACCAATGACCCGCTTAAAGTTCGGGTGTACACACTCAAAAACGGATTAAAAGTGTACCTGAGCCGCTATGAAGGCGAACCGCGAGTGTATACGATGATTCCGGTGAGGGCCGGTGGCAAGAATGATCCGGCAAACAATACCGGCCTGGCGCACTACCTCGAACACATCATGTTTAAAGGAACAGCTTCCTTTGGTTCGCTGGATTGGGACAAAGAGAAGGTATACCTCGACAGTATTGAGCAAATGTTCAACCAGTATGCCCGCCTGAAGGATGAGAAAGAACGTGAAGCGTATTACAAACTCATCGATCAGGTTTCGAATAAGGCCGCCAAGTTTGCCATTGCCAACGAATACGACAAGATGATCAGCGAGATCGGGGGCACCGGCACCAACGCCTTCACGTGGGTAGATCAGACCGTTTACATTAACGACATCCCCTCCAATCAGCTTGACAACTGGCTTCAGATCGAGGCCAACCGCTTTCGAATGATTACACCCAGATTGTTTCACACCGAGTTGGAGGCCGTCTACGAGGAAAAGAACCGATCGCTCGACAACGACTACTGGAAAACCTATGAATCCCTGTTTTCCGGCACATTCCCAACACATCCATACGGTACGCAAACGGTAATTGGCACCATTGATCATTTGAAGAATCCTTCGATTACCGAGATCAAGAAGTATTTCGATACGTACTACCGGCCGAACAACGTGGCTATCTGCCTGAGTGGTGAGCTGGACTATGACAAAACGATCGCCATGATCGACAAATATTTTGGCGACTGGCAGCCGAATGATCAGCTGCCGGAGTGGAAGAAGGTAAATGAGGCACCGATTCAGAAGCCGGTCGTGAAAGAAGTGCTTGGCCCGGATGCCGAATGGGTACACATTGGTTTCCGCCACAAGGGACGAACCAGCGAAGACTACCAGAAGCTGCGTCTCCTGGATATGATCCTCTCCAACTCTCAGGCCGGCCTGATTGATCTTAACCTCAAGCAGCAGCAGAAGGTGCTGGAGCCCGTAAGTATGGTGGAGGCCATGCACGATTACTCACTCCACATGATCACCGGCCGCCCGCGCGAAGGACAAACACTGGAAGAGGTGCGCGATCTGCTGTTGGGGCAAGTTGATTTGATTAAGAAAGGCGAGTTTGATGATTGGTTGATTGATGCAGTGATTAATGACATGAAGAAGAACCAGATCATGGCCTCGGAACAGAATTACTCACGCGCCAATGACATGATGAATGCCTTTATCTACCAGATGCCGTGGCAGCAGTACGTTTCTGAAATTGAAGCGTTGCGTAAATACAAGAAAGAGGACATCATGAAGTTTGCCAATGATATGTATAACGATAACTATGTTGTCGTGTACAAGCGCTCAGGCAAAGATCCCAATGCTCAGAAAGTAGATAAACCGCAAATCACCAAGGTGGCCCTGAACAAGGAGAGCAAAAGTGCATTCCATGAGGCCATTCTGGCCAACAAGGTTGAAAAGCTTAGCCCGGTGTTTTTGGATTATGAAAAAGACATCCAAAAATTCACCATGAAGTCAGACATTGAAGTGTTGTATACGCCCAACACGGAGAACGACCTGTTCATGCTCTATTACCTGTCGGATGCCGGCACCAATAACGACCCGCGCTTGCAGGCCGCTGTCGAGTATCTGGAGTACCTGGGCACGGGCGACTTGAGCGCAGAGGATGTGAAGAAAGAGTTTTACAAGCTGGGCAGCAATTTTGGTGTGTTTGCAGCGGAGGACCGCACGTACATCTATTTACAGGGTTTGAATGAGAATATGGAGAAATCCGTAGAGCTTTTTGAAAAGCTACTGGCCCAAGCCAAGCCGGATGACGAGGCATTGCAAAAGATGATTGACGGAAACTTCAAGGAGCGTGATGATCAGAAGAAGGACAAATCGGCCATACTCTGGCAGGGGCTGCTGAATTACGGTTTGTACGGTCCGCAGTCTCCGTTTACCAATGTGCTTACCAACAAGCAGCTTCGCGAGTTGAAGTCAGCCGAGCTGACCGAACTGATTCGCGGGTTCACGCAAATGGAACATCGTGTGCTGTACTACGGCCCGCGGCCCGGCAAGGATTTAGTTACTCTTTTAGATAAATATCATCAGGTGCCCGACCAATTGAATCCTGTTCCGCCCGCGGTCAATTTTGGCATGGCAGATATGAGCCAACCGAATGTGTACTGGGCTGATTATGACATGGTGCAGGCCGAGATTGTTTTCCTGTCGAAAGCCGATACGTTTGATGCCGCCCGCATTCCGGCCACGCGCCTGTTTAACGAGTATTTTGGCGGCAATATGAGTAGCCCGGTGTTTCAGGAGCTACGCGAAGCGCAAGGGCTGGCCTATGCTGCCTTCGCCAGCTTCAATACAGCTGATAAGCCGCGCGATAACGACTACTTCTTCGGGTACATCGGCACGCAGGCTGACAAGCAACCCGAGTCGATGAAGGCCATGATGAAACTCATTCAGGATTTTCCCCGTTCCGAAGCCGGCTTTGACGTAGCGAAAAACTCGCTGCTCAACCGGATCGAGAGTGAGCGCATTACGAAGGCCGACAAGTTGTTTAATTACGAAACAGCCCGCAAACGGGGATTGACTACCGACATTCGCCAACAGGTATACGAAGAGGTTAAGAACATGACACTGGAGGATGTGGCCAATTTCCAGAAGCAGAACATCAAAGAACGGAAGTTTAACGTAGTGCTGGTCGGTGATCGGGATAAACTCAATCTGAAGGACCTGCAGAAATACGGGCAGGTACGGGAACTTACCCTGGATGAGCTCTTTGGATACGAGCGGCCCTTGAAAGTAGATGTGGAGAAACCGCAGTAACAAAAAAGGCCCGCGAGGGCCTTTTTCTTTTCAGAACTTATCCGGAATCTGAATGATGCGCACGACAATTTCGTGGGGGTCACCGTCCTTATCCACGAGATTAAACTTCACCATGGGGTTATCGCGTTGCAAGTTGCTTTCCACATCGGTTACTTTATTGCCCTGCAAATGGTTTTCTATTTCCTTTTGCAGAATGTGCAGGGCGTTTGCGAAGTCAACTTCCAGCGGGCTGGGGTTGTACGATTGAGTTTTCATAAAAAAATCACCACCGGATCAATGCGGAAGCCCACGTAAATCCACTTCCGAAGGCGGCCAAGCAAATTACGTCATTTTCTTTCATCTTTCCTTCGGCCCAGGCTTCGCTCATTGCAATGGGGATAGAGGCGGCCGTAGTATTACCGTAGCGCTGAATGTTGTTGTACACCTGGTCATCGCGCAGGTTGAGTTTCTCCTGAATGTATTGGCTGATGCGAAGGTTGGCCTGGTGGGGAACCAACAGGTTAATGTCCTCTTTCTTCAGCTGGTTGGTCGCAAGCGCCTCGTTAATAGCTTCCATAAATCGAACGACCGCGTGCTTAAATACCTGGTTTCCGTTCATCACGACCTTGAAGCCCGTGGTGTCGAGGATTTGCTCCGGTTGGCGTTCCTCGCGCGGCCGGCTGCTGCCCGGGTCTTTTACGTATAGTTCTTCCGCATAACGCCCATCGGCATGGAGGTGGGTTGAGAGTATGCCAGGCTTGTCGCTGCGCTGCAGCACCGCGGCTCCCGCGCCATCGCCAAAGATTACGGCTGTGTTACGTCCACGGGTGGTTACGTCCAGCGCGGTTGATTGTATTTCCGCGCCCACCACTAAAACCGTTTTGTACATGCCGGTTTTGATGAATTGGTCGGCCACCGAAAGGGCGTAGATAAAACCGGAGCAGGCGTTCTTAATGTCCATGGCTCCGATTCCCTCGAGACCCAACTCGCGCTGCATGATCACCCCCGAGCCAGGGAAATAGTAATCGGACGTGATGGTAGCAAAAACGATGAACTCCACCTCCTTGACATCCACCTTGGCGCGCTCCAGGGCCATGCGGGCGGCTTTGGCGGCCATATTGCCCACGGTGTCCTTGGCGGGATCTATCCATCGTCTTTCCTGAATCCCCGTTCGCTCAACGATCCACTCATCATTGGTATCCATCAGGGTGGAGAGGTATTCATTAGTGATAACTTGCTCGGGCAGGTGATGGCCAAGGCCAACAATCTTGGACGAATACATCGGGTTCAAGCTAAAAGTGGCCCGAAGTTAAGCAAATGTTACCCAAAACCTAGTGGGTGTTAGGCTGAATTACGGGCCGCGTTAATAATGCCAAACATGCAGCGGATAACCAACTTTCGGTAACGAAGCTCGTAATTCAAATCGGCTTCCTGCGCGTTGCGCAATTTCAAGAGCGCGTACTGCTGGATGGCGATTAACGGCAACACAATCTTTTCGCGCAGCCGCACTGATTCTTTAATCAGCGGGTTATTGCCCATGAGCTCGGGCAAACCGGAAACAGAAAGCACGAAGCTACGCGCTAACTCATACTCCCTGTGCATTTTACTCCAGAACGCTCCAAACTCCGGATCCTCGCGCAAATAAGCCGTGGCCGGATAATAGGTCTTGGTGAGCGCCATCATACTGTTGCCAAGCAACGTGCGGAAAAAAAGGTTGTGGGTATATAATGCCTGAAGCTGGGGACCGAGGCCTTGTTGCTGAAGCTTTTGAAGTGCTGCACCCACACCATAAAATCCCGGAATGTTTTGTTTCATCATCGCCCAAGAGCCGACAAATGGAATCGCACGGAGATCTTCCAACTTGAGGCCATCGGTATTTGAACGCTTCACAGGGCGCGAGCCAATATTGGTATCGCCAAAAAAACTCAGTGGTGTCACCTTTTCGAGGTAGGGAACAAACTGGGGGTGATGCTTCAACTGCAGGTATGCTTCGTAACCGGCATCCGCAAGCTGATCAAGAAGTTTTTTTTGATCTTCCGTGAAGATCGGTGTCTGGGGAGGAAAAACGGCAGCTTCTACCCCCGCAGATAGCAGTTGTTCCAGATTGAATTGGCAAGAGGCAACCTTGCCGAAATTGGAACTGATCGTTTGACCTTGAATGGTGACCTGCACCTCCTCGTTTTCAATCGACTCGCCAAGTGACGCGTAAAAGTCATGCGTATTACCACCCCCGCGCGCAGGTGGGCCCCCACGGCCATCAAAAAACAATACCGTAACTCCGTTTGTGCGAGCTACCCGGGTGAGTTCTTCCTTAGCCCTGAAAATTGACCAATTGGCCCGCAGGTAGCCACCATCTTTCGTACCGTCCGAGAATCCAAGCATAATGGTTTGCCGGTTGCCGCGTTGCTCCAGATGAGCGCGGTATTCCGCAATGCCAAACAACTGCTCCATCACCGCTGATGCGTTCGCCAAATCCTCGACAGTTTCGAACAGCGGCACAATGTCGAGGGGCAACGAGCCATTGGGTGCCATAACCAGCTGCGCGAGTTTGAACACTTCAATCACGTGAAGGGCGTGCTGGCAATTGCTTATGATGTAACGGTGGCAGCCCGGCACACCATTGGTCTTTTGGATTTGATCAATAGCCCGGAGTGTGCGCAGGGTTTCGTTCGTCAACTCATCGGTGAATGTGAGAAAAACCGGGTTGAACCGCATCTCCAGCAACGCCCGGATTTGCTCTTGCAAATCCAGCGCCTGAAAATCGCTCCAACAGAGGCTTTTATTCTGGTCGTGGAGGGTATCCAGCAGCACCCGCCACACCGCATCGTGCTTTCGGCTGTCTTGCCGCACATCCAAACAGGCGAAATGCCGGCCAAAAACGTTCACTTTCATTAAAAACGCATCGAGCAGCGGGAGAAACAGACCGTCATGTTCGTTCAACAGTACGTGGCGCGCATGCTGTAAGCTGGCCTGCAGCACATCAAGTTCCAGTGATTTTCGTTGAGCCAGTGCATCCGATACCTGTTGTTCGATTTCAGCTATCACGTGGTCAACCCCACGAAAGGTGAGGCGTCTGCGCAGTTGTCGGATATCGCGCAGGTAACAGCGCAGCAGGGTTTCATGAAGGCGTGCGGCTACTTTTTGTGTGATGTCGGCCGTTACAAACGGGTTGCCGTCTCGGTCGCCCCCTGGCCAAAAACCGATCGTAATTAACTGTGGATTCGGCCACTCATTGACCGGAACGTTGAGTTCCTTGGCCAGTTGCATAAGAATGGCCGGCACAGCTGTGTAAAACACATTTTCGAGATACCAGCATAAACTGACCGCTTCATCGTAGGGTGTGGGTTTGGATTTGTTCAGGAACGGTGTTTTACCCAACTGTTGCAAAAGTTGATTGAGCTGCCCCACATCGTGTTGTCGGATGGCAGTCTCCAGATCGGTGAGGATACCCAGCACCGGCCCGGGATAAAATTGGGTGGGGTGGGCAGTGAGCACCACGCGCATACCCCACCGCTGCAATTTGGCCAGCAGTTCTGGTTCTTTGCGCTCCAGTTTCGTGCGCAACAATAAGGCATGCACCGTGCCGCGACCGTTCAGGTCATTGATTTGTTCAAAAGCGGCATCTTCAATGGAATCAAAAAGAGCAACTTGTCGCTCCACATACTGGATGAAGCTGAATAGCATATCGATTCGTTCAACATCGGACGCTTGCGGAGCGAAGTCGGAGAAGAATCGGGCCAGGATTTCAGACGGTGAAATTCCGCGGTCAAAACCTGACGCGCAGGCTTGCTGCAGCAGGGGCAGAAGTGTGCCCGTACGCAGGATATTGCGGTAAGGTAAATTTAAGAATAGGCTGTTGTAAATGTGGTAACGTAATCCAACAGCGGCTTCATAGGTCGTAATCATCGTTGGAAGATAACAAAATGTTTCGTTTTCCGACCGAGTCAAAAAAAAACACAATGGTGCCGTCCACTAAACTGACAGAACAGGGACACTTGACTGCCGTGGCCAGCAGTGCCCGGGCCCCATTCGACCAAGCGTAAATGGGGGGCTGGCTATCCGATTGACCGCAGGACGGGAATCAAGTCAGCTATTTTTTCGTCAATCCCTTTGTATTGTCGTCCGAATGCCGGTCGATGAGCTTATGCAGCGGATCGATGCCTGCCTTGCGGGGCTTGCTATTCACGGTAATGGTGAGTTCATTTTGCTTTTGTGTGATCTTGTGTTTTTTGAGGTAGATAAGGCTGTCTTTGCCGGCTTTGTTTTTGCCGTACACCCCGATGTCGATCCAGTCGCTGATGGGAATGTTGGTTTCGATACCGGTGCTATCGGCCCGCAGTTTTTCGGCCGAGGTGAAAAGCTTCACTTCGAATTCATCTTTGCCCTTTTCTTTGTAAAAGGCGGAGTCGGTTTTGTTTTCGAAAAGGGTGATCGTTTCAAACATGTCGCGGATCAGATACTGCATGCTGTCGGGTGTTACCTTCCGGATTTCTTTAAGCAGATCCGCTGACGTGGGGTAGGGTGCATCTTTGAAGCGCCAGGTGGCATTGAATCTGCGGAAGGCGGCATTGACGCTGTCCTCGCTGATGTAATCCTGCAGCGCATAGAAGATGAGCGATGCTTTTTGGTAGTGGATGTAGCCCTGGCTTTCCACCAGTTCGAGTGGCTGTTCCTTTTTTCTTTCGAAAGCCCGTCCTCCGAGATACCGGTCGAGTTCGTATTTGAGGTAGCGCTCGAGGATTTCCGGGGTAAATTTATTTTTCAGCACCATGAGCGCGGAGTATTGGGACATGCTTTCGCTGAGCATGGCGTTGCCTTTCACGCCTGCTTCCATGACCTGGTGGCCCCACCACTGGTGTGCCACTTCGTGCGCAGTAACGTAATACACGTAGTCGATGTCCTCATCGGGGTCATCAATTTTGGCAATGAAACCGATACCCTCCGAGAACGGAATGGTGTTGGCGAATGATTGCGCGAAGTTGGCGTACCGCGGAAACTCCATAACGCGCAACTGGCGGTACTGATAGGGGCTGAAATTTTTCTCGTAGTAGGCGAGGGCGTCTTTCATGCCGTCCATCATTTTGTCGAGATTGTATTCGTGGCCGGGGTGGTAGTAGATTTCGAGGTTGACGTCATTCCATTTATCGCGTTTTACCTCGTAGCGTGCGGATACGATGGAATAAAAATTGCACATGGGCGCATCCATTTTGTAATGGAAGAATCTCCGGTTGTTTTCGTTCCATTCTTTTTGCAGGTAGCCGGGGGCAATGGCGATCTGATCCGGTTCGGTGCTGACGACAATCTCGAACCTGATGTGATCGGCATCATCGCCAAACAGACTTTGTGCCAGTCCGCGCGGGTCGTTGCGTTCCATCATGCGTTCGCGAGGCGGCAGGCCTTTTTCTTTCCGGTCGTTATCGTCTGCCATCTCACCCTGATTATTATACCCAAAAGCCGGAAAATACCCATTATTAAAGAAGGTGCCGTTGAAAATCACCTGCGTGTTGGACTCGCCCGAGTTGACAAAGCCTTGTGTATTGAACACGGTTTTAAAATCCATACGCAAGCTATCGCCCGGTTGTAGTGGTGTTTCCAGTTGGTAAATCGAGTATTTGAATTTTTCGAACGTTTCTTTTACTCCGTTTTTCCGATCGAACCGCAGGTATTCGGTTTTGTTGCCCGGAGTGTTATCCTCCTGAATGTGGAGTTCGCGGATGACTTGATCGGTTTTATTCTTGACAATAAAATACCCTTCTGCTACGAAGTCGCGCTTCGAGGGGTAGATATCAACTTTCATGTTCGCCTCCGTAATCCGGGGCTGTGCGATAAACTCATATTTTTTAAGTGTTTGCTCATACTCCACCTGCAATTGCTCACGCTCATCGCGGTTGGTGTATTTGTTCACTACGTTGAGGTTATAGAATATGAAGAAGCCTGACGAAACGAACACGGCTACGGCACAGATGATCAGCGTAACCAGTTGCCGGGAGAGGCGCAGTTTGCCGGCTTTCCAGCGCATGGTGATGATGGCCTCGGAGCCGCGCGGCAAAAAGACCACGGCCAGCGCGAACAGCAGCACAACAAAGGCAAACCAATACACCTGGAACCAGCTGAAGGGCGTTACAAAATGGCCATACACATTCATGTCGGAATAGGTGCCCAGGCTACCGCTGCCGAATTGAAACATCGGGTGTTCCAGTCCCATCTGACCAAGGAAACTGACGAGCACAAAAAATCCGATTGTGATGGCAAAGCCCAGGAATTTGTTGTTCAGCATGACCTGCACGAACATAGAGAGGAGCGTGTAGAGTACGAGGAAAGCCAGTGTTTCGGTATAGAGGGTTCCCAGATAGATATCCAGCTCAAATTTAAAGTAGCCATAACTGGCCTGAATGGCCATGCCGGTGAGTATCAGGCCGGCCAGCAAGGCGATGTACACCAGCACCAGGCCGAGAAACTTGGATAGCAGGTTCATGAAGTCGGGCATGGGCATCGCGTCCATGATCAGGTTTAGGTTAACTGCTCTTTCTTTCCAGATCAACTCGCCCGAATACAGCACCGCAATGATGATGAAGAAAAGGTTGAATTCGCTGAGCAGTCCGAGTATGGTGTAGGTGGTTGGGTAGGAGCTCGTGCCAAACAGTTCACTTAAGTTGACGGCATTCAACAACATCAGCAGCATGCCCGAAATGACAATGGCGATGAAAGGAATTTCACGGAACACCATCTTGAAATAAAAAACGGTTAGGCGCACGAGTTGGCCGAGTTGTGTTTTCAGGCCACTGAATTGCTTGGCAACCGGGATCTTCATTTCCTCCGCTTTGATCAGGCTGCGATCATCTTTTACCGTGCGTGGGCGGAAGAGGCTGTTTCGCACCACGTTAAAACTGAATCCGAAATGGGTGATGACCAACACCACCAGGCCAACGCCTATCCAGATCAGGCGGTTATACAAGATGTATCCCTCAAAGGGAATCTGCAGCGAATTGCGCTCCCCCGGAGTCCAGTACTCGGTGTAGAAACTAAATGCCCGCACACCGAACGGATCCAGCAGCGCAGCGATTTCTTTTTGCTCAATATCGCGAAGCAGCGACTGGGTACCGATGTAGAGGACGAGTAACAGAATTCCCTGCGTATAAATGACGATCGACTTCCGGCTAAGAGCGCCACTCGCAAAAAAGATTGCCCCGGTGAAGAACATGTTGGGTATCACGAAAATCAGGAACGGCTGCCAGTAGGTTGCGATGTTGAAAGGCAACATGCGGTCGGCTTCGCGCGTGGGGAACAGGTCGCCAATCATGAATGCCAGCGGTACGCTCGAAGCCACCAGGAACAAGACAACCAACGAACCCCAGTAACGGCCCATGAGGTAGGAAAATTTCTTAATTGGCGTGCTGAAGAGGATGGCTTCTGTGTTATGTTCGAAATCACGGAGTACGGCTACCCCCATGATCGCGGAGGAAATGAGCGTCATGAAAAACCCCATGATCACGATCATCTGGGTAATCACCACCGGGGCATTTTCTTTCACCTGGCCGATGCCACCTCCAATGCGTACGACATCGGTGGTTACCGCCAGGATGCAAAGCAAGAACATGATGCCGAAGTAGATGTAATTGGCAGCTCGTGCCCTACGGTACTTCAATTCGAAGAGAAATATTTCTTTGAACATGATGGGTCAGATTTAGGATTAGCGGATATGCGTCAGGCGGGCTGGGCGTTGCCGAAGATATGCGTGAAGTAAACGTCCTCGAGGTCGGCCTCCGCTTGCTCGAATCCGTCTCCGGGGTTGGTCTCGCTGAGCACGGTGATGACCGGCCTTCCGGCAATCAGGCGCTCGGAAATGATGGTATGGTTAGCGCGGTAGGTTTCCAGCTCTCCTTTGGTGATTGACTTTATCCAAACCTTGCCGTCTACCGCGGTGATGGCGTCTGCGGGGCTACCCTTGTACAGCACTTCGCCTTTGTTGATGATGGCCATGTCGGTACACAGTTCTTTCACATCCTCTACGATGTGCGTGGAGAGTATGACTATTGTATTTTCCCCGATTTCGGAAAGCAGGTTCAGGAAGCGGTTGCGCTCGGCAGGATCCAGGCCGGCCGTGGGCTCGTCTACGATGATCAGTTTCGGGCTGGCAATCAGCGCCTGGGCGATGCCGAAGCGCTGTTTCATACCACCTGAGTATCCGCCCAGATTTTTATTGCGGGCATTCCAGAGATTGGTTTTATGGAGAAGGGCCTCCACCAATTCCTTGCGCTGCTTTTTGTTGGCGATGCCCTTCAGCACGGCCAGGTGGTCGAGCAAGGTAACCGCATCGATGCGTGGATAAACCCCAAACTCCTGCGGCAGGTAGCCGAGGATTTTGCGTACTTCTTCTTTTTGGGTAAGGACGTTGATGTCGCCCAGAGTGATGGAGCCACTATCGGCCTCCTGCAAGGTGGCGATGGTACGCATGAGAGAGGATTTGCCCGCTCCGTTGGGGCCCAGCAGCCCAAACATGCCCTGGTTGATGGTCAACGAAACGTCTTTGAGGGCCTGCACGCCATTGGCGTAGGTTTTCTTGAGGTTTTGGATAATGAGTTGCATAAAGGGAGTTTGTTCAGTATTAGTCGTTAGAGCAGCCTGATTGTTACAGTTCCAAGTAACAAAAAATCCACCGTTTTTATACGGTGGATCTCTGTTTGGGGTTGCCGTTCAACAAAGGAGGGGCTACACCACCACGTTCACGATCTTGCCCGGTACCACAATTACCTTTTTGGGCGGCTTGCCTTCCGTCCACTTCTGTACCACCTCACTGGCCAGCACGTTGCGCTCGATGTCTTCTTTGGGCAAATCCAACGCGAAGTTGATTTCGGTGCGTACTTTGCCGTTGATGGAGATCGGGTAATTGAAGCTGCTTTCCACTAGGTATTGTTCGTTCCACACCGGAAAGCTGGCGTTGAGAATGGAATCCGTTTGGCCCAGCTTTTCCCACAGCTCTTCGGCAATGTACGGGGCAAAAGGTGCGAGGGCGATGACGAGCGGCTCCAGCACTGCGCGCTTGTTGCACTTGAGCGAAGTAAACTCGTTGGCGCAGATCATGAATTCGCTTACGCTGGTATTGAACGAGAAGTTGTTAATGTCTTGTTCGATTTTTTTGAGTGTGCGGTGCAGCACTTTAAGTTCTTCTTTCGTGGGCTCGGCATCGGTGAGTTTCCAGTTGCCGTTGGTGTCGTGGAAGAGGTTCCAGAAGCGCCTGAGGAATTTATACACCCCATCGATGCCTTGGGTGCTCCACGGCTTGGAGGCTTCCAGCGGACCGAGAAACATTTCGTACATGCGCAGGGTGTCGGCTCCGTAGTTGTCTACGATGTCATCCGGGTTTACCACGTTGAAGTAGGACTTGCTCATCTTTTCGATCGCGGAGCCGCACGTGTATGTCCCGGTTTCTCCAAAAATGGTACAGCTTCCATCATCAAAGATGAAGTGGCTGTTCTCAAAATCTGGTTTCCATTGTTTGAACCGCTCAATGTCTAGCACTTCACCATTAACAAGTTTAACATCGACATGTAATCCGCCATACATTTCGTCATATCGGAATACTGGGCCCTTTTTGAAAGAGGCAACGACTTTGTCAACTCGTGCGCTTATCACACTTTCTCCTTTTAGTAGTCCTTCTTTTGCTTTGTGTGAAATAAATATCAGTGGTTCATTATTGAGTCGATAAACAAACCTCGAATCCCCCGTAATCTTCCCCTGATTGATCAATTTCTTAAACGGCTCATCAAATTTCAGGTAGCCGAGGTCGTGCAGAATCTTTACCCACAAACGCGAGTAGAGCAAATGGGCCACGGCATGTTCGGAGCCGCCCACGTACACATCCACCTGGCCCCAGTAGTCGAGGGCTTTCTGATCCGCGAAAGCGTTTTCATTGTGCGGATCCATGTACCGCAGAAAATACCAGGCCGCACCGGCATGCGTGGGCATGGTGTTGCTGTCGCGCTTCTGGCTCGGAGCAAAGTTGATCCAGTCCGTTAAGTTGGCCAGCGGACCTTCGCCCGTGCCGCTCGGCTTAAAGTTGTTCGAGGGCGGCAGTTCCAGTGGCAGTTCAGGTTCTGCCATCGGGTAGGGGATGTCGTTTTTGAACACGACCGGAAAAGGCTCGCCCCAGTACCGCTGGCGGCTCCAGCCCGCATCGCGCATTTTGTAGTTAATCTGCTTCTGCCCAATGCCGCGCTTCTCCAGTTCGTCAATCACCACGTCTATGGCTTTGTGCATCACCAGGCCGTTGAGGAAATCGGAGTTTTCCAGAACGGCTTCTTTGGTTGGATTGGCCTCCTCACCGGTGTAATGTTTACCGATGATGTTGGTAATGGGTATGTTGAAGTGTTTGGCAAATTTGTGGTCGCGCTCATCGCCACAGGGTACTGCCATGATAGCGCCCGTGCCGTAGCCGCCCAGCACGTACTCGCTGATCCACACCGGTACGTGCCGTCCGTTAAACGGATTGACGGCATAGGCACCCGTAAACGCACCGGTGATTTTTTTCACTTCGGCCATGCGGTCTACTTCCGAGCGGGTTTCAACGTATTTCAAATACTGATCCACCTCGGCTTGCTGCGCGGGTGTGGTAATTTTTTTGACGAGATCATGTTCGGGTGCCAGCACCATGAAGTCAACGCCAAAGATGGTGTCGGGGCGGGTGGTAAAGACGGTGAGGACCTCACCCCCCGACCCCCTCTCCACAGGAGAGGGGGAGGAGAACAGCGCACTTTTTATTTTCTCGATTACGAACGGGAGTTGCTGAAGAACTTCCGTGTTCGTGAACCGAATTACACGAAATCCCTCGTGTTCTAAAATTACCTTGCGCTCTTCATCTTCTCGTATTTGGTTTTGATGGATGGCGCCATCCACCTCTACGATTAGCTTTTTTTCGATGCACACAAAATCAACAAGGAAGCGACCGATGGCGTGCTGGCGCCGGAAACGAAAACCAAGTGAGCTGTTCCTAACGGCTTGCCAGAGTGCGTCTTCCGCTTCGGTTGGATTTTTGCGGTTTTCGCGTGCATGGTCTTTTAGCGCTTGCCATGTTTTGGAGTCGGTGGTGAAGATGAAATCCTGTGCGTGGACCTCATCCCCCTTCCCCTTCTCCACAGGAGAAGGGGAGGTGCCTCGAAGTTCGTTCGGTGTGGACGCACCCCTCTCCTCCGGAGAGGGGCCGGGGGTGAGGTCAAATTCAATCAACGCCCCCACACTCTTCCCAATCCAATTCCGCTGAATCTCTTTCATCGACTCACTAAAGTCGATTTCGTCAAGTCCCTTCAACAAGCGCTCGGCATATTCGGTGATGCGCAGGCTCCACTGCCGCATCTGGCGTTTCACCACCGGGTGTCCCCCGCGGTAGCTCACTCCGTTAATCACCTCATCGTTGGCCAGTACTGTGCCCAGCGCCTCGCACCAGTTCACATCGGTGTAGGCCAGGTACGCCAGCCGGTACTGCATCAGTACCTCTTGTTTTTCCTCTTCCGAGAACGCCTTCCATCCCGTGGCTTCAAAATTTTGAATTTTGAATTTTGAATTTGGAATCGGATGATTTCGGTTCCCTTCCGTTTCGAAAATTTTGATGAGCTCGCTGATGCGCTCGGCCTTCTGTTTCTTCCGGTTAAACCAGCTATCGAAAATCTGGAGGAAGATCCACTGTGTCCAGCGGTAGTATTTCGGATTACACGTCTGCACCTCGCGGCTCCAGTCGTAGCTGAAACCAATCTTGCCCATCTGCCGCTTGAAGTTCTCGATGTTATCGGCCGTAGATTTGGCCGGGTGAATGCCGTGGTCGATGGCGTATTGTTCGGCCGGTAAGCCAAACGCATCGAAGCCCATCGGGTGGAGCACATTAAAACCTTTCAGGCGCTTGAAGCGGGCGTAAATGTCGCTGGCGATATAGCCCAGCGGGTGGCCCACATGCAAGCCGGCCCCGGAGGGGTACGGAAACATATCCAGCACGTAGCACTTCGGTTTTGTAGAGTCGTTCGAAACTTTATACACCTCGCGCTTTTTCCATTCTGCGCGCCATTTTTCTTCAATGCGTTTAATTTCGTCTTTCGAGTAGTCGGCCATTTCTAAAAATCAAGTTCAATGAAGCCGCAAAAGTACGAAACGAGGACGAACAAAGCGCTCTGACACCGTGAATCGTCAGCCTAAAGTTTAGCTCAGTAAAGGTCGAATAGCATCATTGCTAACTCGTGTGTCAAGTTATGAGTTTGGAAGCACACGGGGGCTGCCAAAAAGACAAACGACCGAACTCTGAATTTTTGAATGGGAAGGTATTAGAATTGTTTTTCGTTCATCTGCACTCAAGTTTGAATCAACTCCCTCTGGAACTCGACCGAGATTGCTCCCAACTCCAGAGCCTGCCGGTTCAGGTCCAGCAGGTGATGGTATTTCTCCGGCAGCACCTCCGCCAAAGCCTGCATTACTGATTCAATTTTGACTACGGGCCTCAACTGCAAGTAGGCTCCCAGCATGATCATGTTCATGGTCTTGTTGTTCTTCAGTCGCACGGCTTCGGTAGTAGCCGGTATGCCCATGAGTTGAATATCGGTGCGCGTACTGGGTTTGAAGATGTTACCCGACTCGTACAACAGCAGACCACCGGGCTTTACACGCTCGGCAAATTTATCCATAGACGGCTGGTTGAGGATGATGGCCGAGTCGAATGTTGAAATGATGGGTGAGCTGATGCGAGTGTCCGACAAAATAGTAATGCAGTTGGCCGTGCCCCCGCGCATCTCCGGGCCGTAAGAAGGCATCCAGGAGATTTCTTTGCCATCAATCATGCCGGCATATGCCAGTGTCATGCCCAGTGAGAGTACGCCCTGCCCTCCAAAGCCAGCTATCACGAGTTCTTCCAACTGTTTCATAAGTTTTCGGGTGTAGGTGCTAATGATGGTTGATCCGGTGTTTTGATGTCACCCACCGGAAAAGATTTGACCATTTCTTCATCAATAAAGCGCGAGGCTTCCAGCGGAGTCATGCGCCAGTTGGACGGACAATTACCGATGATTTCAATGAGACAAGTACCTGCATTTTGTTTTTGCCAATCAAACGCTTTGAGCAACGCCTGTTTGGTTTTGCGCACACCATGCGGGGAGTTTACCACCTGGCGAGTTACATAACTCGAGCCAGGCAGTTGGGCCACGAGCTCGGCAATCTTCATAGGTGCTCCGTAAAATTTGGTATCGCGTCCAAACGGACTCGTAGTAGTCTTCATGCCGGGCAGGGTGGTGGGTGCCATTTGTCCGCTGGTCATGCCATAAACGGCATTGTTCATAAACACAATCAAGATGTTCTCGCCCCGGTTGATGGCGTGCAGTGTTTCGGCAATACCAATGGCGGCCAGGTCACCATCGCCTTGGTAGGTAAATACAAACTTGTCGGGCATTAGTCGCTTGATTGCCGTGGCCACGGCACACGCGCGCCCATGCGCTGCCTCCTGCATATCGATGTTCATATACTCATACGCAAATACCGAGCAGCCTACAGGTGCCACCCCGATGGTTTGGTCCTGAATGCCTAACTCATCCACGACTTCCATGAGCAACTTATGCACGAGGCTGTGCGCGCAGCCGGGGCAGTAGTGCATGTTTACATCCATCAACGCTGCGGGCCGATGATAGGCCACGTCATAATCGTCTGGCACACATGCGTGGGTTACGGGTTCGTCAGTTTGCATACGCTTTTTCGAAAAAGGTTTCCAATTGCCGTTCAATTTCTTCGGGCGTAAAAATCATACCGCCCATTCGGCCATAATGCGCAACGGGCACACGGCCTTCCACCGCCAGCCGCACGTCTTCCACCATCTGCCCGCTGTTGAGTTCCACCGTGAGCATGCCTTGCACTTGCGTGGCCAATTCGCGCAATCTTTTTTCGGGGAAAGGGAATAAGGTAATCGGGCGCAGCAAACCTACACGCAAGCCTTTGGCGCGAGCCAGGTCCATTGCCTTTTGTGCAATGCGCGCGCTGAGCCCGTAGGCTACCAGCAGGTAGTCTGCATCATTTGTATTTACTTCTTCAAAACGGATTTCACTTTCGCGGATTCGGTTGAATTTTTCAGTGAGTTTTAAGTTATGTTGTTCCATACGCTCGGGCTGAATGAAAAGCGATGAGATGGCATTGCGCTTGCGCGAGGCCGGCTTGCCCGTAGTAGCCCAAGACTTATCTGCCGTTGGTTTTTGATAGGGTTTGAAGGTGACCTTCTCCATCATTTGGCCAATCGCCCCGTCCGACAAGATGACAACCGGGTTGCGGTACTGGTCGGCCAGATCAAAGCCGAGGAAAACATGATCAGCCATCTCTTGAACAGATGCGGGCGCCAGCACAATCAAACGGTAATCGCCATGACCACCGCCCTTGGTTGCCTGGAAGTAGTCACCCTGACCGGGTTGAATGGTACCCAAGCCGGGACCCGCCCGATTCACATTTACGAGCAGACACGGCAGTTCGGCACCTGCCAGGTAGGAGATACCCTCTTGCATCAGACTAAACCCCGGTGACGATGAACTCGTCATCGCGCGGAAGCCGGCACCCGCAGCACCGTACACCATGTTAATCGAGGCTACTTCGCTCTCCGCTTGCAGTACAATGCGGTTGTGCCGGGGCATTTCGCGGGCCAGATATTCCAGCACTTCCGATTGAGGTGTGATCGGGTAGCCGAAGTAGGCATCGCAACCGGCCCGAATGGCGGCTTCGGCCAGGGCTTCGTTGCCCTTCATGAGTTTTGTTACGTTCATACGGGTACGGGTTTGGGAGTGGCAGCAGCGCGTAATTGTTCTTTGATGTCGGGCGGGGTGATGTTTACCTTCTTGCTCTTTTGCAGTTTGTAAACGGTGATGACGGCATCGGGGCACACGAGCGCGCAATCCAGGCAGGCATTGCAGGCGTCATTGTTCACAATCACGTAGTGATAGCCTTTGATGTTGATGGCATCCGAGAGGACGAGTGTTTCTTTTTTACAGGCATCGGTGCACAGCTCGCAGCCCTTGCATTTTTGGATGTCGATTTCTACGCGGCCGCGCGGTTTGCGGACGGCTGGGGTGGGCGTTGCTTCCATAGGCAAAACACGTTTAGAAGTCGCCTTGAAATTGCACACGATTGCAACGGTATGCTATGCCCAGCGTCAGCCGGGGAAATGATAGAAGTCAGGGGTTCTCCTTTGAAGTCGGGGTGAAAGCGATTTTGAAACGAAAGGCAATACTCAACGAAGTGCCACCACCAACACGAGAAAGAAAAAAAGCTGTATAAAGTAGTACGGGAGTGCTAGTCGATTTTCAGATTTCACCCTGAACAGGTGGTACAATGAAATCATGATAAGGGATACCATAAACCAACCGAGGTAGTTCTGAAGCGGCACAAAGCCCTGATGCCAGGACCAGAAGTCATACCGAATGGCCACAGGCTCAATAAGCGTGTCAATTAACACCGCCAGGGTGGCTCCCCCTACGATTTTCACGGACAGCGGTACAGGCAGCAAGTCGGTGAGCACCGAAACGCAATAAATGATCAACAACCAGTTCAAACCGATAATCACCGGCACGCCTGCCAATTTCGGACCCAGGGTAGCCCCATAACTGTATTCGCCAAAAATCCAACCGTACCTTACCCCAAGGAATTCGACTGCAAAGCCCAGGAGAAAAACGGTAAGCATAAACCAGCGTAGGCCCTTCCTGTTTTCGCTCTGGTTGATCCACAGGACAAAACCGCAGACGATCAGGTTGAAGGGGGTTAACAACCGAAAGTAGGTTTCGAAGGGCGACAAAAGACCAATGATGCCTACGATATGCAGTAATGCCACCAGCGTAACCGAATAGGGCAGCAGGAGGGTCGAAAATCGTTGATATAGGCGCGCAATCACATTCTAGAAACACCATTAAGAGGCAAACTGTTTTGCGATAAGTGCAGACGTTATCTTGGCTGACATTAAACAAAGTGGAATGCCACCCCCCGGATGCACGGATCCTCCGCAAAAGAACAGGTTCGGTATTTTCCGGGTAAAGTTGGGGTGACGGAGGAAGGCGGCCATTCGGTTGTTCGAGCTGGTTCCATAAAGTGAACCCCGAAAGGACCCCGTTTTGTGTTCAATCAACCGCGGGTCCAAAACTTGTTCGCAGCGAATACGGCTCTCAATATCGGTATGCAGCAAGCGGTTGATTTTACGCACAATGTGCTGTTGGGCGGCCGGAATCAACTTGTCCCAATCCTGACCCTGGTTGGCAGGGGCATTGATCATCACAAACCAGTTCTCGGCCCCGGGGGGTGCATCGGTGGGTTCTTTTTTGCTCGTGATGTTGATGTATACGGTAGGGTCATCCGTTAAGGTGTGATCATCGAACAAGTGCTTAAACTCGCGGGCATAGTCAGCCGCGAACAAAATGTTGTGAACGTCCAGTTGCGGAAAAGAGCCGCTGACTCCCCAGTAGAAAATCAGCGCACTGCTGGAGCGCTCCTGGGCCAGTATTTTCTCCGGTGCAGCCAGGTGGGGAAGGAGCTTTCTGTACGTGGGGTAAACATCAAGGTTACTGATCACAATGTCAGCTTCCAGATACTTGCCCCCGGCCCTTACACCTGCGGCACGTCCATCACTCGTTTCGATTTTATCCGCAGGCAGGTTGAAATGAAAAGTCACGCCCAGGTCGGTGGCCAACTGGTACAGCGCTTGCGTGATGGCATGCATTCCGCCCTCCGGCAAGAATGTGCCGACATTGAACTCCAGGTGCGGAATGGACGTAAGGATGCCGGGTGCACGATACGGATTCGAGCCGTTATAGGTGGCGTACCGATCGAATAGCTGCACCAGCCGCGGATCACGAAAGCTGCTCCGGTTACGCTCATGCATCGAGGAAAACAGGCCCAGCGAGGGAATTTTTGGGAGGGCTTTTAGTACGTCTGTACGCAGCCAGGTATCCCAGCGATGCAGCGAGTTTTCGAGAAAAATGTGCCCGGCACTTTCGTAAATTTCTTTGGATTGTTGCAGGTAGTCCAGTATTTCTTGCCCAAGCAGGCCCAGCTTGGTCTCTACCTCAAGGGAAAATTTTTGAACATCCGCCCACGCTTCCAGGTAGGTTTCATCCTCAAAAAAGTAATGACAGGATTTTTCAAGGCGGTGGTAGCGGTAATAATCCCTTGGGTTTTTGCCTGCAGCTTCGAAAACCTGATCCAGAAACTGGGGCATCGTGAACAAGGACGGGCCGGCATCAAAACGGAATCCCGAGTTCGATATCTCGGTCAGCTTACCGCCCGGGTATTCGTTGGCCTCCATCACAGATACCTGGAACCCAAGTGTCGCCAGCCGGCAGGCGGTAGCTAACCCACCAACCCCCGAGCCAATGATAACAGCGGTTTTTGTCACCGTAGTAGAACAGTTTCCCAACGGTAAAGTTCGACTTCTTCCGGCTGATTAATTCAAACCCCGCGGCTCACGAAACCTTTGCCTGTCTCTTACTTCCGTGCGACTTCAACTCGGTTCTGTTGCAAATGAATGATGGGGTTGTCGGCATGTTCACAAGGCGCTGGTTCGCTTAATCTGGTGCTGGCTTGCCGTTTTATTCCTCATGACCCTGATTCTTACTCTTTTTCCTCAAATTTTGGTTTGGAAGTCCTGAAACAATTTCGTCTTGCCCAAAACTAATCTCTTGTCGGTTCGTTAGTAATACTGTTATATTTGACAGTATTACTAGTAGATGCGGTTTTCAGCATTTTTTGCCTGTTTTCTATCCTTTTTGCTGATATTTTCCTCAGCGCAGCCGCTTTTTGCCCGTATGCTTCCGTCCGAGGTGATGGAAGAGTCGGTTTCGTCATCCGAGGTTGAGGTGGATCAGGTTGCCGCACGGGCGGTTCGTAGCCCGGTGCCGGTCCGGTTCACACCGCCTGCCTTTGGTCCCGAACCGGTGAAACCCAGCGTGCACCAGCCACGTGTTTTTTTTCCTTCTGTTCGTCTACCTCTGTTTCTTCTACACTGCCGCCTAACGTTGTGAGCCAACTGGTCAGCCTCTTTCGCCAGGGGGGTGCCGCGTCTGCTGCAAGTGGTTTGCGGTTTAATCAGAGTCTCATTTTCAAAAAGCTAACCGTTACTGCCATGAAATGGATCGTATTGGAGGACAACCCTCGTGATGTAGGGTATGTGCCGGTCATCATAGCTCCGGCCGACAAAAAGCTGCAAATGGAGCAAGGGGCGTGCTCTGTTTTTCAAAATAGCGATCTGGCTATGGATCACGCACGCCAGCTTCGCGAACGTTTCAGGGTGCCCCGGATTAAGCTTTTTTACTCGGAGGATTTGCATGCCTCGTTGATCTAACAGCATGCGGCCAGGCAAAACCGAACGAAGTAAGTGTAAGAATCAGACAACTACCCGTGACACTATGAAACACATTGAGGAGAAAATAAAAAGTTTGGAGCGTACACGCATAAGCAAACAGCAAAAACTGGAGTTGCAACGCTTGTACCGATTGTATGATTTGCTGTCTATTCGGTTGGAGTAGCCAGCCTACAAGATTTTTTCAATAAAGGATTGCACGTGCCGGGCCACCAATTGGTGGCCCTTGGCATTGGGATGAATACCATCGGCCTGGTTGAGTTTTTCGTCACCGGCAACGCCCTGCAGCAGAAATGGAATTAACGTGGCCCCGTTGGCTCGCGCCAGCTCCGGATAGATCTTTTTAAACTCGTCAGCGTACGTCTTGCCCATATTGGGGGGCACCATCATGCCGGCCATCACGATCTTAGCGTTGGGGTACTTCGCTTTCACTTTGTCAATAATACGTTGAAGATTCTGGCGTGTATCGGTTACCGGTAATCCACGCAATCCATCATTGGCTCCCAGTTCGAGTACAAATACATCAACGGGTTGCCTCAGAATCCAGTCGATGCGGGAGAGCCCGCCTGCTGAAGTCTCGCCACTAAGCCCGGCATTGACAGCCTTGACCTCTTTACCTTGTTTACGTAAATTTTGTTCAATCAGGGCTGGGAAGGCTTCTTCGGGCGAGAGCCCGTATCCTGCGGTCAGGCTGTCGCCAAAAAAAAGAATGGTCTTGGGCGGAGCCACGCTCCAAGACGCACCCAGCAACACAATAAAATGCATGATCTTAGCGACTGCCATTATAAGAAATTGTTAATTGAAACAATTTTACGGGTAAAAACGATTTAAAGATTTAAACTTCCCAATAAAATCATGCCGGATATTGTACTTGCTGCCGAGAACCTGACGAAATCCTTCCCGTCAGGCGAACGAGAGATTGTCGTTTTGGACCACGTGTCGTTTACCGTTCGCCAGGGCGAGGCCGTTTCGATCATTGGCCCGTCCGGAAGTGGTAAAACGACTTTGCTCGGACTTTGTGCAGGGCTGGACGTGGCAACCTCAGGCACGCTATCGCTGATGGGCTTTAAGCTCAACGCGATGGATGAGGATGACCGCGCTTATGTCCGGAATCAGTTCATCGGTTTCGTATTTCAGAATTTCCAGTTGTTGGCCACGCTCACCGCGCTGGAAAATGTGATGGTGCCGCTCGAATTAAGAGGCGAAAAGGGCGTGGAAGCTCGTGCGCGCGAACTGTTGGAACGGGTGGGGCTTGGAGACCGCACCCATCATTACCCCTCGCAGCTTTCCGGTGGTGAGCAGCAGCGGGTGGCCATTGCCCGTGCTTTTATTACATCCCCGAAAGTTCTGTTTGCCGATGAGCCCACCGGAAACCTGGACGAGGAAAATGCGACCCGCATTACCGAGCTGCTTTTTCAGATCAACCGGGAGGAAAAGACCACACTTGTGCTGGTTACTCATAATCTTGAACTGGCTGAACGAACCGAGCGAATACTTCAAATGAAGGGCGGTAAATTGGTTAACGAGCGTATTCTTACCGTTGCATGATCGAATACATCATCAAGATCAAGCGAAAGACGAAAAGTTTGCTTCGCGATCCGTGGGTGTGGCGCATGGCCTGGCGCGATGGGCGTCACAATGCTTCGCGCTTGTTCCTGTTTATTGCGTCCATGATCACGGGGATTGCGGCCGTGGTGGCCATCTCTTCCCTGAACTACTCCATGCAGCAGGAGTTAAACCGAAATGCGAAGGAGTTGTTGGGCGCAGATCTGGTGATCAAAAGTAATAAGAAATTTGACAGCACCTTCACGGCCCTGCTCGACTCGGCAGCCATTCAGCAGGCAGCCAATGCCGACATGGCCTCCATGGTGATGTTTATGAATACCGGCCAGTCACGCCTGGTCAAACTCACCGCACTCGAAGGGGATTTTCCGTTTTACGGTGACCTCATTACGTTGCCGGCTGACTCCTACGCCAAAGTGCGCACGGGGCGTTACGCCATGTTGGACGAATCGCTGGCCACCCAGTATGAAGTGAGTTCAGATGATTCCATCAAAGTGGGCAGTTCCGTTTTCCGTGTGGCCGGGGTCGTGCGCAAGATTCCGGGTGGCGGAGAGCTGACCTCCACCATTGCACCAGTCGTGTATATCGCTCTCTCTGAACTGGATTCCACCGGGCTGGTTCAGTATGGCAGCCGCGTGAACTATAATCTGTTTATTAAAACGAAAACGGAGCAAGAAACGACCGATTTGCTCAAGCGGCTGCGGCCGGAGATGAAGCAGCGGGGTTATTCGTTCGACACGGTAGAAGAGCGGAAGAATGATCTGGGCAACGGCTTCCGATCGGTATATCGCTTTTTCTCACTACTCGCTTTTGTGGCGTTGGTGTTAGGTTGCATCGGTGTGGCCAGTTCGGTTCACATCTATGCACGGGAGAAGCGAGACGAGGTTGCCATCCTGCGCTGCGTAGGTAGTTCGGGCTGGCAGGCATTCAATATCTACTTCATTCAGGTATTTGCTCTGGGTCTGGCAGGCAGTGTGCTGGGTGCCGCCTTAGGCGTAGGTCTTCAACAACTCATCCCGTTGGCTTTCGGGGGTCTTTTGCCCGTGGAGTTGAAGTTCAATGTTCAATGGGTAGCTGTTGGTGAAGGTTTGATTCTGGGTGTTTTGATCTCCGTACTGTTCACCGTGCTTCCCTTGGTGGCCGTTCGGTTTGTTCCACCTTTGTCTGTATTGCGCACGGACTTCAACGCTGAGCGTGTAATTTCCAAGACGAAGATCGTTACCCTTTTTCTGATTGTTTTGTTTCCGGTGTTAGCCGCAGCTTACCAAACCCGAAGTTTTTTGGCAGGCAGTCTCTTCACGGGCGGATTGGCCATGGCCCTTGGGGCGCTTACCGCAGTTGCCGCAGTATTGCTTTGGATGATTAAACGGTATTTTCCGCGCAGAGCCTCGTTCATCTGGCGGCATGGGATGGCTAATCTCTTCCGGCCAAACAATCAAACCCGTGTTATGTTGGTCACCATTGGCCTTGGGGCTTTCATTATTTCAACGCTTAACATTATTCAAAGCAGCTTGCTTAATCAGGTCGAGTTTACCGGCAACAGCAATCAGTCCAATACGATTCTATTTGATATTCAATCTTCGCAGCGCGAGGGCGTATTGAATCTGATGGATCAGTATCAGCTGCCGCGTAACCAGGTGGTGCCGATTATTACTTGCCGGCTGGCTTCAGTCAAGGGTGTGCCGGTTGAACAAATTCAGAAGGACACTTCGCTGAGAATTCCCAACTGGGCGCTTACGCGCGAGTACCGGGTTACGTATCGCGACTCCCTTCATCTCTCGGAGGAGTTGGTCAAAGGGAAAATTCAGTGGCGTGGGGGTGGAGTGGTCGATTCAGTGGGTGTCACCATTTCCGATGGCATGCAAGAAACCCTCCGGCTGGACGTGGGCGATTCGCTCGTGTTCGATGTGCAGGGGGTGCCGATACGCACGTTCATCAGCGGCATTCGCAAGGTCGACTGGCCGAAGGACCCTCCGAACTTCATATTTGTTTTTCCCACGGGAGTCCTGGAAGCTGCCCCCCAAATTTGGGTAGCCGCTACACGAATCACGGACACCCAGAACGCCAATCGATTTCAACAGGAATTGGTGATGAGTTATCCCAATGTATCGCTCATCGATCTCCGGTTGATCCTATCGACTATAGACGAACTGTTCGGTAAAGTGGCCGTGGTTGTCCGATTCCTGGCATTATTCAGCATTATCACGGGGCTTGTGGTGCTGGCGGGTGCCGTGTTGAACAGTCGCTTCGCCCGCGTGAAAGAAAATGTGTTATTGCGCACGGTAGGGGCGCGGCAGCGTCAGATCGTTCGCATCACGTTGATTGAGTATGGATATCTTGGTCTGTTCGCTGCACTCACGGGCATGGTCTTGTCGCTGGCGGCCGGTTGGTTGTTGGCCACCTTCTTTTTCGAAATCAAGTTTGCGGTGGATGTACTTGAGCTGCTCGCAATTGCTGCAGGCGTCATGCTGCTCACGGTGTTCATCGGCTGGTTTAATTCCCGCAGCGTATTAAACACGCCACCTTTGCAGGTATTGCGAAGGGAGGGTTGATTGGAGTTACTAATTCGGGGTATCTTGTATGCACTTTTATGCAAATTGCCGTGCGACTTTGTGCGTTTCTTTATTGGATTTCGTTTGCCGCGTGGGGGCAAAACGCCCAACTTCATTGGATTGAAAATAAGGGTCAATGGTCGGGTAACTATGACGCCATGGCCCGTGTGCCGGGCGGCCGTGTGTACATTAATGATGAGGGATTTTCAGTGCTTTTGGTGGACGAGGCCAGGTTACATGAACTGCACGAGCAGCCGTACCAATGCTTTTTAGAATCGCAGGCCTTTGTACCCCCGGAGGAGTCGATCCGGATGCACGCCTTACGTTTTCGCTGGTTGCACACCCATGCATCTGCGGCCCGATTCTCGGGCCTGCTTCCGGTTTACTACAGTTATTTCCTCGGTAACGATTCTTCACGGTGGGCTCCTGCGGCACGGGCGTATGGCGAGGTATCCTATCGCAACGTCTATCAAGGCATTGATGTACTGGTGAAGGGATGGGGACAGCATATCAAATACGATTGGATCGTTCGGGCAGGCGCGGAGGCTCAACAAATCCAATATGCCGTGGAAGGCGCTTCGGGTATTAAGATTGAGGAGGGCGAACTCAGGGTAAAAACGGCCTTGGGTGTATTGGCCGAGGGGCGCCCGGTAGCCTACCAGATAAGGGACGGTGTTCGCTGCGAAGTTCCCTGCGCGTTTAGGGCTCACCACGGATTGATTGGTTTTGAGTTTCCTGACGGATACGATCGTACCTATGACCTGATCATTGACCCGATATTGATTTTTTCAACGTATTCGGGGTCAACGGCCGACAATTGGGGCAGCACAGCTACTCCGGGTGAACGGGGCACGCTTTACTCAGCCGGGGTAACCAATCACCAGTTTGGCGGTGAGTTCCCGGCAACACCCGGAGCTTTTGAAGTTGACTATCAGGGCGACTATGACATCGCCATTCTGAAGTATGACTCGGCCGGCACACAATTGCTGTATGCTGCTTACCTGGGTGGCCGAAGTGCCGATTCCCCTCACAGTTTAGTGCTTACCGAAAACGAAGATCTGCTGGTGCTCGGAACAACGAGTTCATCCGATTTTCCGACAACGCCAGGGGCCTTTGATCGCTTGTTTGGTGGTGGTACTCCGCAAAGCAATGTGATCACCTATCCAAACGGTTCGGATATCATCGTGAGTCGGATTAGCCGGGATGGTACACTGTTGAAAGCAAGCACCTATTTGGGGGGGTCACGAAATGACGGTCTGAGCCCATCGGGCGGAGCGTTGGTTCGTAACTATGGTGACGAGTTGCGGGGTGATATTGTTGAGAACTCAAAAGGCGAGATCGTTATAAGCTCCGTAACATCATCACCGGATTTCCCCGCGATCAATAGCTTCACGACAACGTTCGGAGGGGGGGAGACGGATGCATTGATTGCAAAACTAACAGCTGATTTGTCCTCAATAAGTTGGAGTGCATTCCTTGGCGGCAATGAGGCAGATGCTTCTTACTCCATCCAGGTGGATTGGTCAGATCACATTTTCGTGGCGGGGGGTACTGCCAGTTCCAATTTCCCGGCAGCAGCCGGGGCCTATCAGCCAACTTTTGGGGGTGCCGTGGATGGGTTTGTTGCCCGCATCCGGGGCGATGGAGCCGAAATCATGTCGGTTACGTTCACCGGTACATCCGACTACAATCAAATTTATTTTCTTGGTATCAGTCCATCGCGGGAGGTATACGTGTATGGACAAACGGCAGGACCTTTTCCGGTATCAACCGGAGTTTACTCCAATCCGAACAGCGGTCAGTTTATTCAGAAGTTTGACTCGGCTTTACGTGTGCTCCAGTTCAGTACGGTAGTGGGTGCGGGTCGGGGCATACCCGACATTTCACCCACCGCTTTTTTGGTCAACGATTGCAACAATCTGTATTTGTCAGGCTGGGGTGGCGGTATCAATCGGATTTTGGGATTTTGGGACAGTTCAACGGCAGGCATGCCGGTGACGCCCAACGCCTTTCAGGCCACCACCAGCGGCTCGGACTTTTATTTCATGGTATTGACGGCCGATGCCTCCCAATTTTTATATGGCACTTTTCTCGGTGGAAGTCAGTCGAAGACTCACGTGGATGGCGGAACCAGCCGTTTTGACAAGGGGGGCGTGGTCTATCATGCGGTGTGTTCGGGCTGCGCAGCCTTCAATTCAACAGGGGGACCCACGTCCGATTTCCCCACCACGGCAAATGCGTGGAGTCGATTCAATCAAAGCGCAAACTGAAATAATGCCGCATTCAAATTTGACTTGTCATTGCTGCGGGCTGCGTTGCAAACGAATTCGGTCCGGCTTGACCAGCCTGGAATAAATCAGCTTTGTTTAGGGGATACACTGGCGCTACAAAATTTCAGTATTGGAGGGCGTTTGTTTGAATGGCGGCTGGGCGATGCAACTAAGGTAACCCGGATCGATACTTCATTCTTTACCTATCGCTATCGGTTTCCGGGTACCTACCGAATTACATTAGTGGCTGTTGATCAGGGTACCTGCAAGGGAGTAGATTCCGTCAGTACATTCGTCAGGGTTCTTGCACCAGTGGGAGAGGCACAGTCAGACGCATTGGCCTGCGCGCGGCAGCCGATCCAACTTTCGGCATCGGGTGGAATTCGTTACCAGTGGCAAAATGAAGGTGGCAACGTTCTGTCAACTCAACCGTCATTTATGTTTTTACCATCTCGGAGTGAAGCTCTGCGGGTTACCATTTTTGATCGTAACGGTTGTGTAGTCGTTGACACGGTGAATATTGATGTTACCCCGGCTCTTTCGATTCGCTTCACCATTGAAGAAGAATTCGGCTGCTTTGGCCTGCCCACGGTTACAGTGACAGGTGATGTACAAGGAACCCCGGATAATAGCTGGGTAGACTTTGGTGACGGTACCCGTGTACCGGGTTCAAGCGCCACGCATCGATATCAGGCTGAAGGTGCATTTGTTGTGAAACTAATAGGGCAAACGGCAGACTGCCTGTACGACTCTGCAGCCGTGCGGCCAATTCGGGATATTAAGGTTCCCAACGTGATCACCCCGGGCACAGTTGATGGCCAGAATGATTTCTTTCAAGTGAAGTGGGGCGATGAAATGCCGGCCGCTCGCGGTTCGCGAGTTGAGTTGAAGATACTCAACCGCTGGGGTATTACCCTTTATGCGAGTGACGATTACCAAAATGACTGGAGCGGGGCGGATTTGACTGCTGGCGTATACTATTATGATGTGAATGTTGTGGATGCCATCAAGTGCCGGGGGTGGTTTCAAATCGTGCGCTGATTACACATAACCCGCCAGCGAGTACGCGGTCATTCCTACCCACTCTCGTATAAGAATGTTCCAGATGGTAATGGCCTCCAGGCTGGGAAGTACCATAATATCCGGGCTAAACTTGCGCTGGGCCGAATAAAAGTTTGTTGAGAAGGCAGTCATTGGCCAACCGGCTTTTGCAAAACATGCTTGTGCCCGGGGCATATGAAAACCCGAGGTAATCAGCAGACAGCGGTCTGGTGTGGTGCGACCCTTTAATAGTTTCGCCACTTCCACGGCTGACTCGTGGGTATTGCGCGAGCTGTTTTCAGTCAGGACTAAACTGTCGGGAACGCCCAGCACAACCAACAACTGTTTTATTTCATCAGCTTCTTTTTTGGTTGGGTTGATGAGCTCGCTGGTTCCACCCGAAACCAAGATCTTCTGAATGTGCCCGGTCTTGTATAGCAGCACCGTATGGGTTACGCGATCGGCAGCACGGGAGAGATAGATTCGATCGGAAGGCCCAAAGTCAGACTTTGTAACACCGCTGAGCAATATGCCCCATTCATAATCCCCTACTGCCGCGAGCGGCTGAGGCGGTGTTTCCCACACTCGCACGATTTCGCGGGCAATAAATTCATTCGAAAAAAATAACAAAAGAATGAGCGAACCAACCCGGAGGCGGGCCTTCCACCATGCCGACCTGACCACAAATGAAGTTGCAAAAGCAAGAATAATCAGCGTGAGGGGCTGGGCCAGAAAGTAAAGTGTTTTGGACAAAAAGAAGAACATATTATCGTCAACGGCCAATCAGCCGTTCGCCTCCTTCCAGCAGTTTGCGCAGCCAGTCAAAATACAACGCCACGATGCCCAGATGAATCATACCGCCTATCACCAATACATTGAACCAGGGTGTCGAGATATTGGTGTTGAGGAAGTGTTTGCTGGGAACATAAAACTGTGCCTTGAAATCGACCAGATGATTGGGATCGGGATCTTGATAGATCGGGTAAATCTTTTGAACAAGTGTATTGTCCGTTTCGGCAATCCGGATAAGATCACCGGTGTTACTCACCAGGTCGGTGATTGATTGGTTCTGGTGCTTATACCGATACTGGTCATAAGCTTCGCGACTGCCGAGTTTATCAATCAGGTGCTGAACGGTTTGGCTTTTCTTTGTCTGTGCGGCATTATGTCGATTGCCGTAGAGCTTTCGCAGCACCCGCACGAACGAATGAGCTTCTTGATGAACACTTGAGTCGTACGATTCGGTGGTCAATAACTCCATTTTTTTCTGCAGGGTTTCGGGAACCTGCACAGCGGCTGCTTCTTCAGAAAGTTCGTGACGAAGCAAAGCAAGTGCAGCGGAAACATTTTCGCGGACTTCCGGCTCCTGCCGTGGGTGGTTAATCCGCACGTAATCCAGTTTTGATTCGAGGGTGGGCAGATAGTAAACCATCTTGTAGTCGGCCTGCGACATTACCTTATCGAATTCATACACTTGTCGTTCAAATTCATTGTCCTTGAATTGAGCAACCGTTAAGGCCTCAAAAGCCCATCGCGAGGCCATCATATCGCCTACTAATGGCACTGAAGTTGGATTGCTGAGGCTTGGATTGAGTTTATCAAATTTCACCACCACGCCACTCAGTAACAACTGCGGAATGAGCAATACGGGAATAAGAATATAAATGGTTACCGCAGAATTGAAAGCAGAGGATATGTTGAGCCCCAGGATGTTGGCAAAACAGGAACTGGCAAAAAGAATAAGCCAGTAGGTGAGGGTCATGCCTTGAATGCCCAGAATGGAATTTCCAATCACGGCAAACAGCAGCGTTTGAATAGCCGACAGGACAAACAGGACGGTTATTTTCGAAAACAGATAGCTGCCGCGACTCAGGTGGAGAAAGGCCTCACGTTTCAATATCTTACGATCGCGAATGATTTCTTCAGCGCTCACCGTGAGCCCCATAAAAAGAGCTACAATGACGGCCATGAACAAATAGGCGGGTAAATTGGGGTTATCGAAGAACACGTAACTCTGGTGGGTGGAGTCGCGGTGGTAATAGCGCACGGTGAAGGCAAGTAGAAACGCGAGAAGAGGGGCCTCCAGAAGATTGATAACCAAATACTGCGTGTTGGCGAGTTTGGCTTTCACATCGCGCGAAGTAAACAGCCACGCTTGTTGCAGCCGTCCCGGCAGGTTTAGATTGGAGTTGGGCTTGTCGTTACTCGGATGAATCGGTTGCGGTTTGTGGTGCTGTTCAAACAAATTACGCCAATGCTCGGGCGAGTACTTGCGTTGTATGCCGAAGTTGCCGAACTCATTGATTACCCGGGTTTCGATTATATTGAAAATCTGTTCGGGATTAACGTTGCCACAGGCAATGCACTCACCTTGTTCGGAATTGATCAGATTGATGCTCCGTTTGAAATAGGTAATGGCTTCTACCGGGTTGCCATAATAAATCTGATATCCTCCAGTGTCCAAAATCAGTAATTTGTCAAACATCTTGAAAATATCTGACGAAGGTTGGTGGATGACGGCAAAAACAAGCTTGCCTTTCATCGCGAGTTCTTTCAGCAGGTCAATAATGTTCTCCGAGTCGCGCGAGGATAGCCCGGATGTGGGCTCATCCACGAACAGTACAGCGGGCTCCCGTAAGAGCTCTAAACCAATGTTCAGGCGCTTGCGTTGCCCTCCGCTAATGGTTTTCTGTAACGGTGACCCAACTTTCAGATCCCGTATCTCCGTGAGACCCAAATCGTCCAATGTCTTGAGCACCAGAAAGTCAATTTCTTCTTCGCTAAGGTGATTGAAGCACAAGCGAGCCGCATAGTACAGGTTTTCATAAACCGTCAGGTCCTCCATTAACAGATCATCCTGGGGAACAAATCCAAGTACACCCTCTACCTTCTCAGGCTGCTGATGTAGATCAATCCCGTTAATCAGCACACGCCCGTCAGTAGGTTTTTGCGATCCGTTCAAAATATTTAGCAACGTTGACTTGCCGGCACCGCTGGCGCCCATAATGGCAACCAGGCGGCCTGATTCCTCTGCCAGATTGATGTCGCGAAGACCCAGCTTTCCATTTTTGAACCGATACGATATATCAATGGCTTCGAAACTGGTACGTTTGCGATCATCTCTTTTCAGGAACTGTCCCATAACGTCTCCGAAGTAGACCGGATCGGCCTGCTCCCAGCGCAAGGCACTGCCGTTCGCCAGCACATTGATGGCTCCGGAACGTTGTGCTACACCGTTCAGGTAGACATCCGTTTTGCCAATGTACTTGAAGAAATAGGTGTCGGACGATTTCAAATAGAGGTTAGCAATAAATCCATCGAGTTGCTGGCGAAAAAGGTGCTTTCCCTGCCCGCGCGTCTGAGAGTCAATCAGTAAGATGTTTTCATCCGCGCAATCTTCCGGGTTGCGGGCTGAAACATAACGCTTAATTAACTCAATATCATCGTGAGTAAGGCTCAAGTGCTCACCGATCCACTGAGCAAGCTTTTCCTCTCGGGCCGTAATAGCCCCGTCTGCCACAATGACATCAACCAACTGCAGCATGATCACCACCTTTTGGCGGGAGGTCAGTTGGTTATTTATTTCTGCGCAAATCTGTCGGATGACCGTGAGTTCATGATCGGCTGCCAGGCCATTGAACTCCAAGGTGCATTTGTCGAATAACTCGAGATAAGCGGGGATTCGCTTTTCGTTGAGTTGATCAAGGAGAAATTTCCTGATTGTTTCTCGCTCGGTTTGGGTAACGGTGTCCTCTTTGGCAACCAGCGCAAAAAGTCGGATTATGGCCCGCAGAACGAGTTCACTCATGGTAAATGGGAAATTGGGAATCTAAAGATAAGCTCGAAAAACGAAAAAAGGATTGGGGCATCCAATCCTTTTTTTCGGTTTGAGGGTTATCTGGTTATTGAACGATACTCTTGCGAATTCGCTCAACAATTGCTGTGATTTCAACCAGATTTTTGTCTGAAAGCACCAAGTTCGCCTTGTTGTTCCGAATTTGTTCGTCAATGTTAAGAGCAGCATAGCTGGCTTGAAGCGCCTTGAAGTCGGTGAGCAACCCCGGAATGGGCTCGTTTTGGTCTGCACTGCTCAGCATCTTAACCACCTCATCCACCGACTTCCGTTGGTCAAGAATGTTGCGCATCAGTGGGGTCAGAATCAGATTGCGGCTGTCTTCCGGGAGAATATCTTTCGGATACGTCTTTACAATTCCTGTGGCGATGTAAAGCCCTTCCGTAAAACTGCCGGTCAACACCAAAGCGGATTGTTTAGCACGGCTTCCGTCTTGAAGGTATTTGTCCGACTTATCCAGAGTTTTATTGATAATGTTTGCCAGTGAATCTTTATTGGCAATGTTTGATTCAAAGCGTTTAAGAACCTCCGCGTCAAAACTCCCAACCAGCCCCAGATTATCGGCTAACTTTCGGGCTGCATTGAGGTAATCGATGGCATCCTGCGTCTTACCATAGGAGCTCAGATAGCCAATGTCTGCTGCATAAACACCGAGGTTAAGAGCCGCTTTATCCGGCTGGCTGGTATACTGATCAGCCTTATTATTGTCGTTGATCAGCCTTCCGTTGAAGTCGGCTCCGGCTGCCTGAAGCATGTACGGGATCTCCGTAGGAGGGGGCAACTGGTACACAACGGTCTTGATTTTGCCTTCCAGCGATTCTTGAGCCTGAGTGAATTCGTTTGATCCGTCTGTTTTATTTTCCTTCGACCCGCACGAAACAAAAATCAGCAGGGAAGTGATAAGCATGAGTGCTGGGAAATAGCGAGCTAGTTTCATGGGTTTTGGTTTAAGCCTTCAATTTTAGCACATTTTTTTTAGCTCTGAAAGTACGATTTTCAGCAAAAATCAAATGCCACCAAAGAAACGCGTCAGAACCAGATAAAATGCCGGAAATACCTATCCCCATAAAGACGCAGCCCGGAAAAAGTGGAGGTGTTAAAAGAAATGCTTGCTCGCCCTGAACATTGAAATTAAGTTAGTAAAATTGCAGTCCCTTTTGGAGCCCATAGCTCATCCCGATCCCGGGACGGGATCGGGAGGTTAGAGCACCTGAATTCAAGATGAGTTGCTGGGACCTATGTGATTTATAGCCCGAGCATTGATCGTTTTTACATCGGTAGCACCAAAGAGACTCCCGAAGATCGGCTCATGGCTCACAACAATCGAGTTTTTGGCGGGAAGAGTTTCACGAGCAGGGCTAAAGATTGGGAGCTTTTTTTGGTGATTGAGGGGAATAACATTCATATCTGCCGAAGGATCGAACAGCATTTAAAGAAAATGAAGAGCCGGAAATACTTATGCCGATTGAGGGACAGCCCGGAAAAAGTGGAGGTGTTAAAAGAAATGCTTGCTCGCCCTGAACATTGAAATTAAGTTAGTAAAATTGCAGTCCCTTTTGGGGCCCATAGCTCAGCTGGTTAGAGCACCTGACTCATAATCAGGGGGTCGCTGGATCGTGCCCAGCTGGGCCCACTTTAGTATCTCATTCTTTCTTTTCTTTTGAATCCACGCGTAAAGCAAGTTGTTATCCATATTGGGCTGTTCGCAGCCACGTTCGTCACCACCACCTTGGCGGGAGCCGAGTGGGTGTATAGCCGGTCGGTGTTTGACCCCACCTTTTCGTGGCACGACTTTGCTTCGGGATTGCCGTATTCTGTCGCTTTCCTCTCGATTTTGACCGTGCACGAGTTTGGCCACTACTTCACGGCTTTGTACTACCGGGTCCGGGTTACATTACCCTATTACATCCCGCTGCCGCCCGGGTTCATGCTTTTCGGCACGTTGGGCGCTTTAATCCGCCTGAAGGAACGCGTGCGGTCAACAAAAGTGAATTTTGATATTGGCATCGCTGGCCCGTTGGCTGGATTTATTTTGGCCGTAGGCATCCTGGCCTACGGATTCACGCACCTTCCACCGGCCGAGTATGTTTTTCAGTTTCACCCGGACTATGAAAAGTATGGGCTTGAGTATGCCAACCATGTGTACCCGCCAGCACCTATGCCGCCCGGGGTGATCGATATCAAATTGGGCAAGAGCCTCCTGTATTCGTGGATGGAGCGACTGGCGGATGACCCACGCGCTGTACCCAACCCGCACGAGATCATTCATTACCCATTGCTTTTTGCCGGTTATCTGGCGCTTGTGTTTACGAGCATCAATCTGCTTCCCATTGGTCAATTGGACGGGGGACATGTGCTTTACGGGCTGATCGGGCATCGTAGGCACCGGTTGGTTGCCTCCATCATTTTTGGTTTGTTCATCTTTTATGCCGGTTTGGGTTATATCAACCCGGCTAGTCCGGGCGACCAACTTTTCTGGGAGATTCCGCTTTTCATCGGGTTCTTGTACCTGTGTTTTACTGGCCTGCGGCTTCATTGGCAGAACACGCTGATGATTGCGTTGGCGGTATTTACCGCACAGTATGTGCTGGCGACCGTTTTCCCCGGCATCAAAGGCTACTCCGGTTGGTTGTTCTTTGGTTTGCTGTTGGGCCGCTTCGTGGGAGTTCCTCATCCGCCAGCCGAAGTAGAGGAAAAATTATCTTTGGGCCGTCAAATTCTCGGATGGCTTGCATTGGTGATTTTGCTCATCACCTTTGTGCCCAACCCGATTGAGATTTTTGAAGCGCTGCCGCCTACGGATGGCGCACCATAATGCGCTGGGTAACGATCGAATCGTTCATCCGGCAGGTAACGATCATCAGGCCCGGCATTGTGGTAGTCAACGTGATTTTCTTGCGACCTCCTTCATCCGTCTCAACGAAAGGTACCGAGCGTCCCAGCATGTCATGCACCTGAACTTGCTGGGCTTTTGTTGGCACGAAAAATTCGCCTGCGTTAGGGTTGGGATAAATGACTAACCCGGATTCTTCTGTGACGGATGTGGTCAGGTTATTACTTTTTCCAAACACGGGGCGAATCATAAGACTGCCGGTGACCTGTGTGTTTTGAAGCCAGTTACCACCCGTGTTGTAATACATGCGGCTGCCGGTGTCATTGCTTTTGTCAAGACCTACCGCAATGATAGACGCGGTACCCTGCCGCCAGCCCACATAAAACCGGCCGCCCACCAACAGCGCGGGGTTGAGTGCGTAACGGACAAACTCGTTTTGAGTCGTCCGTTTGATGGTGATGTCCTGAACATGCAGCAGGTTGCCGGGCAGGTTGTTGTTGTCGCCTAAAATGATCAGTTGCAATACCTGGTTGTTTTCCTCGCCAAACTTGGGGAAATGAAGATCAACGGCTGTCAGGGTATCCACACCACTGAACCGGGAATCGAACTGATAGGCCAGGAAGGAACCCGGCTGATCAAGACCCGCACCATACTCGCCTGTGCCATCATCATAGGCATAATAGTTGCGCGCCCGAAACCGATATGTGATCGTGTCGTTGCTCCGAAAATCCATTGGTGCAAACTGAGGATCGTAGTCGGCCGCATTGTCACCAGAGTTGATCTTCACCTGAAGTAGAATATCGGTAGAGTCGGCCAGCGGGTCGTAGAAAGCCGGGTTGTTGGGGAAGGTGCTTAGTGTGATTGTTCTGCGCTCGGAAGAACCCAACGTGTTGCCAATCGAAATGCTGTCCTGAACTTGTACAGTCACCGGGCCGGTCACCACTCCATTCGTATAGGTGGTAACATCGCTTTGCACCCGGTAGCTGATGGGTATCTGTTGGTCCTGTTCCTTTATGTTGAGTATCTCAAATTGCGGAGCGGTCATCAGCGTGGTTAGCGAGTTGCGCGCATGGCGGAAGGGAACGCTTTGGTAAGGTTGAAAAAGAGGGGTTAGTCGATCACGCGTAATGGCACGGTCAGTGAAGGAGGTGCCCACCAGATTGCCGTTTACATTCAGGTAAACATAGTCGAGGTGCCAGGTGTCGTAAGGACCGGAGAGCCGAGCGAAATTCTCGAACCGAAATTGGAAGTTGTTGTGAAAATAGCGGCTGTCAGTCGCAGGCACAGGTAGGCTGATGCGCGAAAATCGATCGCTTGGCACGTTGCTGTTTTGGATTTGCAGGATGGTCGTCCATTGTCCGGTATTGTCCTTAAATGAGATGCGCAATTGGTCCTCGGAGTCAGGTGGCTCACCATTGCCGGTCGGCTGAAAAAAAAATGTTAGATAAACGGTGTTACGTTGCCCTACGGGAACCAGATCGAGCCGAAGAGGTCTTGAAACGAGTCGATCTGAAAATCCTTTGGAAAGTACATCGTTCAAGCTCCGCGGACGCCCCAACGAATCCAGGCCATCAAATGTGGCTACCCCCATCGAAATGGGTGCAATGCCCATATCCTCATTTCGCCATACCGATTCGTGGGTAGTCCACAGGGTATCGTTAGGTACCGAAGGCTTGCCCGCGTTGAAGGTGGAGAAGTCATCCCAAAACGGCAGGGGCATGGCGGGGAGCGTTTGGGTTCGGCCGCTACCGGGGGATTTCCGTTGTTCACGTGGGTGCTCTATCGGGGTGATTTTCAGTTGTGCCAGGCTGGTGCCAGCCAGGGCCATCAGGCCGGAAAGAAACAACAAACGAACTTGGCGGCTGTTACGTGTCACAAACCATCGTCATTTTCCACTGCTTCTCCGATGGGTTCCTCGTAATCTTTTGGTCCGATCCACAAATCAATGGGGTCACCCACGCGAACCGAATCACCGGGGAGAGGCAGTTGTTTGTAAACGAAAACTTCCATGCCGGTAGTATCAATACCTTCGGCAATTAACACTTCGCCCAGGTGAAGATTCCAATTCAGCAATTTCAGCTTGGCGCGCGTAAACGAATCGCCAATCAGGTTCCCCACCACAAAGTCGGCCGGCCCACGTCCATCCCCAACGACCAGATCAATCACGGAGCCTTTCGGCAGCCGGGTTCCCGGCACGATCTTCTGCCCCCGATGGCGAATTTCGATCACTAAATCGCGAAACGGGCTCGCCTCGAAATAAATCACTCCGCGTTTCAACTGATTGCTCTTGAGTACGGCCTCGGCATTGATGAGCGACCGTTCAACAATTTCCGGCACCGGCACGGTGGGGGCCTGACTTTGATTCAGCGTAATGTAAATGAGTCGGCCTTCCTTTACGCGAGCCCCCGCGCGGGGTACTTGTGTAAGCACCACAAAGGGTGGAGTATCTTCCTGATAGGCTGAGTCGCTCACTTCGAATCGCAACCCATGCCGCGCGGCTTCGTCTGTAACTTCGGCAACACTTTTGCCCATGAGGTCAGGCACGACAACCGTCTCCCCATGCTTCGTGGTGGACGGGAGATAGATGTAAAAGAAGATGATGGCTAACAGTACCGTGATGATAACCGGTAGTGCCAGATTAACCAGCAGGGCTCGAAGGGTATCGTTTTTCCACGGCAGTTTCATCGATCACGAGTTAAAAATTCAAGGATGACAGGTAATCACGTTTGACCCGTAAAGATCGTTGGTGCCGTTCGAAGGCCAGATCGATTAGCCGACTAATAAGATCAGTGAACGGAATTCCACGTTCGTTCCACATCATGGGGTAGCCGCTGGAATTGGTGAAGCCCGGTATGGTGTTGATTTCGTTGATGAACACCTCGCCACTTGGAGTAAGGAACAAGTCCACCCGGGCAAAGTCTTCACACATCAGCGACTGATAGGCTTTCAATGAAAGTTCACGGATGCGCTCTGTTTCGGCCGGCTTCAGCCGGGCCGGTATTTCAACCCGGGCAGCATCCGGGTCTACGTATTTGGCATCGAAGGTATAAAACTCGTACTTGGCGTTCACCACAATCTCGCATGGCATGGAGGCCGCTGGCGGATGATTGCCGAGTATGGAACACTCCACCTCCCGACCGGTAATAAAGGTTTCGATAAGAATGGTATCATCGTAGAGAAAGCCTTCCTCAATAGCCCGGTCGAAATCGGATTCGCTCTTTACTTTCGTAACCCCCACCGAAGATCCCAGACTCGCGGATTTAACCATGAAAGGCAAGCCGAGTTTTTCCCGAACGGCTGCAAAAGAGAGGGAAGAACGCTGATCGAACGTAAACACCAGAAATGGAGCCACGGGTAATTGTGCCTGTTGAAGGAGGCGCTTAGCCATGAGTTTGCTCATGGAGACGGCCGATCCAAGAACACCGGTACCCACCATCGGCAGGCTCAGTGCCTTAAGCAAACCCTGAATGCTGCCATCTTCGCCATCGGTGCCGTGCAGCACGGGAAAGACAATATCAAATTCCAGTTGCTGAGCGCCCGCCCGAAAAACTGCACGTTGTGGGTTGAGATCAACCGATAAGATTTGGCCTGATGAGATGTCGCGCGTGATGCCGTTGGTCAGGTGCCAAACGCCCTCGCCTGAAATCCCGATCGCGACCGGATCAAACCGGGTTCGGTCAATTTTTTCAAAAATGTTCTTTGCCGAATTAACCGATACCCCATGCTCAACGGAGCGTCCTCCGTACAAAACAGCTACGCGGATTCTCTTCATCCTAAAAAATAAATTCAAAAGTACCGATTTTTCATGAAGGCTGATGTGGTCAGTTGCCGCTCAAAAAGATCTTTTCACCAAATAACTGATTACCGATCTGAATGCGTACGATGTAGATGCCGGAGGCTGCGTTGCCCAAGTCGAAAAAGTAAGTTTGATTCAGGGTGTCCGGGTATTCCATGTCCGCCAGGGATTGCCCCATCAGGTTGAGGACTTGAAGCCGAACCGCGCTGCGTTCGGGTAAGTTAAAGGTGATGCGAAAATCGGGTGTTCCCGGATACAACGCATACAGAGCGTCAATGCGCGGTGGGTTGATTTCGTCATCCTGAAATAACTCAATGTTGTCGACATAGAGATTATTGCCATTGCCGTTATACACCACCCAGGCAAGTCGTATGTTTTGCTGCTGTGCGTAATTGTTGAGGTTGAGGTAACGCTTGGCCCAATCGGACGTAAGGGCAGGCACCCATTCCGCGGGTGACTGGCGGGTGGCGAACTGCTCGCCTGTTTCATCCAACAGAATGTCGGGGTAGGTGACTCCACAATCGTGGGAAGCCAACACCTGAAGCCGTTCAACACCTGGTGAACGAAGGGCGTAACTGATGTCGAAAAATACGCTGGCTTCAAACGCGCGACTAAAATCAAGTGCCGGACTGACCAACCAGGATTGATTGCCTGTCAACACATTCGTGAAACCTGGATATCGCATCGATGAACCAAGATTGGCGGAGGCGGTTGCCCATCCCGCCTCGGTTCCGTCTGTAGCCACTCGCCAGTTGGAAGCGGATTCAAAATTTTGCCGTAGCGGTATGGGCTCACCGCGACCATCGACTATCGCTGGGCGAGTGACCGAATTATTCTGTGGAACATCATCCATTAGGCCGTTGGGTTGATCAACGGTGACAGAAATCGTATTGCTTCCGGGTGGGAGCGAGAGAGGTGCCAGAGCCAGGGTCATCGATTGACCTGTACCGAGGTTAAGGCTGCTTATCGTTTGGTTGACTACCGCACCTTGATTAATCTGAATGGCTGCGCGCACGGAATTAATTGTTTCCGAGCCTTGATTTCGAATCAACAGTTCGGGTGACACGTTCGATTCGCAACTCACCCGTGTAGGCCGGTTGATTTGCTCAAGCGCAACGTCCAGGAAAGAGCCCGTCACAATCCGGATGTTATCGAGAAAAAGATTATTGCCAAATCCATTGGTAGCCTTAAACCGGAGTTGAACCTGCGGTTGCCCCAGGTATGCACCCAGATTAATGGATTCGGTTCGCCATTGGGTCGCTCCGGACGGGCTAAAGTTACTACTGGTTTGAGGCGCTGTCTGGAGCGCGGAAGCCGACTTGTCAAAGACGACTAATGATCCCGATTTAGAACACTCGGTGGACACCAATACTTGCAGGCGGTCATTCGGCTGCCCGGGATAGGGTGCATAGGCAATATCGAATTGTAATAGTGCCTGAGCGCTGGCAGTCAGATTAACGGGCGGCAGAACCAGCATATCCACTGCTCCTTCATTTTCGTAATCGTAGAAATTCAAACGTATGGCTTCGTTACCACCAAATCCGTTATTGGCCGCCACAATTTGCCACGTGGTGAGGCCATCCGGGTTTTGAACCTGCCAGTTGGACGGCAGACTTCCGCTGAACGTTTCAACGAGTGGGGGGCTGACGGCTGCGGTTGTTAATACGGCCAGGGATTGGTAGTTGTTGGTGGCCTTGTTATCGGATACGCCATTTACACCAAGCACCTCAAACTCCACCAGAGAAGCCCCGGCTGCCAGCGCCATTGGTGGAAGGAAAAGGTTTGCGGCATCCAGCGGGTTGAGCGTTTGGGTGAAGTTGGTATATTGAGCGTTGCCATTTACGCTTACCCGGATGCTGAAACTGGTGATCGTATTGGAGCCATAATTGCGAACCTCGATTTGGGGCGTGACCATGCCCACACAGGCAGATGTTGCTGGATTTACAATTGACCGGATGCCCAGGTCGTTTGCTACAACCGTTGGAGGCACGGAACCCGGTGAGGTTAGTAAACTTGCTCTTCGCGGTGAATTGTTAATTACGACATCCATGCGCGCCACTTGCTGAACGGTGAACAAGTTCATGCAGGCATCATCAGTATAGTCCAGATAATTTTGGAACATCTTGTTGCCGAAACAAACCACCTGGGGGTGACTGGGGCAATTGGTGGTGGGCCCCGATTGGGGCGGGGTGTCATCCACATAATCGGTGCCAAGGCAATTGTTCACATCGCCCCAAATATGGCGCAGGCCGAGGAAGTGCCCAACTTCGTGCGTTGCCGTTCGTCCTTTATTAAACTTCGGGTCAAGTACAAAGGGCCCGTCATCAATGGAACCTGTAACATCGTAATGTAAGACAATGCCATCCGTGAGGGCATCGTTTGATGATTCTTCCAAACCGGGCAGGGCAGACACAGGAAACTGTCCATATCCGACAATACCCTTTGTATCAATCAGGTTGCAAACCCAAATGTTGAGGTAGCGGTCGGAACGCCAATAGCTTAGCGATTTTAATTGATAATCGTCCGCTTGTTGCCACGAAGGCTTCGTGCCCTGCACACGCACAATACCTGTGGTGGCCAGACCTTCGGGATCCTGCAGGGCAAGTACAAATTCAACATCCATCGTGCCGGCAACGGATTGAAATTGCGCGGGTGTATTGGTTGCATCAGCATTCAATCTCTTAAAGTCCTCGTTCAAAACGCTGATCTGGGATTGAATCTGAGCATCGCTGATGTTAGTGCCTGTGCCCACCGGCTCACCGTTGTGGATCACGTGAACGACTACCGGTATCGTATAGGTTGACTGGGTTTGATGAAAACGCTGAGCAGATTTACGTGGCGACCGCAGTTTCCCCGACATCCAGTTTTCGAATTGATCAATGGATTCGAGGCGGGGATTCTGGAGTTCGCGCCATTTGGTGAATTCCACTGTTCCGCAGCGATCCTGTCCATAGGCAGCCGATGCCAGCAAAAGAATCAGGTTAATGGTCAGGAGGCGCATCCGGGGTAAAAATAACGATGCCGAAAGGCAATCTTAGATGTTATTCAGCGAAAAAGGTTTACCCGGTCAATGCCCGAATCGGGCCAATCGTAACCCCTAGACAGGCATCAGGTTCACGACTTCAATTGACTTAACCTCCGGAACAGCCTTGCGCACGGCTTCTTCAACTCCGGCTTTAAACGTCATGGTCGACATGGGGCAGCTGCCGCAGGCGCCAACAAATTCCAAACGTAAAATGAGGTCATGGGTCAATTCCAGCACACGCACGTTGCCGCCATCGGCCTCCAGATAGGGGCGAATGCTATTGAGCGATTGCTCAATGCGCGTCTGCAAATCCGAGGTCGCTGTTTTCATACACCCACTGTCAATTCTACTTTCTTCGTTTGTGCAAAGGTAGCATTTCGAATGGCAACCTGTCGTGCCAGCGATTCGGCCAAACCGGTGAACGCATCTGCTGTTGCGCCCCCTTTTAGCACAGCCGGCAATCCACTGTCACCACTTTCGCGAATTCCCTGAACCAGCGGAATCTGCCCCAGCAAAGGAACTCCGTATTTTTCTGCCAGGTTTTTACCCCCGTCCTTCCCGAAGAGGTAGTACCGGTTATTAGGCAGTTCCTCCGGGGTGAAATAAGCCATGTTTTCAATGATACCCAGCACCGGCACGTTGATTTGAGGCTGTTTGAACATGGTCAGGCCTTTGGTAGCATCGGCTAACGCGACTTTTTGGGGAGTCGTTACGATCACCACACCTGTCACGGGCACCGTCTGCACCAAGGTCAGGTGAATGTCGCTGGTCCCCGGTGGCATGTCAATCAAAAGATAATCAAGTTCACCCCAGTCGGCATCGCTGATGAATTGCTTCAGAGCAGCACTGGCCATGGGGCCGCGCCACACCACGGCACTGTCGGCTGGAGCCAGAAAGCCGATAGACATTAACTTGACGCCATATTGTTCCAACGGAACGATGATGTTCTTACCGTTTACCACTTTCACTTCCGGCTGCTCATTCTCGCAGTTGAACATCACCGGCACGGATGGGCCAAAAATGTCTGCATCGATCAAGCCCACCTTGGCTCCGCTTTTTGCCAGCGCCACGGCCAGGTTAGATGTTACGGTGGATTTACCAACGCCACCCTTACCCGAAGCGATCGCAATAATATTCTTCACTTTTGGCAACAGCGGGGTGTTGTCACGGGCGCTGGTTACCGATGAGGTCATGTTAATCTTCAATCGCGTTCCTTCAGGCAGCAGCGGACTCACGGCCTTTTCACAATCCTGCCGGATCATTTCCTTCAAGGGGCATGCGGGCGTAGTGAGTACCACGGTGAAACTTACCTCCCCGGTTGAAACCACCACATCTCTTACCATTTGGAGGGTAACCAGGTCTTTTTTCAGGTCCGGGTCGTGTACGGTGCCCAGCGCCTTCAGAATATCGGCAGAAGTCAAGTTCATTCCGTTAAAAAACACGGCAAGTTAGGTCTTGGTTTGGTTTTCCGAGGAAAAATGCGTGGAATTATTGTCGATAATCGCAGGGCAGTTTGCGCTATCTTTGGCGTTTGATTTTCCTGAGATGATCAGCCCAGCCACGATAGACGAAGTTAAGAACCGCATGGACATTGTGGACGTGATCAGCGACTTCGTATCGCTCAAGAAGTCCGGGCAGAATTATAAGGCCCTGAGCCCATTTACCAACGAAAAAACCCCCTCGTTCTTCGTGGTGCCGGCCAAGGGTATCTTCAAGGACTTCAGCAGTGGCAAGGGTGGCGATGCGATCACCTTCGTAATGGAGCACGAGGGCATGAGCTATGCCGAGGCCATTCGTTTCCTGGCCAAAAAGTATGGGGTGTCCATTCAGGAAGAGCAGGCGGAAACTTCGCAGGAAAGTCAGGAGCGCGATGCGCTGTATATCCTGATGAATTTCGCCAAGGATTACTATCGCGATAATCTGTTAAAAACGGAAGAAGGGCGTTCAATCGGCTTAACGTATTTCCGCGAACGCGGATTTAATGATCGCACCCTGGAAAAGTTTGAACTGGGTTATGCGTTGGAGGGCTGGGAGCATTTCAGCACGGAGGCCATCCAGAAAGGGTATAACCGCGAATTGTTGGAGAAAGCCGGTTTGGTTGTCAAGAGGGAAGATGGCTCCGCATACGACCGTTTTCGGGGGCGGGTGATTTTTCCGGTGCACTCCATTTCGGGTAAGGTGATTGCGTTTGGTGCGCGAATGCTGGGTAAGGATAAAAACCAGCCGAAGTACATCAACTCACCCGAAACGGAAATCTACCACAAGAGCAACGTTTTATACGGGCTTTACCAGGCGAAAAACTCAATCCGGCAGCACGACAACTGCTATCTGGTGGAGGGCTACACGGATGTGATCTCCATGCACCAGTCGGATGTAGACAATGTGGTGGCGTCCTCCGGTACGGCTCTTACGGAGGAGCAGATCAAGCTAATCCGGAGATTCACGGAGAATGTCACCGTTCTTTTTGATGGTGATGCAGCTGGTATCAAGGCTGCGTTGCGCGGAATCGACATGATTCTGAAAGGCGGGCTGAACGTACGGGTAGCGCTGTTCCCGGATGGCGAAGATCCGGACAGCTATTCCCGAAAGGTTGGTACATCAGCGTTTCAGCAATTTTTGAAAGATCACGCTCAGGATTTCATCTCGTTCAAAGCCGGCCTGTATGCCCGCGAAGCCGGGGGAGATCCGATTCGAAAGGCAGAGTCGATCAAAGAGATTGTGCAAAGCATCTCGCTTATTCCGGATCCGGTTAAGCGCTCGGTTTATTTACAAGAGACCTCTCACCAGCTCAAGATTTCGGAAGCCGTCTTGATTACCGAACTCAATAAGATACTCATTCAGGAACGGAAGCGGAGAGACCGGGATGCACCGGTGGAGGTGATGCCTTTACCGACCGAAACCACCGTAGAGGAGCAGACCATTTCGAAGCTCGACCCGTCCACCATGGTATACTATCAGGAGCGGGAAACCATACGGCTGCTGCTGAACTATGCTGACCAAGCCCTGGAGGATAACAAGGTTGCCAGTTTTCTGGTGCAAGAACTGGAGGATGTGGAGTTCATGAACGAAGTTTTTCGCGATATCTATGGTCGTTTCAAGGAAGGTGTCGAGCGAGGCGACCGTGTCGACAGTCAGCATTTTCTGCAACAGGGCAGTGCTGAGATGAAGAGGGCGGTTACCGATTTGTTGACTTCCCGTTACCAGGTGAGTCCGCAATGGCGCGACAAATACAAGATCTATTTTCCGGGCGAAGCCGACAACCTGGGTTCGCTCACGCTCACCAACGTGTTGCGCCTGAAGTTTCGGTTTGTTCAGAAAATGATGGATTCCAACCTTCAGGAGATTAAGAAGGCAGAGGAGAAGGGAAACTGGGATGAACTGGATGAAGCCCTGCAAACGCAGGAAGGTTTGAAAAAGGCGGAGCGCGAATTGGCCTCGGCTTTGGGAATTGTGGTAGCCCGGTAGCGGAACAGGGAGGGTGTTATTTTTGTTGTTGATTGAGAAATTTCAAAAGCAGGAAATGACGGATCATATAAAGCTCGACAGTATTGAAGAAGCGCTGGAGGAAATCCGGAACGGCAAGGTGATTATTGTGGTGGACGATGAAGATCGCGAGAACGAGGGCGACTTTGTTTGCGCGGCTGAGTGTATTACCCCTGAAATCGTCAACTTCATGGCTACCCACGGGCGCGGTCTCATTTGCGCGCCCCTGAGCGAGGAGCGCTGCGAAGAGCTTGGCCTTGACCTGATGGTGGGCAAAAACACCGCCACCTTCGAAACCCCTTTCACCGTGTCAGTCGACTTGATTGGCCACGGCTGTACCACGGGCATTTCCGCTCACGACCGATTCAAAACGATCAAGGCACTGTGCGATCCGGCTACAAGACCGGAGGAGTTGGGTAAACCCGGACACATTTTTCCACTCAAAGCCAAAAAGGAGGGTGTATTGAGACGGTCGGGTCATACCGAAGCCTCCATCGACTTTGCCCGCCTGGCGGGGTTTAGACCGGCCGGGGTTTTGGTGGAGATCATGAATGAAGACGGCTCCATGGCACGTTTGCCCGATTTGCGAAAAGTGGCTCACCGCTTTAACCTCAAGCTCGTATCCATCAAGGATTTGATTGCCTACCGGATGAAACACGAGTCGCAGATTCGCAAGCACCTGGAGGTGAATATGCCCACCGTGCATGGCGATTTCCGCCTGGTGGCTTACGAGCAGGTGAACACGGGGGAGGTTCACATGGCATTGATCAAGGGGGAGTGGAACGAAAACGAACCCGTGCTGGTGCGCGTGCATTCTTCATGCGTGACAGGCGACATTTTTGGTTCGTGTCGGTGTGATTGTGGTAACCAGTTGCACGATGCGATGGAAATGGTTGAGCATGAAGGTCGTGGAGTTGTGCTTTATATGAAGCAAGAGGGTAGGGGTATCGGGTTACTCAACAAGCTGAAGGCTTATAAATTGCAGGAGGAAGGATTTGATACAGTGGAGGCGAATTTGAAATTGGGTTTCGATATGGATCACCGGGATTATGGTATTGGCGCGCAAATCCTGCACGACCTCGGTGTGCGCAAGTTACGCCTGATCACCAATAACCCGCGCAAGCGGGTTGGGTTGATGGGCTATGGTCTTGAAATAGTGGAAAACGTGCCAATTGAGATCAAGCCAAATCCTCATAATGAAAAGTATTTGAGGACGAAGCGCGACAAGCTTGGGCACCAGATATTGAAGTAACGTGATGAGAGGGCTGTTGGTGATCATCGTGCTGTTGGTGGTGGGTGCGTCAGCCCATGCACAGCAGTTTCCTTTTGAGTATTGGCATGAGGGCAAGGTGGTGCTGGAGTCCGGTGATACCTTGAAAGGACTGATCAAATACGATCTGCAAACCGACCTGATCCAAGTTCAATACAATAAGAAGGCCGAGAGTTACACGGCACGAAAAGTAATTTTTTGCGAGATTTTTGACGCCACGGCCCGCAGTTACCGGCAGTTCTACTCGCTGCCCTTTGCCCTGAACGGAACCTACAAAGCGCCCGTCTTCTTCGAATTACTTTGTGAGGGTAAGTTGACCATTTTGGTTCGCGAAGCCATTGAATACCGTACGTATAACTCCATGTATTTTTATGGAGGTACATACACGCGGCTGGTGTTGGTCTACAAGTATTACCTGCTGAAGGAGAATGGAAATATTGAACCCTTGACAGGACGGAAAAGTGAGTGGCTTGACCTGATGGGCGGTTGGGCTGATGATGTTCAGAAATTTGCCAAAGCCAACCGTTTGGATTTCGATAACCGATACGAACTCGAACGAATTCTTGACCACTATAACTCTCTATTTAAACGATAACTCATGCGTAAACCTCTAATTCTGGTCTCTAACGATGATGGCATCACCTCGCGCGGAATACGAACGCTAGTCGATATTATGAAAGAGCTGGGTGATGTGCTGGTGGTAGCACCCGATGGCCCCCAAAGTGGTATGGGCCATGCCATTACTGTGGGTGACACGTTGCGACTGGAACAGTCGAGGATTTTTGATGGCGTAGAATCGTATGAGTGCTCGGGTACACCGGCCGATTGCGTGAAGATGGCGCGGCATTTTGTATTGAAAGATCAGCGTCAGCCGGATATTGTAGTCAGTGGCATTAACCACGGCAGCAACACCTCCATCAGTGTGTTATACTCGGGCACGATGTCCGCTGCCATCGAAGGCGCCATTGAAGGCACCCCGGCTATTGGATTTTCGCTGTGTGACTATAACCACGGGGCCGACTTCTCGCATACGGGTCCGTATGTAAAGAAAATCGCGGAGCAGGTTTTGCGAAAAGGATTGCCGAAAGGAGTGGCGCTGAATGTGAATATTCCGCCCAAACGCAATGAACCGATCAAAGGTATTCGCGTATGTCGCCAGGCGAATGCAAAATGGGTGGAAGAGTTTGTGAAACGGTACGACCCCAATGGTCGCCAGTATTTCTGGATGACGGGCAATTTTGTCAATTTCGATAAAGGTGAAGACAACGATGAGTGGGCCATTGCCAATAACTTCGTTTCGGTTGTGCCCTGTCAGTTTGATTTGACAGCCCACATGGCCATACCCGTGCTGAATGAGGACTGGGAAATTTTGGGTTAATTCGGATCAACGTCAAAAACCACCCGCACATTGCGAAACTCCTTTTGCGTGTGTAACAGATCGCCCGCTTTTTGCAGTTCTTGTTTGATGATGGCGAGTTGACCCTGATCGCGCCTGATCTTGATCAATAGCCCCATGCGGAACTCGTTCCGGATTTTCCCAATCATCGGCTCGGCCGGTCCCAGCAAACGCAGGTTGTGCAAAGTTCTTCGCAACTCATTACCCAAAGCTACCGATGCCTGGTGCACAATCTTTTTGTCGGCATGGCGAAGTTCGATGGCTATCAGGCGAGAGAACGGGGGATAGAAATTTTGCTCGCGGTCCTTTAACTGGTGGTTCAAAAATCCAAGTACATCATGGCGCTCCACCCATTGGAACAAGGCATGTTTGGGGTCGTTCGTTTGAATCACCACCTTCCCCGGTCGGTCGCGTCTGCCAGCCCGGCCACTGACCTGTGTCATCAACTGAAAAGCCCGCTCATGCGATCGGAAATCCGGAAAATGTATCATGCGATCGGCATCGAAAATACCGACCAGGCTTACATGGTCGAAATCCAGACCTTTAGTCACCATTTGCGTGCCCACCAGGATTTGAGTCTTCCCTGATTCAAAGCTTTTCAATATGGATTCATAACCATGTTTGCTTCGCGTGGTATCGAGATCCATACGTTGAATTTCAACGTCTGGGAATTGCAGGCGTAGTTCTTCTTCCAGTTTCTCTGTGCCATACCCGAGCGTGAGCAGCTGTTTTGATGAGCACGCAGGGCATTGGGTAGGTACGGGCTCATGGTATCCGCAGTAATGGCACACGAGGGCATGCCGATATTGGTGGTAGGTGAGGCTTACCGCACAATGGCGGCATTTGGCTAGCCAGCCGCAATCGTTGCACTGCAGAAAGGGCGAATGGCCCCTACGGTTTTGAAAAATAATGACCTGCTCATTTCGCCCGAGCGCTTCGTGTATGGCATCGAGCAGGTGTGAACTGAATTCGCCCTTTGCGGTTTTCTGTTTCTTTTCGCGGCCCAGGTTGGCCAACTCAATTTGAGGAAGTTGCGCATCGCCAAAGCGTTGATTCAATGTAACCCAGCCGTAGCGCCCCTGCCGCGCGTGATAAAACGACTCCAGCGATGGGGTGGCACTTCCGAGGAGTACTTTGGCATTGTGGAGCGAGGCGAGCATGAGTACGGCATCGCGCGCCTGGTAGCGGGGGGCGGGTTCCTGTTGTTTGTAGCTGGGGTCATGTTCTTCGTCTACAATCACCAGGCCTAGATTTTCAAACGGAAGAAACACGGACGACCGTACACCAACCACCAGATTGGTCTTGCCGGCCATCAGATTCCGCCACACCTCAACGCGTTCGTTGTCTGAAAACTTGGAGTGATAGATGCCTAACGTGTTGCCAAAGTTCTTTTTCAGGCGTTCAACAATCTGCGTGGTCAGTGCAATTTCCGGCAACAGGTAGAGAACCTGCGAACCGCTGTCAAGCGCCCTGCGAATGAGATCAATATAGATTTCCGTTTTACCACTGCCGGTGACGCCCTGCAGCAGCACTGCCGGTTTTTGCTCAAATCCGAGCAAGATTTCATTGCGCGCGGTGGTCTGTTGCTCACTGAGCAGCAGGGGAGGAGTAACCGTTTGCTCGAAAGAGAAGCGTGGAATGATCTGGTCAAACTCTTCAAAAACCCCATACTTGATGAGTGTCTTTAAAGAAGAATCTAACTTTGATTCGTCCATCAGGTCTGCTTTTGCCAAACCCCGGTCGTTTAGCTCATGTAATTTGTTTACCGGCACGCGTTGCAGGTACCGGAGAAGAATTTCTTCCTGTTTCGGCTTGCCTGCCAGTTGCACAAAGAGTTTTTCCAGATCGTTTTCGTTGACAAACCGGCTGGCTAACCGAATACGGTGTTCTACTTTTGGGGTGTACTTCTCCTTAACCTCCTCATATAAGACAATCGCTTCCTTGCCAGCGAGCGACTTTAAGATGGAGTAAATTGACTTGGCTCCCAGGATTTTGGAGGCCTCCGTGTAAGTCATGCTCTCCTGTTGCAGATGGCGCAACACAATTTCCTCCTTTTCGGAGAAGTCGTGTGATGAAGTCTCACGATCGAATCCGGGCCGTAACTGAATCCGCGATTCGCTCGAAAGTTTAAGTCCGGACGGCAAGGCAGCTTTGAGCACTTCGCCCGTGGTGCACAGGTAATAGTCAGCCATCCATTCATAGAAACGAAACTGAATGGTAGATACGATTTCTTCCGTGCCCAGAAGATCAAGCAGCAATTTTGCCTCGTATTCAAGTGGTGGCTGGTGGTGGAGGCGGGCAATGATGCCCGTGAGAATCTTCTTTTGACCGAACTGAACGATGGCGCGCTGGCCGACCGCCACGGTGGCGCTCAACGCACCCGGAACCCGATAGGTGAAAAGCCGTGGAATCGGAACCGGCAACAGCATGTCCGCAAAAAGGGTATCACCAGCCATGGGGTAAATCTACTTGAATAAAGGCAGAGCGTCATCCACCCGGTTCACCGGCATTTGACATGTTCGATTATAGCAGATGTGAATGCGGGTTTCGCCAGGCGGACTGATACGATTTTGAAACAGTGGCAGCGGACTACCTGAGGGGGACATCATCCACAAGGCATACGGTTTGTAATGCCGCTGAAATTCCAGAAATAGCTTTCGGCATTCCGGCCCCTGGATTACGACTTCGGCCAGGCCGTGCACCAACTCGGCCATCACGAGCCCCCAGTGGCACATGTAAACCGGCTCTTGACGAACGATGTGCTGCAGGCCCTTCACCATGCGCCTGGCCATTTCCACCCACGCGGGGCGATCCAGCATAATGCCCAGGTGCAGCAGGTTTCGGGCCATCACCGCGTTGGAGGATGGGATAACATTGTCAAAGATTTCTTTCTTCCGGGCAATCAGCTCCTCAGCTACAGATGAGGTGTAGAAGAAATACCCATCGTCCGCATCTTGAAAATGATCAAGCGTGTATTGCGCGATACGCTCTGCTCGACTCAGGTAGATCTCGTGTCCGGTGCCCTGGTAGAGTTTTAGAAACGCTGCGATGACAAAGGCGTAGTCTTCCAGAAAACCTTCGGTCGGTGACCGTTTGCCTTTCCACGACCGGAATATTTTTTCTCCGTCCATCAGGTTGTGGCTCACAAACTTCATCACCTGCTCCGCCTGATCAAGCCACGATTGTTCACCCAAGGCAAGCGCTGCATCGGTTAGGCCTATGGCGGCCATGGCATTCCATCCTGCCAGGTTCTTGTCATCCAAACCCGGACGTACGCGCTGATGTTGCCGATTCAGCAGAAGCCGTTTGGCCTTTTCCAGCTGTGTTAAAAATGCCGCCCGATCAAGGTTTCGCTCTTTTGCAAACTCCTCGGGCGAGGCCAACGGTCGTAAGATTGAAGCGCCATGTTCCCAGTTGCCCTCCGGTTCCAATTGGTAATATTCGGCCAGTAGGCCAGCCTCTGTCCCCAACGCCTCGTGCCATTCCCGCCAGGTCCACAAATAGTATTTGCCCTCAATGCCCTCGCTGTCGGCATCGAGGGCTGAGTATAAACCACCCTCCGGGTTTTGCATTTCGCGCGAGAGCCAGCCGACTGTCTCGGTCAATATGGTTTTAAAGTAAGGTGAGGGGGTGAGTCGATAGGCTTCGGCATACAGGGAAAGCAATTGCCCGTTGTCATAGAGCATTTTTTCAAAATGCGGTACAAACCATTCGGCATCTACCGAATAGCGCGCGAAGCCACCTCCAACCTGATCATATAAACCTCCATAAGTCATTCGATGAAGGGTTTCGTTCACCATCCGGTGCGCCTGATTGTTTTTCAGTGAAACACCCAGCCGCAGCAGCAAGAGCCAGATAGAAGGCATGACAAACTTGGGGGCTTTATCGAGGCCACCCCAGGTGCTGTCAAATTTGGCCTCCAATACCTCAAGCATTTGCGCCAGATCGGTGAGCGGCAACTCATCTCCAGAACTGATTTGCACGAAACGCCTGGTATCGGTTTGTCCGATGTGTTGGGTTAACTCATGAGCCGAAGCCTCAATTTCCTTTCTACGATTGACAAAGGCCTGATGAAGCTGCGTTAACACACTACTCCATTGCGCAGGTGGAAAGTATGTGCCTCCGTAGAAGGGCTTGAGATCGGGAGTGAGAAAAACGTTAAGGGGCCAGCCTCCGTTCATCCCCATGGCTTGCACGGCTTCCATGTAAATCTGATCCACATCCGGCCGCTCCTCACGGTCGACTTTAATGCAAACGAAATGCCGGTTCATCACCTTGGCTACTTCTTCGTTCTCAAAACTCTCGCGTTCCATCACGTGGCACCAGTGACACGAGGAATAACCAATGCTGACGAGTACTGGCTTGTCCTCCTGTTTGGCCTGGTTATGGGCTTCGGAACCCCACTCGTACCAGTCGACCGGGTTGTGGGCATGCTGTAGCAGGTAAGGGCTGGTGGCCTGAAGCAGACGGTTGGGCTTGCGCTGGCGAAACATCGAATCAACAATAAAATACAATTGGCCAAAAGAAGGGCAAGGGGCTATCGAAACATTCAAAACTTTGTCAACATGATTTACTTCCTGACCGCTAAACTAAAGTTTGATTACCCAAGATACCCACACCAAATGCCATAGAGCCAGAATATTTAAAAGTCGACTTTGTGTTTAGCCAAAAAAAGAGGCTGCCCTTTTTAGGCAGCCTCTTTTTAAATAGAAGCTCTACTGCCCTAGTTGGGTGGATTTGGTGGCGTGTTGGGGTTGTTAAATCGTTCGGTAGAGGGGTACGGGTAAAAATTGCGATTCCTCTCCGCCCTAGAATTTGAGGGGTCAAATCGCCTGCTATCCTCAAGCTTCAGCCCAGTCATGTACAACTCAATGCAACGGTTTTTATAAATTTCATCAAGAAGGGCACTCTGTGACAACACACCCGAATAAGCAGGTAAATTCGCATTCAGACCGAAAGTGTCACTATTTTTTGTAAGCACTAAATCAAGTGCTGCCTTTGCCTCGGGCAACTTATTCAACCTTGCATTCGCTTCAGCCTGAATAAGCAACATCTCGCCAGGCAAATAGACCGGGATACTCTCGGAATCACTTTTGAAAAAGCCCTTCCCGTTTGCATCATTCGCTGTTAGGTAAAAGGGTATACGTCCGTCAGATGGCGCTGGTGCAAGCGAAACTGGCAAACCGAAATCTGTAACCACGTCAAACAAATTATTGGTTGTAAGCGATACCCGGAAGATTGGATTTTGCGACACTGTGTTGAAGTCAAAGACAGATTTAATGGTGAGTGAAGCGCTTTGGGCCGCAACAATGGCATCTTGATAATTTCCCAAGAATAAATTATACCTCGCCAATAACGCGGACGTTGAATTTCCAATGTTGATATTGCTACCAACAGCCGACACGATCCTGGTACTTGGCACATCGCTACCTATTAAACTAGAGGACTCTTGCAGAAGACGCACTGCCTCTTTAAGACCATCTACACGGCTGACGAAGGTTGCATTTTGGGACGTTCTAATTACAACATTATCCCAAAACTGCGCCATTGTACCGATAGAGAGTGCCCTATAAAAGTTCCCATAAACCCTTATTGTTTGTGCATCAGCTGCGGCAGGAAATACATTTGCATTGTCATACAAGAACTCACCGTTTTGACGGACCAGGTTTAAAGCTGTCCATAAATTGGTTACTACAGGATTATCTGGTGTCAAACTCGATCCCCCAGCCTTGAGGTTTGCCAAATCAGCATTTCCGGCATTCAAAACCCGCAGTTCACCGGCAGTCAAACCCGCAGCGGTAATGGACGCATAGATAGCGCTTGTTGCCCCTACGGAGTAACGCCACTGGGCCCCGATCACTAAATTCGTCAACCCTTGAGTTGAAGTATTAATTTTTTGAATTGTTGGTGCATTCGGGTTTTCAAAATCCGTAGTACAACCAAATAGTGAAAATATCACTACTAAAAAAAATACATTAGTCTTCATAAGTTATATTTTAAAATGAAGCTGTTAACTTAAATTGATAGGTTCTAGGAATTGGGACGTTACCAAAGTCATCCCCCCTCACTCTTGTATTTTGGCCGGCAGAGTTTGTTTCAGGATCAAAACCTGAGTAATTGTCAAAAGACAACAGGTTTCTTCCAATCACCGTAAAGTTTATGTTGGAAAACAGACCAATTTTTCCAAAATCATACGTTAGAGCGACTTCGCGTAACTTCACAAATGAGCCATCTTCAATATGCTCTTCTTGTATTCGGGGTCCTATGAATCCACCGATAGCAGCTACCCACCCTCGCGGTAATTCGCCTCGCAATTCACGTTCAGATAACTTGCTGGCGCCCACATTATTGAGGGTGATTTTATTCCAGTTGTATACTTCGAATCCCTGTATCGCGTCAAATTGTACTCTGAGAGAAAAACGTTTATAACTAAAGTTATTGATGATGGAGCCGGTCCAATCCGGATTGGGGTCGCCTAAAACCCTGCGAATGGGTGTGCCTGATGGCTGGCCAGCTGCATCACGCTGAGGCGTATTTGTATTTGGATCACCTCTATCAACTTGTGGCAATCCTAAGGGGCTCAAAAGTAATGAGCCATCTGCATTCCTTGCGTAGAAATTCACATTGAATGCTCCTATAGGCTGCCCGATGATTGCTGATTGCGTACCGCCACCACCTCTCAACAAATCTCCATTCACTTGTTTATTGAGCAAATCTGTTATTTCATTTCTAAATGTTGAAAAAATGCCCGTTGCACTCCACGAAAAATCTCTTGTTTTAACAATGCTTCCGTCTACTTGAAGTTCAATGCCGCTGTTTTCCAGTTGCCCGGCATTCCTGATGATATCAGTGCCACCCGAGGTTGGGGGGACCGCGGTTGTTAAAATCAAGTCATCAATTGTTTTAGAATAGTAAGTGAACTGAATCCCCAATCTATTTTTTATGAACGACAAGTCAGCGCCTACTTCATATTCTCTTTGGCGCTCCGGCCTAATATCCGTTTGGCCGATTCTGCTGCTGGGTACAAATCCACCCCTGTTGGGCAGTACTACCGGTGAAGCAACCGTAAATCGGTCAAATTCGCCAATGGCAGTTAGGTTACCCGCCTCACCGTATGATCCTCTCAACTTAAATGAATTCCAAAAATTAGGCATCGTTTTCCAAAACTCCAAATCCGAGAAGACCAAGCTTGTACTCACTTTAGGGTAAAACTGATTGCGTTGGTCTTCACCAAATGAAGACGCTCCATCCACTCTACCCGCTAACGTGAGGTACGCAAAATTTTTGTACCCTATTGTCTCCTGCACAAAGAAGCCCCATAGCGAGAATTCCCTCTGGTCCTCACTCGGGTTCACAAAAAAGTTTCTGGCTGCATTGATAGTATTCACAAACGGCAATAAATCTCTTCCCTGGGCTATAGTGCCTTTGTTCTGCCGATATAACCATTGGGCACCAATACTGGTAGAAGTTGTAATCTGCTCGCCTATTTTTTTTGAATAAGTAGCGGAAAAATTGCTATTCAATTGAAAAGTGTTTGATGTTGCTACACTAGCGTATCCATCCGGAAAAAATCCTGCTGACACTCCGGGGTATGGAATTGTTGGTTGAAGGGTGTTGCCCACAAGTGAAGTATTATCGATACCGAGCCGATAGTCTATTATCAAGTCATCAATAGGTGAATAATTGAAATTGAGATTGCCAATAGTACGATTAGTTTGTTGTGTAATGTTGAACGTTTCGATAGGCGTCAGTGGATTGATTCTTAGGATTTCTGTGCCAAGTAAATTTCCAAAAGCATCCCTCTCATTGATATTCCAGACATTATCGATGATCACAACTCCACTGATTGGATTAAAAAAGTTGTTTCCGTTGGGCATATCTCTGCTCGAACTGTTGCTATAAATCAAACCTGCCGATAAGAGTGCCCGGTCGTTAAGCAACCTTTGGTCGACTTTTAGATTCAAGCCGTATCTTTCAAAGTTTGTACTCTTTAGAATACCATCGTTGTTGTAATATGAAACCGAAGCGAAGTAGCTCGTCTTTTGCCCGCCCCCGGTTACGGAAATGTAGTTATCTGTGCCAGTAGCGGTTTTAAAAATATCCTTCCAATAATTGTACCGTGTAACCGGGTACTGATTCTCCACCAACCTCGCATTGTTACCTGCAATCGGGCCCGTTCCGGGCAAAGCAGCCCTGTCTGCAGGGCTGCGAAAATCTCCGATCATCGTTAACCTATCACCTGTCGTTGAGAGCCTGCTATCTCCCGGATAACCAAATCTGAAGGGATATTGATTGAGCTCTATCTCTTTTCGCAGTTCGCTTACCAAAACCGAAGTAGAAAAAGTAATTTTAGGTGCACCACTCGAAGCCTTTTTAGTAGTTATCAAAACCACACCATTGGAAGCAAGTGAACCATAGACGGCAGCAGCCGATGCTCCTTTGAGCACTTCAATGCTTTCAATGTCGTTTGGGTTAATGTCAATCAAACGATTTTGTCCAGCTTGAAAACCTGTGGCTTGGGCATCTGCATTTAGGTTGATTACGTTGTTAGAACTGTTGTTGATGATGTTACCGTCTACAACAAAAATCGGCTCAGCAGAGCCATTAACAGTCGAAATTCCCCTTAAAATCACTGAAAAACCGCCACCCGGGTCACCAGAATTTTGAGTAACCACAGCGCCAGAGATTCTACCCGATAAACTTGAAATTGCGTTCGGGCTGGCAATATCCTTGAGGTCTTTTTGACTAACTCTAGAAACCAAATTGCCAATTTTCTTCTTTTCAGAGGTAGTGCCCAAACCGGTAACTATTATTTCATCCAGACTTAAAATATCCTCAGCCAAGCTGAAATTAAGTTCATAGGTGGTGGATTCGAAGGTTACTGCTGTCTTTACAGTCTTGTACCCAATAAAACTTGCAATCAACGTATAACCGGCCGGGTTCACTTCTGCAAGCAATTTGTAATTGCCTTCACTATCGGTTGCGGTTCCAATATTGGTTCCTTCGATACGAATCGTGACGCCCGGCAGTGGCTGTTGATTGTCCGCATCGGTAACTTTTCCCGTAATGGTTACGGGTTGGCCTTGCGCCCACGCGGTGACGCAGACCAGCAGCAAAAGCAGGCTCCAAGCCGCTATGCCTCGCTTTTTGGATCGGTAAAATAGAGTCATGAAAAAAAGTTTAAGTTGTTGAAATGTTTCGTTTTTCGGTTTCTGCCGGTAACCAAAACCGCAAAAACTCGAAAAATTTGGGTGAATTTGCGTTTTTTTTCGAATATCGCAAACGATTTTTGAAAAAAATATGTAAAATCGTGCACAAAACCGCAAATGCTGCGCGAAGAAAGACATCGTTACATCCTCAATGAGGTAAAAATCCGCAACCGTGTGCTGCTCACCGATATTGCACAACAGCTGGCCGTTTCTGAAGATACAGTAAGGCGAGATCTGCAACAGCTAAATGAGCGCGGAAAGCTCAAGAAGGTGCATGGTGGCGCTGTGGCAAACTCCTTTCATGTATATACTTACCGCGAAGACCAGATTTACGCTCATGAGCACAAAATTGAGATCGCTACCAAGGCCATACAATTATTAAAGGACGGGGGTGTGCTGGTAATGGGGGGCGGCACCACTAACCTGGAAGTGGCGAGGCTGTTGCCCGAGCACCTGCACCTGACCGTATTTACGCCCAGTTTGCCAATTGCCATGCAATTGATCGCACATGAAAACATCGAAACCATTTTTGTCGGTGGCAGGCTCTCGCACGATGCGCAAATTGCACTTGGAGGTGAAACCATCAAAACATTTTCGCATGTGAAAGCAGATTATTGCTTTATGGGCACAGGAAATTTGGATGCCACCCAAGGCTTAACAGAGTTTGACTGGGAAGTGGTGCAACTAAAGAAGGCAATGATCGAAACCGCCCAGCAAGTGGTGGTGCTTACCATTTCAGAAAAAATAAACTCCGCACAGCGTTTCAACGTGTGCCCGGTTACTGAAATTCACGTACTGGTTACAGAACTTGACTTGTATGATCCACGGCTGACTGAATTTAGCGCCAAGGGATTGAATGTGCTTTAGTCTTCAACCGGGTCAAACTCCAACGGCAACATGGTGGTAATCTTTTCTGACCACGACCAATAGCGCTCTAAAAAAAATACTGCGCACATCCTCCTAATACCCGTTTGTGTATATCTTACCAGGTGCCAGCACATGCAAAATTGATTTTTGCTTCAGGCGTTGGTCTCTGTGCGCAATGGTCTGAGTATAAACAATGTATTCAAGCCGATCCTACTGAACAGAAAGCAACCCGTGGTAATTGTTGTGCTCCTGTGTGCTGTTGAATTCAGTGCCAACCAAAGACTCCTTCGCCACACTGTCAATTTCTTTTGGCATATTTCTCAGTAGCAAAAAATAGCTGAGGCTGTCTCCATTTTTCATAGTGCCATCTGTTGTAATGGTGAAAGACAATTTTTCTTTCGATGTGAGCTTTTTTTGCCACTCGCTGACCTTCTTATTCAGGTGCATCGCGTCTGGTCGCTCTTTGTTGAATACGCGGTACATGTGCGGGCCACCTTAACATGATTCGCTATCCACGTGCCGGCACGCCAACCGCGCATAAATGTGGAGCAGCGACCCCACCTGCTGCTCCGTTGACTTCTGCCCAACCATACTGAAAACCAGCGTACTGTTTTCGGCAACCGAGATTTGATACCGGCCTTCGGCATCAGTGACGGTTCCGTTCGTAGTTCCCTTCACTGGAACATTTACCCCCGGAAGAGGCGGCTTGTCGGTGGCATTCACGACCGTGCCCGTAACGATACGATCTTGAGCGAAAATCGACAGCGGTAACATGATAAACGCAAGTATGAGCCCCGAAAAATTTGCTCCACGGCAATAGCGTTTTTGGTATTTTCTTTCACGTGCGAGTTGGATTTGTTTGCGTTTTTTTTCGATATTCAGGATGGATTGAGTTTACACCCTGCAAATATCCAAATATATTTTGTCGGAATTTGCCGTTTTACCTTTTTGTTACTCTATTTTTGTTTTGAAAATCAGTTTTACAAATGCCCGGCATACCGAAAAAAATTGGAGTATCGCGGCTAATCATAGGCCTGATGTCGGGTACCTCACTGGACGGGCTTGACGTAGCTTTGTGCCGCATTTCCGGAAATGGCTTATCCACGCGTGTCAACGTATTGCACTATACTACCGTGCCCTATACGACAGAGACCCGGCAACGTATCCGCGAGGTATTTGCAAAAAGACAAGTTGATTTTCTAGCCCTATTATCATTGAATTCCTGGTTAGGCCGATTGCACGGGCAACTCGTGTTGCAGTGCCTGAAACGGTGGAAGGTCTCACCCTCGCGTGTTGCGGCTGTTGCATCACATGGACAGACTGTTTTTCATGCACCTTTGCACATGCATCCTGACGTGGGTTTCAGCTCCACTTTTCAGGCGGGCGATGGCGATCATCTGGCCGTGACCACAGGTATCCTGACGGTTAGTGATTTCAGGCAAAAACATATCGCGGCCGGGGGCGAAGGTGCCCCCCTGGCGGTGTATGGTGATTTTCTTTTACTGGCACATCCACAGGAAAACCGGATTCTACTCAACATCGGTGGTATTGCCAATTTCACTTTTCTTCCGGCCGGCCGTAACGCCAAACGTGTATGGGTAACCGATACCGGGCCCGGTAATACACTTATCGATCAGTTGGTGCAGTACTACGACCCCAGCCTGTTGTTTGATCGTGATGCCCGATGGGCGGAACGGGGAGAAGTGAACCTATCGTTACTGTCTGCTCTCAAGAGCCATTCATTTTTTGCCTTGCCACCACCTAAAACCACGGGACCAGAGTTGTTTAACCTGGAGTTTGTGAGGAGCGCACAAAACCAAAGTTCAACAAACCACTTGGGCGCAGCCGATGTGTTAGCTACCATTACACGGTTTTCTGCGGAGACAATTGCCGAGTCAGTCAAGGGTGCCATTGGCAAACGACCGTTCCGTATTTTTGCGAGCGGAGGTGGCGCGCGTAATCCGCTGCTCATGAAATGGATTGCCGAGTTATTAAAAATAGAAAATATCTCCTCAACCGAAGAGTTGGGTGTCAACCCCGATGCTAAAGAGGCTATCTTGTTTGCGGTGCTGGCCAACGAAACTCTCACAGGCAAACCGATTGACTTCGGAAGGCGATCACGCATACCCTCTGTATTGATGGGCAAAATTTCTTTTCCAAACTGACTTTGATCGAAATATGACTATGCTATCCGAAACTCCTGAAAAAATCCCTACCCGTATTTTTGACAATTCTGAGAACGCCTCGGTTTTTGTTGCTCAGCAAATCGCTGAACTAATTCGCGAACGACAGCGCGAGAAGAAGTTGTGTGTACTCGGGCTGGCGACCGGCTCAACCCCCACCCGGGTATATGCCGAACTGGTGGAACTTCACCGAAAAGGCCTAAGCTTCAAAAATGTAGTTACATTCAACCTGGATGAGTACTATCCCATACAACCGCACTCACTCCAGAGCTATGTCCGCTTCATGAATGAGTTGCTGTTTGATCACATAGATATCGAGCGATCGAATGTGCACATCCCGGATGGTACGGTACCGAAAGAAAAAGTGGGTGCGTTTTGTCGGAACTACGAAAAGAAAATTGCTGAGGTCGGGGGTATCGACATCCAGATTCTCGGCATTGGGCGCACCGGTCATATTGGATTTAACGAGCCAGGTTCATCCGATAAAACAGGTACGCGTGTCATTACCTTGGATCAGGTTACACGCGTAGATGCAGCCAGTGATTTCTTTGGTGAAGAAAATGTGCCGCGCCAGGCCATTACCATGGGCGTAGGTACTATCGTCAAGGCGAAGCGCATTATCATGATGGCATGGGGTGAGGGCAAAGCGCCCATCGTACAACGCGCGGTAGAGGGACCGGTAACCGACCAGATTCCTTCCACATACTTGCAGCGCCACCCCAACACACTCGTGGTGCTTGACCAGGCGGCCGCCTCTAACCTGACGCGCATCAAGACACCGTGGTTACTGGATTCGTGCCAGTGGGATGACCGGCTATTGCGCAAGGCCGTGGTTTGGTTGTGTCAAACCGTAAAGAAGCCGATACTCAAACTTACCAATCAGGATTATACAGAACATGGCATGTCGGATGTCATCCACGAATGGGGCTCGGCTTATAACGTTAACATCAAAATTTTCAATGAACTCCAGCGAACAATTACCGGTTGGCCGGGGGGCAAGCCCAAAGCAGATGACGCCAACCGCCCCGAGCGCGCCAAGCCCTTTCCGAAACGCGTAGTTATCTTCAGTCCGCACCCGGACGATGATGTGATCTCGATGGGGGGCACCTTCATTCGCCTGGTGGATCAGGGCCATGAGGTGCATGTAGCCTACCAAACCTCGGGTAACATTGCGGTGTTTGATGATGACGCAGTACGTTTTGCTGATTTCGTCCGGGATTTTAACGAAGCCTTCGGGTTGAAGAAGGCCGATGCCGAGAGGTTTTACAAAACGATCGTAAAGTCGATCAAAGACAAGAAACCCGGCCAAGTGGACACCCCTGAGGTTTTAACAATCAAGGGTTTGATTCGCAGGGGCGAGGCCAAAGCAGGCTGCCGCTACACGGGCATTCCGGACTCCCAGGCGCATTTTTTGGATATGCCTTTTTATGAGACCGGGAAGGTAAAGAAGAAGCCGCTGGGCGAACAGGATATTCAACTCATCGTTGACTTGCTCGAGCAGATTAAGCCACATCAGATCTACGCTGCGGGCGACCTTTCGGACCCGCATGGTACGCACCGCGTCTGTCTGGCTGCCGTTTTTGAAGCCGTCAATCGCCTGAAGCGCAAGCCCTGGATGAAGGATTGTTACCTGTGGTTGTATCGGGGGGCCTGGCAGGAGTGGGACATTGACCAGATCGAAATGGCCGTTCCGCTCAGCCCGGATGAACTCTTGCGCAAGCGAAAAGCGGTGTTCAAGCATCAGTCGCAAAAAGACAGCGCGTTGTTCCCGGGCAACGATGCCCGCGAGTTTTGGGTGAGGGCAGAAGACCGGAACCATGCTACGGCAGCAGCCTATAACCAACTTGGTCTGGCCGAGTATGAGGCCATTGAGGCGTTTGTGCGACATAAATTTTAGCGGATGAGACTGGTTTCCTGGAATGTAAATGGCATCAGAGCCATTGTGAAGAAGGGTTTTCTGGACAGCGTGGCCAGCATGAACCCTCACATCCTGTGTTTGCAAGAGACCAAGGCTGGTGAGGATGAAGCAGCTGAAACGCTGAAAGCCCTCAGCGGATATCAGGTTTTTGTCAATTCATCTAAGGCACGAAAGGGGTACAGCGGCACTGCGATAGTAACGCGCACGGAGCCCCTGAATGTTACCTATGACATGGCGATGGATGAGTTCGATCAGGAGGGGCGCGTAGTTACAACTGAGTTTGCCGATTACTTTGTAGTAACGGTGTACACGCCCAATGCGGGCGAGGGCTTGTCACGATTGGATTACCGGGAACGCTGGGATAGCGAGTTTAGCTATTACGTGAACTGGCTTCGTAAGCGAAAGCCGGTAATCGCCTGTGGCGATTTCAATGTCGCGCACCAGGCCATCGATATCGCGCGGCCGAAGGAGAACTACAATGTGTCGGCCGGCTATACGCAACGCGAAATAGACGGGTTCACTCACCTATTAGAGACCGGTTTCATCGATACGTTCCGTGCGTTGCATCCGGAAGAAGTGAAATACACCTATTGGAACTATGTGACGAACGGCCGCGAGCGTAATGTGGGCTGGCGCATCGATCATTTTTTGGTGGATGAACGATTGCGGCAACACGTGAAGGAGGCGATGATCTTTAATGAACACCACGGATCTGACCATTGTCCGGTAGGATTGGTGTTATAACTTAACTCCAATCAGAAGTCCAAACTTGGGGAGAATGCCTTGGTAGCCCGGATCCGTGATGTCGGAATAAAAACTGTAAAATGAGTTTGGAGGAAGGGGCTTCGAGAGTTCTCGCTTGGCGAATTGAAGGCCACCGCCAACGTAAGCATCAATGTACAGCACTTTCCAAAGCGTTCGGTTCACTCCGATGGTGAATCCAAATCCCATATTGGTTACGTTTTCTTGGATGTCGTAGCGCGTTGTAATGACCGGAGCATGGTTGGGAGGAAAAGTGTAGGACGTAATAGTGCCCTCGCTGGAAAACCAGCCGCCTTGATCATAACCGCTGGCATAGATTCCCTGAAGATAACTCTTTCCACGCCTGGTCTCGAGTGTCTTCATGGGGCTGATGTACTTGCGATACGAGATTTCTGAACCCACGCCTTTATAGACCTCGCCCGGATAGTCGAAATATGGATCGTCCTGATTATAGAATCAGCCGTTCAATGAGATACTCCGACTTTGTTTTGGGCGGATCCCAGGAAGATTTCACTGGAAATTTTTAGTTCATTCTGGGTGAAGTTTTGGGGCGCAACCTTCATCAAGAGTCTCGGTTGCACCAATTCATGATCTTGGCCAAAAGCTTCCGTTATTAAAATGCAGCAGAGCAAAAGACTCAATCCAAACGCTTGCATAAAGTTTTTCCTAGCAACGTGGGTGCTGGCTGTTTTATTGTCCGCGCTCAATTTGGGCGCCTAACTTCCTTAACCTCGCCTCAATATTCTGATACCCCCGGTCGATTTGTTCTACGTTCGAAATTTCACTTTCACCGCTGGCCGAGAGGGCAGCAATAAGCAAGGCTACGCCTGCGCGTATGTCGGGCGATGACATTTTTATGCCGCGAAGAGCTAGTTTTCGATCTAGTCCGATTACGGTGGCGCGGTGGGGGTCACACAAGATGATTTGCGCACCCATATCGATCAGTTTATCAACAAAAAACAGCCGGCTTTCAAACATTTTTTGGTGAATGAGCACCGTGCCTTTGGCCTGTGTGGCCACCACCAGCACAATGCTCAGTAAATCTGGCGTGAATCCCGGCCAAGGGGCATCGGCCACGGTCAAAATAGAGCCGTCAATAAATGTTTCGATCTCGTACCGTTCCTGGGCGGGGATAAAAATGTCGTCACCCCTGAATTCCATTTTGATACCGAGCCTGCGGAAAATCTCTGGAATAATGCCGAGCATATCAATGCGGCAATTCTTGATCGTGATTTCGGATTGCGTCATGGCGGCCAGCCCGATGAAGCTTCCGATCTCAATCATGTCCGGCAGGATGGTGTGCTCGGTGCCCCGCAGGTCTTCAACGCCTTCAATTTCGAGTAAGTTAGATCCGATGCCGGTGATGCGGGCCCCCATGCGGTTGAGCATGGTGCACAGTTGTTGGAGATAAGGCTCACAGGCCGCGTTGTAGAGAGTGGTTTTGCCCTTGGCCATTACAGCCGCCATCACGATGTTGGCCGTACCCGTTACGGAGGCTTCGTCCAGCAACATGTATTTGCCCGTTAGGTGCGAGGCATCAATATGAAACAGATTGCCATCCGTTTCATACCGGAACTTGGCCCCCAGGTTTTGAAAACCGAGGAAGTGCGTATCAAGCCTGCGCCTGCCAATTTTGTCTCCGCCCGGTTTGGGTATGCTGGCTTTTCCAAAGCGCGCCAGAATAGGGCCCAGGAGCATAACCGAACCACGCAAGGCCGCAGCCTTTTTTTGGTACGTGTCGGATTGCAAAAAGTCGGTATCAATGTTGGAGGCGGTGAACCGATACGAGCCCGGTTTTAGTTTTTCTACCGTGCAACCCAGGTCGCCAATCAACTCAATGAGTTTGTTGACATCCAGAATATCAGGAACATTATTAATCGTAACGGGTTGGGGTGTCAATAAGACAGCACAAAGTACCTGTAGGGCTTCGTTCTTGGCGCCTTGCGGGACAATCTCACCGGATAGTTTCTTCCCGCCTTTAATGCGGAATACACTCATGAGTCGCGCCTGCGGTGCGGGTTATGTCGGTTCTTATTGAACGGGCGTTTGCCCTGATGGCGTTGTCCGCCACCTTGCCCATGCTGGAAAGGCTTCTTCTTGTCGCGGTAGAGTTTTTCAAACAGATTGTCCTCCCGCACTTTCTCAATGTTCATGGTCAACTGCCCGTCCGACATGGCTTTGATGTCTTTCAAAATCACCGAGTCATCCAGTATTTCCTTGTTCCAGTTGCTGTAGAACGTTTTCATCAATTTGCCGAGGTAGATAACGGCTTCTTCTTTGTCTTTGATGGTTTCGTCTTTCAACACTTCCTTCACCAGGCGCTCAATATTTTTACCATAATGCTTCCACCGCACATTTTCCTGCGGATAGGGCATACGCTTCGGTTTTTTAAACAGAATGTCGTGCTCGGGCATCGGGTACGGGCTGTTGATGTCCATATTAAAATCGGCAATCACAAACAGGTCATCCCACATGCGCTGGGGATTTTCCTGGTTGTCTTTGCCTACGGGGGCCAGCTGCTTAATCAGTTCGAGCAGCGTGGTCGCCATTTCGGTTCGTTTTTCCTTATCGGGAACCGACCGGATGTAATCAACCAGTTTTTGAACATTGCGGCCATACTCTTTTAGAATAATGGGAGACCGCTGGGAGTTGTATTCGCCTATCATAAATCTGTTACTAACTTAACGTTAACTTCCTTAACCATCTTTAGTCGCTTATCATTTGTAAGAAAGACATCAGACTCACTATGTAATGCGGCAGTTAATTGTAAGGAATCAGCTGACTTAAGTGAACGGTAGTGCGCGCGCAACAAAGCAGAGGTTTTTGAGGTTTGGATGTCAATGTTTCTAATTTCAATCAATGTGTTCAATAACGAGTCGCAAGAACGTATCAACTGCTCGTTACCGAGTTTTCGTGGTTTAATTTCAAATTCGGCAATTGTTAGCACGCTGGTTTGAAGAATATGTGAATGAATTACACAGTTCGTAAAATAGTGGAGCAATCGTTGATAAAATCTTCTTTCCTTTTCTACGAAATAAATCAATGGAGCTGTGTCCAAAAATATCCGCATCACGCTCCACGAAGCTCATTTACATACTCTTGTGCGTCCCGGTCCCAAATACCTTTACCAATCCCAACAAGTTGATTCAAGGCTTTTAACCTTTTTTTTTGGGTCGGGGTTAGTTTGGTTGTTGGCTTTCTGCGAACAGTTTTTTTCGCCCGCGGGTCAGACTTGGCCATCAGTGAATCTTGAGTTTAGCAAAGCTAAGTAATAATGTCTTCTCCCCAAAATCATCGAACCGGATGTGGGCCTTTCGGTCAGCCCCCGAATTGTCCATTTTGAGCACCGTGCCGAATCCAAACTTGGGGTGCTCCACTTTCATACCCTCTTGAAGGCCGGACGTGTCACTGGGCTTGAAATTCGCAGAGGGTTTGTAAGCCGAGGGCTTGGCCACGGGTTGTGAGGCCAGTGTTTTGCGCATGCCGCTCACAAAGCTTCGGGCAAAGTCGGGGTGTGGCGCGGCTGGTTCTGATCCCCGGAACTTCGTACTTACCTTAATAAAGCTTGAATCGATGTCGTCCAGAAAGCGGCTGGGTTCGCAGTTTTTGAGTCGACCGAAGCGATAGCGAGTAAGGGCATAGGAGAGGAACACTTTCATTTGTGCCCGCGTAATGGCCACGTAGAACAATCGCCTTTCTTCTTCCAGCTCGGCCCGGCTGCTCAACATGAGTTGCGAGGGAAAGAGATCTTCCTCCATGCCCACGATGTACACGTGTTTGAACTCCAACCCCTTGGCCATGTGAATGGTCATCAGGGTCACCTTGTCCGGGTCGTTGTCTTTATCTTCATCCTGACCCGTGATGAGTGACACTTCCTGAAGAAAAGCGGCCAGGCCTTTATCGGTACGCTCGGGGTCATCCACGAATTCCTTGATGGCATTCAATAGTTCCTGCACGTTCTCGTACCGGCTCAGCCCTTCAACGGTTTTATCTTCATAGAGCTCACGCAGCAAACCTGATGATTTGGCGATGTCGGCCGCGGCTTCATAAGCGTCTTTGGTTTGAATGTCCAGGGCGAATCGCTTGATCAGGGCAACGAAATCTTCGATAGGCCCGGCTGCCCGCCCGCCTATGAAGTGCGTGATGTTCTGGATTACTTCCCAGATGGAAATGGCGTGGTCGTTTGCCGCCACAATAATCTTGTCCACCGTTGAATCGCCAATGCCCCGCTTGGGTAAGTTGATGATTCTTCGAAACGAAGCTTCGTCTTGCTGATTGATCGAAAACCGCAGGTAGGCAAGCAGGTCCTTGATTTCCTTTCGTTGGTAGAATGACAGACCGCCCACCACTTTGTACTTGATGTTAACTCTGCGCAAGGCTTCTTCAATCGCGCGGCTCTGGCTGTTGGTGCGGTACAAAATAACAAAGTCGCTGAAGCGTGCCTGTTGCTGCATCTTTTCCTCAAAAATGGAACTGGCCACCAGCTTGCCTTCTTCGTTATCCGACACCGCCTTGATTAACTCAATGGGGTTGCCTTGTTCGTTGGCTGTCCAGATGTTTTTGGGCAGTTGCGCTTTGTTTTTGGCGATGACGGAATTAGCTGCTTCAACAATGGTTTTGGTGGAGCGATAGTTTTGCTCCAGCTTGATGATCCGTAAATCGGGGTAGTCCTTTTCGAAATTCAGAATGTTGGAAATATCTGCCCCGCGGAAGGCATAAATGCTTTGGGCATCGTCACCCACCACACAAACGTTTTGGCGTACTGCCGCCAGTTTACGGATGATGTAATACTGGCAGAGGTTAGTATCCTGAAACTCGTCTACCAACACATAATGGATGCGGTGTTGGTATTTGTTGAGTACGTCCAGATGCGCTTTAAATAACTTATCGGTATTAAAGAGCAGGTCGTCAAAATCCATGGCGCCCGACTTGAAGCATCGGAGTGCGTAGTTTTTGTAGATGTTGCCGATTTCGGGCCGCATATTCCCCGCATCATCTCCGGTAATCATGGGGTTCGCCAGGTACTCCTGCCAGCCGATGAGCCGGTTCTTGGCGGAGGAAATCCGGTTGTACACCACGTTGGCTTTGTACTGGGTTTCATCCAGCCCCATCTCTTTCACAATAGACTTGATCAGCGACTTGGCATCGTCCGTGTCGTAGATGGTGAAGTTATTCGGGTAACCGAGGTGGTGGGCTTCTGCGCGCAGGATTCGGGCAAACACGGAATGGAATGTACCCATCCACAGGTTGCGGGCATCGGCCCCTACCACGCGTTCGATCCGGTCGCGCATCTCTTTAGCCGCTTTGTTGGTAAACGTCAGCGCCATGATGTTAAACGGGTCTACCTGCTGACTGTGGATGAGGTGGGCGATACGATAGGTCAGCACACGGGTTTTGCCCGAGCCGGCACCCGCTATCAGCATACAGGGCCCCTCGGTGTTGACCACGCCCTCGCGCTGGGGTGGGTTAAGGTTATTGAGATACTCTACCATGGAAATGCCCTGCAAGTTACGTGCTGCTCAACACTTGGCTATCGGCCCAGCGAATAATTTTGCGCATCTTTCTGCCGAAAGTGAGGGAAAATGAAAGTGTCATTTCTACAAACCGATAAAACAGAGTCAGTTAAGAGCTGGTGGTTCCGGACTTTGATGAACTGGTACCCGATGTATTTCGGCACCGGTGGAAAAATCGTATTCTGGTCGGCCGACTCCCATGAAGTGCACGTTCGTTTGCGGCTCAACCTCTGGACGTACAACTATGTGGGTACCATCTTTGGCGGCAGCATGTTCTCTGCCTCCGATCCGTTTTACATGGTGATGTTGCTCAAGGTATTGGGGCCCGACTACGTGGTATGGGACAAATCAGCCAGCATCCGTTTCCGAAAGCCCGGGCGGTCCAGCCTTTACGCCCGCTACTTGCTCACGGCCGCAGATATCGAAGCGATTAAGTCGGGTGTTAAGCAGGGAGGGGAGTTTCATCGGAATTTTGTGATTCAATGGGTCGATGCAAAGGGTGTAGTGCATGCGGAAATTGAGCGGTTGTGCTACATTGCCGACAAGACCTGGTACGAAAAGAAAAAGGGCGAGAGCCAGCGGACCAGGCTCGAGTAAAACGCTGTAAGCTATGATGAAAATAGGAGAGGTGATGGTTTCGGATGACATCCGGACTGTGGAATTTGTTTGCCACCTGGAAAAATGCAAGGGCGCTTGTTGCGTAGAGGGTGAGTTGGGTGCGCCATTGGATGAGGATGAGTTACCGGTGATGCGGGAGATTCAGCAGGCGGTGCAACCCTACCTGACGGATGAGGGCAAAAAGGCTATTGCCGAGCAGGGGCCGTACATCCTCGATGAAGACGGTGACTATTCGACTCCCACCAGTGGAGGGCGGGAATGCGCCTATGCGTTGTACGATGACCGCGGCATTTTGAAATGCGGCATTGAGCAGGCCTACCTCGATGGCAAGATTAAATTCAGGAAGCCGATTTCCTGCCACTTGTACCCCATTCGCGTAACCAAAAAGAGGGACTTTGAGGCGGTGAACTATCACAAGTGGGGCATTTGCTCGGCCGCTTGTGCCTATGGTAAGTCGCTGCAAGTGCCGCTGTATCAGTTTCTCAAAGCTCCGCTCGTGCGGAAATATGGCGAAGATTGGTATCGCCAATTGGTGACGGCCATTGAGGAGAATCCGGCACCCGCGAAAAAGAAAAAGCCTTCCCGGTAGGAAGGCTTTTCTGTTTGATTTCCGGTTCGAATTACTCGGCAACCACTTTCACGGCAATCTCGTGCTTTACGTCTTTGTGGATGTCGAGATTCACTTTGTAGGTTCCCAATTCCTTCGGAGTTTCTTTCAACACGATCTTTTTGCGATCGATATCATACCCCTTGGCTTTGAGGGCATCGGCAATCTGCGTGGAGGTCACGGCTCCGAAAATACGGCCTGATTCTCCTGCTTTTGTCCCGATTTCCAGCGTAAGGGCGCCAATCTTGGCAGCCAAAGCCTCGGCATCCGCCTTAATCTTGGCTGCTTTGTGGGCAGCCTGACGGGTGTTCTCGGCCATCATGCGCTTGTTGGACTCATTGGCGATTATGGCCACCCCGTTCGGGATGAGGAAGTTTCGGCCATAACCCGGCTTCACCTTCACCACATCGTTTTTATAGCCCAAACCTTGTACGTCTTGCTTCAATATTACTTCCATGATGCTGTGCGTTTAAATTACTTCAATGAATCGCCCAGGTACGGTAACAATGCCAGGTGGCGCGCGCGCTTAACGGCTTGTGTTACCTTCTTCTGGAACTTCCAGCTAGTGCCGGTTAGTCTGCGCGGAAGAAGCTTGCCCTGTTCGTTGATAAACTTCATCAGGAAGTCAGGATCCTTGTAATCAATGTACTTGATTCCATTCTTTTTAAAGCGGCAGTACTTGGGTTTAATCTCTGCCCGCTTAATGGGTTCGTTCATCAGTGTCATAGTGCAACCTCCTCTTCCCTTTTAGTGGTGGTTTTCTTGTTCTTGTTGAACTCGCCTTTGCGTCTGCGAGCATTGTACTCCACGGCAAACTTATCCAGTGCCGTAGTCAAAAAGCGCATAACCGATTCATCCCGCCTGAATTCGGTCTCCAGTGTGCCAATCGTTTCAGGAGCTGCCGAAAATTCAATGAGGTTATAGAAGCCGGTCGATTTCTTTTGAATCGGGTAAGCCAACTTGCGCAGGCCCCAGCGCTCAATGTTGATGACATCGGCTTTCGCCTTCTTCAACACCTTCACGAACTTGTCGACAGTATCCTTTGTCTGATCTTCAGACAAAACGGGATTCAAAATGAATACTGTCTCGTATTGTTTCATTGTTCTTTTTGGTTAAAAGAGGCGCAAAGATAGACAAAAACCGCCTTTCGGCAACCTTCGTCCGCGGAAAAAGCACCAAAAATGGATGGGCTAAAAGCCCTTATTTCACCACAAATTGGGCTTTTCCCAGCGAGTAACTGTCGGTAAAGGCTTCAACCGTGTAGGTTCCTGAGGGGTAGTCGCTTCCTTTTTCGTAAAAGAAGGTGAGTTTCTGCCGGGTGTTGTCAAACAGGATTTCCTGGGCGGCCGTGTAGAATTCCTCCTTGCCATTCAGGATAAACGTGCCCGAGCCCCGCGATACATCGAAAATGACCCGCCCGTTATCATCGGTGATCCGCACCAGTATCTTCTTTCCCTCAATCGGGGCCACCTTGTTATCGGCCAGGGTAAACTCAACCTTGATCTTGGCAATTTGCCGGGCCCGGAAGGGTGACTCCCGTTCTTTGCCTTTTTCGTTGAGCGCCCACACATTCATGTTTTCGGCTTTTAGTTGCGAGGCCAGGGCTACTTTGCTGGCCAGTTCCTTTTTCGTTTGCTCGGCCGTGCGCAACGAATCACTCAGTTTGTTTTGCTGCGTTTTCAACGACCGGTTTTCGGTGAATAGCTGTTGATTAACGGATTTCAGTTTTTCCAGTTCTTCGTCTTTAATCTTCAACAATTCCTCGTAGCCTTCCACCTTGTCACGCAGCTCCTGTATCTTTTTCGCATCGGCCCTGCGGGTTCTTTTCAACTCGGCTTCCACTTCAGCCTTTGCTTTTTGGAGCTCGCTCACATCGCCACCCAGCTTTTGAATTTCGGCAATCTTGACGTCTAGCTCGGCCTTAATTTCATTGAGCCGCTGCAGGGTGGTGGCCAACTCTTCTTCCGTGTTGCTGAGCTGTTCGCGCACTTCTACTTTATCCTGGTAGTCCATATAAATCTTGATGCTTTGCAGCACCACGATAATGGACAGCACCGCGATGATGATGCTGGATTTGTTGCTTTTGGGCGCAGGGACGGGCGTGGTAGGTGTGCTCATACATTGAAATCAGATGTAAAAATACTAATGGAACGGCAACGACCATACAAAGTGCTGACGGTTAAGCGGATGATCGAAGAAAACCAATCCGCAGCGAAATAAATCAACCGTGCCGTAAACCAATTGATGCCCGCGGATGAAACGCCAGGCATTTTCCATTTCGGAGTCGCGGTGGATGTCATCCACCACCAGGATACCCTGATCACTCATGCGTCTGGCCAGCATTTCAAAATAACGCACCGTGGGTTCAAACCGGTGATTGGCGTCCATGACGGCCAGGTCGATTTTGGCGGGATCCTGAAGTAAGTCGGGAAGCGTAACATCAATGTTGCCCTCGATGATGGTCACATTATCGCGTTCAAATCCTTCGGCATGGGTGAGGGCAATGTTCACCAGGTCCGGGTTGCCCTCCAGAGTGTACACGTTGCAGTTGGGATTCCAGCCCAGGTACAAACTGGTGATGCCGAGTGAGGTTCCCAATTCGACCACGCGCGTGGCCTCCAGGTGATTGACCAGGCGAGCAAGCAACGCACAATAGGGTGGAGGCATCAGGCTGTAGCGCGCCACGGCACGGATGGGCTGGCGGCCTGCTGCCTTTTGCATCCAGCCCGACCCAAAATCGACAATTGAAATTTCCTGGTCGTTTTCGAGCAGTTTGTTCCGCAGGTCTTCAAGTTTGGCAATGCCTTCCGGAGGCTGCCGTACAACACTTCGGTAAAAATCGAAAAAGAAGGGAGAGTGGATGGAGTGCTCATCTTCAGTGAGCAACCAATGGCGAATACCCGCGCGCGCCTGAAACCATGTCGACACGGCTGCAATATCGGTCTAAATACCGCTCGGTCGAAAAATCAGTCGATAAAATGAGTTTAATTCAGCCGATTAGGAGCCACCAGGGCAAAAGCGGGAATGTTAACCTCAAAATGGGTGCCGTCAACAATTCGTTCCATCAGGTAAGTGCCCACCATTTTGCCGATTCCCGACTTCAGATTGCACCCGGAAACATATTGGTGCGTTTGCCCCGGCTCCAGCACGGGCTGCTGGCCCACTACACCCTCACCCTCAACCTCGCGGGTGTGGAAAGCGGCATCGTGAATCATCCATTTTCTGCGCTGCAACTGCACCGTGAAATCACTTTGATTCTCGATCGTGATCTTGTAGGTGAACACGTAATGGTACTGGCTGGGGCTCGAGTAGGAGGGCTGGTATTCCGTCTCCACCGAAACTTTGACGCCTTGGGTTATTTCCGTTACCATACGCGTCAAAAATATCATTTTTTTCTATTTTACAACGTTAAGTTTCTGCCCCCCATGGTCACCGATGTCAAGATGGACGCTTCCTGGAAGAGCCGGCTTACGAGCGAGTTCAGGCAGGACTATTTTGCGGGCCTGATCGATTTCGTGCGTAAGGAATACCAATCGCAATCCGTATATCCGCCCGGCCGCGAAATATTCCGGGCTTTTGATGCCTGTCCGTTTGAACAGGTAAAGGTGGTGGTCTTGGGGCAAGATCCGTACCATGGGGCGGGGCAGGCCAACGGGTTGTGTTTTTCGGTTGCTCCAGGCGTTAAGCCTCCACCATCACTGGTCAACATTTTCAAGGAGATTCGGGATGACCTGGGCAAACCAATCCCCCCGAATGGCGATTTGAGCCGATGGGCTGCCCAAGGCGTCTTGCTTTTAAATGCGACACTGACGGTTCGCGCATCCTCGCCCGGCTCGCATCAAAAAAAGGGGTGGGAAGAATTTACCGATGCTGTGGTTCGGTTAATCTCTGAGCAAAAAGAACATGTGGTGTTTTTGTTGTGGGGTGCTTATGCGCAGAAAAAAGGAGCAGTAATTGACCGGGCCAAACACTTGGTGCTGGAGTCAGCGCATCCGTCACCGTTTTCGGCTGATCGCGGATTTTTTGGATGCAAGCACTTCAGCAAAGCAAACGCCTATTTGCGAGCCCACGGACTGCAGGAAATTGATTGGTAAGAATGACCATGGACTATGGTCGATAGTCCATGGTCATTCCTACTCAATCAAATTCAGGAAACGTCTCCAGCGAACTTTATTGAAGAAACTGGCGTGTTTGTCGAGCGACAGCCAGATAAAGAAGGCTTTGCCCACGATGTGATCTTCCGGCACAAAGCCCCAGTAGCGGGAGTCCAGCGAGTTGTGCCGATTATCACCCATCATGAAATAATAGTTCTGTTTGAATGTATACTGTTTCACGGGTTGGCCGGCAATCAGCAGTTGGGCAGTGTCGTAGGCCACGTTCTCGTTGTGGTCGTACTCCTTTATGGTTTCACCGTACAAGGCGAGTGTTGAATCATTGATCTCAATGGTCATACCCTCTTTCGGAATGGTGATCGGTCCGTAGTTGTCACGGTTCCAACCTTTTGAGTTGCGGCTCGGAAATAATGCCTCGCGGGCGATTCCCGGCTGTTCAACAATCCGTTCAACTTTTTTGATATACGGAAACTTGGCCAGTTGGTCCGCTTTTTCCTGACTAATGAACATCGTGTACTCGGCTGTATTCGGATCGGGGCGACCCAGGTAGTTGTAATCATCCGGATCGATCTCGAGTTTCTCCAGGTTGCGCGGGTTAATTTCATCATTGGAGACCACATGGTAGCTGACCTGCATTTGAGGAGGATTTTCGGCTGGCTGTCCGTTGATATAAATCTGTTGATTTTTGATTTCCAGCACGTCTCCCGCAATGGCCACACAGCGTTTGATGTAATTGGTCTTCAGGTCAACCGGGTAATTTTTGTACTCGTTAAGAAACCTGGGTGGCACGTTAAATACCACCACATCGTTTCGCTTCACTCTGCTGAAGCCCGGCAACCGGTAGCTCGGCAGTTGAATGGCATCGCTGTACGATGGAATGTTTGTGAACCAAATTTTCTGGTGGGTAAGCGGTACCTGCAGCGGTGTGCGGGGTGTGCGTGTGCCGTAGTGAAACTTGCTGACGAAAAGGAAGTCGCCAACCAAAAGGGAGTTTTCCATCGAAGGAGTAGGAATGGTATAGGCCTCCATGATCAGCCAGCGAATAAGTGTCGCGGCCACCACGGCAAACAAGATGGCATCCCACCATTCGCGGAGCACCGACTTTTTCTTTTTCTCAGTTGATTCTGCCCGCTTAGTCCAAAACTTCCAATTCATATATGATCGCAAAATGGCTCGCAAATAAACTAAAAATCAGTCAAAAGGGATTCAGCCCAGCAGATCGTTCATGGTGAAAACGCCTGTTTTCCCCCGAAGCCACTCGGCCGCCAGCACAGCGCCAAGGGCAAATCCTTCGCGCGTGTGCGCGGTGTGCTTGATTTCAATTTGGTCAATAGCTGAAGCCCAGGTCACCACATGAGTCCCCGGAACGGGGTCTACCCGGTGGGAATGAATCACGAGGTCTTCCGCATGTTGGCCTTCGTTCAGGCGCCAGCGGGTTTTACGTTTCGTGCCATTCAAAATGCCTTCCGCCAGGGTGATGGCGGTGCCACTGGGGGCGTCCTTTTTTTGCGTGTGGTGCGTCTCGTCCAGCAACACATCGTAAGTCGGGTGCGCATCCATCAAGCGCGCGAGGTACTCATTTAGCTTAAAGAATAGATTGACGCCCAGGCTGAAATTCGAGGCGTAGAGCAAGGCTCCGTTTGCGCCTGCGACTTCCGCTTTAATTTCCGGCAGATGGTCGTACCACCCGGTTGTGCCAACCACTACCGGCCAGCCTTTTTGCACCGCCCAACGCAAATTGCTCACCGCAGCATCCGGATGCGTGAATTCGATTGCTACGTCAACCGGTGTGGTGGCATCAAAAGTATCGCGGTTGTCAATATCCAGCCTGCCGACAATCTGATGGCCGCGCTGCTGCGCGATTGCTTCAATTGCTTTCCCCATCTTTCCATATCCAATCAGCAAAATGCGCATAACTAAAAACGGAGCGTTAAGGCCAGCCCGGAGGTTGCACCGGTGAGCGGACTATTTTCGATCTGCGGGCGAAGGGAAATTTTTAACCGCGGATTAACTTCAAACTCTTTCAGGTGGGCATCTACGTGCGCATCAACCAGCTGCACGAGATAAAATATGCCGGTGAGCACGACAAAAAAATCGCGCTGGCGCCTGTACGCATCCGTAAGGGTACGCAATTGGCTCTCGTTGTAGCCGCTTGGGGAGAAGGTGTCACCGCTTTGCAGTACGCCAAAAAGCTCGCTTCGGAATTGGGTGTACCCCTGGTTGTAGAAATCGACCGCATATACGAGTACACCCAGGCCGCCCCACACAATAGGCACTTTCCAGTATTTTTTGTTGTAGATCTGCCCGCTTCCGGGGAGGATGGCCGAATACAGGAGCGCTTTGCGCGGGTCGTTCTGTCCGGTCATCGATTGAAACTCAACGGTCTCTTCGGCACCTTGAGTCAAGGCGGAATCCAACAGAACGGTAGTCGTATCTCCTTTTACCGGGTTCTGTGCCACCAGTTTCCCGGACAGCAAGATCAACATGACCCAACCGACATACTTCATTGAATGCGCAGGATATCCAGAATTCGGTTCAAATCTTCTACCGACAGAAAAGGAATTCGAATGTCGCCCTTTTTGCCATCGCTATGCACCGTAACTTTCGTGCCAAAGTGAGATGAAAGGCGGCCCTGCAGCTGAGAAAATTCACGGGGCGTGGCGGGCTTGGTTTTTTGAGCCACTTCGCTGCTGCCGCCCGTCATCTGGCGCGCCAGTTCTTCGACCTTCCGCACGGACAAATCCTCGGCCAGGGTTCGTTTGAAAATCAGCAACTGGGCGGCCGGATCTTCTACGTTGATGATGGCCCGCGCATGGCCCATCGAAATCCGGTTGTCGCGCAGGGCGATTTGAATATCGGGAGGAAGTTTCAACAGGCGCAGGTAGTTGGTTACCGTTGACCGGTTTTTGCCCACCCGGTCGCCCAATTCTTCCTGTTTTAAATTACACTCGGTGATCAGTCGTTGATAGCTCAGCGAAATTTCGATCGGGTTAAGATTTTCGCGCTGAATGTTTTCGATCAATGCCATTTCCAGCATCTGCTGATCATCCGCCAGGCGAATGTAAGCGGGTATGGTGGTTAGCCCGGCCAGTTTGCTGGCCTGAAATCTGCGTTCACCGCTGATGAGTTGGTACTGATTACGCGAAAGTTTGCGAACCGTGATGGGTTGAATGATCCCGTGTACGCGAATGGAATCGGCCAGTTCTTGCAAAGAGGTTTGGTCGAAATGCTGGCGTGGCTGGAAGGGGTTAACTTCAATTTCGGCCAACGGAATTTCGGATAGACCGCTGGTGGGTGCGCTGGCAGCCGTTGCCGGCATGTCCACTTCGAGTTTTTCATCGGAGGGTGTATCGCTCAGCAGCGCGCTGAGACCACGGCCTAAGGCTTTTTTCTTGCTCATCGGGTGATGGCGTTTTTATCCAGAATTTCGCGTGCCAGGTTCAGGTAGCTGATCGCGCCTTTACTTTCCGCATCGTGCACGATGGCCGGCAGGCCAAAGCTGGGCGACTCGCTCAGGCGCACGTTGCGCGGTATGATGGTCTTGAACGCCATGTTTTTGAAGTGCGTCCGGATTTCTTCCACCACCTGGTTGCCCAATGACGTGCGGGAATCGTACAACGTGAGTAAAATCCCTTCAATTTCCAGGTGCGTGTTGAGGCGCGTCTGAATGATCTTGATCGTATTGAGCAATTTCCCTAAACCCTCCAGCGCAAAATATTCGCACTGCACCGGAATGATCACCGAATCGGCAGCCGTCAATGCATTGATGGTGATTAACCCCAGGGAAGGCGAACAGTCGATGATGATGAATTCATATTCATTTTTCAACTTGCCGAGTGCATCGCGCATGCGTTCTTCCCTGCGTTCAATATTCACCATTTCAACTTCCGCGCCAACCAGGTCAATGTGAGAGGGGAGGATATCCAGGTACTTGAGGTCGTTCTTAACGATGGCCTGGCGGGGGTCAACCGAGTCCACCATACACTCGTACACGCTCACCTTCACGTCTTTGGGGTTAATGCCCATACCTGACGTGGAGTTGGCCTGAGGATCGGCATCGACCAAAAGTGTTTTGTGTTCCAGCACGGCCAGACTGGAGGCCACATTAATGGCTGTGGTCGTCTTTCCTACGCCTCCTTTTTGATTCGCAATGGCGATAATCTTGCCCATTCGTTCGGTTGGTAGTTTTTCAGTTTAAAAAGAGGCCAAATATAGCTATTCGGCAATAAGCGGGGAATCGCGCGCGGTGCTGAAACTACTTACCTTTTTTCTTCTTGGTTTCTTCGCTGGCCTTGCGAGCTTCCTGGCTCGCTTTCATGGCCTCCTCGAGTTTGGTCATGAACTTCGACTTTTTGGTCGGGCCACCTTCGCTCATCTTCTTTTTGTGTTCATCCATTACTTTCTTGATTTTGTCTTCATCGACAAATCGTTTAATGATAAGCTGTTGGGCAAACGTTACCAGGTTGGAGACAAAATAATAGAAACTTAGTCCAGCGGAGAAAGTGTTGAGGATAAACATGAACCCCACCGGCATGATGTAGGAGAGCGATTTCATCGGTCCGGTGACCGAACTGATTTGGTTGTTTTGCCAGGTGTAAATCAAAGTTGAAATGGTCATCAGAATAGTGAATAGACTTACGTGACTACCATAGATCGGAATGGCAAACGGCAAATTGATGATCGAATCATAGGTCGAGAGATCCTCGGCCCACAAGAACGGCTCCTGCCGCAATTCAATGGAAATCGGGAAGAAGTAAAACATGGCGATGAGAATCGGCATCTGCAGCAGTACCGGAATGCAACCGCTGAACGGGTTGACCCCCGCCTGCTGATACAACTTCAGCTGCTCTTGCTGTATCTGGGCCATGTTGTCGCCATACTTCTCTTTAATCAGATCCAGCTCGGGCTTCAGCAAACGCATCTTCGCCATGCCGAGGTAGGATTTGTAGGAGAGGGGTGCCAGAATCAGCTTCACGATCAACACCAGAATGACGATGATCAGTCCGTAGTTGCCGATGAACGTCTCCAGGAATTTGAAAATCGGGATGATGACAAACTTGTTCACCCAAATCATGGGCGGGATGCCGAGGTAGAGGTTGCGCGAGAAGCCCTCAGCAACATCAGACGTAATTTTGTAATCGTTAGGGCCGAAATAATACCGGAAGTGGGCACCCTTGTCGTTCACCTCACTTGTGGGAATAAAGAGCCGAACGTTGGCGGTCTTGACCGTAGTGGTGCTGGTTGGGTTGGTGCTGGTGGTGAATTCGCCCCCGGTAAACTGCCCATCGGTAATGATGGAACTGAGGAAGAACTTCTGTTTGATGGTAACCCATTTCAGCGGATCGCTCAGGGTCTCGCTGTCATCGCTCGTATCCGACAGCCCGTCAAAGCCGTCAGCCACGGTGTAGTAGTTGATCGAAGTTTTGTTCCGGCTGTCCGTCATGTCCTTCTCCTGCAGGGGAATCTCATCGTTCCATTCCAGCGTAAGAAAATCCCCCGTAAGTCCACCGGACGTGTGGAGCTGGTAGTCAACTTCGTAACCCGAGGGCGGAATTTCGTACACGTGGCGAACGATAATGCCATTAACTGACCCGGTATAGGTGAGCAAAACGGTATCGGCCACACGGCTCTGCGAAGCCTGGTAGGGCACCTGATACAAATCTCCGGTACTGGCGTGGCGCAGGGCAAACCGGTTGTTCGCAGGGGCTACCAGTAACAAAGGCGACTGCGTGTAGGACTTGAACTTTTTAAGCTCCAGTTGACGAATGTACCCGCGATTGGAGAAGGAAATCTTCAGGTCGGCATTTTCGATTTCGGTTATCTCCTCGGGGCCATTGGCGGGTGAAGACGATAAGGACACACTGTCGGTCAAAGCCCCGGTCACCGGTAAGGCGCGCGTTGTGGTGTCGGTTTTTACCGTGGCCGGTGGTGCCGGTGGCGAGGGTTGAACCGCAAAAAAGTTAAAGTACACCAACAACAGTATGGCGATAAGGGTAAGTCCGATGGCAGAATTGCGATCCATGAAATTAAAAAAATTAAATATTCTTCTTCTTATGATGAAGAGCAGCCTCCACAAAACTCACAAACAACGGATGCGGACTAAGCACCGTACTCCGCAGTTCCGGGTGGTATTGCACCCCGATAAACCAGGGGTGATCTTTCAACTCAACCACTTCAACCAAGCCGCTGGCGGGATTGACACCAACCGCTTTCAGTCCGGCTTCTTCAATTTGTTCGAGGTATTTGTTGTTGAATTCGTAGCGGTGCCGATGACGCTCCTGAATCACACTTTCGCCATAAATGGCGTAGGCCTTGGAGCCCTTTTTCAGTTTACAGTCGTATGCGCCCAGCCGCATGGTGCCGCCCTTGGTGGTAATTTTCTTTTGTTCCTCCATCATGTCGATGACGGGGTGCTTGGATTTGGGATTCAACTCGGTTGAACTGGCATCCAGGTGAAGCACGTGGCGGGCGAATTCGACCACGGAGCATTGCATACCCAGGCAAATGCCCAGAAACGGAATTTTGTTTTCGCGCACGTGGCGTATGGCTTCGATCTTGCCCTCGAGCCCGCGTTCGCCAAAGCCCGGTGCCACCAGCACGGCATCCAGTCCATTCAAAACATCTTTCACTGTTTCGCCACTTATGTCTTCGGACGAAATCCACCTGAGGTTGACTTTGCAATCATTTTGCGCACCTGCGTGGATGAAGGCTTCAGCAATAGATTTATACGCATCGGGCAGCGAAACATACTTGCCCACCAGGCCGATGGTCACTTCGTCCAGCGGATTTTTTAGTTTACCGAGGAACGTTTTCCATTGCTCCAGGTCTGGTTCCTGTTTGGACGTTACTTTCAGTTTCGCCAGCACGCGCTCGTCCAGTTTCTCTTTGCGCATAAGCAACGGCACATCGTAAATCGTTTCCGCGTCCATCGCTTCGATCACTGCGTTGAGTTGGACGTTGCAGAACAAGGCCAGTTTCTTGCGCAATTCGTTGGGGAGCGGGTGTTCAGTTCGGCAAACGAGAATATCGGGTTGAATACCCAGCGAGAGTAACTCTTTTACCGAATGCTGAGTCGGTTTGGTCTTCAGCTCCTTCGCAGCCTTCAGGTACGGGATCAGCGTGAGGTGAATCACCAGGGCGTGGTTGGCTCCGAGGTCCCAGCGCACCTGCCGCACCGCTTCAATGAAGGGGAGGGATTCAATGTCACCGACCGATCCGCCTATCTCAGTAATGACAAAATCGTACTGGCCGGTTTCGCCCAGCAAGAAGATGTTGCGCTTGATTTCGTCCGTGATGTGGGGGATTACTTGAACCGTTTTGCCCAAGTATTCGCCCTTGCGCTCCTTGGTGATCACGTTATTGTATATCCGCCCGGTGGTCACGTTGTTGGCCTTGGACGTGGGTACGTTGAGAAATCGTTCGTAGTGGCCCAGGTCCAGGTCGGTTTCGGCACCATCGTTGGTAACATAGCATTCCCCGTGTTCGTAGGGGTTAAGCGTACCCGGGTCGATGTTGATGTAGGGGTCGAATTTTTGGATGGTGACGGTAAAACCGCGGGCCTGTAGGAGTTTGGCGAGCGAAGCCGAAATGATCCCTTTGCCCAGCGAGGAAGTTACCCCACCGGTAACGAAGATGTACTTGGCCGAAGACATGAAAGCGGATGGAAGAAATCGGGGACAAAGGTAGGGGAAATGCCCGATTAGAAAACCGTGGAAATTTCAAAATATTTCGATTTTGCCGAAATTGTGGGTATGTTTGGGGAGAAAGATGAGTAGTAATTCCTGAGTTGTATCGGTTACATTGATCGTTCAGGGGCAATTAATCTCCAGATTACTTAGAACCTATGAGGGAACTTCAGTTGTTTAGGAAATTTTTAATTTCTATTTTTTTCATTGGCCTACTTTCGGAAGCGCACGCACAAGCCTCATTCGTCTCTGCTCGCCACGAAACTCTTTCGCAGAGAGACATTGATGTTCAGTTCAACCAGGGAGTTAGTTTTTCAGGCGCCCCCACTGCTACGGGTTGGACTGTAACCGTAAATGGTACAACCGTGCCAATTACCGCAATTGGTACGTTTGGCCCTAATACAGTTCGCATTCAATTTGACGCTTCAGCAATTGTCGGCCACGGGGGAACTCAGCCATTTCTTAAGCCGGGGGAAATAATACTAGTAAGCTACAATGCCACGGGAAACCTATCTTCAACTGGCGGAGTGAATGCGTTTGCAAACCAACAGTCCCTAAATCAGTTTGTTTTTACATGCGCGGAAATCACATTCTTTCAACAAGGAGTTGCCCCTGGGTTTACGCCTGATGTCTGCGTGCCAGTTGTAATGAATTTCTATCAGTGGCAGTTTAAGATGAGTTTGCGAATGCGGAATAGTTCGAACTTTGTTACTGCGCTTGATGGGTCCTCTCGGACCATTGCCACTAATTTCTTTTTTAACTTTGCTTGGGGAGATGCAACAGGTAGCAATTCTCAGCCTTACCTATCAGACCTTACGGGTGTAGCAAATAACGACTTTTTTGAAAATGGCGGGTTTACTGGCGCAAACCCCAACGTTGTTTTCACCTCACGGCCTACAAAAAATTATCCAACCACCACCACACCGGCTCCAGATATTTGTAGCTGGGATGTGCTTGTTCGTCCGTTTTGGATAGGCATTCCAAACTGTAATGGACTTGCACAAACGACCATTTTCGCAAACTACGACACCGACAACGCCAATTCAGGTACGTTGAACATGCCCTTTAACCCTCCGGGTGTCGGAGAAACAACGGATCGGGTATGCGTTGGCACTAATGTGAACATGAAGTTTACAGATCAAACCCTTCTCAACTGTCGCGTAGCCGCACCTGAGAGTGGAGTGCCCAATCAGTTGACCAGATACATCAGAGTTGTTTATGGAAGCACGATTTATGGGGCGCCTGGTAACATTCCGGATATTCGAGTTGGGGGCACACAGATAACCAATACTGCTACTGGTGCATTTTTAGCTCCATTTAGCGCAAATCCGGTGCTGGGCGGAGCACCGGGGTACGTGATCACCGGTGCGGGAGGACTCAATACGCCCGATTTTAATGGGGTAATAGAGCTCCCTTTTCCGGTGTTGACGTCAACACTAACAGCTTTCATGCAGCAGATCACGACCGTTAATCCCACCAATCAGGTTGTTGGTCAGCGTTTTTATGTTCGGCTGGATTATTGGGATATCTGTAACCCTTATAATCCGATTGCACCGGACGTAAACCGTGTTAGTGTTGAGAATTTCGTTGAGATAATCGGCAAACCCAACCCCCCGGCCGTCAACAATCCATCGGTATGTGAAACTACAGGTACGGGTAGTTACTTGATCACTGCAACTGGCGTGGGTGGCGGGACGCTCAGGTACACCTGGTACAGGGAAGCTGCCCTTACGACCGTGCTGCAGGCAACAAGCACCGACAATACATTTAATCCGGCAACTGAAGGGCCTACACCTCGTGTTCCGACCACAGTAACTGGTAGCCAAACATTTAACCGTTTTGTCACGGTAACGCAGAGCAGCAATAATTGTACAAGTGATCCGGCTACGATTACGATTCGTATTGATGATCAAAACACGGGCGGTACGATTGCTCATCCCCTGGGAGCTTCTCCGATTACGATTTGTAACTCCGATGACCCGGCTGCGTTTACCAGCACTGCCGCAGGCACGGGTGGGGGGCCTGACGGTCCAGATCCGGATTTACTGGGCGACTTTACCTACCAATGGCAACAGGCCACTGCAGCAGGCGGACCGTATTCGAATATTGGCGGTGCTACCGCGGCTACCTTTGATCCGACACCGGCCCAAATCGCGACAGGCCGCTTTTTTCGGAGACAGCTGATTTCCGGGAATTGTCCCCCGGCTAACTCGAACATTATCGAGTTTATTATCACGACTCCGCCAACAGGGGGTACCATAGCAGGAACGTCACCGATTTGTATTTCACCTGGCGATCCCCTCCAGATCACAAGTCCTGTGGCAGGTGGCGGGGGAAATGGCACGCCAAGCTACCAATGGGAATCGTCCCTGGTTGGTGGCGGGGTTGGCTTTGGCACTATAACGGGTGCCACAGCCGCTACCTATGATCCGCCAGCCGGTTTATTGGTCACAACTTTCTATCGAAGGCGAAACACCTCAGGAGTTTGCGTGCCGAATTTTGCGTTTTCAAATGAGGTGCAGATTGTTGTGCAGCCCCTGGTGACGGCCGGTACAATCGGAAATGCACAGGTTATTTGCTCAGGTCAGACGCCTTTGGGCCTGATGGGGTCAGCGGCTACCGGTGGCAACGGAACTACCTATACCTATCAATGGCAAGAGAGTTCGGTTGGTGCTGGCGGGCCATTTACGAACATTGCTGGCGCAACCTCACAAAACTTTAGTCCGCCAGCCCTCACCGCCCCAGGGTGGTATCGTAGACAAGATGCTTCTGGCGTTTGCCCGGGTCCTTTCTTCACCAATGTTATTGAGATTACAGTAAACCCATTACCGACCGCCAACAACCCAACGGGTGGCGGTGCCGTGTGCAGTGGTAATCCTGCTCCGGATATTGTGTGGACCGGCCTTACCGGGATAGCTCCATTCACGATCTCATACACGATTACCAAGAACCCGGGTGCAATTGTAACACCGGTTGGGCCTGTTGCTGAGCCTACCAGTACCTTCACCATTGCCTCCCCAAACCCGGTGGGGATTGCCGGTGATACGTTTGATTACAAGATCACGGCTATCACGGATGCGAATGGATGTTCAGCGAGTGCCGCTTTTTTGGCCGGACTTCCCGCCCGAACAGTGACGATTGGCGGCACAGCTCCCGCATTCGACACACCGCCCAGCATCACACCCACTGATGTTTGCCATAATGGAGTATCCACAACCGATCCGCAACTTAATTTTAGTCTGAATCCGGCTTCTACAGAGGCGGGTAGCTACACGTTAAGCTATCGGATTGACGGGGCTGGGCCTTTTACCAAGAATTTTACGGTAAACCTGGGTACAGGTGACCCGGTGGGCCTCACCGCATTTTCCGAAGCAACGCTAAACAATCTAGGCCCCCACGTCATCCGGGTGGTGTCAATCACTACCCCGTCAGGTTGCCAAACGATTTTCAATACCGATTTGAATTTTGTGGTCAATCCCGTTCCGGCTGCTCCGACAAGCCCGGTTAATGGCACGTCTTGCAGCACTGGATCGAGCGTTCAAATTTCGGTAACGCCACAGGCCGGTACAACGGTGCTGTGGTTCACAGATGCGGCCGGTACAATTGCAGCAACCGGAACCACTGCAGGTGTGCAGAACCAGCAGTTCACCCCAACGCTCAATACAACGCAGACCTATTTTGCGTTTTCGCAGAGCACAACAACTCCCACGCTTTGCCGGAGTACGGCTGGCATTGCCGTTCAGCATACGGTAGACATTTCACCTTCCGCAGCAGCTGCCGGCCCCCCGCAATCGGTATGTACCACGAGTGCAACGTTGGCGGCAACGCCAGCGAATAATGGAGGGACAGGCACGTGGACGGTGGCCGGGAGTCTGGCTTATTTCCAGAATTTTTCTTCATTCCCATCCGGCACTCAAACATCAACTGCGCTGAATGGCTGGACTCGAGACACTTCGCATCCCAACGCATTCCCACAACAATTGCCCGGAGGGTACTTTGAAGTCAGAGGGGCACTGGGGTCCGGTCGCTTTGAAGCACAGAACACGAACGGCAACCTGGGTGCTGGAGCAGCCTTGCGTGGCCCTGTGTTCTGGAATTCACCTTCAATTGATATTTCGGGTCTCGCATCGGCTGTCGCTTCCGTTGCCTTGGACAACGTGTCGAACGATCTCGATGGGGGAGTCGATGAAGACTATATCCGCGTGTCTTACAGTTTGAATGGAGGGGCATTCGTAACGTTTGAGAACAATGGATTTCAGAGTGGAAACTTTACGGATATCACGGCTACGTCAAATGCGGTTAGCGGATCAACGTTGCAAATCCGTGTGGAAGTAAGTGCCAACGCGGCCACCGAGACGATTGCCTTTGACAATATCGTTGTTCGGGCGCCTGGCTCCACGGTGTCGTTCTCGGATGCCAACAGCACGACCGCAACGGTGACGGGCCTGACGCAGAATGCGCCAGGCTCAACGCCTGCAACGAATACACTTACGTGGACGGTTAGAAGCCAACTGGGTGTTTGCTCGAATACATCGAGTAGTGTGGTGATTACCGTGAATCCGCTGCCCCTGGCGGTCAACCAAACGCCACAAGTTTGCGAGGATATTTTTGGTGGCGGAGCCCGGACCAATTTTGATCTCACCACGCTTAACGCTGCCGTTTCAGCAAGTGCTGCCAATATCACAGTCGAATGGTTCTTCCCTGGACCACCTCCGGCAGGTTTGATCGCGCCTGCTAACACACCCCAGACCATTACCAATGGAAAAGTCTATCACTTCCGGTTGACCAACACCGTTACCGGTTGTCAGAATACCGGAACGGTAACGTTCACCGTCAACCCCCTGCCGGTTGCAAATGATCAGACCTTTGAGTTTTGCGAAAATTTTGTTGGAGCTGGAGTAGCTGGAAACTTTGCGGGCAACACCATTAACCTCACCAGCTTTGAACTCGCAATCGCGGGAGGTAGTTTGGTGAACCGAAATGTCGATTGGTTTGAAGATGCCACCTTCACCACCCAGATCGCCCCGGGTGCCGCACCAGGGCAAGAGCAGAACTACTTCATTGCCACTTCAAAAACCATTTTTGCCAGGGTTACCAACACGGTAACGTCCTGCTTCCAGGCAGCTGATGTCACGCTCAATCTGAAGCTTCGGCCGGTGAATAACCTGATTGTCGGTAACTCGGTTGTGTGTACCGATCCAAACAACATTGTGCTCTATCAGGTTAACCCAACCCTTAACCCCGGGTCAAATTACACCTGGACGGTAACCGGACTTCCTCCGGCTGCTGTACAGTTGTTTGGTGGCGGTGGAACCAACTCGCCCAACTTTTTCGTGTTGCTCAAGTTCCCGGCTACGGGTACGGTGAACTTAACCATGCAGGAGACCTTAAATGGCTGTACGGGCAACGTGCAGAATTTTACTGTAACCGTAGCTTCAGCACCGCCAGCCGTTGCGATTACCGGACCCACTGCGGTCTGTACGAATCAAACCGGAGTGGTCTACTCCGTGCCGCCCAATCCTACGTCTATCTTCACCTGGACAGTGGCTGGAGCAACCATCGTAGGGCCTTCCAGCGGTCCTAATCTGAACACGATTACCGTAGATTATGGCGTAGTTACTCCGGTAACGGTGCGGGTAACGGAAACGAGCAGTTCCGGTTGTGCGGGCCCGCCTTCTGAAGTAATTGTGAATGTCAGCCCGCGTCCGATTATGACTTCCTCTGCGGTGGCAACGGTCTGCAGTGGTAATTTCCCCAGTCTGGTATTTTCGGCAAATGAGTCGGCAACCTTTAACTGGCATGTGACCAGCGTTACCGGAGGAATCGGGGGCACAGCCGTAGGGAATACAGGCACTGGAAACTTATCGCAGGTACTTACGAACACCTCGGGCGCGATCGGTTCGGTTTCCTACGAAGTTACTCCGACCTCGACCTTATCAGGATGTGCCGGATCACCTCAGGCCGTGGTGGTCACGGTTAACCCCGCACCACTTCTGGTTGTCGGTCAATCTAAAACGGTTTGCAGTAGTCAGCCGATCGGATATGAAATATTGCTGAGCCCGGCTACGCTGCCCACTGGTACGACCTTCTCATGGCCGGATCCGGATGGAGCTGGTCCGGCAACGGGACAGACCGTACCTGCGGGTGCAGCCGGAACGATTCACATCAACGATGCGATTCCCAATCTGACCAATGCCCCGATTACGGTCACGTACGTGGTGACGCCAACCAGCGGCCTGGGCTGTGTCGGTGCGCCTCAGAATGTCGTCATCACGGTTAATCCTCAACCGATCCTGTCGCCTACCTTAGATGTTACCCGGTGCAGCGATTTGGGCATCGGGCTCAATCTGGCGGTGGCCGGAGGGTCTGTTGCGGCAGCCAACTACAATATCACTGCGCGCGCGATCTCAGCTGGATTAACTCCTTCCGGCTCAAATGCGGTTGTTCCGGCCACGGGGGTAGCGGCCAACTACCTGGCCACGGATGCTTTTACCAACACGGGTGCACTCCCGTTAACGGTGACCTATACGGTGGTTCCCGTGAGCGCGGCTGGTTGTGCCGGTGCTCCGGTCATTGTTACAGCAACGATTGATCCGGAACCGGTTGTGTCGGGTGCCCTTGATCTCAATGCCTGCAGCGATTCCAACATTGGGCTGGTTCTCAATACAGCTGCCACCTCAGTGGGAGCGGCCACTTATAATGTGACGGGTCGGAGCATTGGTGTGGGCTTGATTGCAGGTGGAAGCAACGCGACCGTGCCAGCCACAGCACAGGCTGCGAACTACCTGGCCAACGATGTGTACACCAACACTGGCGCAGCGCCTGCGATTGTCACCTATACGGTGGTGCCCGTCAGTGCGGCCGGTTGCGTGGGTGACCCACGCGTTATTACGGTTACCATCAACCCGGAGCCTGTCGTTTCCAACGCGTTGAACGCATCGGTTTGCAGCCGCGCGAGTATAGGCTTGGTTTTGAACACGAATGGATCATCGGTGGCGGCATTCAATTACAACATCACCGCCATCAACGTTTCGGCCGGGCTAACGGCTGACGCGGGAAATGTAGCCGTGCCCGCAACCGGTGTAGCGACTGGCTACTTGACGAACGATAAGTACACCAATGTTACGAACTCGCCCCTCACGGTAACTTACACCGTGGTGCCGGTTAGCGCTGCCTTGTGCGCGGGTGACCCGCGCGATGTGGTGATTACGATCAATCCACAGCCGATTGTATCGACAGCGCTTGATGCGACCGTGTGCAGCGACCTCGCGACAAGCTTAACACTTGCCGTTTCGGGCACATCCGTAGCCGCAACGTCCTACAACATTATTTCGCGTACGATAAGTCCGGGGCTTACGGCAAGCGGTGGAAATGCGTTCATTCCCGCCAACGGAGTGGCGGCCAATTACCTGGCCAATGATGTTTTCACCAATACGGGTGCTACGACTCTGACTGTTACGTACACGGTTGCCGGTGTAAGTGCAGCGGGCTGCGTTGGAGCCAATCAGGCCGTAACGATTACAGTTAATCCAGAGCCCGTTATGGCTTCTGGATTAGATGCTACGGTATGTAGCAATGATCCGGTTAATCTGACATTGAATACGAGCGGTGCCTCGGTGGCGGCAGCTACGTACAATATAACGGCTCGCACTATTGCTGGTGGATTAGTTCCCGGTGTTGGAAATGTCGCTGTGCCGGCTAATGGAGTAGCGGCAAATTACTTGATCAGTGATCAGTTTGCCAACACGGGCCCCGCACCACTGAATGTGACCTACACGGTTGTTCCGGTGAGCGCGGCCGGCTGTTTGGGTAATCCGTTGGTGATTACAAGGACTATCAATCCGGAACCAGTTGTATCTACAACATTAGATGCGACCGTTTGTAGCGATCAGAATATTGCTCTCACGCTGAACACCAATGGTGTCTCGGTAGGTGCATTTAACTATAACGTTACGAATGTAACGGTTCCCCCCGGACTTACCGCTGCGGTTTCGAATGCCCTTGTTCCTGCAACGGCTGTTCCAGCAGGCTATCTGAATTCTGACCGGTATACCAACGTGACTGCCAACCCGCTCAATGTGGTGTATACTGTGGTGGGGGTTTCGGCATCCGGTTGTGAGAGTGCGGCCCGCGACATTACCCTGACGATCAATCCGGAGCCTTTGGTTTCAACCACATTGAATGCTACGGTGTGCAGCGATCAAGCGATTGGACTGATTTTGAACACCAACGGCACTTCGGTAGCAGCGGCCAACTATAACATTGTGTCGCGAACGCTTGCAGGCAGTGTTACCGGTGATCTTGGAAACGCGGCTGTCAGCGCGAACGGTGTGGCCGCCAACTATCTGGCCAATGACCGCTATAACAATGTCGGTTCATTGCCGGGTTCAGTTACGTTTGTCGTTGTACCGGTGGCAGCAAATGGCTGCCTTGGTAATCCTCAATCCATTGTCATCACCATTGAGCCGGAGCCCGTTGTTTCAACAACTCTAAATGCCAGTACCTGCAGTGATCAGCCGATTAACCTGACGTTGAACACCAACGGTAGTTCGGTGGCGGCTGCGACCTATAACGTAACCGCGATCAGCATTGCCGGTGGCCTAACCGCTTCCGTTGGAAATGCCGCGGTTCCGGCTGCGGGAGTGGCAGCCAACTATCTGGCAAGTGACCGCTACACCAACACAGGCGCGGTGCCGCGCGATGTGACGTACACCGTGGCAGGCGTCAGCGCCAGCGGCTGCGTAGGGGATTCCCGTGTGATCACCATGACCATCTTGCCCGAACCGGTTGTTTCAAATGCGCTTAATGCAATAGTTTGTAGCGATGCGGCCATCGGATTGACGCTCAATACCAACGGAACTTCAGTGACTGCATTGAATTACAATGTTGTTTCCAAACTTGTTGCCGGAGGTTTAGTTGAGGCAGGCACCAACGCTGCCGTTCCCGCATTGGGTGTGGCGGTAAATTATCTGGCTAATGACCGGTTCACCAACCTGGGCGGTGCACCCCTTACAGTGGTTTATACCGTTGAAGCGGTAAGTTCTGCCGGTTGTATTGGTGACCAGCGTACGATTACGATCACAATCAATCCTGAGCCGGTGATTGCAACCACACTCAGCGCAACGGTGTGCAGTGACTTAACCCTGGGGCTCACCCTGAACACCAATGGCTCGTCTGTCGCGGCCGCTAATTACAATGTTACCGCACGAACGATTTCAGCCGGGCTAACTGCAGCCGTGACCAATGCGGCAGTGCCCGGCACGGCCGTGGCGGCCAACTATTTGCTGAACGATCGGTTCACCAATACCGGTGCCCTGCCTCTAACGGTGACGTACACCGTGGTGGGTGTCAGCGCAGATGGCTGCGTGGGTAATCCGCAAGTGATTACGATAACGATTAATCCGGAGCCGGTTGTGTCGGCCACGCTCGATAAATCGGTGTGTAGCGATACACCCCTTGCCCTCACGCTGAATACCAACGGGAGCTCCGTTGCCGCTGCCAGCTACGACATCACTGCTCGGTCAGTCGCTGTCGGCCTGAGTCCGGCCGTGGGTAATGCTGCCGCTCCGGCTTCCGGGGTTGGTGTGAATTACCTCGCATCGGATGAATTCACGAATACCGGAAACACACCATTGACAGTAGGGTATACCGTGGTGCCGATCAGCGCGGATGGCTGCCTGGGTGATCCACGCATCGTAACCGTTACGATCAATCCGGAGCCAGTCGTGGCGACAAGCTTAAATGCTACCGTATGCAGTGATCAGGTTACGGGCCTTGTTCTTAATACCAACGGGCTGTCGGTTGCGGCTTCCAATTATAACATTACAGCTTCCACCGTAAGCCCCGGGCTGGTGGCTGCGGGTGTAAATGCCATAGTGCCTGCCACTGGTGTTGCAGCTGGCTACCTCAGCAACGACCGCTTTAATAATGTAGGACCCCTGCCTCTTACCGTTACCTATACGGTTGTCCCCATCAGCGCTGCTGGCTGTGTCGGTAGTCCACAAGTGATTACAATGACGATCAACCCTGAGCCGGTGGTCGCGACTACCCTTAATGCGGGTGTGTGCAGTGATCTGCCCATTGGCCTCGTCTTGAATACAAATGGTACTTCGGTGGGAGCGGCCAACTATAACGTCACAGCCATTTCGGTGGGAGCCGGACTTGTTGCGGCAGGGACTAATGCGGCAATACCCGCAACAGGGGTTAATGCGAACTATGTTGCAAACGATGTGTTTTCGAATACCACCAATGCGGCCATTACCGTAAACTACACGATTGTGGCCATCAGCGCAGCGGGTTGCGCCAGCGATCCGCAGGTGGTAACCTTTACCATTGCCCCGGAACCGGTTGTTTCCACGACACTGGATAAGTCGGTATGTAGTGATCTGCCCATTGCGTTAACCCTAAATACCAATGGAACCTCCATAGGGGCTGCGGATTATAACATCATCAACCGGACAATTGCTGCAGGTCTGACGGCTGGTGGTGCCAATGCCGTGGTACCAGCCAATGGTGTGGCGGCAGCCTATCTCGCCAATGATGTGTTCACTAACAATACCAACTCTCCATTAACCGTGACTTACACGGTGGTTCCAAGAAGTGCCGGTAACTGTTTTGGTAATTCCAGATTAATCACTGTCACAATCAATCCTGAGCCTGTGCTTGCGCCTGCGCTTGATCGTACGGCTTGTTCGGATGTCAATATCGGGCTGGTACTCAACACCAATGGGACGTCCGTAGGGGCGGGATCATATAACATCGCGGCCCGCACGATTGCCCCAGGTTTGACAGCTAACGCAGGCAACGTGGTCGTGCCGGCCACCAATGTTGCAGCTGGTTATCTGGCTGCCGACCAGTTCACCAATACCGGAACCCTTCCCCTGGCCGTCACCTATCAGGTTGTTCCGGTTTCGGCCGCAGGTTGCCTCGGTGATGCCGTTACCGTAACGGTTACGATCGATCCCGAGCCTGTAGTGGCGAACGGACTTGATCGAACTGAGTGCAGTGACTTGCCGATTGGACTCAACTTAGATACCGATGGCACATCCGTGGCGGCTGCAAACTATAACATCACGAGTATTACAGTAGCGGGCGGACTTACGGCTGATCCCGGAAACGTGGCGGTGCCCGCAACCGGAGTAGCCGCGAACTACCTGGCTGGTCATATTTTCACAAATACCACGAATGGTTCTTTGACCGTAACATACATTGTGGTACCGGTCAGTGGCGCGGGTTGTGCAGGCGATCCGAAGACCATTACGGTGACGATAGACCCCGAACCGGTTATTTCGGCCGGGCTCGACCGCACGGTTTGTAGTGACGTTGCTTCCGGGCTTGTGATCACCACGCTGGGTACATCGGTGCCCGCTGCGAGTTATAATGTAACTGCCATAGCGGTGGATGCGGGGCTCACGGCTGCAGTTACCAATGCGGTTATCCCGGGCACAGGTGTAACCGCCAACTACCTCAATGCGGATCAATTCACAAACGCAGGCGCTACGCCTTTAACGGTGACCTATACCGTGGTGCCGGTAAGTGCTGCTGGCTGTTTGGGTAATCCACGGAACATCACTCTCACCGTTAATCCGGAGCCGGTGGCGTCCACCTTGCTTGACCGCACGGCTTGCAGTGATATCGCCACTGGACTTAATCTGAATACAAACGGAACCTCGGTGGCCGCGGCCACTTGGAATATTACCGCACGCACAATTGCCCCCACGCTGACGGCAGGAGTGGGCAATGCCATTGTGCCGGCCACGGGAGTTGCCGCTAACTACCTGGCGAGCGATCAGTTTACTAACACGACCAACGGTTCGTTGCAGGTGACCTACACCGTTGTACCGGTATCGGGTGCAGGGTGCGTAGGTAGTGCCCAGGTTATTACAGTAACGATTGACCCAGAGCCCGTGCTGGCCAACACCTTGAATCGTACCGTTTGTAGCGACCAGCCATCGGCACTGGTTCTAAATACGAACGGCACTTCTGTGGCGGCTGCCAATTACAATATCACCTCGGTAGTCGTTCCGGGTGGCCTCACGGTTGTCTCGGCCGCTGTGATTCCGGCTGTTGGTGTGGCAGACAATTACCTCGCCACGGACACGTATCGGAACACGACCAACGCACCGCTTACGGTGGACTATACCGTAGTGCCGGTAAGTGCAGCGGGTTGTTTGGGCAATCCATTGGTGGTCAAAGTAAATGTGAACCCCGAGCCCGTGGTGGCTGTGGTTACACCATCTGCGTGCAGTGATCAGGTGATCGGGCTAAGTCTGACCATCGTTGGAACTTCAGTGCCGGCTACAACCTACAACATCACGGCCGTGACGATTGCTCCCGGCCTTACCCCGGCAGGCACAAATGCGATGATACCCGGAAATGGCGTTGGTGCGGGCTACCTGGCGAACGACATTTATACAAACCCTGGTAACGCTCCGTTAACAGTTGATTATACGGCAGTGCCGATCAGTTCGGCCTTGTGTTTGGGCGATCCGGTGGTCATCACTGTGACCATTAATCCCGAGCCGGTACTGTCAAATGCACTTGACCGGACCGTCTGCAGCGATATTGCCGGTGGCGTAGTGCTCAATACCAATGGTACATCCGTGCCCGCTGCTAATTACAATATTATCAGCATTAACATCAGCGGAGGATTGACTGCAGCCCCGGGCAATGTTCCGATTGCCAATGGTGTAGCGGCCAATTACCTAGCGAATGATGTATTCACCAACACGACAAATGCCCCACTTACCGTGACGTACCACGTGGTGCCCGTCAGTGCAGGTGGCTGTTTGGGTGATCCGCTTGATGTTGTATTATCCGTTAATCCGGAGCCGGTCGTTGATCCAGCGTTGGCCAACCGCACGGTCTGCAGCAATGCCGTGACGGGAGTCATTTTGAATACGAACGGTGTTTCGGTGGCAGCCGCCAATTACAATATTACGCTCGTCAGCCAGGATGCTGGCCTCACGGGTACGCCCACTACAGGCACTGGTTTGGCAGCCAACGCCATTCAAAACGATCTCTACTCGAACGTTACCGCGGTATCTCTAAAAGTTGTTTATCAGGTGGTGCCGATTGCAGCCAGTGGCTGTGTGGGTGATCCCTTCAACACCACGGTAACGGTTAATCCGGAGCCAGTCGTCAATCCCAATCTCGATAACGCGGTGTGCAGCCGGGAGAATAGCGGAATTATCTTAAGTACCAATGGCACGTCTGCTGCAGCCAACGCGTATCGTCTGGTGGGTGTGGTAGTGCCGGGCACCGTCACGGCAAATCCGGCCAACACGCTAGTAGGTTCTACATCGGGCATCAACATGATTCGAAACGATAGGTACACGAATCCGACCTCCGGGCCGGTAGTTGTTGTTTATGATGTGCGCGGCATTTCATTGCAAGGCTGCGAAGGACAGTCTGAATTTATCAACCTTACCATTAATCCGGAGCCAATTTTAGTCCCGGGCACCGTTACGTTATGTAGTGATGTGCCTTCGGGCATCGTGCTGAGCCCAGCCGCAGGATCAGTGGCCATCGATCAATATGAATTGAAGGCTATCGCCAAGGCACCGGCCTTGGTGGCTGGCGGAAGCAATGCCGGATTGGGGTTATACAATACCGCTAACTTCCTGGCGGGCGATACCTTTACCAATACCACCAACGGTCCCTTGACGATAACGTATACGATTGTGCCGATCGCAGCAGGCTGCCGAGGCAGTGATCAAACGGTTCTCTTTACGGTCAATCCGGCTCCGGCTGTTCAAACCGGACTGGATCGCACGGTCTGCCACAACGAAACGGGAGGCATTGTATTTGCCACCGCCCCGACCAGCGTAGCAGCGCCCACCTACAACATCATTAGCGTAACCATTGCGCCCGGGTTGACACAAACGGCTGGCAACACGGGCGCGCGCAATGGCGTGTTGGCTACCGAGGTTCAAAATGATCAGTTCCAAAACTTAACCAGCAACCCCCTCACCGTTATCTATCGTATTGAACCCGTATCGGGTTCCGGCTGCCTGGGCCCTCAGCGCGATATTGTACTGACGGTAGAGCCCAACATTGTGGCTACTCCGATCAACAACTTGTCTGATATCTGTAGTGGTGTGCAAACCAACATTGATTTGCAATCGCCCACCAACCCCACCAGTGGCCCGGTGACGTTCAACTGTGTTGCTTCGATTACCGCGGGTACGGGCGTAACGGGATTTGTGGCTGCATTGAACAACTTACCGGAAGGAACGATTATTCAGGATCAATTGGTGAACAACTCGAATAATATGGCTACAGTACGCTATCGGATCACTCCGGTCGCCAACGGAGCAAAAGGAGGAGTAGGGTGCTCTGGCAGTTTTGTGGATGTGTTCGTTAATGTTGATCCCAAGCCTCGCCTGACGGCTGTGCCGTTGATTCAAAGTGTGTGTGAAGGTGTTGCTACCAACATAACGCTGAACTCCACCACGGTGCCTTCGGCCGGCAATGTGCGCTTTGAGGTCACGAATGTAGTGGCCACCGGTGGCGTAACCGGTTTTACTCCAGTGGCCACGTTGATTGCTCCCGGCAGCATACTGGCGGATGTTTTGAATAATCCTACGATTACCGATCAGACGGTGACGTATACCTTGCTGCCGCGCATCGTAGGGGGGCCTGCTTGCGTGGGTGACCCGGTCGTGTTAACGATTACGGTAAAACCTCGTCCGACTGTGACGGCTGCAGCGCCAGTACCGATTTGCACCGGTGATATCATTGATATCGATCTGATTCCTGATGTATTGAATACGGTATGCACGTGGACAGTTTCGGCCCCGGGAATTACCGGTGCTTCACCTGGCTCCGGGAATAAGATTTTCCAGACCCTATTCAATAATACGTTTGCGCCCGCCACCGCTACGTATACCGTAACCCCTCGGGTTAATGGCTGTGATGGAACACCAATTACAATTAATGCTGTTGTGAATCCGAGACCGGACATTGCTGGACTCCCAACATCGATTAATGTTTGCAATGGAAATTCATTGAACGTCCCTTTGAGTAGCAGTGTGTCGGGCACCACATTTTCGTGGACTGTGAATGATCCGGCCGGACTTGGTGTGCCGCTAACCGGATCAGGCCCTGCCATTTTAGACGGGCCGATCACAAATAATACGAACATACAGGCCACTCTAATTTACACTATCACTCCTTTGGCCAATGGTTGTTCCGGTAACCCAAGGATACTTCAGGTTACGGTGGCTCCACGAATTGATGGCATTTTTGAGGTTAATAATTTGGACATCTGTTTGGGAAGTTCCGCCTCGGTATCATTGCAACTAACTGGTCAAGCTCCTTTCCGGGTTGTTTACAACTTAAACGATGGATCAACGAGCACTGACGTTACGTTAACAAATGTCGGATTGAGCCCTTCTATCAAAGTTAATCCCCCGGCAACAGGGACCTATGTCTATACCCTAAGATCTATTACCGATGCCTTTAATTGTCCAGTCATAATCTCAACACCTACGCCTGCTCATATTTTCACACTCCGCGTAGGCGATACTGACCCTAGCTTTACCATTTTGACACCTACTCCAAGTTGTGGGCCTCGGACGTTTAGGTTCCAATACAATCAAGTGGCCGGAGTTACCTATACCTGGAAATTTGATTTTGGACTGCCGGACTCCACATATACAGCCACAACAACTGGCCCAGTAACCGTTTCACATCCATATCAAAATCCGTCACCATTCGGTAACTATACCGCCTCGGTTACATTGGAAACACAACTCGCAGTGCCGTTTGTTGGTTGTGTCGATTCGCAGACCAAGAACATAGTAATTCTTCCATCCATGGTAGTTAATGTTTTCCCCAATCGAAGTGAGATCTGCGGAGGGCAACAGGTACAGTTTATCAACCAAAGTCAGGGGGTGACATCGAGTCGTTGGTTTTGGCGTCTACAAGGCACTACGGCACAAAATGACGTAAGGACGACTTTCCAGGCTACCTACACGCTTTTGAACACCACATCGATGGCACCTTTGATTTACGAAATTGTTTATCAAGCAAACAATGGAAATTGCCCGGCCCCGGATGTTGTAATTCCAATAACCGTTCATCGCTCGGTGGTAGCCGATTTCACGGTGCCGTCACCGTTACCTCAATTCACCGGTGCACCCGTGTCGGTGTTGTTCACCAATAACTCGAACCCGAATGATCCGGCTGTGCGGTATGAGTGGAATTTCGGCCTGGATTCCAACCCGTTGGATTTCACCGGCCAAACGCCACCTTCGGTGATTTATAGTTCGCCCGGCTTTAGGACAATTACGCTGCGAGCCACGAATACATTGGCTGAGGCGGTGGGCCTGACTTGTGCGGATACAGAGTCCAAAACGATTAATATTGTTGTGCCTCCGCTCACGGCAGATTTCCAGGCCGAGCCTGCTGCTGCGTGTGTGCCCGCAACGATCCGTGTCACCCAGAGTACCCTTGGTGGCAATCGGAATACATGGGAGATAGTTGATCAAGGCGGAAATGTCGCGGGTCGTCAATTCAATGTTAATACGCCTTCGTTCCTGGTTTCTGCGCCTGGAGACTATACCATTATTTTAAAGGTCGAAAACACGTTGACAGGTCAGGAGCTTACCACCCAACGCGGTCCTTTCAAGGTGGTTGTAAACCCGGTAGCTTCCTTCCAGGCACGTCCCAATACCGTGTTTGTGCCGGATGATGAGTTGTCTACGTTTAACTACAGCACAGGCGCCACTGGCTACGAGTGGTACTTTGGAGACGGAGGCACGTCATTCTTTGAAGAGCCAAAGTACACTTATCAGGTGGAGGGTGTATATGAGTTGATGCTAATAGCCTTGCGCGATGAAGCCGGAGTGGTCTGCCGCGACACAGCAACGCAAACGGTCACCGCCAAGCAGGGTGGAGTAACGAGGGTGCCGAATGCGTTCACTCCGAATCCAAGTGGTCCTACCGGAGGGGCGCAGCCGGGAGGCGGAGCCGGTGCGGTTAATGACGTGTTCTTGCCGATTGTAAAGGGTGCCCTGGAATTCAATCTCCAGATTTTTGACCGATGGGGTAACTTGATCTTCGAAAGCAATAATTCAAGCATCGGTTGGGATGGGTACGACCAAAATGGGCGCCTGATGCCAAATGGAGTTTACGTGTATAAGCTTACAGTTCGACTGTCGGATGAGCAGCGAACCACTCAGATCGGAGATGTCACTTTAATTCGATAAATCAATAAATTGGAACGATGAAACGTGTACTGTTGCTTGTGTTATTGGGAATGGGGTATCTGAATGCCTTCGCGCAGGATCCACAGTTTTCGCAATACTATCAAGTGCCGCTTTACCTCAATCCCGGTTTTGCCGGCATCACCTCGCAACAGCGTGTGGCATTTGCCCACCGTATTCAATGGCCCAATCTTCCTCAAGCCTTTGCTACGTATTCTGCGAGCTATGACATCTTCGTAGATGAGTTACGAAGCGGATTTGGTATCCTGATGACTACAGACAAGATGGGTTCGGCCGGATGGCGGACGTCCAATTTTAGTTTACTCTATAGCTACAAGGTCAAGATTAACGACAACTTAGTTTTTTCACCTGGTCTGAGTTTTGGTTATGGATTCAATGGACTCGATCGGTCGCGACTACGGTTGGGTGATGGTCTTGAATACGGTAATATTTCGTTGGATGACGCGGTCTTCCGGTTGAGCAATCAACAGTATTTCGATTTTGGTTCGGGCTTCCTGCTTTACAGCCGGGCGCTGTGGTTGGGTGCGGCTTTTGCTCATATGAATCAACCCAATATTTCGGTACTGAATGATGAGAGTCGACTGCCGATGAAGATTACAGTTCACGGGGGAGCCCGCATTTCTCTTACGGGTGGGGATTTTCGAAAAAAGTCGGAGCGGGCAACTTATCTGACTCCCTCTTTTATCTATCGTAAGCAAGGCCCAATATCTCAAATGGATTTGGGGATGAATTACCATATTGATCCGGTCTCGGTTGGGTTGTGGTACCGGGGTAAGCCCTTCGAGCAGTCCTATATCGGTACGGTTGCCCAGGATGCCCTCGTATTTACCATGGGCCTTTACCTGAAGAACATGACGATCGGGTATAGCTATGACTTCTCAATCTCCGAATTGTCGGCCGCCTCGGGAGGTGCTCATGAAATTACACTTGTGTATGAGTTTGTTGCCAAACCGTTGAACCGCGCGGTGAAAAAGAAGAACAAGATCATTCCGTGCCCTACCTTCAATAGGAAGGAAGACTTCTGGAAGTAATTCACCGCCTGTTCATCACGCTTCTTTGTATTAACAGCCACTAACCGAAGAATAAGGCTTTCTGATGATTTTAGTCACTTTCCTTTGCTGCGTATACCGGCAGGAATGGCCGTTGGCTTTCATCAGCCAAAACTGATTGAAGTGAAATTGCGAACTTTTTTCTGGCGGGATTGACGAAAGGTAGAGTGTCTGAATGTTAACCGTAAACGAAGTCACCGGGAGCGCAAACTCTAAGCGGATCAGATTTTCAGTTGTACCTTTGCCGGTCATAATCCGGCCGGTGTGAATTTCGCGACTCAAATCACTCATTATCAAGTCATTAATCAGGTTGCTGCGGTAGCCCAGCGCCTTGGCATGCCCACTTACCTGGTGGGAGGGTTCGTCCGCGATTTGATCCTGAACCGGCCCAATAAGGATATTGATTTTGTCTGTGTTGGCAGTGGAATTGAATTGGCTACTCAAGTGGCGGCAGTCCTGGAACTTCCACCCCCGGTCGTCTTCAGGAATTTTGGTACGGCTATGTTGAAGGCGGGTGAGTATGAGTTGGAGTTTGTGGGAGCAAGGAAAGAGTCCTATCGTGCCGATTCCCGAAAGCCATGGGTTGAAGATGGCACACTCGAAGAGGATCAACAGAGGCGGGATTTTACCATCAACGCCATGGCCATTAGCCTGCAGGCCCAAGGGTTCGGTGATCTCATTGATCCCTTTGGCGGAATCGGTCACCTCCGCAAGAAGGTGATTCAAACTCCTTTAAATCCGGTGGTTACCTTTTCAGATGATCCGTTGCGCATGATGCGGGCCATCCGCTTCGCCAACCAGCTTGATTTTGACATTGAACCGGAAACCTTTGCGGCTATTATCAGCCAGGCGGAGCGAATCCGAATTGTGTCAGCCGAACGAGTCATCGATGAGTTAAATAAAATCATTCTTTGCCCGGTGCCATCATACGGTTTTAAGTTGCTTTTCCACAGCGGCTTGCTGCGGCATTTCTTTCCTGAGCTGGTGGCACTTCATGGTGTTGAATATGTCGACAACCATGCCCACAAGGATAATTTCTTCCACACCTTACAGGTATTGGATAATGTGGCCAAGGTTTCGGATGACCTTTGGTTGCGTTGGGCTGCCATTTTGCACGACATCGCCAAGCCGGCTACCAAACGCTTTTCGCCTCAACATGGCTGGACGTTTCACGGCCATGAGGATAAGGGCGCGCGCATGGTACCGGGCATCTTCCGCAGGCTCAAACTTCCGCTCAACGAGCACATGCAGTTCGTTCAAAAGCTGGTCAGGTTGCACCTCCGCCCGATTGCCCTGGTTAAGAAAGAGGTGACGGACTCGGCCGTGCGCAGGCTTTTGTTTGAAGCCGGTGACTCGGTGGATGCTTTGATGATTCTTTGCCGCGCGGATATCACCAGCAAAAACCATGAGAAGGTTGGGCGATACCTTCGCAATTTTGATCTGGTGGAGTATAAGATGACGGAGGTGGAAGAAAAAGACCGGGTGAGGAACTTTCAGCCACCGGTAACCGGAGATGAGATTATCCGGCTGTACAATATTCCTCCGGGTCGGATCATTGGCGACCTGAAAGATGAAATCAAGGAAGCCATCCTCGAGGGGGTTATTCGCAATGACCGGAAGGAAGCTTTACGTTTTTTAGCCGATATTGCTGCAAAAAAAGGTCTTATACTATCGTCTAATCCCCATGAATAAATTATCATTTGCCTGCCTGGTTACTACGTTTATCGCGATCGGCACGTTGGGCTTCGCTCAAAACAAGAAGACACCTGCAAAACCTGTCGATTCCACCCCCCCGAAGACGGAGCAGCCGGCCGCAGCACCGGCTCCTCAAGTAAGTGACCTTACGCAGCATTTTTTCAAAAAGTACACTGCGGCCATTCAATGGAATGACTACGATGTTGCCAAAAGCGCGCTGTATGATCTAATCGTGGAGAATCCACAAAACGACTCTCTTATTCTTAATCTGGCTTTCTATTACTACGAAAATCAGAAGTACGCCTCTTCGGCACTGGTAACGCAGGAGCTTTTGGCACGCAATAGCAAGAACGAGGCCGCGCTGGAGCTGTCAGCCGCCAGTTTCGAGGGTCTTGGCGTGTTGGATCGCGCGTTGCAGAATTATGAGTCACTTTACCTGGCCTCCAACAACACGGCAACCTTGTACAAGATGGCGTTTATTCAATATCAATTGAAGCGTTTTAAGGAGTGTGAAGCAACGGCCGATATTCTGTTGTCGAAAAAGGACATCGATACGCAAAAGGTTTCATTCACGGACTCTAAGAATCAAACGAAGGAATACCCGATGAAAGTGCCTGTGATCAATCTGAAGGGTATATTGGCACAGGAAGCCGGTGACAAGGTCAAAGCCAAGGGTTTTTTCGACCAGGCCCTGGTGTTAGCGCCTGATTTTGAGGCTGCTAAGGATAATCTGGCCAAACTAAAGTAGGCCTGCAACCTCCGGCCATTTTTCCGGTCTTTGGGGGGTAACTTGCAATATTGAACGACCTGTCGACTCATATTCATCATGAGCTGATTGAGCAGTGCCTGGCCGGGAACAGCCGGGCGTACGAGCGGCTTTATAACCTGTATCATCGAAGCATGTACAATACCGGCTTTCGCATCGTTTTGGATGAGGCTGAGGCGGAGGATGTATTGCAAGAGGCTTTCGTCAGCGCTTTTCGTAACTTGAAGCATTACCGGGGTGATGCCTCGTTCGGAAGTTGGCTGAAGCGAATTGTGGTAAACAAGGCGATCACCCACGTGTCGCGGAAGAGAACTGAGCGATGGCCGGAAGATGACCGATTTGATGTACCTGAAGTACCGGAGGCAGACGTGTTTGACTCTTTTCCGTACACGGTGCAACACGTGAGGAAAGGGATTGAGGCACTGCCGGAAGGATATCGGCTGGTGTTGAGTTTGTATCTGCTGGAGGGTTACGATCATGCTGAAATTGGCGAGATACTGGGGATCAGCGAGTCGACATCCAAATCGCAGTTTAACCGCGCTAAGAAAAAATTGAAAGAAATACTGGAAGGAGGTAAGCTATGAACAATCAGTTAAAAGACTTCATCAACAAACACCGCGATGAGTTTGATTATCGCATACCTTCCGGCAGGGTGTGGGCTTCCATTCAGCGCCAGCTTCCCACCACCGGATGGTGGCACTCCGTGGTGATATGGCGGGCGGCCGCCCTGCTGTTGGCTGCGCTGTCGTTTTTTCTGTATTTTTCTCATCCGGTGGTGCCAAAGCCTCTGGCCAAGGGTAATCTGCAGATGGAGTTTTATGACCTGGAATCATTTTATTCGATGCAGATCAGTGAAAAAGTTGCCCTCATCGAAAACATGGAGGGTGATTGGGATGCTGAAGTATTCACGCAGGATATTCAGAAACTGGATGCTATGTACCAGGTCCTTCGCGATGAAATGAAATCGCGGCCTTCTGAAAAAGTACGCGATGCGTTAGTACTTAACTTATTGGTGCGAATCGACTTGCTCAACCAGCAGATTCAGCAACTGGAGCAGCGAAAAAAGCAACCCGAGCCACAGGCCAGTTAAAAATCTTCTTCGCTTTTAAGTTCAAACGTATCCTTCTGCGAGTCGAGCACTTTGCCATCCTCACACTTGAGCACGCGCATCGGGTTCCTGCGAATAAGCCCATAACTGTGGGTGGCCATCAAAATTGCGGTTCCGCTTTTGTTGATTTGTTGGAACAACTTCATGATGCCGCTGGAGACCTCCGGGTCAAGATTACCGGTAGGTTCATCTGCGAAAAGGATCAACGGTTCATTGATGAGCGCCCGGGCAATAACCACGCGCTGTTGTTCACCGCCTGAAAGTTGATGAGGCATTTTCTTTTCCACTGAACCCAGGCCCACCTGCATGAGCACCTCCACCAACCGGGCTTTCATCTTGGCGGAGTCCCGCCAGCCGGTGGCTTTCATTACGAAGGTGAGGTTTTCCCCAACGGTGCGATCGGGGAATAATTGAAAGTCCTGAAAGATGATGCCCACCTTTCTGCGCAGTAGCGGAACCTGTTGGGGTTTGATCTCACGGATAGAAAAACCGGCCACCATCATGTCGCCCAGCCTCAGGGGGAGATCAGCATACAAGGTTTTTAACAAGGACGATTTACCCGACCCCGTGCGGCCTACGAGGTATACAAATTCTCCTTTCTCAATGTCGAACGCAACGCTGTTCAGAACGGTGTTGCTGTCCTGGAAAATGCTGACGTCACGGACCCGAACTACGGGATCGTTTGAGAACATTCGCTTACCCGTTTACTTTTTTGTGATCGGCCAGAAACTTTTCAAGCCCGCTGTCGGTCAACGGATGCTTGAGCAATGCGGTGATTACGGAAAGGGGGCAGGTGGCCACATCTGCTCCGATTTCCGCACATTTGATCAGGTGAATGGTGTGGCGAATACTGGCCGCCAGGATTTCGGTGCCGAAGCCGTAGTTATTGTAAATGAGGCGAATCTGCGCAATGAAGTCGAGCCCATCCTGCGAGATGTCGTCCAGACGGCCAATGAAGGGCGACACGTACGATGCGCCCGCCTTGGCTGCCAGTATGGCCTGACCGGGTGAGAATACCAAGGTGCAGTTTGTGCGAATGCCTTCGCTGGAGAATCGTTTGATGGCCCGTACACCATCTTTGATCATCGGTACTTTCACTACGATCTTATCATCGATTTTGGCCAGTTCACGGCCTTCCTTTAAAATGCCTTCATAGTCGGTGGCAATTACCTCCGCGCTGACGTTATTATCTACAATATTACAGATGGCTTTGTAGTGAGCCCGTATGTTATCGTGACCTTTGATACCCTCTTTTGCCATTAGGGACGGGTTGGTCGTTACGCCATCCAGCACGCCCAGATCATGAGCCTCGCGGATTTCGTTTAGGTTAGCGGTGTCAATGAAAAACTTCATGAAGTAGTGGTGGTTTGAAGCCCTAAAAATACGGAAAACGATCGGCCCGCGGGAGGTGGGTGAGGAACAAAAAAAGAGGCAAGCCGAACATCGCACCGCTACAACCGCCTACCCTTGCTGCCTTCCGGCCCTGGGGGAGTTCAGCAGGAGCTGGTCGTGCCGACTTGCCGGCCGCAAAGGTAGTATTATTTTGATATTGGCCGAGAACTAGGCAACTCCGTTGAGATAAAGATGAAATTCCAGCGGCCCGGCTGCTGAGTAGCCCTGGGCCTCCAACTCCTGCGCAAAATGCTCGTTCATCTCAATTTCCTCCCCCTTCCGTTCACCTTTTTTTGGAATGGTAATTTGAATAGCGGTGTAATGAATGGGGTCAATCCTAAGCAGCACCGTAGCCTCAGACGTTTCTTTCTTGTAGTATTGGTGAACAATTGACTTGCTGATGCGATTGGCCATACCCGAGCGGATGGAGTCTGAGCGTTTGTGGATAACGCGGTTAAGGTACGAAGATGCCGAAGAAATCTTTTACGCCTATGCCAGCAAACCCGAAGCTACGCGTTATGTCTCGTGGCCTACCCACGAATCCGTTGAAGATACCCGATCGTTTTTAGCGTATGCCCGGGCTGCCTGGGAACGGGGTAGTGACTACAGCTTCAGTCTGCGAATAAAATCCACCAACCGGCTGATCGGAAGCATAGGCCTAATCCATGAGGAGGGTAAAATTCAGTTTGGCTACATCCTGAGCCCCCAACAGTGGGGGATGGGCTATGCTACCGAGGCTTGCCGCACGGTATTGGCCGTGATTCGGTCGCTACCTGGCATTTACCGGATTTCCACTTTTGTTGATGTGGAAAACATGGCATCGGTCAGGGTGCTGCAAAAGGCCGGATTGGTTCAGGAAGCCCGCCTGGAGAAATGGTTCCGGTTTGTAAACCAGGGTGGGCAGCCGAAGGATTGTCTATTGTTTAAAATTCCGTAGTCCGATGTTGGTAAGTCCCTCTCGGGTTTCATGAGGGCTCACACCTCTCGACCTGACCGTGTTGACCACGGAAGTGGCAACCTCGGTAGAGGAGACGCTCTTTTACATTCGCCTGGGATTCTTGTTTTAAACCGCTACCGCTTCGGGCGTAAGTTCAGGCAGGGTTACCCGGCCTGAGAATTCCTCTTCCAGCAGGGCCGCCCAGGCCGACAGGTATTGCACCACATCTTCGCGAACATTGTGCCGCAAGTGTCGCTTACCTTCCGCCAGATGATTTAGGACGCTGGGGTCCGAAAGGCGTTCCAGGTGTTGAAGGTCGGTTCGTTCGAAGCCGGCCGTTAGCATTTCGGATATTACGTCATCAAACGGCAAGCCGCTGGTGGGGCAGTAGTCGTTTAGTTGCTCCGTCCAATCCCCGTGGCGCAGGAGCGCCCTTCGATGTATCTCGGCCGGAGTCAGGCGGGTAACATGTTGGGCAACGTATCCACAGTTACACGAGCCCATGTGGCCCCATTGATAGGAGTTGCTTTTCTGGAGTTGGGCGATTGCCAGTCGCAGCGCCCCGATCACCTGTTCGTTTGCCTGTGCCATGGTTTTTCTTTCTTTCAAAATTAACCGATGAACCAGACTGTTTGTTTTCCCACCCTGGTAAAGATTTTCAGAGTATTTGGCGGAAATACCTGCCTTTGTTATACTTGCAACTCAGAACAAGTAAAAATTCAAATGGGCAGAGGAGACAAAAAATCGAAAAAGGGTAAGCGCTGGAGAGGTTCTTATGGCGTTTCCCGGAATCGCAATAAGATAAAGACGCGTTTAAAGCGCAGTGCAACGCGCAAAAAGTCAACGGAAGGGGCTGGCGAAACGGCCAAACCCAAGCGTGCGGCACGAAAATAAAGCAGAATAAATGAAACTACAGGTTCGCAATAATTGGTGGTGGCACATGAGTGATAAACTGATGTGAACAGCCATTAATTGCTTATGCCCAAGACAAGGCCTGCTGTTCACAGCGGGCCTTCTTGTTTTAGGAAAACCAGGAACGAATGTCCAGACAAAAACTATATACCCGATCCACACGCCTGCTGGCCGATACCATAACCCCGGTCAGCGTCTACCTGAAACTCCGCGATGTGTATGCCAACAGCGTGCTGTTGGAGAGCTCGGATTACCACGGGCACGAAAACAGCCTGTCCATGATTTGCTGCCAGCCGCTGGCTGGTTTTGAAGTTAAACAGGAGCAGATTACCACGTGGTGCACCGGCCGGGAGCCCAGGCAAACGGAGGTGATAACCGGCCTTGAGGTGCGGGAACACCTGGGACAGTTTATCGCATCCTTTGAGTTAGCGGGTGAGCTTCGCCATACACCAGCCCAGGGTTTGTTTGGATTCACCGGCTATTCGGCTGTCCGACACTTCGAGCGCCTGCCGATTGCGACACCGCCTGCGCCACTTCCTGATATTCGGTATCACTTGTATCGCTTTGTTCTGGTCATTGATCATTTCTTTAATCAGCTCACCATCTACGAGAATGTGATGGATGAAAAAGAGCCCAGTCAATTGGAACAAATCCGACAGATTATCGTCAGCAATCGATTCAGCAGTTACCCGTTCAGGCGGACCGGCCCGGAGCAGGCGATGGGTACCGAGCTGCAGTTTTTGGAGATGGTGAAAGAGGGAATCCGCTATTGCGAGCGTGGAAATGTTTTTCAAATCGTGTTGTCGCGCGCCTTTCAGCAAGCGTTTCGGGGTGATGAGTTTACGGTCTACCGGGCGTTGCGGTCAGTCAATCCTTCCCCGTACCTGTTCTTTTTTGACTACGGGGATTTCAAGCTGTTCGGTTCATCGCCCGAGGCCCAGATCCAAATCAAGAACGGGGAGGCTGCTATCTTCCCGATTGCCGGAACGTTCAGGCGTACGGGTAACGATCAGGAAGATGCCCGGCAGGCTGCAGAACTGGCCCGCGATGCGAAAGAAAATGCCGAGCATATCATGCTGGTCGATCTGGCGCGAAATGATTTGAGTCGGGCATGCAACCAGGTAACGGTGGAAGTATTGAAAGAGATCCAGTACTACTCGCACGTTATTCATCTGGTATCGAAAGTAACCGGCAAAATGCGCCCGGGTGTTACTGCGGTGCAATTGCTGACCGATACTTTTCCAGCCGGCACGTTGTCGGGTGCGCCCAAGCACATGGCCTTGAAATTGATTCAGGAACTGGAGCAAAGATCTCGCGGTTTTTATGGCGGGGCCATTGGTTTTATCGGGCTTAACGGTGATGTGAATCAGGCGATTTTGATTCGTTCGTTTCTGAGTACGGGCAATCAACTGACCTATCAGGCCGGGGCCGGAGTAGTGGCCCAGTCGGTGCCCGAGCGGGAACTGCAGGAAGTAAACAACAAACTTGGGGCGTTGCGGCAAGCTCTGGTGTTGGCCGAGGAGTTATAAACGAATGAGATGAAAAAGGTACTGGTGTTTGATAACTACGATTCGTTCACGTTTAACCTCGTCCATATTCTTCGGGATTTGGGGGCAGACGTAACGGTATTTCGCAATGACGAGATCACGGTGGAATCCGCGTCTGCGTTTTCCAAGATATTAATCTCGCCCGGCCCGGGCATACCCGATGAAGCCGGTATTCTGAAGCCACTGATTCGTGAGTTGGCGCCCACACACAGTTTGCTCGGTGTTTGCCTCGGGCATCAAGGCATTGCCGAAGTTTTTGGGGCGACCCTGTTCAATATCCCGAAAGTGCTGCACGGGGTCACCTCGGTGGCACGGGTAACTGACCCAACCGATTATCTCTTTTCGGGTGTGAGTGAACGTTTTCAGGCCACGCACTATCATTCCTGGGCAGTCGTACCGGAGTCTATGCCACCCGAACTGAAAGTGACAGCCGTGAACGAAGAAGGGCTGGTCATGGCGATTCGGCATGAGGCGTTTGATGTGCGCGGTGTCCAGTTCCATCCGGAATCCATATTGACCACGGAAGGGCCCCGAATGATTGCTAACTGGTTAAACCACACGTGATGATGAAAGCCATTCTTCAACAACTTTCGGATCACCTGACTTTATCCCGGCAAGATGCTCGCGATGTGCTGGTGCAGATTGCCTCCGGGCAAGTGAACAACAGTCAGGTAAGTGCTTTCATGACGATCTACCTGATGCGTAACGTTACGCTCCAGGAGCTGGAGGGCTTTCGCGATGCCATGCTGGAATTGTGCGTGCCGGTGAATGTTGATCGCCCCGTTATTGATGTCTGTGGTACGGGGGGCGATGGAAAAAATACATTTAACATTTCAACATTAGCGGCATTTGTGGTGGCGGCAGCGGGCCAACCGGTAGCCAAGCATGGCAACTATGGGGTCAGCTCAGTCAGCGGGTCCTCCACGGTGTTGGAGTTTCTGGGGTATCGATTCACCAACGATCATGATCAACTCCAGCGCAGCCTGGACGAAACGAACGTGATGTTTATGCATGCACCCCTTTTTCATCCGGCCATGAAAAATGTGGCGCCTATCCGCAAGGAGCTGGGGGTAAAAACGTTTTTCAACATGCTGGGCCCGATGGTTAATCCGGCCCGGCCAGAATACCAATTTGCCGGAGTCTTTAGCCTTGAGCTAGCGCGGCAATATGCTTATCTGTATCAGCAGACCTCCAAGCGTTTCACCATCGTGCACGATCTGGCCGGCTACGATGAAGTATCGCTGACAGGCGGCTGCAAGGTTTATTCCCAGGCGGGTGAACAAATTTTACAACCCGAGGCCCTGGGTTTAACGAGAATCCAAGGGGATCAAATAGCCGGAGGTAAATCCGTGGAAGAGTCTGCCCGGGTATTTGAGAACATTCTGAAAAATGAGGGAACGCCTGCGCAACGTCAGGTAGTCATCGTAAATGCGGCCCTGGCTCTGGCTTGTGCGCGCCAGATACCAACGGTCGAAGCGGTGGCGTTGGCGACCGAAGCTCTTGCGTCAGGAGCAGCCGGGAGGAGATTTCAAAAATTTATGGAGATTAATCGCGAAGGCAGATGACGATCCTGGAGAAAATAGCCGAAGCGAAACGCCAGGAAGTTGACGCGCGGAAACGCCTGATACCCGTATCCCAGTTGCGTGATACGGGGGGATTTTATCGACCGGTGATATCGATGGTGAAAGCAATTGAAACTCGCGGTGGGGCCGCGGTGATTGCGGAGTTTAAGCGAAAGTCACCCTCAAAGGGTGTGATCAACGATCAGGTGGCAGTGGAGGAGGTTGTTCAGGGCTACTCACACGCTGGGGCTGTTGGTCTCTCGGTGCTCACGGACGAACAGTTCTTTGGTGGCTCGCTTGATGATCTGGCCCGCGCCAGACGCGTTACCCCGCTGCCGCTCTTGCGGAAGGATTTTATTTTGGATGAGTATCAATTGGCAGAGGCCCGCGCCTACGGGGCAGATGTCGTTCTCATCATTGCCGCCATGGTTCGACCGGCTGATGCGGTTACGCTGGCCCTGCAGGCCCGGCAATTGAACCTTGAAGTGTTGATGGAGGTGCACAACGAGCGAGAGCTAGAGTCTCATTATCAGGTTCCATTTGATTTGATTGGTGTGAACAACCGCGATCTGAATTCTTTTGTGGTTTCTCTTGAAGTTTCAGAGCGGCTTGCCGCCAGTTTGCCGGCCGGGCGGCCATGGATTTCGGAGAGTGGGTTGAGTAACCCACAGGATGTGGCCAAACTCTATGCATCGGGTTATCGTGGATTCCTGATGGGGGAGAGCTTTATGAAGGCAACAGATCCTACCGCAGCGGCCAGGCTCTTCATTCAACAACTTGAATTGCGACCAGCATGAACCTGCAGGTAAAAATTTGCGGCATGCGCGAAACGGTGAACATCACGAGTGTAGCTGCCTTGGGGCCGCAATGGATGGGGTTTATCTTTTATCCGGGTTCACCCCGGTTTGTGGGTGAGGATTTTGTTATGCCTGCACTTCCAGCGGGCATCCAAACGGTTGGCGTTTTTGTAAGCCAGCCCCAGGCTCAAATTCAGGAACACGTGATCCGCCACCGTCTCCACGCTGTTCAGTTGCACGGAACGGAGACTCCCGGGCAAGTGGCGGAAGCGAGGAAACTTGGGGTTGTCGTGATTAAGGCTTTTTCTTTACACCCGTGTTTTGATTTTGATGAAGTAAAATCCTATCACTCCGTTGCCGACTATTTCCTTTTTGATACCCGCGGCAAGATGCCTGGGGGAACTGGGCAGTCGTTTGACTGGAAGATATTGCAGCGCTACGATCAACAAACTCCCTTCTTTCTGAGTGGCGGATTGGGTTTAGGTGAGTTGGACCAGCTTGAACTGCTGAAGGGTATGAACCTGGTGGGTGTGGATCTCAACAGCCGACTGGAAGATTCGCCCGGGGTGAAAAATGTTGGGGCTGTGCGCCTGGCGATTGAGAAACTGGCAAACGTAAACATATGAGAAGATTTCAACCGAATGAGGAGGGGTACTATGGATTGTTTGGCGGAGCCTACATCCCTGAAATGTTGTTTCCAAATGTCGAAGAGCTTCGACTCCGGTATCAAGCCATTGTAGGCGATGCCGAATTTCAACGCGAGTTCGAGACTTTGCTTCGTCACTATGTGGGTCGACCAACGCCTTTGTATCAGGCCACCCGGCTTTCCGAGGTTCACCGGGCAACCATTTATCTGAAAAGAGAGGACCTATGTCATACCGGGGCACACAAAGTCAACAACACAATTGGTCAGATTCTTTTGGCCAAGCGACTCGGGAAGTCAAAGATTATTGCCGAGACTGGCGCTGGGCAACATGGTGTGGCCACAGCCACGGTGTGTGCCCTGATGGGTCTGGAGTGCACCATCTACATGGGGCAGTTGGATATGGAGCGGCAGCGCCCAAATGTGGAGCGTATGAAGATATTGGGCGCCACCGTGGTACCGGCCACCAGCGGCAACATGACGTTGAAAGACGCCACCAACGAGGCGATGCGCCATTGGATTAATCATCCAACAGACACGCATTACATCATCGGTTCGGTGGTGGGGCCTCATCCGTATCCGGACATGGTAGCACGCTTTCAATCGGTGATCAGCCAGGAAATACGGGCGCAACTAACCGAGCAGCAGGGCAACCCCTTCCCGGACTACGTTGTGGCCTGTGTGGGTGGGGGCAGCAATGCAGCCGGTGCGTTTTACCATTTTTTGGATGAACCGCACGTGCACTTGATTGGGGCCGAGGCAGCCGGACATGGTGTGGAGTCGGGCGAGTCAGCGGCAACTACTGCGTTGGGCCGGCCGGGAGTCTTGCACGGCAGCAAAACGCTGCTCATGCAAACACCGGATGGACAGGTCATCGAGCCCTATTCCATCTCAGCCGGGCTGGACTATCCGGGCATCGGCCCGTTGCATGCCCATCTGTTTGAGAGTGGGAGAGGGCAGTTTCTCAATGCTACGGATGAGGAAGCCATGAAGGCTGGCATTGAGTTGGCGCGTTTGGAGGGAATCATTCCGGCAATTGAGACAGCTCACGCGCTCGCAGTACTTCACCAACTGGAGTTCTCGCCCGATGATGTAGTTGTCGTTAATCTGTCGGGCAGGGGCGATAAAGATCTGGAAACGTATATCCGGTGGGGGCGGTATTGAGATGAACAATCGGCTTTCTCAACTCTTCAAGCAAAAGACGAAAAACGTGCTGTCCATTTTTTTTACGGCCGGTTTTCCCTCTGTGAATGACACCGGTGTAATCGCCCGCGCCCTGGAGAAGGCAGGCGCTGACCTGATTGAAATCGGGATCCCGTTTTCAGATCCGATTGCAGACGGGCCCGTGATTCAGCAAAGTAGCAAGCAAGCACTGGATCAGGGTATGAACCTGAAGTTGCTGTTGGAGCAGGTCAAACAATTGCGCTCCGAGGTAACGCTGCCGGTGGTGCTGATGGGATATATAAATCCTATCCTTCAATACGGCATTGGGAATTTCTGCCGCGATGCCCGCGCGGCCGGGGTTGATGGCGTTATTCTCCCGGATCTTCCATTACGAGATTATAACGAGCATGCGACCCTGTTCCACGCCAACGACCTGTCGGTAATTATGTTGGTGACTCCGGCTACATCCGATGAACGCATTCGATTAATCGATCAGGCCTCATCGGGCTTTTTGTATGCCGTATCGGCCTCCAGTACTACGGGAGCTAGGGCGGGTTTTACTGCTGAGCAAGAAGACTATTTCAGGCGCCTTGCGGGGCTGGGATTGCGAAATCCGGTGCTGGTTGGCTTTGGCATCTCAAATGCAGCCACCTTTCAATCGGCTTGTCGTTATGGTGCGGGTGCCATTGTGGGTAGCGCTTTTGTTTCGATGCTCAGGAACTCCACAAACCTCGAATCTGACATCATCACATTTGTCAAGGCCATTCGCTCAGTTTCCTGAGGGCTTGGTCTCGTAAATGCCAAAGACCCTTTTCACCGACAACACGATGATGGTGATACAGATGGCACCGAGAAAGGCCAGAAACATGTCTTTTTGGGCATCCCAAATATCCCCCTGTGTGCCCAGGTAGGCGGCACCTTGGGCAGGGAAGAACACATCCGCCACAGCCCATTCGATCAACTCGTACAAGTAAATACCGCAAAACCAAAAGTTGCATTTTTTCCAAAATCAAAAGTATAAAAAAACCGCCCGGTTGTGCGTCTTTTAAACAGTTTTTAACTGTACTTCAATTAGGCAGCTCCCCGTTGGCTTGCCTGATTAGTATCATCTGCCTGAGTAAACCTTCGGCAAAATCCCGGGCAGGATCACCACCGGAAACTCCCGGAAAATCGTTTATGGTGCGTGTCCGGAAATACTCTTTCAATGTGATGGCATTAGGATTTGTGGTGTTTTCAGGCAAGTATAGCAACGTGGTGCCGTGAATCTTGCGG
>JAJTGY010000067.1 GCA_021298015.1 Flammeovirgaceae bacterium
CGCCATCCAGCAAATAGCGGATGTAGTTGATATTGCCGTTGCCCAGGTACACGATATCGGTGGCATCGTGCCGCTCGGTTACCAGGTCGGCAGGCATTTTGTCAATAATAGCCTGCTGGCCGGTTTGCGTGGCAAAATCCTGTGCCGGTCGTGGACCTACAACAATCACCTTTGCCTTTTACTTTTTAGTGGCAAAGTAGATGGTGCCGCCAACGATGGCCACCACCGCCACGGCAATACCAATTTTGGCCGTGTTGCTCATGCCGGGCCGTGCCGGCTGTGGCAATACTGCCGTGGGCTGGTTGCTGAAGGCCTGCTGCCCTTGCTGCACCCTTTGGCGCGTAGTGTTTACCAGTTGCCCGCCCGCGGTAATCACCGGTTGCAGTTTTTGCACCGTGGTGTTGGCCCGGTCAAAAAAATTGTTGAGCCCTTCCCAAAACGTTGGCTTGGGCGGCTGCTGCGGAATTTGCTGGGCAATTTGCGCGGCCGTGTTCGAGGCGTTGACAAAAATATTGCCCAGGCCCGGCTGAAGTGTTAATGAAAGAGAATCCATTTTATCTGAAAAGTTTAGTTGATAACAAGTTGAAAGGGAGAACCCAAACCATTGATGGCCGGGCCTTGCGGGAAACGGGCTACAACATCAAATCCCACTTCTACAAGTTCGCCCCTGGAGCGCACATCTTCAAAACGTTTGGTACCCCAAACACGTTGCATGGCATTGGGCGTGGCAATGTGCTGAAGTTTACCGTTGCGCACTACGTATATCGTGCCGTTGGGCGTTCGTAACCCTTTGCCTTCGTACTGTGCCAGATCGGAACTCGGTGCGTTTTGCGTCAGCGTTAAAAACTGGTTGCTCTGCTGCACTGCCTGCGCACTTTGCCGGCTTCGGTTGTAGAGAAAGTAAGCGGCCACAGCCGCCACGGCTACGCCACCACCGATAATTGCAATTTTTTTCTTATTCATTTTTTCCTGCGTTTGAATTCCTGATAGCCGTAGTAACCGGCCACACCTATGCCCAACGCCAGCAGACCAAACAACACGGCATTTTGTGCCGCCCGGTTGCCCTGCACGTTGGTGAGCTTTTCCAACACCTGCACCAAGCCCTGGGTCAGTTGCTCCGCTGTGCCCATGCGCGTTTCCAAATCGCGCTTCAATTGTTCGTTCGCACTTACCGCTGCATTGTATTCGCGCTCCGCTGTTTTGCCAGGCCTGAAGGTGCGGTTGAACCAGCTCGATCCTAAACCGCTCAACTGGTTAATCTGAACCAGCGAGGCTTGCAGTTGCCGTTCGATTTGGGCAATGGACGTATCCATTTCGGCAATCAGGTTGCGCATTTCACTGTTCTGCACTTCCACCTGGGAACGTTGTTCGTCAAAGGCTTTTTTCTTGGCTCGGGCACGGGCAACCAAACCAGCAATCAACGCTATGGCCCCCAACACCTGTCCGACCACTGGCGCAGCTGAAATTACTCCAAGTGCAATTGCGCTGGCTGTTGATGATGCCGTTGCACTGACAATGGCAAAACCGTCTTTACTTTTCACCGCGCTGGAAATGCTGGCCACACCATTTGCCAAAGCATTTGCACCACCTGGTGGAGCGGGTGTGGGCGTGTTGCCCAGTGATACAGCAGCGGGCACCCACACGGTTTCCGGTCTGCGGTTAACGGGCTTCATGTGTATGGTGGTGATCATTCTTTTTTCTTTTTGCGTTTGGTGTACATGTAGGCCACAGCCGAGGCAATGCCCAAGCCAATGAGCCAATCCCACAGGCGGGTGCTTTTTACTTCCACTTCTTCCAGCACGGGTGCCAGGTAATCAATGTACACGCGCTGCCCGTTGCTAAGCACACCCATTTGCCGCCTTTCGCCCGTGGCTTCGGTAATGGTGGTGTTAAAGCTCAGCTCCGTGCCGGCATTGATCCACGCGGCCACCTGGTGAAAACCCGTGGCCGAGTTAAACACGTAGGCCGGTGTGCGCATAGTGGTTATAAACTTGCTCATACGTTGATCATTACCGGGTTAGCGTTTGCCGGGGCCGCGGGTGGCGTAGCGGAAGGTGTTGCCTGCCCGGTTTTTACCGCCTGCTTAATTTGGGCACGCTTGCGGGCATCGTCAATGGCGGCCTGTGTCATGCGCTGCTCATACTTGCTGGCATTGTCCGGGTCGAGGCGGTTTTTGCGAAGCACCAATTGGCGGTTTATAATTTCGCCCGCGATATCTACCTCGTGCTCCCAATCTTTGCCGCCACGGAAGTCACCGTCTTTCGTGCTTTGCACAATCAGCACAAATAGTTTACCTGGGTGCCGGTCGCGGAATTTAATCCAATCGCGCAGGGTCATGCCCAGGCTATTGATGGAATCCAGAAACACCACGGCAAATTGATCGATCACGCTTTCGTCCAGCGTTTTGGCAAATTTCAGATTGGGGTGGCCAATATTGAACGTTCTGATTTTTTCGCTGAAGGTGCTGCGGCCATATTCTTCGTTGGCCACGTAGAGCACGGGCAGGCCCAGCTCGGCCAGCGCCTGGCCAAATTTCAGGGTATACACGGTTTTGCCCGATCCGGGTATGCCCCACATCATCACCTGGCTATCGCTATGCAGTTTGTGCAGTTGGGTGCGGTAGGGTTCGGGCAGATCGATAACGCTGAAGTTGATACCGGCCAGGTGGGCGGCATCAACAATGCCATTCAGGTTTTTGATGGGTGATGGCTTGGCGACTGGTTTATTGATAACCTCCCACATTCCGTCTTTTGCCTGGCGCACGGTTTGGTTTTGGGATGCGTGTTTTTTGGCTTCGTCCTCGGTGGGGTAAAAATTATCCACGGCCGGGTCCACGCGCACACCGCTTTTTTTAGGCCAGGCTTTTTTCGTTTTTTCCAATTTAGCAAATACCGCTTTGCGCTGGCGGGCTTTACCACGGATTTTGTTGGCCAACGCTTTTCCAATACCTGGAATCCTAATCAGTTTTTCAACAGAAGTTTTTTGGGCTTGTGCCCATGAGCCAGTAAAGGCCACCACCTGCAAAAATTGATAGTGATTTAACCCACTTTCATCAAATTCGCGCTGAAATTGATCAGGGTCTTTTAGCTTCGATTTGATATCATCGAAATCTCGTTTAGCCTCCGATATTTTTTTCTGCTTAACTTTTTCCGGTTGTTGCGCTGAAAATTTGTTGTTGGTAATGTAGTCGGCTGCTTTTTGGGCTGCGGCTGCGGCCTTCAGAAAAAACTTCTTATCATCTTTCATGATCTTCTGAAGTTCCTCTGTGTAGTGCTTTACATAGTTGGCACTGTCTTTAAGCGTGTGATACAGAATACCGGCATGAGCGCACAAATACGATGCACCCAGTTCGGCTACCAGTTCCTCAAAGAAATACTCCTTGCTATCGTCATGCGCTCCGGTGAGGTCGCGATTGAGGCGGGTTTTGTGGCCCGTGCTATGCACCAGTTCGTGAAACAAGGTGCTGTAATAGCTCTGCATGTCGGTAAAGGCACGCTTATCGGGCATGTCAATTTTATCACTACCTGGCAAGTAATGGGCGGTGCGGTGACCGTGATCGATATCCGGGCGGTTGGGCATGTTGGCTACAATATGCTCGCAACTGGCAATGGCTTCCGGCTCGGGTTTGCTCAAAATAGCTTCCTGGTGTTTCGTCTTTGGCAAATCAATGCCCGTTACATCTTCACCGTTAAACACACGGTAATATTGAATGAACGGAATTTGAACAACTTTTTTCTGTTCGTCTTTTGGAAGGTTGTTGAACTGCTGCTCGGATATGCTTTTGCCGTTGAGTTTGTACACGCGGTTATAATACACCACGGGCCATCCTTCGGCTTTCTCGCGCAGTTTTCCTCCAGCTTCTTTTATGGCTTTGAACGTGAGAAAGTACGGGCTGGAGTAGCCGAAATTCAAATTGGCCATCATCGTGAGTAAAATCCAGTTGGCCCCGTTGTAGTATCGAAGTGCCGGAAATGATCGGGCATGGTATGCGCCACCGGCATCCCACTTTTTACGCCAGAACAGACCGTCTTTTTTCATGGTTTCCTGCACCATGTTGGTCACCATGTCATAAATTTTAAATTGACCTTCCTGGGTAAAGCCAAGTCCTTTTTCGGGTTCACCTGAAGTCGGTAGCCCGTACAGAAGATCGCTGACATCATCACCTGCAGCAGGCTTTTGGGTTGCCTTCGGTTTGCGGCCGCTGAGCACGACTTTAAACTGATCGCCCGGCTGGGCGTTGGCGAAATAGGGCGTTGCTTTTTGAATGGCGTTGGCCAAGCGCTTGCGCACATTCTCCAGGGCGCTGGCGGCAGGTCCATGGCTGTGGTTATCCAACTCGCCCTGCACGCGGGCCAAAAAGTTTTTGAGCTCCGGCAGTGTAACATGTCGGCCATTCAATTGCTCAAAGCGGGTGAGTAGGGGGTGGGTCATAACGTGCGCTTTTGCTCGATGCTTATATTAATGCAGATAAGTCAGAAGATTTTTTAACAATTCTTTTCCTGCATGTGCTCCGATCATTTGGCTATTGCTATTATTCGTTCGCGGTCAGTCACTTTATTCTTTTCACAAATCTATTTCCTGTGGTTGAAGTGATAGCCCTAGTAGCTGTCAAGACTCCATAAGATGCAAATTCGTAGTTCCTACAAACTTGTGGCGAAACATATTGCTCCGTGTCTGATGTTGGTGTCAGGTCTTGAATATAAGTCCAGTTAAGACCAGCATCAATCGTATTTAACTCAATCAGCCGCCAGTTACCACCGTTTACTTCACACGCGGCTACCGAGTAATTATTAGCAGAGTTTTTCCAAATTACAGGGTAACTTCTGTTAAATCCACTAACAGCACTTCCAACTGCTGACGGGGTTGTATCGGTGATGATGGTTTTTCCACCTGTTCCGATTGTTCTGAGTGTCCAGCCTGCACTACCTACTTGACCTATAAACATTTGCCAAGCCGTTCCTAGGCCGTTAGAAACAGTTCCGTAAATTTCCCCGGAAGCTGTAATGAGTGCATTACCAAAAGCAGCATTTTCCGCTAATGCGTTTGCACTAAAAACAAGGCAGTTAGTTGTAAGTTCGGCTATTGTCAATGCCCCTGCCGTTCGAACATTTTTACTAAAGGAGTTGTCTATGTTTCTCCATGTAGTACCACCATCAGTACTCATCACATGGGTTAGATAGCGATATTTTACCGAGGCACTGTCATAATGAACAATGAATAGATGTAGTTCGTTTCTTGTTCCATTATAAACCACGTAATTATATGGCCAGTTGGGGGCAGCCGCAAAATCAACAACATCCCACTTGGTATCCCAATAGCTAAAATCTCGGCCTGTCAGCAAAACCAATCTTCTCGGAAATGTTGTAATGTATTCTTGCACGATGGCATATAGCGTATTCCCAATGTTAGTTATTTGGCTGTACTGGCCATTGGTCATCACATACTTTGAGACTCCCTTAGCATTTGGAATATCTTGAATCCCTACAAAGTTAAAACCTTTCCACGTTGCCCTAGTTCTAAGTGTAGTTGTAGGATTACCGTAATGATTGTCGTGTTGAAAATGATAAAGGCGATCATTCCACGGGTAAAGTGATCCAATGTTATGGATGTTATCAATGGGCTGTAAAACATCGAGATTGACTACATTTGAACCTTGTCCGGTTAAAATGTTAAATGCTCGTAAACTTGACTGAGAATAATCTGGAGCCGATGAAATTTTACTTGAAGCAATAACAGCTTTGTCACCAATAACCCAAGATGTTTGTCTGCTAAAGGAATCGGAGTTATCAGCCGCAGATGTAAGGTCAGACCATCTACCGTCTGTTAAATTAGAATAAGTTAATCCTTTTACATTGGTTGAATTTGAATCAGGGGCAAATGAAGCGAGATAATCTGGAATAATGTACTCAAACACATCATCCAGTTGCGCTTGTGTAAGGCTTCCTCCAAAATAAAATAACAGCCTAAAAAACTCTACGTTGATTATATTACCGCCAACCCCGCTAGCAAACATTCTATTTAGTATAAAATTAGCAGTGCTTACTGTTACTGTCGTTCCCGGTGTTGAACTACTACCTGAAAAAGTAAGGCCACCATCAATAGATATAGACATGGCCGAACCTATGCGCCTCAAAACAAATTTATAAATAGTTCCTGCTACGAGTGGGGCTGTAAAAAATACTGTGTAGTTAGTTCCGTTTAGATTTACGTTACAGGCCGTAAGACCAGACAGAAAAAAAACATTATCATTACCACCTACTCGGCTAAAAACAAAGCGGTTTCCGCCCCCAGGAGGACAAGCCATTTCCCAAGCTATATAAAAATTACCGGAAAGCGTCCAATCACTTGCAGCATCATAGTAACCATTACCTCCTAAAAATGACTGATAAGGGTAAAATGTACTTTGTCTCATTATCCCATAAGGAGCACCAACATTTCTATTCAACTGCGGACCTCCGGTGTTAACTATTGATTTTAAAAAATCAATATTCCAACTAGATGATGCAGCTTGCCCATACTCGTTATTGCTTCCAAATTGAAGACCAGCAGGAAGATAAAAAGCGTTAGGCGTAAAGCTAAAAGTTCTACCACTTTGTGTTTTATAATTTGACGTTTGGTAACCTGACTTAAATGCGCGTACACGAAAATAGTATAGTGTATCTATGGTTAACCCGCTAAACGTTGTTGTACTTGCACCACCTGAATAAGAGCCTACAATACTTGTAAACGCAGCATCAGTAGCAATGTCGGCCTCGTAGCTATCCGCGCCAGGTGACCAATAGGCGGTAATGGACGTGTTTGAAAGATTAGTCAAATATAGATCGGGGGTGGAGAGCGATCCACTGTTTACCATCATCATTTTAAAAAATCTGTTCATCCCAAAATCCGTTTAAGTAAAACTGCCAGCGCACCCAGCACTACAATTGCCAGCATGCCGTAAATGATCAACTTATCTACAAACCGCTGCACACCACTTTCCTTTTCCACCAGCACTTGTTTTTGCAAATCGCGTATGGTGCGCTCCCGTTCTTCAACTATCGCCTGGTGCTTGCGCTCCAGCGTTTGGCAGGTGATCATCAACCGGCCCAGGCTATCGATCGCATACGCCAGCCGGGTGTGCATCTTGGGGTCCGTGTAGATCACCTGCTGGTTGCGCGGCAACAGTTGCAGGGCGCTCACCAGGCTATCGTACTGTGTGCGGCTGAGGCCCGTGCGAACCTGGCTGCCCGGCACGGGTATGGTTACTACCTTTTCGCGCACAATGGTGCTATCGTGGTAATGATGAACGGAAGAAGCCGGCTGCTGAATGCGGCAGCCGACTAAACCTAATCCAATCCCTATGAAAAAAACAATCGCTCTGTGCATTACCGTTACGTGATTAAAAGAACGTTGCATTCAATTTTTGGCTTCTTTCCGTTTTTTCTTTCGGTTGCTGGCCCACCACCACAGCGCTATGCCGGCTGCGATGATGAACCCGCCCCCAATGACTTTTTTTTTTCATCCAGTACAAAGGCTTCAATGCGATTGATCCAGCCTTTGTAAAACACCTGCTGGCTCGGGTCGCGTTGTACAATGGCATCGTAAAAACTTTTGCGGGCTGCCTTTATTGAGTTGAAGAGCTGCACGCTATCGCGCTGGTTAATGGCTGTAAGCGTTACCAGACCTAAAACCCCGGTTTGCGATACACCCAAAATTTTCTGAACGCCCCTGATACCACTGGCACCACTGTTCACAAACCAATCGAAGGCGATGTTGGCCACATCCTGGTCGTTGATTTCGCCAAAGCGGTTGGCGTTCCACATATCGCGGTAGAATTGCTCCACGCTGGCATCGAGCTGCGGAAACCGGGCGTTGTGGCGAATGGGCGGGTTGGTTTTGCTGGCCGCCTTAATGGCATCAATGGTTTTCCAGCCAGCCCAGTTGGGCCAAAACCTGCGAGCAATGCCGGCATAGGTTTCGCCACCTTTATCGGCCGCCACGTTGGCGTAGCCGCCCTCGATCGGTTTTACGTAGGTGAAATAAGCCGGTCCAAATTGTGCCATAATCAGTTGCCAGTAGTGTTCGAATTCAGATCGTTGTCGTTTTTGAAAAGGGCTATAAGGCCCACCAAACCGCCCCAAATCGTAATCATCTGTTCCACCGTAATATGTTTGGTGAGCATGAGAAAAAGGGAAAGCAGCACGATTGCCCCAATGGCCGTGCTCTTCGGACTTTTGATGATGTTTCTCCAGGTCATGCTTTTGCTTTTTTGGTTCGCTTGCCTTTCCGGTTTTTGTTGTATAGCGTGCCCGCATCTTCCATTTTGGCAAATACGGCTTTGCGCTGTTTCACCCGGCCAGATTTCGTCTTAGCCGTGTTGAGATCGCCCAACCCGTCAAGCCTTTCAATGTACCCATCACGGACAGGAGCAATTGGTTCTCCATCGGATGTCATAGTGTGCAATGCACCATCGACATCTACATAATATCGACCGTTGTCACCTTTATAAACAGGGCGACTCCAATCATCTTCATAGGCAAACTTTGCCTTAATTTTTTTCTTTGGGTCAACGCCATCAACACGTGATTTTGATGACGAACTGAAAACCCACCAAATTGTGCCGACAACTGCCGCCAGGCCCAGCAGGCCTACTACGTTGCGTTGTGTATTGTTCTCGTTCATTTTCTGAGAAGTTAAGAAGTTGATAATTTGAAAAGTTGAGACGTGAGTAGTTGTGAGTTAAACAGCGTATAGCGCACCAGCGCACGGCTATTTTCGATGGGCACGGTGGGCCACTCATAGGCCAGCAGCAGCGTGCCAATCAGCTCGGGTGCCTGGGCAATATGGTTCAACAGGCCTTTCACAATACCAAATCAATTCCGGCTAAAACTTCAATTCTTTCTGCGAGTGTAAACCAAGGGTCGCGGTCGCGCCTTACTTGCCCTTCGGCTATACGTTCAATATTGCTAACAATTTGTGATGGTAGCGTAGTAACCAAAACAGGGGGTGCTGGAGTGGGTTCAGCCACAAGTATAGGATTTGAGGGCTGTGGCACAGCAGACGAAGGCGTGGCCGGTATTACATTTCGTATTCTTTCGATAAAATCAGACCGTAGTCTTTCAGCAGGATTTTCAAATCGTGTGGGTATTTCTGGCGGAACGGGATTAACAATTGGAGACGCTGGCACGGCTGACCGGTTACCAAAATCAGGCAAAAATCCAGCCCGCACGGTGTTGGGCTGCGGGTCGGGCACCGCTATTGCGGATGGCTTCTGCTTTCGCCCGAAAAAATACCACGCAAGCCCAACAGCCAGTCCGGTGCCCGCTATGACGTATCCTGTTTTCATTTGTTTAGTTGTCGTTTGCTGTAATCCAATGCGCCTGCGTACTCTTTATAGAAATCCATTTGCTGCCGTTGCATCTCTTGCTGCATCTCCAGCATCCGGTCAATTTTTTTGTCAATGTTTTCAATCCGCTGCTTATCGCCCTCGCGGTTAGTCTCCAGCGTGCGTATGCGCGTATCGAACGAAACCAAAATGGGGATGAGCACCAGTTGAAGGCCGATCAACACAATATCGAGCACAGTGCGTGTCACGTTTCTTTTTTCCTCTATCATAATTTTTTCTCAATAACCGTTTTACCTAACTGCACTGCCGTATAAATACCCCCGGCAATCAACAGCACGGGCAAGCCAAATTTTTTTAGGTAGTAGCTCACGGGATCTTCCTGGCGCTCGGCTTTTTCTTTCTCGGCCTCCATTTGCTGCTTCAGTGTTTGCGTGCCCTGGGTTTCCAGCACACGGGTGTCCACGTAACTATCGCTGGTGATCCAGGCTGCTTTCGGTACCCCGTTGGGCCACTTGGCCGTGGGGTGATCGAACTGCAACCAAAACTGGCCGCCATTGGTGGCGCTTGGGCGGTTAAACGAGTAGATTTTGCCTACGCTTTGGCCGCTGGATACGGTATACATCACGTTCCCACCGGGCCGGTCGTACACGCGAATGGGGCCGGATGCCACCAGCACTTTATCCAGCAATTGATCAATGCTGTACGTGCGGCCTCCGAGTTTTACCACATCGGTTAGCGCGCCCAGCGCGTGTTGCTGGCATTGGCAGGCGGGCAGTAAGGTGTTAAGCGGATTCATGCCTTACGTTACTTTTACTACGTATTGAATTTCGCTGGCCGTTTTCTTCACCATCAGGCGGTTAATTTTTCCGTTGGCGGGATCAATCGCATCGCTGCCCACGTTTACCCAACCACCCGGCACGGTTATGCCGCTGCCGTTGGCGGTAATCTTGATTTCGTCAATGCCGCCCACCTGGCTCCAGGGTGATTCGGAAAGCGTGAGTGCCCCGGTTTGCGTGAGGTCGTTCCAGATGGTGCCCAGCTCACTGTTGAGTAAAAACTCTCCGGCAAAAATGCCGGTGAAGGGATTACCGGTGCGCGGGTCCAGGTGGCTACCGGCTTTGGTAGCGGTGAACAACACCACCTCGCGGTTGAGCAATCGCCTGAACATGGGGCGCATTAAATCAAACATGGGTAAGCTCGTTTACGTTTTTGATAGATTCCGGCAAGGCCACATCTACCGTTTGGCCCATGTACGTGCCACGGGCCTGGCGTTGTTTGCCGCTGCCGCTCACCGAAATATTTTGAAAACCCAACTCGGCAAATTTTTTCAGCACCATGCTATTGGTGGCAAACTGATCCATGCCGGTCAGGTGCACGTCAGCCTCGTAGGTTTTGCCTCGTACAAACTGCATGGCCGGTTTATTTGCCGTTGCGAATAGCGTTGCGTTCGGCAGCACTTTTGCCCTTCAATTGATGGCGCAAAGCGCGGGCATCCAACGTGCGTTGAAAAGCGGCTGGAATAGTGCGCGGTTGTTCTTTTTTGGCCGGTGCTTTTGGTTTGGCCGGTGCTTTTGGTTTTGACATAACGTTAGAGTTTTAAATCAGGTAATATTTGAGCTTCGATTTGCGCGATACGGGCTTGCAGCACCGTCTCGTCCTGCTCGCGGCTAAGCGTTAGCAGCATGGCCCACAAGGCGGCCTGCGTTTCGGGTTGTTTGGTGGCCAGCCATGCGCTGAATTGCGCGGCATGATCGGGCGCACCGGCAGCGCCAAGCTGCGGTGAGGCTATGCCATCCACAAACTTTTCGGCCAGCTTGCCGAGGGCGGGGCCAATGTGTTGCATCAGCGGGCTTTCGGCCAGGCCGGCAAGGCCCGTCGGTTTGGCACTGGAAATTTTTTCCATCTGGTGCTCGTGCTTCAGCGTTAAAATCTCCTGCTGAAGTTGCTGCACCTTGGTTTGGTGATCTTTGCGCCTGCCGCGTTCATCGAGGTACAATTTTTCCCACCGGTCGCGGTCGCGTATGATCATATCCAGCGCCAGTTTGGTGCCGGTATCCATATTGCCGGGCAGAGCCACCGATAGTTTGGGGATGGCCGTTTCTTTTTCGGTTTGCATGGGCGGGTTGTTGATAATTTGCTGAAGGCGCGTGGCGCGTTTTTCCAAACGCAGTTGTTGCGCCTGCCTGCGGTGATCATCGCAGCAAAATTTGGTATCAAGGCGTCTGGCCACCATACTGTAATATGGAGCAAACGATTTGCCGCACTCGGGCAAGCGGCAGGTTAATGTGCCGGGTGATACGGGTTGTTGTTCGGTGGCTTGTGAATCTTCCATTGATCAGGTTGTTTTTCGCATCACAACTTTTACATACCCGGTATAGCTGAAATTACCACTAACACCCACCAGTTGTACATTGAGCGAAATGCTACCGCCACTATCGGAGGTGGATATGGTAAATGTGCCCCCAATATCATTTTGAATTAAAACTGAATTATCAGCTACTTTTTGAATTATACCAGCAGCTTTTGTCCAAGAACTTATAAAAAGCCCACCTGCGCCAAAATTTGTGTCATCGTCTTTCGCGGCCCATAAAAATTCAATGGTTACTGCTTCTCCATCTTCCAAATCGCTGTTTGTAACTATTATGTCACTTGCCGCGGTTACTCCAGAGTGTTCAGCAATCGGAAATTCTCTATAAAGCGTTTTAGGGGTGCGCGTAATCAATGATCGACTTTCCGGTACCCAGTTGGCGTTGTCTGATTTCGATGTACTGCTAAAACCATATTGCAGCACGTAGGTCTGATTGTTCAACGGGTTGGCATCGGCAATAACCGTGATGCCCATGCCCCAGGTGCGTAAGCTATTGGGGTAAAGGTTGCGGTCGGCTATCGTGTTAACCTCAACGTGGCTTAAATCGGGTTGCTGCGTGGTTGATCCGGGCATGGTTTAACAGATTTCTCCGCGGTCAATCAGCTTGCGGATGATAGCGGATTTGGTGCCGGTGTTGGCAAATTGATATTTGAATGAGCCAACCAGTATGCCGCTGTCTCCGGCATCGTAGTTTTCACTGGCCCCGGCTATTACCGGGTTTACCGGGATACCGGCAGTAAAGCCGGCTGTCATGGCAGCCGTGCCCGTATTTTTTACGTTCACGGCCACCACGTTGTCAGCCTCGGAAAAATCCTGCTGGCCATCCGCGTTTACCACTTCTTCAATAAACTCGCGCTTGCGCATGGGCCTATCTTAAAAGTTTTGCGGAAGGGTTACTTTTTTGCTGAGCTGGCGCAAACGCAACACAGCTACTACCAGCAACGCGCTGCCGCTGGTGGCACTGGCGCGGGTCAGCTCCAGTTTCACTTTGTTGCCGCTGTTGCTGTCAAACACCAGGTCCAGGAACCGTGCATTCGGGTTGCTGCCATCGGCTTTGCCGCTGGCCACAGCCTGAATGGGTATAGGCGTTAACACCAGCCCGTTGTTGTTGCGGATGGCAACATCATACGTGGATAATCCACCGGTGGTGATTTCATGAATGCTGATACCGTCACAGAAGTGATAGGCGGTGTCCAGCGTTACATCGGCACTGGCGCTGGTGCCGGCTGCGGTGCCATCGGGCACACTCAATTGCACCTTCTCGTACTTGGTTTGCAATATTTCTACGCCCAGGCTTTTCAGCAGGCGTTCGAAAGAATTTTCCATGATTGAATGGTTATCGGTTAAAAAACTGATTTTGAAGAGAGGGTTGGCTGACGTGCAGCCAACCCATTCAGGCTTATCAATCAATGGAGCTTATACCAAGCCACGCTTGCGGGTAGCAACACCCAACAGCATGATTTTCAAAAATTCGGTGTTAGTCGCAGCAAGTGCAGCAGGGAAATCAATACGCACTTCAAACGGCTTGTCACCTTCCAGCACAAACGGAGTGGTGAGGCGGTAGGCATCCCAGTATCCGACTGCCGTCTGGCTATCGGCCTGGCTACCACACAGGGCTACCGGCAACTGGCTAATGAGGGGGTTGTTGTCCTGATCGATGTACAACTCGGCATTAGCTAAGCCAGCAGGCCAGCCGGTTACTACGCCATCAAAGCCAGCAACCGCTTTCGGGTCCGTTCCAGAACCGCCTGTATTCACGTACTGAATCAGAATGCGATCAACGCACATGTGTACGTCTTTTTCCAGCTTGCCGTAATCAACGTTAGTAATACCGGTGGATTTTGCGACCGTGGTATCCCAGATTTTTTGAATGCCGTTTAAACCATCTACCTGAATGGCGCGGTAAATATTGTAGTCGCGGAAACGCAACTGACCTGCGTTATATTTTGCAAACACGTTAGGATCACTCTTGCGCTTCAAAAAATCCAACAGGGTTTCTTCGGCACGGCTCATTTGCAGCCCAAGCGAATACGTAGTGCGCGGCATTACAGCCAGGCCCAACGAGGCGAACGACAGCACCGCCACGGTGCCAAACTTTTCTGCTTCAGCGCTACCGGTGGCTGCGTGGTAGGCAAACAAGGTGCCGGCAGCAACAAGCGCCACCAGGCTCACGATAAAAAATAGCTTTTTCACTTGATTAAAAAATTTTTGGTTTTTCAGATTTCGTTTCTTCACCGGTTGGGGCATGTGGGTGTGGTCGCAGGTGTGGGTTAGTACACCAGCGACTCCTCAATCTGATAATTGGGCTGCATCAAGGCCTCGGGTGCGGGGCCGTTGAGCAACAATTGCTGATCGGGCGAGGGCTGCCCAAAACCGGCAATGCCATTGAGCGGAATTTGCGCGCCCACCGCGGGGAAAAATCCTTTCACGATGTTGGCAAAACCGGCAATGCCCATACCGATACCGGCCGATTCAGCGGCATCGTGGTTGACTTTCTGAGCGATGAGATAACCGCCCAACATAACGACCAGGCCGGGCAAAATCTTTTGCACCACGGGCGGGCCGAAGCTCGGAATTTTACCGGCCACAAAGTGCCCGGCAGCAAGGCCAGCGGTGGCCGCTCCAAATTTTATTGCGGTGCTGGTTGCTTTTTTTACAACTGCGTTCGTTTCCATTTTTTGTTGTTAGATGTGAATAATGGTGAGTTTGCGCGTGTGCTCCGCCACGGGCTGCGGCCTGGGGCCGCTAAGCCCCGAAGATTTTTTACTGCTGCCGGCCGCGGCCAGCAACAGCATGATGGCTACGGCACTCAGCGCCACTTTTGCGGGCGTATCGAGCTGAGGTGCCAGTGAGGCCGTTTTGATTTCAGGTTTTTCATCGGCCATAACCGCGGCCGGTGCTACATTTGCCTGGCGCATATATTCTGGCATAAGGCCATCGCCAAAAAAATTACGGGCAGGTGTAAGCGTAATTCGCTTTTCTTCCGGCCGGGTGGGCGTGGTGGTTACCGGCATGGCTGTGTTGCCCGGTGATAGGGCGGTGTTGCGGGGCGGGCAACCGGCCAAATGGCTGCCCAGGCCGGGGCCGCTGAGTTGCGTAATGTGCATATCAAAATCTTTTTTTCGAGCGTAGGGTTGCTCGGTGTTGAACTGATTCAGTACCGGATCGATGGTGATGTAGTTTTTGCCGTTGGGCACCACTACGTACACATGCTGAAAGTCGCTGCCACCGTAGGCGGCAATCCGGAATTGGTGCGGTATGCCCAGGTTAGTGAGCACACTGGAGATGAAAATGGAGTAGCAGTCGCAGTCTACACCCTTGGCGCGGTCGCGCCAGGTGCGCAGCGGGGTGCGCAGTTGTTCGCGCAGCGGATGATCTTTGGTGTACTGCACATGGTGGTAAAGGAAATTCCACAGGTTGCTGGCGGTTTCCTGCCGGGTGGCGCCTTTCAGCACTTGCGCAATTTTTTTGGTTTGCGGCAACGTTTTTTGAACAATGCGCTGCATGAGGCCCACGGTATCCACCACATCGCCATCTTGCGCCAGCGTTACTTCCTGGTTATCCACGCTGCCCAAATCGAAATACTTGTTGTATTGCGTGCCGGGTTTAATGCTGCGCTTATGGCTGGCGATCATAGGCGCACGGTTTTGGTTAAACTTTGTGAGCTGGTTTGGCCGGCTACGGTTACGAGCACATCGGCTTTGATCTGAAGATTGCCAATGGCTGCACTGGCCACGCTTTGCCAAAAATTATCGGTGATGGCCCGCAGATCAACCGTTGTGTTTACGGGCACTTCGCTGGTGCCTGGATTAATGCTGAAGTTAGTTTGCTCTACCGTACCCGCTTTTACCGGTTGGCCGTTGCGCAGGTAGTTGAGATCAATGCGCAGCGAGTTAATGGGTACCGGAATAAGGGCCGGGTTAATGAAGCGAACAATGACAGGAAGCTGGAGTTGATTTTGAACAAGGCGGGGCAAGCCAAAGCCGGCAATAGTGTATTGAATTTGCCCGATAGCCTGGTATGTTTTAGCAGCCCCGTAGGCCAGGGCTGCCAGAACAACCACCAGAAATATGCCCCAAGTCCGGTTCATTGGGAACAACGTTAGGGCAATTGTTAAAACTACGCACCCTGCCGTAGGATTGTGATGTATTTACGTGGAATTCCGTTAAACAAACGGGTGAGTGGCATATACTGAATTGTTGTAGGTAATGCCGCTTCAACAATCAGCCCAACCCCGGCACGGAGGCCACCCGCAAAATCCTTCGCGCACAATGTTGGGCTGCCCACCGCACACGCGGACACTACCTACAACACTGTATATAACCAATGGCCGCCAGATAAGCAGGGCACTTAACAAAACCGCGCAAAACCTACCGCACATCCAAAGTTTTGTTAATAGCCCTGAAAATTTCGAGCGCAACTTGTGGAACGATTGCATTACCTAATCCTTTAATTCTGTCCACCCGATTGGATACCCCATCAGCCACTCTACCCACTCTGGGTTCAACTTGCCAGTAATTCCTTCCTTCAAAAGCATTCCCGGAATAGAATCTCTGTCCTTCTGTGATGGTGGTAGTGTCAAGTTCTTCGCATCCTGTGCCGTTGGTGTTGGATAAAATTGTACCATGTTTGATAGTCCCGCGTTCGAGCTCAGTCCTTTTTTGTTTATGAGTCTTACCGTTCCTGATTTGGTCACATAGCAACTGTCCGTTTTCTTTTTGCTCATCTTTCCATCGCTTGCCGTTGGCGTGAGCCACAATCCAAAGTCTGTCTCGTTTGTGCAACGCCCCGATAGAGCAAGCTGGAATGATAAATGTTTCGGTGTTATAACCCGCGTTTTCCAAGTCAGATAATACTTGTTCGAGTACCATTCCGATGATGCCAGTAACGTTCTCGCCAACAATCCAGGCAGGTTTAACTTCTTTAATAACTCTAAGCATTTGCGGCCAGAGGTGTCTATCATCTTCTTTGCCCTTACGTTTACCGGCAACGCTGAAGGGCTGACATGGGAATCCCCCAGTGATAATGTCAATTGTTCCTTTGTATTTTGTTCCATTGAAGTTTTTTATATCTGTGTGACTTTCGCTTTCTGGAAAGTGCTGTTTGACAACTCGGTTACACCATTCATCTATTTCAACATGAGCGACATTATCCCAGCCGACTAAGTGAGCAGCTAATTGAAAACCTCCGATACCATTGAAAAGTGCTAAGTGTTTCATTTTATTAAGTTCTGGTTTCAACGCTCAAAGAGTAAAGCAGCCCACACGTTCCGCGCACAATCCAAAGGCTGCAATACACTTTGGCTCATGTAGTTTAGTGTAAGGCGGCCACTGGTCATATACTTGATACGTTGTATGCCATATTTTTGAGCCGCCCGCGAGCAAAGGCTGCCAGCCGGAGCTTCACAAACCCACCGCGCCATGCCTTTGAATGCACCCAACGCACATTCAAAAAAACGGCACACAACAACGTGTATGTCGCATTTTGTGGCGAGGAAGTTCTGTGTTTCAATCATAGTTCAGTGGAAGGCATTTTAAAAATAAAAATTAAAAACCCACCGCACTCAAAATAATACAGTTTGTGCAATGTGATTAAGATACCTCTTATTTGCTGCCTCAAAATAATCCTTATCAATTTCGCAGGCCGTTAAATCTAATTTATAATCATGGCAGGCCAAGGCTATCGAGCCGCTTCCAAGGTGGGTGTCCAGAATCTTATCACCCTCTTTACTTTATCGAATGAACTCCAAGCCATTTCACCGTCTGACATTGTTAAATCGTTTTGCCATTTGTACCAGAAAATCCAAGCCTTTTTCGGTTCAAGATATTTAGTGAAGTAGTTGCCACCCCACACAATTTGGTTTTTGCTCACTCTAAAAAGTTCTGTGAAGTATTGCATAGTCGGAACCGCATTATCCCATCCTTTGAATTTGTGTGCCTTTCTATTGTGCTTCGGGTTCTTATTTGTATTGTTCAGCTTTTGTCCATCTATCCCAAGCCCATAAGGCGGGTCAACTACTGCAAGGTCAAAGTAACCGTCTGGATATTCTTTCATTCCGGTCATGCAGTCCATGAGATAAGATTCAGAAATCAAATCCCCCCCGCTGGGTTTTAAATTCAAATGCACTGTTTTGTCTTTCATAGTTAAGTTAGTGTTCGCAAATTTTACTACTCATACACCAGATACGTTGGTGGCAATGCCGCCCCGCTCCGATGGTGCTTCGGGCATGGAAGCTGTTCCTCGCACCGCCCATGCTTCGGGGCGGCACTGTTCGGCTCCCACCCACGTGCGACCGCAAGCCCCACCAACAAGGGGTTTATTTCAGTTTTTGGCTTCAACGTTCAGTCCTTCGATTTACGTTTAGTGGAAGGTTTTTTGTTTTTAAAGCCCCCACGCGCATGAGTTACAAGGGCAGATTGAATGTAATTCTTCCTATCCATGTTGGCATCTAGAGCGAGATGAGACAATGCCTTGATTGTCTCATCATCTAAATCAATAAGGATTCTCATTATGAATGAACAAGAGCATCTTTAATTGATGGTTCAAATGGTTTGCCCAACTGATTCTTCACATTCACGCGCTCAAGCTCAATAGAGTAACCAGT
>JAJTGY010000023.1 GCA_021298015.1 Flammeovirgaceae bacterium
GTGATTGCTCACCGAGCTTGTGACATCGGTTGGTGCTTATCCTGTTAAGGTGTCAATTTCATACGCGTGATTCCACAAGGGATGCACAGTAAAAAAACGACCTTTAGAGTTTTATGCCGTTGGTGCCAGGTCTGCCTTCCTGACTTCCAACCCTAATTCTTTGAGCTTGTCCAGCAAATGGTTGATCCGTTTGGCTTTCTTTTTCGGATTGTTGTGCAGTACAGGCTCTTTGTACACTTCTTTATTTTTGATGACGTGGTAAGCAGCAATAATAATTTTGTGCCCTACGGCAACCAATGCTTTCTTTCTGCCACGTCTGGCTATGAGTGATTCATACTTACGTTTGAAGTAACTGTCGTTTTTACGCGTTGCGCCCCAAGCACTTTCCACCAGCGTGCATTGCAGGTATTTGTTCCCATGCACTGTGGTGGCTACTTTTTTTACCACCGCTTACGTTGTTGCCGGGGCTCATGCCCGCCCAACTGCTCAGGTGTTGTTCATTGGGGAATTGACCCATGTCTGTGCCTATTTCGCTGATGATATTCACCGCACGGTCATGGCCAACGCCTGGAATTGTTTGCAACAACTCGATCTCCACCCGATATTGTGCAGCCGCTTCATCAATTTGTTTGTCCAGCTTTTCGATCAGCTTCTCCTTGTCTGATATGCTCTCTTTGATAATTCCAAGCATAAACTGGTGATGCTTGGTGAGCCGACCTTCCAACGCCTTACCCATTTCTTCACGGGTCGCCTTTATCTTACCGTGATAATGCTTGAGCAGTTCGTTCACCGCTGTTTTTCCGGCTATCAAGTCATCGATGATTTTTGTGCCTACCGCTCCATCTACATTGCTCAGCACACTGCTCAGTTTGATGTTGGCGTCTTCCAAAATTTTGATGATGCGGTTTTTCTCTGAGGCGGCCTGTGCCACAACTTTTCTCTTGTAGCGCACCAGATCACGCAGCTCGCGTATCTCAACCGGGGGAATAAAACTGCCTTTTAGCAAGCCACTCAAAAGCAGTTTACTCAACCATTGGCTGTCTTTTTTGTCCGTCTTGTGCCCCGGAACATTACGCACGTGACGGGCGTTGACAAGCAGGATATCAAAATCACCCTCTTCCAAAATGTTGAACACCGGCTTCCAATAAATGCCCGTGCTCTCCATGGCAATGTGCGTTACCCCTTTGCTTTTGCACCACTCTCTTAAATCTGTCAAAGAACTCGTGTACGAGGAAAACTCCCTCGTCTCGTATTCGCTCTCGTTTTGGCGAACGGTGGCTACGATGATCTCTTTGTGTACATCTATCCCGCAGCCTACTTTTACAACCTGTGCGAAACTGACCTTTTCCATAGTGATAATCTTTCCTACAAAGGTCGTTATTCATCATCGGTTGGTGTGATTGTTATCTCATGGGTATTTCATAATCGTCACAAACCCGAATCGGGATTGGCCCCGTGGATGCCCCGGTAAAACTGCAGGAGTTTGTTCATGTCTGCATCAATATCCCCGGATGGAAACAATGGCGAGGATATGACCACCTCTTTCTTCGCAAAATCAAAGCCACAGGGAATGATGGGTATACCCGCCCCCTTGGCGATGTAATAAAACCCGGTCTTCAATTTGTCAACCTTCTTGCGCGTTCCTTCCGGTGCAATGGCAAGAATAAAATCATCGTGTGCATTGATGATATCCACAACTTGTTTCACCATGTCGTTGCTCTTCGATCGGTCAACCGGATAGCCGCCCAGTGCCCGAAACAACCAGCCAAAAGGCGGTTTAAAAAGTGAACTCTTCCCAATAAACTTCGCGTGCCGGATTCGCAAAATGCTGCGGGCCATCACACCAATCGGAAAGTCCCAATTGCTGGTGTGGGGGGCAACTGCCACAATGTATTTCCTCAACTCAGGCGGAAAGCTCCCGGTAATTTTCCACCCCATTAATTTGAATATCAACGAATACAACGGTCGCATGACTAACGAATAAAATCTAAATCGGATTCGCTGGCAAGATAGGGCATTGTTACAGAAAGCAGAGGTTGTTTCTGTTGAGCGGCAGCGATTGCCTGATGCGCCCCTGCGTTGCGGGCCCACGCTCTGCGTGCAATACCATTATTGACATCGAAAAACAGCATGTTTTTTATACGGTCTTCAACTTGTTTGCTGCCATCCAGTAGCATGCCAAAGCCCCCATTGATTACCTCCCCCCAACCCACTCCACCCCCATTATGTATCGAAACCCAGGTGGCACCACGAAAAGAATCGCCAATCACATTATGAATCGCCATGTCGGCCGTAAACTGTGATCCATCGTAGATATTGGATGTCTCGCGGTATGGACTATCCGTACCCGAAACATCGTGATGATCGCGGCCCAACACCACAGGACCAATCTTATTCTCTCGAATGGCCTGGTTAAATGCCAGCGCAATATTCATTCTGCCCTCGGCATCTGCATAGAGTATTCGGGCTTGCGAACCGACTACCAGTTTGTTCACCTTGGCATTTCTAACCCAATTCAGGTTGTCGCTTATCTGAGGCTTAATCCAATCAGCAGCTGAGTTGAGCTGACGGCCCAACACTTCGGCCGCCATCTCATCGGTAATGTCAAGATCACGGGACAGCCCGCTGGCACATACCCAGCGAAACGGTCCAAAGCCATAATCAAAACACATCGGCCCCATGATATCCTGTACATAAGAGGGATAGCGAAATGAACCATCCGGTTTCAACACGTCTGCTCCCGCCCGGGAAGCCTCCAGTAAAAAAGCATTGCCATAATCAAAGAAATACGTGCCCCGGGCCGCATGGTGATTAATGGCGTTTACCTGACGCTTCAATGAATGATGCACCATTTGCCTGAACTTCTCCGGATCGCGCACCATCAAATCGTTGGACTCCGTAAAACTCAAACCAGCCGGGTAATAGCCCCCTGCCCAGGGATTGTGCAATGAAGTTTGGTCGGAACCGAGATCAACATAAACTTCGTCTCGCGCAAAACGTTCCCAAACGTCCACCACATTGCCGGAATAGGCAATCGAAACAATCTCTTTATTTTTTTGAGCAGCCTTTGTTCGTTTCACCAAATCATCCAACGAACTAACCACTTCATCGACCCACCCTTGTGCATGTCGTTTTTCGGTGGCCTTTGGATTCACTTCGGCCACCACGGTAATACACCCTGCGATATTTCCGGCCTTCGGTTGTGCCCCGCTCATCCCGCCTAACCCCGAAGTGACGAACAATTTTCCGCGCAGGTCCTCACCCGCTTTGGCGATTTTGCGCCCCGCATTCAAAATGGTGATGTTGGTGCCGTGCACGATGCCTTGCGGCCCAATGTACATGTACGAGCCGGCTGTCATTTGCCCGTATTGCGTCACTCCTAAGGCATTGAATCGTTCCCAGTCATCCGGTTTCGAATAATTGGGAATCATCATACCGTTGGTAACTACTACACGGGGTGCATCGGGAGATGAGGGAAACAAACCCAACGGGTGGCCACTGTACGTATGGAGCGTTTGCTCGTCCGTCATGGTGGCCAGGTACTTCATCGTAAGCAGATACTGAACCCAGTTTTGAAACACTGCCCCATTGCCTCCATACGTAATCAGTTCATGCGGATGCTGCGCCACAGCCGGATCCAGGTTATTCTGAATCATCAGCATGATGGCGGCCGCCTGCTTCGATCGGTGCGGATACTCGTCAACCGGCCGGGCCCTCATTTCATACAACGGCCGAAACCGGTACATGTAAATTCGCCCAAACCGCTGCAACTCATCATAAAACTCGTTGGCCAACAGCGCGTGCTGGTGCGGGTGAAAGTATCTCAAGGCATTGCGCACCGCGAGCTTTTTTTCGGTGGGGGTCAAAATATCCTTCCTGCGTGGGGCATGGTTAACATTTGCGTCCCACTCGGGTAAGGCCGGCAGTTCAGCCGGAATCCCTGCCAGAATCTGTTTTTGAAACTCAGTCATGCGTGGGGTTGAAAATCATTTCGGGTGTAACCATGTCTTTGGTGTAGCGATAGCCGATTTCAAAAATCTCCTTTGCCTTTCCAATCTCAAACGCATTGAATCGATCGAGACCGGGGGGTTCGATGACAAAATTGCACAAATGTTTACTAAACTGAGTACCCACGCCAATCGCCATTAACATGCTACGCTCAATAACGACCTTCATATTTCTGGCATCAAAATCAGGACTGATGGGGTTGCAATGCAGACCCACCAAAACATCACAATGATCGCGAATGGCACGTGCCGGAAGATTGTCAAATACTCCGCCATCGACAAAAAGGCTATCGCCTATTGGTACGGGATCAAAAACTCCCGGGATGCTGCAACTGGCCGTTAGGCAGGTGATGAGATCTCCTTCGGTGAAGTAGTTCACTTTCCCACGCTTCAAATCGGTGGCGGCAACGGTCAGGGGTAATGCGAGCTGATTGAATGAATTGTGTGGAATATACTTGAGCAACAATTCCCGCAAACCATCCATCTTGAGAAGCCCGGTCCAACTCAGGGCGGGCCGCACCGTTCGAATCAAAGATATCTGTTGGACTATAGCCATGATGTCGGCCGGGCGATGTCCTTGAGCATACAACGCACCCACAACCGAGCCGGCACTGGTGCCCGCCACCAGGTGAAATTGAATATTCTTTTCTTCGAGAGCTTTCAAGGCACCAATGTGGGCAAAACCCCGGGCGCCTCCTCCGGAAAGAACGATCCCTACTTTCATACCTTGATGCTTATAGATCCCGAAGCGCCAGCGCTCGATCGAGCCTCACGCCTTTTTCCGTCTCTTTCACGATGCAACATTCGTTAATCGGGTCGTGTTCAAAAAACAAAACCCATTGCTCGTCCGCGGCCTGTCGCAGAAATCGCTTCTTCTCCTCCAACGTGAGCAATGGCCGGGTATCATAACCCATTACATAGGGCAGCGGAATGTGGCCGGTGGAAGGCAACAGATCGGCCATGAAGCAAACCGTTTTATTCTTGTAGGGAATCAGTGGAATCATCATGCTCTCCGTATGGCCGGATGCAAAGAAGATGTCAAACGGAAGACCTGTATCAGCACCTGGGTTCACCCATTTCAATTGCCCGCTTTGCTGAATGGGCTCAATGTTCTCGCGCAGAAAACTCGCTTTTTCCCGGTCATTAGGTTTTGTGGCCCACGCCCAATGCGCTTCATTACTCCAATACACGGCATTCGGGAAAGCCGGCACCAGTTGTTCACCTCGCCTTTTTATACTGCCGCCACAATGATCAAAATGAAGATGGGTAAGGAACACGTCTGTGATGTCTGCTTCGGAAAAACCAGCCTTCTGTAATGAGGCGGTCAGCGATTGATCTCCGTGCAAATGATAGTGACTGAGAAATTTGGCGTCTTGTTTGTCGCCTATGCCATTATCGATCAAAATCAGGCGGTCACGGTCTTCCATGAGCAAACAACGCATGGCCCAGGTACACAGATTATTCTCGTCTGCCGGATTTGTTTTTTGCCAGATGACTTTGGGTACAACACCAAACATGGCGCCACCATCCAGCTTAAAAAATCCCGTTTCGATAATATGGAGCTTCACAGCCATGCGGTTGGTGGTAACGCATAATTTTCGGGGTGGCCGGGTTGCCGCATGGGATCACTCCTTGTAAACGCCCATGTCGCAGAACTTTTCAATGCGTTGATTGATTCGATCGCGCGGGCTTAGCTTGTTCAAGTCGGCTGCCGTTTCCAAAATCACACGTTTAACTTCGTTCGCCATCCACTTCAAATCAGTGTGGGCACCGCCCAGCGGTTCTTTCACAATGCCATCAATCAATTTATGGTGGAGCATGTCTTTAGCGGTGAGTTTCAGTACCTCGGCCGCCTGTTCTTTGTAATCCCAACTCCGCCACAAAATCGATGAGCAGGATTCCGGTGAAATCACCGAGTACCAGGTATTTTCAAGCATGAGCACACGATCGCCAATGGCAATGCCGAGCGCCCCGCCTGAAGCACCTTCACCAATGATCAAACAAATGACTGGTACTTTCAACATCATCATCTCCTTCAGGTTGCGGGCAATGGCTTCGCCTTGTCCCCGCTCCTCGGCTTCCAAACCGGGAAAGGCACCGGGTGTGTCAATGAATGTGACAATGGGCTTGTTAAATTTCTCTGCAATCTTCATCAGTCGCAGTGCTTTGCGGTAGCCTTCCGGGTTGGCCATTCCGAAGTTGCGCATTTGTCGCTGCTTGGTGTTGCGCCCCTTTTGTTGACCGATAAGCATAAAGGTTTGCCCGTCAATGCATCCCAATCCGCCTACCATCGCTTTGTCATCGGCCACGTTGCGGTCGCCATGAAGTTCAATGAAATCACTCGTGATCTCATAAATGTAATCAAGCGTATAGTGTCGATCTGGGTGACGCGATAGCTGGACGCGCTGCCAGCCGGTCAGATTCTCAAAAGTTTCTTTCTTAAGATCAGTGATTTTGTTCTCCAGGGCCTCGATGGCCTTATTGACAGATTCATCGCTGTCAGCGGCAAGTTGTTTCATATCGGCCAGCTTGGCTTCGAGTTCGGCTATCGGTTTTTCAAAGTCTAACAGCATGTAAAATCAATTCAACGAAAGTGGTGGCTCACCCATCGGGCGAATCTTGTTCAAAATGGCTGAGAACGCATCTAAGCCCGAGTTAATGGCATCGGCATGTAGCAGCCCCTCATAATACCCGGCCAGATGAAGCAGCTCGTAGGCGGTGTTAAAATCATTTAAAACACCTTTATCCAATTTGGTTAGTAACTTTCTGTAACTATCGACCGATATGCGGCTACCTTTCTTTTTTTCAATCGGCTTGCCTTTGATTTCGAGGTAGGTGTCAACAGCCTTTAGAACGCCACTATAAGCAGTTCCGCACGCCATTTTCACGTACTTCTCATCCTGATAGTATCGATCCTTTTTTTCCGCTTTTGTTCGGAGTATTTCTTTAGCATTGTCAAGATACCGAACGGCTTCGCGGTAGCGGGTCTGCTTTTCCTTGGTACTCATGGCTATAGACCGCAAATATAGCCAAAACGAAATGAAGCCTTTTCGACTAAATTTTTCTGTTCTTTTGGAGAAATGGGCCGGGGCAGTATCTTTGCAGCCTTGTTTTTAGGTCTGAAGAATCTAAAAATGAACTTTGAAATATTGGTCCGGTAGTTCATCCCGATTTAATCGGGAGGTTAGAATGCCTGTCCCGCCATAGCGGGAAGGTCGAATGCCTGTCCCGCCATAGCGGGAAGGTCGCGGGAACCCCGCCTAAGGTTCTAAAAATGAACTTTGAAATATTGGTCCGGTAGTTCAGCTGGTTAGAATGCCTGCCTGTCACGCAGGAGGTCGCGGGTTCGAGTCCCGTCCGGACCGCAAAAGAAAGCCTCTTCCGAGGCTTTTTTCGTTTAGGTGAGGTAATGACAGAAGCATACAATTTTATTGCGGCCTGGCAGCTCTTTCCCGAGAAGGGAACCTATGACCGCGGCCAGCGGCCCAAGTCGGGTCAATATCGCATAGAGGCTCTGGACGGGCGCAAAGCCCTGCGTATCACACAACATTGGGTCACGCTCGAAGATCAGGCCTGTGAAAGCACCTTCACCTTTGAGGCTGACGGTGAAGTGCACCAATTTGAACAACCCGAGTTAGGTGATCAGGTGCGCGCGTGGTTTACAGGATCCGCGCAATTCTCGATTGAGTTTTTCAAGGAAGGTGACGTGAACCTGCGGGTAACTCACGAGATACTACCCAACGGATATCTGAAGGTTTTGCAAGAGGGTTTTGAACTGGGGCAACCCGTGTTTAGTAACACGGAAGTGTATCATAAACAGCTCAGCGTGCTTCCCTACTCGGCCTCGGTTTCGGGCGCGGTTATTAAGCCGACCGAAGAGGGCATGATCCGCCACAAAGCCCTCACCGCCATGGAGGAGCAAACCAACATGCAGCTCATGCAAATCCGGCAGCAGATTGAACTATTAGCGCTGCAGGCAAAAGAGATCCACAAGCGCAAGGAGTTGAGTATGCTGGTCTATGGTGCAAAACTCAACTTCAGCCCGGTCATCGGGCAAACGTATTACCTCTTTGAAGCGAAGGACGGATCGTACTTATTAAGTATGGTGAGCCCCAAAGAATGGGGAAGCGCCACGGGTCCCTACAAAGCCTTTGTAGGTGCCGTCCAACTGCTGGCGGACCATACATGGAAGGAGATCTAAAAAATTACATCAACAGCACGCAGACGTTTATCGTAATCATTAAGCTTCTCAATAAACACAAATTGCCGCGCAGAGTCGTTTCGAAGTTCCCGGTAAAGAAAAATCTTATCTTTTTTCTGCCAACTCATTTCGAAATGATTTAGGCGTTGATCAAGAAGTGGTATGGTGGACTGGGATTGCAGGATGTTGCGGTTGCGAACGAGCTTTTTATTAATGGAGTCAAGACCAGCAATTCGGAAATTACCATAATTCGAAATGAGGTCAGCTGAAATACTGCTTGTCAGGATGTATTTGGTCTTTCCCAACACGCCATCGATGTAATACATGGTTATGGATTGAACACCTGATGAGAATAACTTGTTTTCCGGATTTTTGATTACATAAAACTCTGCACGATCGTTAAAGAACCGACCGAACAGATGCTCTTCGAGCAAATCCAGTTGACGGTGTTCAGCTGTGTTACCGACAGCCGTGTCAACCACCAACAACCCGCTCGGGACGTTAGGTCCAATTTGATTTTGTTCCGTCTGAATTGATCCCACATCTCGCTGAGTTCCTTGCCTGCGTGAGCACGAACCCAACGACAGCAAAAGCACAGCAATCCAAATGAGCAGGAACCGAGTCATAGCGCTTACATTACCCTCGGTAGGGAGTAACCATTTTGATACTTCGCTCCCATCAATTCATTCGCCTTCGAATCGGTAAACTTTCCGGCTTTATCATCCCAAAACAATTTCTTACCCGTGCGATAGGCGATGTTGCCCATTTGCGCGATGATGGCCACATGCGCCCCATCCTGAGTCGGGCACGCCAGTGTTTCAAAATTTCGGGATTTCACGACTTCGATAAAGTTGCGGGTGTGGTTATCCAGCCCGCTGCCTTTGTTAGGTTGCAACGGCACAGCCTCCATCCTCTTTTCGTCCGGTATCACCTCCCAGCCACCACGCCACAACACCAGGGTACCGTTGTTTCCAATGAATGAAATGCCGTGGTCTTTGCCATAGTTGCCGTTGCTGATACTCTGCGCCTGCTCCCATACCATTAAATGATTATCGAACTCATAAACGGTAGCCAGCGTATCGGGCGTCTCATGGGCACCGTCAGGATAGGCCAGTTTACCACCGGATGCCATCACCGACTTAGGTGTTTTGGCGTTAACACCCATCAGCGCATAGTCAATCACGTGCACGCCCCAGTCCGTCATCAGACCTCCGGCATAATCCCAATACCAGCGGAAGTTGAAGTGAAAGCGATTGGGGTTGAACGGCCGCCTGGTTGCTGGCCCGAGCCACAAATCATAATTCACCCCGGCCGGCACTGAGGCATCCGGTTTCACTTCAATGTTGCGCATCCAGCCCTGGTAAGCCCAGGCCTTGGTCATGCGAATGTTGCCCAGCTTACCCGACTTCACAAAATTGATAGCATCGGTAAAATGCGGTGTACTTCGCTGCCATTGCCCGACTTGTACGGCACGTCCATATTTCTTTTGCGCGGCCTCCATGATGCGGCATTCCTCAATCGAATTGCCAATCGGCTTTTCCACATACACGTCTTTGCCTGCCGCGCAGGCCTCTACCATCTGCAAGCAATGCCAGTGATCGGGAGTCCCAATGATCACCACGTCAATATCTTTGTCGGCCAGCATCTTCCGATAATCTTCGAACGTCTTAACCGTGACGCCATTCTTGGCCAGTTCGTATTTGCGCCAATTGAGCACGTTGCTGTCTACATCACACAGCGCCACCACCTGCACCTCGGGAATTTTATTCATGGAGGTTAGGTTACTCCAACCCATGCCGTTAACACCAATCACCCCCACACGAATCTTGTCCGAGGCAGCTACCGATTGTTTCTGTTGAGCCAACGCCTGCCAGGGCAGCGCGGCTGTTAACGCCAGCCCGGCACCCGCCTGAGCTGATTTTTGGATGAAGTTGCGTCTGTTGAACATATACTGGATACTGGATACTGGATGCAGGATTCAATTTGTTAAAAATCCACGACACAGCGAAAACCTACGGTGGCGTTTCGTTCAAAGCCGGGCGATACCCGCAACAGGTACTGCCGGTAGTGCAACTCCCGCGGTCCGCCTTGCACATACCACCAACTGGATGAAGGCTTGAAATAACTTCCGCCTTTCATCATAATGTACCGGTAGCTCCCGCTCTCGTATTCATCGGCTGTTAGTTGCCACACGCATCCCGACAAATCCAATAACCCCCAGGGATTCGCCCCCGCCTTATACTTCCCGACCGGGTATAAATGCCCATCGCCCAGGTTGGCGTGCCTCGGATTGATTCCATCGATAGCCGTGACGGTGAGTGTTTCCGTTACGTATTGCTTTTTGCGTGTAACTGGCTTCGTTTGGCGCCACGGCCACTCGCGATCGTCACCCGCCTGTGCCGCGTACTGCCACTCGGCTTCGGTTGGCAGCCGTTTGCCAGCCCAATGTGCGTAGGCGTGTGCGTCCTCCAGGCTCACATAGGTAACCGGAAAATCTTCTTCCCCGCTTGGGGGGCTACCCTGACGCCAATGCGCCAAAAACCGGGTGGTATCAGCCGGTCGATAATTCGTGGCGCGAAGGAATAATGCAAACTGGGCGTTGGTGACGGGCGTAAGATCGATTGCAAACTCACGCACCTGCAGAGTCTCTCCGCGCCCGTTGCCGGGATAAGAAATAAAATCATCTCCCTTTGTCGTCTTGAAAACAAACGAACCGGAAGGAACCCGAATCATACCTTTTGGCAACTGCTTAGCTTTTGGGGTGCGGTTCGTTGTCGAAACCAGCCTTGGGGTTCCCGGCATCAAACTGTGAATCATCTCGTCCACCACTTCACCGTTTCGAATAGCTTGAACCACTAACTTCCCCTCGAACTTTCCCACCAGGTCAGTCAGCCTAAACCCGTAAGAGCCGCCTTTGAATTGAATCGGTTCTGACTGGTACGATGGATTGCCTTTCCAAATGCGAAGGTCAACATCCCGGGGCGCAGTGATTCGCAGACTATCGGCAGTTGTATGCGAGTGTATGACTTTTGTATACACGGCAACACAAGAAACCGCGCCTTCGTTGTTAGTGCCCAGGTCGCCTGAGTGAAACCCGTCTACCCGAACGCCCAACTTGTTTCCCTTGCGAGTCGGGTATTCATGATTCCAGATATCAACAACCCGATGTTGATTGTCATTCAACGGCAACTCGAGCAAACTTCCCGTGAATCCGGCCGGCCGCAAACTAAAAATGGTGTAGAGGTTCACGTCATCACCTCGCCAGGCATTCACCCAAATACTGTCACGTTGAGTGGGAATCAAGGGTGTTACGTCACCACGCTCAAACACGCGGCTATGCTCGCGCAAAATGCGAGTCGTTCGACCCAGATACTGATATTGCCCGGCTTCCCACTCCGGGTGCCCGGGGGCGAACTGATTGATTTCTGTTCCATAACCGTTAAAGAAGGCAACCGCGTACTCGCGCTGAATTGGTTCCTTGAATACTTCGGCAACGCGAAAAATCGAAAAGCCGGGATGCAACAGCCGGTTCAAATTGAGCATGGGCGGATAGTACAAAGCGTTATGAACACGTCCGGCCACAATGCCGGGCATGTCTTTGGGCACCGCCATGCCCTCGCTGTATATTACTACCCCGGCCCCGGCCTTGTCAGCGGCCTCCTACAACTCGCGGCTTGATTCACCTTTGGTGTCCAGCACCACCCCGTCAGCGCCCGTTTCGCGAATAAGTCGGGTGAGGCCTGCCAGGTGGTCTTCTTTTCGTGTGCTTTCATCCCAGGGGTTATAGGCAATAAAAAAGCGTGTGCCCATCCGGTGCAGCGAATCCACCAACACGCGAAGAGCACGTGTGCCGCCCGGCAAATCGCGATGCAAATCAAATTGGTTACGCTGGTCAATGCCCAGGCTTGGCCAGGTGGGCCAAATGCAAACCACATCATCACCACCAAATAATGTTTTACCACGCTTCACAAAATCCAGGAGGGTAAGCCTCCGGGCAGTGCCATCGTAAAAATCCTTATCCCACGCCATCAGCAAATGCATGACATAGGCTTTTCGTATCCATTTCAGATCTGCGCGTTGGTAAAGCGTGGAATCAAAGTCATTAAGGTCGTACAGCTTTTTTGTTGCGAAGGCATGACGGAGGCCACGCTGCCACTCACCGCAGAATCGGTGTAACCAAACCCGGTAGGTAACCTGCCCACCGGGTGCCAGCACGGTCTCAAAACGTTTGCGCGTGCCGGCACGTATGGATGACACGTCTCTGCGGGCCAACGCATACCAACTTGAATCATTCCGGGTAGCCACTATGCCGAAGCCCATTTCCCACGCATTGTCGGGGACAATAACATTCACCGGCAGGCGGCCTTGTTGAAACAAATGCGTCCGGCTAAGCCGGTGGTTGCCCTGGCCGGTGATGTAGACAGCCGGGGCCTCGGTGCCAAATGGCACGACATTGCGGAGCGTGACAGTGTCTTTCAGGTTGTTTTCAAATACCACCTGGAACTGATCCCGGCCCCGGCCCGTGGGTAATATCCTGAAATGAATGGGCAACGTTCCAGGCGAATACTTTTTTTCATTCACTTCGGCCGTGAATGTGGGAACGGAAGTTCCACCTCCCAAATCCCAGGATTTTTGATCGCCCGAAAGCCGCTGCGCCCGTGCATGTGCAGCAACCGAAAAGATGAAAAGAAGAGCAAGCCACCGAGTCACACCTAAACTTAGGCAGGTGCGTTGTAAATAAAAAGCCTATTTTAGCCGTTAGGTGATTATGCGTTTTGTACTAATTCTGGTAATGGTGGGTTTGTTGGCGAGTGGTTGCGGCTCTTCCGACACCAACCGCATCGTAAAGCCACGCTACCATCGGGTGTTACCGGTTAAGGGCAACGAATACCGCATCAACTGGCGCATCGGAAAACGTCAAATCAAACTCTTTAAACGTCAGCGAACCAAAACTATTCGCGCCCGTTAGTCGCTTTACTGGAGGCCTTTCAGCATCAACTCCAGATTCTTCCGGAAGTAGTTCTTCAACGGACTGGCTTGGGAAAGATGGGCACTCAGAATTGTTCCATAGAGTACACTCGTCACCAGTAACGTGATATCGCGGGTAGATGTAGTTTTCACAATTTCCTTTTTAAAGATGGCCTCGAGGGCAAACCGCTCGGCCATTTGATCAAGGGACATGATTTCCAGGGAAGTGACGGCCGGGAAGTCCGGAAAAAGGAGTTTCTTCTCCTCTGCTTTTACCGGAAAAGGCTTGGGTGTGCGTTTCATGTCCGCCAGGTAGGCCAGCCAATACAAAACCAGGCCGGGGTGCTGCTCCATCTCTTCACTCATGCGGTCGAACAAAAACTGGACACCGGTAAGGCCCTCGCGGGGCTTGTCCTGTAACTCTACGGTTCGTTTGAAACACCAAACCCGAAAGTAGTATAGCAAAATATCTTCCTTCTGCGGGAAGTATTTGAACAGCGTCACCTTCGAGATTTTCACCTTCGCGCAAATCTCGTCCACAAACAAATCGGCAAAAGACTTTTTCCCAATCAGCTTCACCGTTTGGTCAAGGATGGCAAGTTTAAGGCGGGCTGCTTTTTCTTTCCGAAGGCTCATGGAAAACTTCGGCCTGAAATAATACATTTAGGGATCAAATCCCAACATGCATCTATGAAACGTCTGTTCATTCTGTCAATGGTGATCGTCTTGGTGGCCTGCCAGTCCAAAGAGCAGCCCAAACCACGCACGATGGGCGTCATTGGCGACTCGGCCATGGTGGTTTCGGCCCACCCCCTGGCATCGAAAGTCGGTGCCCGAATTCTCAAACGCGGAGGCAATGCCGTAGATGCCGCCATCGCTACCCATTTTGCTCTGGCAGTAGCGTTCCCGGTTGCCGGCAACATTGGGGGCGGTGGTTTCATGGTTATTCGCATGAACGATGGTACCACAGCCGCACTGGACTTTCGCGAAAAGGCACCAGCCAAAGCCACCACCAACATGTATCTTGACACAGACGGAAATGTGATTCCCAATCTCAGCCTCTACGGTCATCTCGCATCGGGCGTACCCGGCTCCGTTGATGGCCTGGTGGAAGCGCACAAAAAGTTTGGAACCCTGGAATGGAAAGAACTTTTGCAGCCAGCCATTGACCTGGCGCTCAACGGCATCGTACTGACCGAGCGCGAGGCCAAGTTTATGAATGGCGCCCAGGAAAATCTAAGCAAATACAACAGCGTAAAACCGGAATTTTTGCTGCGCGTGTGGAAGGCAGGCGACTCGATCAAATGGACAGCCTTGGGCCACACATTGGAGCGCATCCGTGACAACGGACGTGCGGGTTTCTACGAGGGACAAACTGCGGATGACATCGTAGCTGAAATGAAACGTGGAAACGGGCTGATTACCCACGAGGACTTGAAGAACTACAAATCCGCATGGCGGACTACGCTGGCGTCCACCTATAAAGAATACAAAGTGATTTCGATGCCGCCCTCTTCCAGCGGGGGCATCTGCCTTTTGCAATTATTGAAAAGTGTGGAGCCTTACCCCATTGGCGAGTGGGGACATAACACGGCACGCACCCTTCACTTGATGACCGAGGCTGAGCGCAGGGTTTATGCCGACCGGGCTGAGTACATTGGTGACACGGATTTCTATAAAGTGCCGATCGAGCAATTGATTGCCGATCAGTACAACACTGACCGCATGGCGACCTACGACCCGAACAAAGCAACGCCCAGCAGCGAAGTGAAAGCCGGAGTTATTCGGGGTTATGAATCCGAGGAAACGACCCATTTCTCCGTAGTGGACCCGCAGGGAAATGCCGTAGCCGTTACTACAACACTCAATGGCTGGTTCGGGAATTTTGTTTTGGTTGATGGCTCCGGGTTTTTTCTAAACAATGAGATGGACGACTTCAGCGCCAAGCCGGGTGTTCCCAATATGTTTGGGCTCATTGGCAATGCGGCCAACAAGATTGAGCCCGGCAAGCGCATGCTGAGCGCCATGACGCCCACCATAGTGGAGAAAAACGGCAAGCTTTTTATGGTTTTGGGCAGCCCGGGTGGATCCACCATCATCACCTCAGTGTTTCAGGTATTCCTCAACGTGATCGAACACGACATGACACTTCAGGAGGCTATTGACACCGGGCGGGTACATAGTCAATGGCTGCCCGATGTTATTGCACCAGAACATGGCGTTATCGCCAAAGAGGACAGTCTGACGCTTACCCAACTGGGCCATGTGATCAAGCCGCGCGGGCGTTATGGCCGTGTTGATGCCATTCTGGTTCTGCCCGATGGAAAACTGGAGGGTGGTGCTGACCGCAGGCGTGGAGATGATACGGCTGTCGGGTTCTAATTCCTCACAATCGTAAACTCCACCCTGCGATTGAGCTTGCGGGCTTCTTCGGTGTCCTCGCTCGCAATCGGTTTTTCGCCACCGAAGCCCTTGCCGGAAATGCGCCTGGCGCTGATGCCTTTGGAAACCAGGTATTGCTTCACTTTCTCTACCCTATCCTTCGATAACTGTTTGTTCTTGTCGGCATTGCCGCGATTATCGGTATGCCCGGCTAATTCAATCACCACGCGCGAGTTGTTCTTCATAAAATCGGCCACCAGGTCTAACTCGGGATAGGACTCGGTCAGGAATGTGGTCGTACCTTGTTCAAACAGCACGTTCTTCAAATTCACGGTTGTACCGACTTCCACCGGTTGCAACCGAAAATTCATTTCCAGCACTTTCATTTGTAAGGTGTGAATGTCCAAATTCTCAAGCACACTCACGTACCGAGGGGCCTCTACGGTGATCACGTACTGGCCACTGGCAGGCAACTTCACCTGGTACTGGCCGGCCCGGTTGGTAATGGCCGTTTTGATCTCCGTTGCTTTGAAGTGAATAACGGCCGGCACATTTTCACCGGTTTTGGCATTCGTCACGGTTCCGCGAATGATAACTTCATTGTCCAGGGCAACGGTTCGGTCAGCCGGACGCAACCGAACTAACGTATCGGGCGCAGCCACCGGATCAAATAACCGGATATCACCATAGCCATCACTGTCTTTAGTGGAGGTAAACAGAAAACTGGTGGATTGGTAGTTTCTGAAAAACAACTCCCGACCGTCCGTATTGATCGCGGGCCCCAGGTTCTGTGGTTCACTCCACTGTAGCCAGGAGTCATCCAACCGCTCAGTCACGAAGATGTCGAAACTGCCGTAGCCTTCGCGCCCGTTGGTGGCAAAGTAGAGCTTTCGCCCATCATCAGCCAACCATGGACTGAGCTCCTGAAAACGGGTATTTAAAAAGGATAAGTTGCGTGGCTCCGTCCAACTGCCATTGGGCTTTCGCAACGTGACATGCAGATCTTCGGCACCTTTCGTATCATAACCTTCAGCCGCAAAAACAAACGCTTGACCATCGGGGGTGATGGAGCCTGTCAATTCCGCCTCGCGGTTTAAGAAGTATGGAATCGCCATGTTTTCAGGTGCATCCCACCGGCCCTCGCGCCACCGGCTAACGGACAGACCCTGTGTGGTGGCACGCGAACCCGACTTGCCATAGTGATTGAACAGGAAAAGTTGCTGACCATCGGGAGAAAAGCCGGCAACACCATTATAGCCTGGGTCATTCAACAACGGGCCACCGTGAACGGGCAGGCTCCATTGGCTTCCCTCCCACGAAGAAATCCAGATATCGCCCGGGTCCTTCACGCCACCGGCATTGGCCGGATGATTGGCAACGGTGACAAAAAGCGTCAGGCCATCCGGACTCACCACCGGGCTCAATTCATCGTATTTCGAATTAACGGATTTGAAAATGCCGGGGCCGGGTGCCTGGGCGCACAGGGACAGGGGAAAAAACAGCAGAAGAGCAAAACGCATGGCACAAAGTTAACGGCCTGGCGGAACACTCACCCAATGATTGCCTCGAATGGTAAATCGCCACGGCAGGTGCATGTCCGCTCCGGCATAATCAATGCCTATGCGTGGGCTCGCTACAATCATTCGGGGTGAAACTTTTATACCGTCATCCAGCCAGATTTCTTCCCCTTGCAGGCTAATGCCGTTGTGCTGCCGCGAAATTCCCAGAGCGCGGGTGAGTTTACCTGGCCCGGAGGTTAATCGGGCAGTACGAACGGCATTCAGGCGTTTCATCATCACCTCCGCGCCCTCAACCGGCTCTAAAGCCCTGACCAGGATTGCTTCAGCCCGCTCCTCCTCGTTGGTTACCACGTTAAAGAGATGGTGAATGCCGTAGCAGAGGTACACATACGCGTGGCCTCCGGGTCCAAACATCACTTCGTTGCGGGCTGTTCGTCTGTTGCCATAGGCGTGGCATCCTCGTTCGCGCCACGAATACGCTTCCGTTTCCACAACCCACCCGGCTGTAACCTGACCATTGATTTTCGTCACCAGCGTTTTACCCAACAATCCGCGCGCTATGGCCAGCACATTCTTCCGCCTATAGAACGACTCGGGTAACATCCTTAATAAATTGTTAACGCAAAGCTCAAAGGATTCAATCGATTTCGGAATCCAAACAAACCACTATTTTTACGCCTCAATTAAATCAAATTACACCATGAAAATAGTATTAATCCTGGCCCTAATGGTTGCTTTTGTGGCAGCTGAGGCACAGGTTGTAACACCCCAGCCCTCTCCGGCCGGTTCGGTATCCACGGTTGTTGGCCTTACCGATGTCCGAATTGATTACTTCCGCCCGCGAGTAAAAGGACGCAAGATCTTTGGAACAGACGCATCCGTTGTGGTGCCCAATGGGCAAATCTGGAGAACCGGGGCAAACAGCGGGACTAAGATTACATTTGGTGATGATGTAAAGGTGGAAGGCATCGCTGTGCCAAAAGGTGAATACCTGATTTTTTCGTGGCCCGGTGCCACCGAGTGGACAATCGCTCTGTATAAAGATCTAAAAATTGGTGGCAACACCGGAGCTTACGACAAAGCACAGGAAGCGGCCAACTTCAAGGTAAAGGCTGAGAAACTGACGGAAAAGGTGGAAGTGCTAACGTTTAATATTGGTGATATATCCGATGACAGCAAGTCGGCCAAAGTGCAACTGGCGTGGGAAAATACATCTGTGAAATTCGGTATCACGGTAGATTATGATGCCAAGGTGATGAAGAGCATTGAAGCAAATACAAAAGTTAACCCCAACAATTACTTCAATGCCGCGGTCTACTACCTGGAAAACGGAAAAGACCTGAAACAAGCCAGCGAATGGATCGACAAAGCGGTAGCCACCAACCCGACAGCCTTCTGGATTCTCTATCAGAAAGCGCGAATCCAAAAAGCGAATGGCGACAAAGCGGGTGCCCTGGCTACCTCAAAGGCATCCTGGGAAGAAGCCAAGAAAGCCAATAACCGGGATTACATGATGATGAACGAAGAACTTCAAAAAGGCCTGAAGTAATCATCGGGTGAAGGACAGAAAGAAGTCCCTGGTCAGCTAAGGCCGGGGACTTTTTGTTTATTTTGCACGCTACGAGTTCTATGACGCCACCAAAATTCTTCGTAATCGATTTCGACAGCACCTTTACCAAGGTAGAAGCGTTTGACGTTCTTGCCGATATCTCCCTGGAGGGCCTTCCGGATAAGGAAGAACGAAAAAAAAAGATCCACCAGATTACGCTGCAGGGCATGGACGGCTCCATTTCTTTTCGCCAGTCGCTGGAGCAGCGTCTCCACCTTTTACAGGCCGAACGAAAGCATCTTTCGCCACTCGTTGGCCGCTTGAAAGCGAGCGTGTCGGAGTCCTTCAAACGCAACCGCGAGTTTTTTACCACATACAAAGATCACGTTTACATCATTTCGAATGGCTTTCGGGAATTCATCGAGCCGGTGGTGAGCGAGTTTGGTATCAAACCGGAGAACATCCTCGCCAATGAATTTCGTTTTGATGCTTCAGGCAAAGTCATCGGGTTTGATGAAAGTAATCCCCTTTCGGTGAACAACGGCAAGGTGGAGCAACTGAAGAAACTGAATTTGCCGGGCGATGTATATGTTATTGGCGATGGCTATACCGACTATGAAATCAAACAAAGTGGACTGGCCAACCGCTTCTACGCCTTTACGGAAAACGTAGAGCGCGAGGTGGTCGTGAATAATGCAGACCATGTAACGCCCAGCCTGGATGAGTTTTTGTATCTCAATAAACTGAACACGGTGATCTCGTACCCCAAAAACAGGATCAATGTCCTGCTGTTGGAGAATGTTCACCCGGTAGCGATCAAACATCTGCGTGATGAAGGGTTCAAAGTAGACAGCTATCACGCAGCCCTAACGGAAGATGAGCTTTGCGAACGAATCCGTGATGTCTCCGTGTTGGGTATCCGATCTAAAACGCAGGTCACGGTCCGTGTACTGCAAAATGCCAATCGGTTGATGGCCATTGGCGCCTTTTGCATTGGCACTAACCAAATTGACCTAAAGGAGGCCACGCGCAGGGGAATTGCAGTCTTCAATGCCCCATTCAGCAACACCCGGTCTGTGGTGGAGTTGGCGCTGGCGCAGATGATCATGCTCATGCGAAACATCACCGAAAAGTCGAATAAGATGCACGCGGGGGTTTGGGACAAAAGCGCTAAAAACAGTTTTGAGGTGCGGGGCAAGAAACTCGGCCTTATCGGCTACGGTGCCATCGGTACCCAGCTATCCGTTCTAGCTGAATCGCTGGGGATGCGGGTATTGTACTATGATTGTGAAGAAAAGTTGTCATTGGGTAACGCGATCAAATGCCGCACCATGGCCGAAGTACTTGATCAGGCCGATGTGGTTTCCCTGCATGTCGATGGCCGTGAAAGCAATACCCATCTGATCGGGCAACGTGAGTTCGATCGAATGAAGGATGGTGTCATTTTCATCAACCTCAGTCGGGGACACGTGGTCAACATAGATGCTCTCCAGCAAGCCATTCTCTCCGGTAAAGTAGGCGGGTGCGCAGTGGATGTATTTCCCTATGAACCCGTAAGCAACGATGAGGAATTCCATTCTCCGCTTCGTGGTCTACCCAACACCATTTTAACGCCTCATATCGGGGGCAGCACGGCTGAGGCGCAGGAAAACATCGGTCACTTTGTGCCCGGCAAGTTCCTGGACTACATAAACACGGGCAGCACCAGCAACGCAGTGAATTTTCCCAACATCACCCTGCCCACGCTGGAAAATGCCCATCGCCTGATTCACATCCATGAAAACGTGCCGGGTATTCTGGCGCGCATCAATCAGGTATTGGCCAACCATGGAATTAACATAGTGGGTCAGTATTTGAAAACCAACGAGCAAATCGGTTACGTCATTACCGACATCAACAAGGAATATGAAAAGGATGTGGTGAAGGCTCTTCGGGCCATCGAGCACACGATTAAATTCCGAGTGCTTTATTGAAAGAAGAAACCCGCCAGCTTTGGTGAGGTGTTTCTGAACCCCATAAAGACAAGTTTTGAGCTGCCGTCAGCCGCAACCTTCCTCTGTTAACCTGCTTTTTGGGCGAGGGCCCCGACTAAGCCGGGATTGAGGCCTGGTTTTGCCTGAAAGCTTCACTCGGTATTGTTTTAATTGTTAGGTTCAGCAAACGTGTCCCAAAGCCGAGCGGGCATGGTGCTAGTTATTCAAAACGTTTTCGGCTTGCAATATTGTCTTTCACCTTTTTTTTGCTAGACAGTTTTCTATCGCTTGATGCTTTAATTTTGTCCTATGAAACCTGTTCATTTCGCACCCGGGCCATCTGAATTGTATTTTACCGTTGAAGACCATCTGCGGCAGGGTTTGCGGCAGACCGTCCCTTCTCTGTCGCATCGTTCAAAAGAATTTGAGCGAACTGTTGAGCGGGTCTCGGTCGGCCTCCGCCAATTGCTCGAGATACCCGACAACTTCCACATCGCGTTCACGGCCTCGGCTACCGAAATTTGGGAACGCTCGATTCAGAATCTCGTGGCCGCACAAAGCACTCATTACGTAAACGGCAGCTTTTCTGCTAAGTATGCAGAAATTGCCAGCCAACTGGGGTGCAATACCGAAGTAATCCGGGTGAGTGAAGGTCATGCTTTCCATCAACCCACGCGGCATCATGCTGAGCTAATCGCCCTAACCCACAACGAGACCAGCACTGGTGTTGCTTTGCCGTTGGAGTTTATTCACGGTTTCCGCACGCTCAATCCCAATACCCTCGTCATCGTGGATGCGGTGAGCTCACTCCCCTTTCCCCAGTTTGACTTTTCGAAAATCGATTCCGTTTTCTTTTCCGTGCAAAAGTGTTTCGGCCTGCCGCCCGGACTGGGCGTCTGGATCTTTAACGACCGTTGTCTTGAAAAATCAAATCAGATGAAAAAATCAGGACATGGGATCGGATCGTACCACAGCCTACCCTCTTTACATCAGTTTGCGCTGAAAAATCAAACCCCGGAGACGCCTAATACTCTCGCGATCTGGCTGCTGGCCAGTGTAGTCGAGGATTTTCTGCGAAAGAGCATTCAAACGATTCGAAGAGAAACCGAGTACAAAGCAGCGATACTATATCAGGCATTGGATCAGCACCCGTTGGTCAAACCCCTTGTGCTGGAGAATCAATGGCGATCAAAAACGGTGATTGTGGCTCAAACAGGCGATCACACGCAACGGGTGAGTGAGCATCTATCCGGCCGTGGCCTTTTGGCCGGGGATGGCTACGGCCCCGGGAAGGGCAACCAGCTGCGGTTCGCCAATTTCCCCACGCACTCCAAAGAGCAATACGAGTGGTTGGTGGACAGCATTCTGGATTTCAAAGGTTGATTAAACGATTCGCTACTTTCGGGGTCTAAAGGCCCGAACACCTGCTTGGAGGACAAAGAACTACTTCTTAAAGTGCGTAACCCCGAAACCCGGGGGTACGGATTCAACCTGTTGGTACGCGCATACCAACAGCGGGTGTACTGGCTGGTGCGCAAAATGGTTATCGACCATGATGATGCCGATGACATCACACAGGAAGTGTTTATCAAAGTCCACAAGGCCATCGATCAGTTTCGTGAGGATTCCCAATTGTACACCTGGATCTACCGAATTGCGACAAACGAATGCCTCAGCTTCCTCAATAGGAAAAAGAGGCGTTTCTTTTTACCCATTGAGGATGTGGCCGGACAGCTTACCGCCAAGATCGATTCGACCCCGGGTTTGGAGGGCGATGAAATTCAAAAAAAACTTCAAAAGGCACTCCTTAAACTACCTGATAAACAGAGACTTGTGTTTAACATGCGATACTATGATGACCTCTCCTACGAAGACATGGCGGAGATCACGAAAACCAGCGTTGGCGCATTAAAAGCCAGCTACCACCACGCGGTTAAAAAAATTGAGGAATTTTTGACTGAATGATTAAACCTTCGACTGGATAGGCAATCCAACGCACTGAAAATGAAGAAACTGGACGACATACCAAAAAAGAACGTTTTTGATGTACCCGATGGGTATTTCGAAAAGTTGCCTGGGGTCATTCAGTCACGGGTGGCAAAACCTGAACGGCAGGCCAATTGGAATCCATGGCTCATCACCCGGGTGGCTGTGCCTGTGTTGTTGCTGGTGGGTGCGGGTATCTTTTGGTTCTCGCAGCCGCAACGGATAACCGGGTATGCAGACATTGAGTATGAACTAGGCCAGATTGATCAGGAGCAACTCTCCCTTTTTCTGGATGATAACGAACTGCTTAACGAAGAATTGATGGAGGCCGTAATCTGGAGCGAGGACGACCTCCGAGCCCTTGAGGAGCAGGTTTATGAAGGATTTACAACCACGGCCGCAGATGTAGATGAGCTTTTTAATGACTTTGATGAAGGAATTTAATCAACTGATTATGAAATTATTATTAGCTTTCGCATGTATTGTGGCGGCAAGCGTGGCGAGCCGGGCCCAAGACGAACCGCAGGGTATGCAAGACCCCAAGGTGCAGGAACGCATTAAGGCGCTTCGGGTGGCCTACATTACCGAAAAACTTGGCCTCAGTGCAGAGCAGGCAGAGAAATTCTGGCCGGTCTATCGCGAGTATGCCGATAAACAAAATGCCATTCGGGACGAGTTTCGGCTGGCCGCCAAGGGAATTGACCCCAAAAATATCACCCACGAAGAACAACAGCGCCTGCTGGAGTTGAAGCACAAGATTAAGCAGCAGGAACTTGACCTGGAAAAAGACTATTCAACAAGGCTGATTCGAGTGATCTCCGCCCAGCAACTGATGAATCTGGGTAAAGCCGAGCGCGATTTCAACATCCTGATTCGTGAGCAGATTCAACAAAGGCGAATGCAGCAGGAGCGCAGAGAGAATCTGCGCGAAAACCAGCGCCTGCGCCAGCGAAATAACTGACCTTTTCAAAATGACATCCCGGTGCGCATCGGCCTGCTTATAGTGGCTGTTACGATGTTTACTCACCCGGGCTTCGCGCAGGAGGCCCGGGTCGACTCGTTGATGCGTGACTCGGTTCGTTTGGAACAGGAAATAAGGAAAATATTGGCTGCCGACTCCCTGCTGCTGGCCAGCGACTCGGGTACACTGCTCGGCTTAATTGACAGCCTGATGAACGCCCCGGCACCCGCGCTAGGATCTCAGCTTGCATTTCGAGTCGGGTACAACAGCAACGTATCGTCCACCGGCCGAACATTGGGCATTGATGAATTTGGTCTGGCGCCCGGTATTGCCTACTACCATAAGAGCGGGCTTTATGCAGATGTTTCGGGCTATTGGAGTCAGCAGTATTCCCCCACCTATTACCTCACGATTGGAACAGTCGGATACATGGCCGCTCCAACCAAAGTTTGGTCGGTGCTGGCCGAGTACAATCGCTTCCAATTTTAAATTGAAGAGGATCAGGCCAGCACGCCCTATCGGAACAGCGTGGGCGTTTCAAACTTCTTCGACATCGGAAAGATGTTTCTACGCCTCGATTACCAAATGTATTTTGGCGACAAAACGGGACACCGGTTGATGCCGGCCCTGGGCTTCAATTTTGAAAAACGCAATTGGTCCAAACTCTCCCGCTTCCGGGTTTTTCCGTCTGTATCCGTGTTGCTGGGGAGTGAGAACAGCGGGTTCTTGTCTGCTACGGTATTCCGGCAGTTTAACTTTTATCCCAAGTCGCAGAAATAAGCCTTGGCAAGCCTGCCGGTTTATGTATTTTTCCGCATGCAAAAGATACTTCTGTCTTGCTTCCTATTTGCCTCGGTAGCCGGGGTGGCCCAGGATTTTCGCTGGCAACAACGAGTTGAATACACGATGTCCGTAAAACTGGATGTTACCACCCATCGCGTGCTGGGAGATCAACGTCTGGTCTATTACAACAACTCGCCTGATACCTTAACTAAAGTTTACTATCATCTTTTTTTCAATGCTTTTCAGCCTGGAAGCATGATGGATGTGCGATCGCGCACCATCGCGGATCCGGATGGCCGCGTGACGGATCGTATTTCGAAGTTGAAAGATGACGAGATCGGCTACCAAAAAGTGATGTCGCTCAATCAGGACGGGAAGGCCGCGACCTATACGGTGCACGGGACTGTATTGGAGGTTGTACTGCCCCGCCCGATTATGCCCAACACCAAAACGGTGCTGAACATGAAGTTTGAAGCCCAAGTGCCCGTGCAAATCCGCAGAAGCGGCCGACATAACCGCGAAGGTGTCGACTACTCCATGACCCAGTGGTACCCCCGGCTATGCGAATATGACTTTCAAGGGTGGCATGCCTACCAGTATGTGGCACGCGAGTTTCATGGCGTGTGGGGTGATTTTGATGTCAAAATCACAATCGACCCCCGGTATGTGGTGGCCGGCACCGGGGTTCTTCAAAATCCACAACAAATCGGGCACGGGTATGAAAAGCCGGGCACAACGGTAACCCGTCCGGCTGGCGACCTTTCCTGGCATTTCATCGCTCGCGATGTAATTGACTTTGCCTGGGCGGCTGACCCCGACTATGCCCACGACCGGGTACAGGTGCCCGATGGGCCGGAAGTCCATCTGTTTTACCTCAAGAAGGAGAAAACCATGGATACGTGGAAGAAGATGCAACCCATTGCCGTTCATGTATTCCGGTTTTTGAACGAACGCTTCGGTCGTTATCCGTTTGATACGTATTCCATCATTCAGGGTGGCGATGGCGGTATGGAATACCCGATGTGTACGCTGATCCTGGGCGATGGCTCGCTGGACGGAGTCAGCGGTACGATGGCGCACGAGGTGGCCCACAGTTGGTACCAGATGGCATTGGCCAGTAACGAGGCGCTGTATCCGTGGATGGATGAAGGCTATACCTCTTTTGCCAGTGAGGAGGCACTGGCCAACCCCGATGAAAAGTTTCCGCACAAAGGTGCCTACGAGTCCTACTTTGCCCTTGTCAACAGCGGGTTACAAGAGCCCATCAGCCAGCATGCCGACCATTACAACACCAACCGCGCCTATAGCCGTGCGGCCTACAGCATGGGCGAAGTGTTTCTGGAACAATTGAAATACATCGTAGGCGAGGATGCCTTTTATACCGGTATGAAGCGGTATTACAACACCTGGAAGATGAAACACCCGGAACCCAATGACTTTATTCGCATCATGGAGAAAGTTTCGGGCATGCACCTGCACTGGTATTTGAGGTATTGGGTAAACACCACCAAACAGATTGACTATGCCATTGGCCAGGTTTCAGCTCAAGAAAACAACACGCTGGTTGATTTACATCGTATCGGTGAATTCCCGATGCCGGTTGAGGTAGTTGTAACGTACCGGGGCGGTCGGGAGGAAATGTATTACGTGCCCACCAACGAGACATTAGCCAACAAGCCGGCCAGTGGTTCTGTCAAACGCATGGACACGACACCCTGGCCCTGGGTGAACCGCACCTATACCCTGCTGATCAACGGTAAGCCGGCAGACATCGAGTCGCTGGAAATTGACCCTACCCAACGCATGGCGGATGTCAACCGAAAGAACAACACCTTCCTTGTGGGTGTTCAAAAGCCATTCGAAGATACTACCCGAGAATAGTCAGGGCAGACGTTTTCCGGATTTATCCAGCGTGACGATTCGTTTTTCTCCGGCCGAACTTTTCAGCATAATTGATAACTCCTGTGACTCGGGAAAATACGTAGCGTTTGCCGGAGGAAGTTCAAGGGAAAAGTTGCGGGCCCACTCCAGTCCTCCCGTTGTTGATACCCGGCAGACGGTTGTTCGAAAAACTTTTCCGGTCGGCACCTCAGAATAGAGGATTGCAAAATAGGTTTGTCCAAGCGCATCGGTTGCGCCAATGCCTTTCAACACAGACAAGTTTCGTCTCTTGAAGGTCGAGTCCACCGCAAAAGATCCTTTCGCCCCCGGAATTCGTGAGGGTGTAATGTTATACAGGAAGCCCGTGGCTACGGTATCCTTAAAAACCAAACCGGCAACCATTTTTTCGGGCACGATGACGAGGGGTTTAAAACGCGACTCCCGCTGAGCGGCAGGCGAAATGGCGATTGAATCGGTGCCATCAATAACCCAACTGAGCGTAGATTCCATCTTGCTCATCACCTCTCTCCGTTTCTTGATTTCCCGCTCTGAAAATTCCTTGGTCGTGCGCACATAGGTTTGAAGAACGGCACTATTCCCGTAGGCATGCGCAATGAAATGCTGATAATTGGCCACATCTGCCTCAAATTGATAACCTGACATAATACTAGCCAGGCTATCCAGACGAACAAGATCATGCAGCTCTTTTTTCGTCTGCCACAAACGAAACACCAGGTTAACCGAATCGCGGGTAGTCCGATGGTCGGCCAAATCCGAACCAAACTCCAATTCGGCCATCTTCATGGCAAAAAGGGAAAGCGGCATCGGCTTGGGGTCATACTTCGCCAATACCGACATTAACATCCGATCGACCAGTTTGGAGAGATCACTGCGAACCGAAACCGAATCTTTTCGAAGTTTCTCCCCTAATTTGTTGATCTCAATGTCATTGCTGACCAGGTGCTCGCGTACGGGAATAATCTCCTTCTGGATTACTTCCGAGCTTTGTTTCGCCCACCCGGTATAGTCCCAGATTTTCACCTGGTCCGCGAAAAAGTCAGGGGGTGTCCGCCCATCCTTCACCACGTTGTCAATGTCGTCCTCATCCAACGACTGGTTATAGGCAGTCTTGCCCAACGACTGAAGCACTGCACGGTAAGACGAAAATTCCTGCTTCAGAGAGTCATATTGCTGTTCCAGCAACTTGAACCCCTTCAGCGTGGCGTCCGTATGTTGCAGATAAAAATCGGTTGTCGAACCAAAGCCTGCAGTGACTGCCGAATAGGTCGCTTGGGTGCGCGTGTATACCTGCTGAGCCGCATCAAAATGCTTTCGAAGATTCATCACCTTCTCCTTCCGGTCACGGATACTCCTTTGCCGTGTGTCAATGTCCAACTGTATATCGGAGAGCTTAACGCCAAATTCCCCCGTTCGCATATCACGCCTGGTATAGGCTTCGTAGTAATCCTTTTTCACTTCCCGCTCGGTGATCGTCTTCGCAGCCTTGTCAAGGAAAAGCAGTGCCGAGTCGGAAAAAGACTGCTGTAATGCAGTATGCTTTAAGACATCGGCCTTTAATGACTTTTCATGATAGATAATCCCCATGTACAGAAAGGCGTTGGGATTGTCGTTGGTCTCTTTCAGGTAACGTTTCAAAAACGGCTCGGCTTCCTCGAAGCGTTTTGCTTTGAGCAGTTCAATCAGGTCTTTGTACTTCACCCTCTGGCCAAACGATGACGAAGTAAACACCAAAAACAAACCAAAAATCAGTAAAATGCGCTTCGGCACAGGGGTTTAATTGTTCGAAATTACCAAAATCGGCACATTTGCGTGGCACCAACAATCAAGCCAAATGCAAAAAATCCTCCCTACGTTCAAAAGCATTGCCCTTACTGCTGTTTCCGCCCTGTTTCTCGTCTTCCTTTTGCAGAAAGTTGGTGTCTGGGGCGAGGTTAGCTCGGCCGGGCAATCGGTCGTGATGTCGACTGGTGCCCTGGATATCCAGCCGGAATCTTCCAAGGATGAACCGGCCAAAAAGGACTTCGACTTCAACTTCGCAATTAAGACCACAGCAGGCGCACGAATCAACTTCGACCAATTCAAAGGCAAAGTAGTCTTCCTGAATCTTTGGGCTACCTGGTGCGGACCTTGCAAAGCCGAAATGCCCGGCATTCAACATTTGTACGAGAAAATGGACACATCAAAAGTCGTGTTTGTGATGCTCTCGATCGACAAGGAAGGCGCACAAGCGAAAATAAATGACTACGTGCGCAAGAATAAGTTTACGTTCCCCGTATTCATGCCGAGCGGTTACCTTAGCGAACAACTACAGGTGCCCTCCATTCCCACTACGTTTGTGATCAATCGCGAAGGAAAAATTGAGATGAAAAAAGTAGGAACAGCAAACTACGATACGGAAAAGTTTCGCCAGTACCTGACCGATCTAGCGCAACAATAATTGCCTTACTTCCTCCATACCTTCGGTCGCACGTTTTACAATGAAGTTGAGGTTGGGCATATGCCAAACCTCCGATTTCCGGGGGTCTACGATATACTTGGGTGTTTCGTCCCGCACGTAGTCAATCAGGCCGGCTGCCGGGTAAACTACGAGCGAAGTACCCACCACCAGAAAAAAATCCGCAATCGAAGCGTACTGAGCCGCTTCCTCCATGCGCGGTACCGCTTCCCCAAACCATACAATGTTGGGCCGCAGTTGTGAGCCTTTTTCACATTTATCACCCACATTCAGTTCAGTGCCGGGTATCGGGTAAATCAGTCGCGGATCAAGGGAACTGCGAGCCTCAAACAAACTGCCGTGCAGGTGCACCACATGCCGTGAGCCTCCACGTTCATGCAGGTCATCCACGTTTTGTGTAATGACGGTAACGTCAAAATGATTTTGCAGGTCGGCTACGATCCGGTGGGCGGCATTCGGCTGCGCTTCACGGGCAGCCCGTCTTCGCTCATTGTAGAATTGTAATACGAGAGCACGGTCGCGCTGCCAGGCCTCCGGGGTGGCCACGTCCTGGACACGATAACCTTCCCACAGACCGCCACTGTCGCGAAAAGTCTTCAGCCCGCTCTCTGCACTGATGCCGGCTCCGGTTAACACCACCAGCTTTTTCATCAAAATCAGGAGGCTTTCCTGCGCACAAATCGTCCTTTGCGCTCAGGCGCATTCTCTGCCAGCGTCAGGCATTCCTCCAGGGTAAGCTCTTTCGGCTCTTTGCCCTTCGGAATCTTAACATTCTTCTTGCCGGCTTTGATATAAGGGCCAAAACGACCGTTGAGAACCTGGACGTCAGGGTTTTCCGGAAACACCTTAATCGTTTTGTTAGCGTCCGCAATACGCTTGGCTTCGATCAGCTCGATTGCGCGCGGCAACGTGATGGTATAGGGGTCTTCTTCTTTTGGTATGGACACGTACTTCTTATCATGCTGCACGTACGGCCCAAATCGTCCGATGTTGACCACAACGGGCTTCTCTTCGAAGTCGCCCATACTACGCGGCATTTTCATGAGTTCCAGCGCATCTTCCAGGGTGATGTTTTCAATGAACTGACCCTGCCGGAGGCTCGCAAATTTGGGTTTCTCGCCACCGCTATCATCGGGGTTCTCCCCGATTTGCACATAGGCACCGAAACGACCCAGCTTGGCGTAAACCTTTTTTGCCGTCTTCGGATCAACTCCCAACTCCCGACTTTTGTTTTGCACTGCGCTGCGCTCGATCTTCTCTGTTTTTGTTACCACCTTGCGGAAGGGGCGATAAAACTGATCAATCATCTTTTTCCACGGCAACTTACCGTTGGCGATCTCATCAAACTCCTGTTCGATTTCAGCCGTAAACGAGAAATTAGTGATGTCCGGAAAATGCTCCACCAAAAAGTCATTCACCACCATGGCAATGTTAGTGGGAAACAGTTTGTTCTTTTCGGCACCGGTTATTTCCGTCTCTGTGTGGCTCTGGATGTTACCCTCTTTCAGCGTATGAACCGCGTACTTTCGCTCGTTGCCTTCGCGGCTTTCCTTTACCACGTAGCCGCGCTTTTGCACGGTGGTGATGGTGGGAGCATAGGTAGAAGGTCGTCCAATGCCCAACTCTTCCAACTTCTTCACCAGACTCGCCTCGGTGTAGCGGGCCGGGTGCCGGGTAAAGGTTTGGGTGGCATCGATGAAATTCAATGAAAGCTTCTGCCCCACGGATAACGGGGGCAACATGTTCGCGTTATCCTCATCTTCGCTGTCATCATCACGCGATTCGGTGTACACTTTCAAAAAGCCTTCAAACTTGACCACCTCGCCAGTGGCGGTTAAACTTCGGGGGTTCCCAGATATACTGATGGTTGCCGTGGTACGCTCCAATTCGGCATCTGCCATTTGTGATGCAATAGCCCGCTTCCAGATTAAATCATACAAACGGCCGGCATTACGATCCATACCGGGGTCAAGCACCGAGAAATCCGTTGGGCGAATCGCTTCGTGGGCCTCCTGGGCACCCGATGTTTTGGTCTTGAATTTCCGGTTGAATACAAATTCCATTCCGTAGGCTTTGGAAATCTGCTGCGTGGCGCCCGCCACGGCCTCATCGGACAGATTCACCGAATCGGTTCGCATGTAGGATATCTTACCGGCTTCATACAGCTTTTGCGCTACCGTCATGGTTTGAATAACGGAGAACCCCAACTTGCGTCCGGCCTCCTGCTGCATCGTGGAGGTCGTAAAAGGCGGCGACGGAGATTTTTTTGCCGGTTTCTTCTCGAGGTTCGCAATCTGAAAGGTTGCGCCTTTGCACGACTCAAGAAAAGCCACAGCGTCTTTCTCGGTGTCAAACTTCTCCGGAAGTTCAGCCTTCAGTTGCTTTCCCTTCTCCAAATCAAAAAGCGCACTGATCTTGAACGAGGACTTCGCTTTGAAATCACTGATCTCGCGCTCACGCTCCACGATGAGTCGCACGGCAACTGACTGAACGCGGCCAGCCGAAAGTCCCGTCTTAATTTTTTTCCACAAAATGGGCGACAATTCAAAACCCACTAAGCGATCGAGTACGCGCCTTGCCTGTTGGGCATTCACCAGATCAATATCAATACCACGCGGAGTCTTCAGCGCATTTTGAATGGCATTTTTTGTAATCTCGGTAAAAACAATCCGTCTTGATTTCTTATCGGTAAGATCCAATACTTCCTGCAGGTGCCAAGCAATGGCCTCCCCCTCACGATCATCGTCACTGGCCAGGTAAACCATTTCGGCATCCGCAGCCATCTTCTTTAACTTCGTAATGACCTCTTTCTTTTCCGGGGAGACTTCGTACACCGGCTCATAATCATTTTCAATGTCGATCGCTTGATTTCCTTTCGGTAAATCGCGCACGTGCCCCATGCTACTGGCCACCTTAAAGTCCTTACCCAAGTATCCTTCAATGGTTTTGGCTTTGGCCGGAGACTCTACTATCACTAAGTTTTTCGACATGCAAACTTGTTTACAAAGAGCCCAAATATCTGTAAATTTTTAAAATGTCGATTTTAGAAAACTGAAGTACACTACTTTTGTGCTCTTGTTGGTCTCAATATTCACACATCGAATGTCATGTATTTTGGTTTTAATTCGCCACGCTCAACCCGCTGAGAGACAGCCCGGTCAACTGGACTTTGAGCGTGGTTAAACGACTAGTGGAAAGGCACAAGCCAAACGCCTCGGAGAAAAGTTATCGATGCATTCGGGAAAACCACAAACGATCATCGCGAGCACAGCCTTTCGCGCGCGCGAAACGGGCGAGCTAGTGGGTCGTGAACTAGGTGTGCCGGCTAATTCCGACAGCCGCTTGTACCAGGCTAATGAAGCGGTGTACGCGGAAATAATTAATAATTTGACAACTGCGTCCGTGGCCAGCGTAGGGCATAATCCAACCCTTAGTGCCGTGGCAGCTTGGCTGCTGGATGATTCTTCGGTGGAGTTGCACGTTGGCCATGCCGTGGTCATGGAGATGCGCAAATGGCATTTTTATCCGGGTACCGGGCGATTGGTTGAGTATATTTCGGCCGAGTAATATGTCAACGACAGCATCATTTGATCCTAATGGCCCGGGCATGGCTGGTCGGCTTTTTGGTCTGCCCTTTTCCGAAACAGAGGCGAGCCTGGTTGTTGTTCCCGTTCCGTGGGAAGTCACCGTTTCGTACGGCAGCGGTACCGCAGCTGGCCCGGAGGCTATCTTGCAGGCATCCGTTCAGGTTGATTTGTTCTCCATCGATAGCCCACACGTCTGGAAGAAAGGGATATGGCTTTCGCCATTACCGGAGGCACTGCGCGAGCAAAGTGAACAGTTCCGGCAGAAAGCTCTTGAGCATATCAATTTGTTGAGCACCAAGGGTAATGGCGAGTCTTCGTTGCACCTGCCCCAGATAAATGCTGCGTGTGAAAGTCTGAACATCTATGTGAAGAACACCACCGCTGGTCTTTTACAGCGTGGGAAGTTGGTTGGTTTGCTGGGTGGTGATCACAGCACACCGCTGGGTTTTCTCCGGGCATTGAGTGAGCGCCATGAACGTTTCGGCATTCTGCACATCGATGCCCATGCCGATCTGCGCAAAGCGTATGAGGGATTCCTGTATTCGCATGCCTCCATTATGTACAACGTCATGAAACTACCGGCTGTGAGCCGACTGGTTCAGGTAGGCATTCGCGACTGCTGCGAAGAGGAAGTTGACGTGATGAAACGTTCCGGTGGGCGAATCCAAACATTATTCGATGACCAACTCAAAAGTCGATTGATGGAAGGCGACACCTGGAAAACAATTGTGCGTGAAATCATCGGAGCACTTCCTGACCATGTGTATATCAGCCTCGATATTGACGGTTTGGATCCATCGCTGGGACCCAACACCGGAACTCCCGTTCCCGGTGGGTTATCCTTTCATCAATGTTCCTACTTGCTGCAGCAGGTACGGCTGAGCGGCAAGAAAGTAATCGGTTTCGATCTGGTGGAAGTATCGGGGAAGAGCGAATGGGATGCCAATGTAGGTGCCCGCGTGCTCTGGGAATTGTGTAAGGTCATGCTGGCCTGAAATACCGAACCAAGTTATTTTCCTATTTTGCCGCTTTCGCGTGATACGCATGAGTAACTTCATCAGCAATTTGGCCACCAACGTGTGGACGCCCGTTTTATTCCTGCTCATTCTGGGCGGTGTGTTCTTCCTGCTTTATTCCCGATTTGTTCAATACCAATATCTTGGTCACGCCATCAGGATATTGCGGGGAAAATACAACAACCCAAATGATCCGGGACAAATCAATTCGTACGAAGCGCTTTCTACTGCGTTGGCATCTACGGTGGGTATGGGCAACATTGCCGGGGTAGCCGCTGCAATTTCAATCGGTGGGCCAGGCGCATTGTTCTGGATGTGGGTCGCTGCCTTCGTTGGCATGTCGACCAACTTCTTTACATCTACGTTGTCGGTGATGTACCGGGGAAAAGACTCTGCCGGTGTAATCCAGGGCGGCCCTATGTACGTTATTCGCGAAGCACTCGGCAAGCCCTGGTACCCGCTGGCCGTCATTTTCTGTTTGTGCGCGATGATCGGCTGCCTGCCCATTTTTCAGGCCAACCAACTCACGCAGGTCATTATCGACATCGGCTTCAGCGAAACGGCCATTGCCAAATCACAATTCAACTTCGTGGGTTACCCGGTGAGCACGCTCAAGTTCATCATTGGCTCCATTCTAACCATCATTTCGGCCATTGTGATCGTGGGCGGTATTCAGCGCATTGGTCGTTGGGCGGGCAAAATGGTACCGCTGATGATCGTGGTTTACTTTTCATCCGTATTGGCAATACTGTTTCTTCATCTCACAGAAGTGCCGCGGTTACTGTGGATGGTTGTTACCGATGCCTTTGCAGCCAATCATTACCACGGAGAACCGGCTTTGGGTGGATTATTAGGCGGACTGATTGTTGCCGGAGTGAGACGGGCTTCCTTCTCGAATGAGGCCGGCATCGGCACGGCACCGATGGCGCTCGGAGCGTCCAAGAGTTCGGAGCCGATTCGCGAGGGCCTTGTTTCCATGATGAGCCCGGCTATTGATACTTTGGTCGTATGCACACTTACAGCCTTGGCTATCCTGGCCACCGGAGTGTGGCAAACCAGCGGAGCCGATGGTGTAACGCTTACCGCCACCGCATTCGAAAGTTCACTGGGCAGCGTTGGCAAGCTACTCTTGCTCATCAGTGCATTTTTCTTTGCCATCACCTCGCTGTTCAGCTACAGCTATTATGGCAACAAAGCCATTTCATTTCTGGTGGGCGTAAAAGCCGGCCGGTACTACGATTACTTCTACCTCGCCACCATTGTCATTGGCGCGGTAGCGTCCATGAAAGATGTGATGAATGTGATTGATATTGCCTACGCCATCATGGCCTTCCCCACTATGATTTCAGGATTTATACTGGCCCCCCGCGTGATGAAGGAAGCGAAGTCCTATTTCGCCCGCATGAAGGGAAATATTTAATTGACTACCGTTGTCGGTGTTGAAGATGTTTTAGGCAGCGGGTAACCAAAGAGGCCGTTGTCCTTAATGGCCTCCACCACTTTGTGGGGTACATACTTCTCCCAGCCGGCCTCCCCTTTCCTCACCATGGCCAACACGTTGTCTGATATGATGTGCAGGTTGTTCACATTTGCCCCTTGAATATCTTCCAACTTATTATTCGCCATCAGGTAGCGGAACAGCGGCTTTTGATTCTCGGGTAACTGATCCTCAAAATCCTTGAGGGTAAACAACTGGTTCGAATCCTTTCGGGTAGCCGGATAGATGTACAACTTCACATTCGTTCCAAACAAATGTCCGAAGGCTTCCAAAATGCCTCCACGAAGGTTTTCGTAGGTCTTCTCTTCAAATATTTTCTGTAACGCAAAAATGCCTAATACCAGGCCGGTTTTTTTTCCTCGGGTGATTTTGGCCAGGTAATCAACCAAACGGTAGTACTCAAAGTAGTTGGAGATCAGTACATTTTGCCCGAGCGAGCAGATAATGTCGGCCCGGTGCAAAAAATCCTGCTCATCAATGTTGCCATCGAGGCTCAGGTCGCTCAGGGTCAACTCGGTCAATACTACAATTTTGGACTTATCCACATCGCCCTCATTCTTGAAATGCCTTCGGGAGGTGAGCAGCATGTCTACGTTCACATGGGTAACGGGACGAAAACGGCCACGCAGCACCAACACGTTTTTCTTGTACAGCACCTCGGAGGGGTGCATCACATTGCCATCGGGGCCAAACATAGCGGCCTTGGTCATGCCACTCTTCACCAGTTTCAGGGCCATCAACCGGTTATCCACGTCTTCAAAGTCTGGGCCCGACAGCCGGAACATATCCACCTCGATCCTGCGCACCGTCAGGTTATCCATGAGCGACAACATGATCTCCTCGGGGCTGCTCAAAAACATGCAACCGTACAACAAGTTAACGCCCACTATGCCAAGTGCGATTTGCTGTTGCAACGGATCGTTGTCGTGCATCTTCACGTGGATCACGCATTCGTTGGGCTTGCTTTGCGGCCGAAGTTGAAAGCGAAGACCAATCCAGCCATGCCCCTGATTGGTGCGCTCAAAATTCAACGCCTCAACCGTATCGGCCAGGGCGAAAAAGCGAGTAGATTCAATTCGATGCGGCAGACGTTCCGGCAGCAAAGGGTACTCGTGGTCGAGCATTCTCAGCAGGCGATCCTCGCAAACATAACGTTCACACTGCCCGTAGATGGCATCGCTGAACTTCATGTCGTAGGCCGACATGGTTTTGGCAACGGTGCCGGAGGCCCCTCCCACCTTAAAGAAATTCGCAGCAATTTCCTGGCCCGCACCAATTTCGGCAAAGGATCCGTAGATCGCCCGACTCAGGTTAATTTGAAGAGCCTTTTCCTGGGCGCTCAGTTTCTTTCTTTCCATCGTGCCATTCATAGTATGTCTGCCTCCTTATCTCGCAGTCAAAGTTAATCAGTCAGCGCCTCAATTACCATTACTACCGGATAAACCCCATTTTGATAATATTAGTTTAACCCTTTATTTGCCACGCTTTAACTAATTACGAAGGATGTCAAGCAGAGGTAACTTCTCGGGCCGCATTGGATTCATACTGGCTGCGGCCGGTTCAGCTGTCGGTTTAGGTAACATTTGGAGGTTCCCTTATCTGGCCGGCCAAAACGGTGGCGCCATCTTCCTGATGATCTACCTGGGTTGTATTTTGTTGCTGTGTTACCCCATCATGGTTGGCGAAATTGCCATCGGGCGGGCGGCTAACAGCGATGCGTTTGGATCCTACTCTAAATTGGGCGGCCGCAAATGGGGCTACCTGGGGCTGTTCGGCATTTTGGCCGGCATCATGATCCTCTCCTTTTACAATGTCGTGGCGGGCTGGGCATTCGGGTACTTTCTCCACATCAGCTTTGGCGATTTGCTCAGCGAACCTGATTTCGCAGGATTCTTTGGAACGTACGTAAACGATATCATCGACCTGAGCAGCTGGACCGGCTTCTCGAATTCCAATCTCATCTTTTCCTTGATTTTCATGGTGCTTACAGCCCTGATCGTGGCGCAAGGTATTCAAAAAGGAATCGAAGCATCAAACAAGATCATGATGCCCTCCCTGTACGCGATTCTGCTGGGCATAATCGTTTACAGCCTCACGCTTCCCAATGCGATGAGTGGGGTCAAGTTCTACCTCGTACCGGAGTTCAGTGAGTTGAAAGTTCAAACTGTTGTGGATGCCCTCAAGCAATCGTTTTTTTCGCTGTCGCTTGGCATGGGAGCGTTAATTACGTACGGATCGTACCTAAGTAAAATTGAAAACATACCATCTTCAGCCAGGGTAATTTCACTGGCCGATACCTCCGTGGCCTTTTTTGCGGGTTTGATGGTATTTCCGCTGGTTCATTTTCTCGCCTTCAAACTTAACATTGACCCCCAGCAGATCGGCACCTCAGGTCCACCGCTGATCTTCGTGGTGCTGCCGCAGATCTTTCACGAAATGGGCCCGGTGCTCGGCCGCATCATTGGCGGTTCATTTTTCCTGCTCGTTTGTTTTGCAGCTCTAACCTCCACCATTTCGTTGCTGGAGGTTCCTGTGGCCTATCTGGTGGACCAAAAGAAGATGCAACGCAAATCGGTAGTTTGGCTTATTGCGCTGCTCATTTTTGTACTGGGCTTACCGAGCATGATGAGCCAGGGTATGGTCGAAAGCCTGAACAAACTCACCTTCTACCGGGGCAACCACTTCCTCACGTTCATCTCCGACATGAGTGATATTTCCCTGACCGTGGGCGGCTGCCTGATGGCCATCTTTATTTCGCGCAGGTGGGGCATGGACAAATTTGACGAAGAAGTGGCGCAGGGTGACGATCGTTACCTGAATTCGGGTACCCGTAAGTTTCTGCACTTCTCCCTCAAGTGGGCTGCGCCCATCCTCCTGGGATTTCTCTCCGTGCTGATTATTGTAGAGAAGTTTTTCGGGGTTGAGAACCTGTTTTGAAATCAGAAATCAGAAATCAGAATATAGAATACAGAATACGGAATTCAGAATCTCGAATCTAGCATCTGTAATCTTACATCCAGTATCTCTACTCCACCCAATCGGCTACAAACAAATTGGTATCGCGTGTCCCATTGTTATTCCGGTTGCTGCTGAAGATGATCTTCTTGCCATCGGGTGAGAACATGGGGAAGGAATCAAAAACCTTGTCGTAAGTAATTTGCTCCAGGCCGGTGCCGTCTTCGTTAATCATGTACAGGTTGAACTGAAAGCCCCGTGAGCTCTTGTGGTTCGAGCTGAAGATGATCTTCTTGCCGGCCGGATGATAAAACGGAGCCCAATTGGCTTTACCGAGATTGGTCACCTGCTTTAAGTCCGTGCCATCCACATTAACGGAGAAAATCTCCATCTCGGTGGGGGCTACCAATCCCTGCTTGAGGTAGTCGAGGTATTCCTTTTTGGCTTCTTCGGTTTTCGGGCGCGAAGCGCGGAACACCAGCTTCTTCCCATCAGGCGAAAAGAAAGCGCCTCCATCGTAGCCGATCTCGTTCGTTACCTGCTTCACCTTCCTGCCCTTCAAGTCCATTACATACAGATCCAGATCGCCATTGCGCATGGACGTAAATACAATCTTATCGCCCTTCGGAGAAACGGTAGCCTCGGCATCATAACCGGGCGTAGCCGTTAGCCTGACTTTCTGTTTGCCGTTAATATCGGCCACGAAAATGTCATAACTGTCATAGATCGGCCACAGGTATTTGCCTCCGGGTGCACGCCCTGGATCACGCGGGCAATCATCGCCCCCCAGGTGGGTGGAGGCGTAAAGGATGTCTTTATTGTTGGGTAAAAAGAAGGCGCAGGTGGTGCGGCCTTTGCCCGTGCTCACCATTTGAGGTTTTGAACCCTTTACGCTGAGGTCAACGCCTTCGATGGGTGTGTAAAAAATCTGATCGCAGGCCAGGCCCCACTGTAAATAGTTGGACTGAAAGCTTACCATTTTGCCGTCAAAGCTCCAGTAGGCTTCGGCATTGTCGCCACCAAATGTCAGCTGCCGAATGTTTTTCAGGTGAACTTCTTCGGGATAGCGGAGTGAATCTGTTGACGGAGACGTGCCGGGCAACGATGGAGAAAAAGACGACAACCCAATAACAACCAAGGCTACAGCAAGGGGTAGTATTTTCATAGAGATAAAATCGGATGGCAAATTACAACCTGGCGTGAATTTTCCTGCAACGTGGATTACTTCACATTCTCTTCCTCTTTCAAAGCCCGCCTCAGAATCTTGCCTACGTTGGTCTTCGGCAGCTCTTTTCGGAACACAAAATACTTCGGCACCTTATAGGCCGTTAGGTTCTCGGCACAATACCTGCGTATTTCCTCTTCGTTCAGGCTGTCATCACGTTTTACAATAAACGCCTTGATCACCTCGCCCGACTTCACATCCGGTACACCGATAGCCGCCACTTCCAGCACTTTGGGATGACTGGCGACCACATTCTCAATCTCGTTCGGGAATACGTTGAACCCGGAGACCTTAATCATATCCTTCTTCCGGTCCACGATTTTGAAAAATCCGTTTTCGTCCATCACCCCAATGTCGCCCGTACGGAACCATTCGTTGTGAAAGAATACGCCTTCATTATCCTTTTGCCAATATCCGAGCATCACCTGTGGGCCCCGGGCGCAGATTTCGCCTGTTGACCCTTGAGGCAGCTGGTTGCCGTCATCATCAAAAATGGCAACCTCGGTGCTGGGCATCGGAATACCGATCGTGCCGCGTTTGTGCTTCCCGTTGAGGGGATTGCAGCATAAGACGGGCGAAGTCTCGCTGAGGCCGTAGCCCTCCACCACCGGAGACTTGGTCAACTCTTCCCAACGCGTGGCGACAACATCCTGAACAGCCATGGCCCCGCCAATAGCTCCATGAAGATGGGAAAAGTCGCACTCTTTGAACCGCGGATGATTGAGCAGACCATTGAACAAAGTGTTCACACCGGTCATAATGGTGAATTTATACTTCTTCAGTTCTTTGATGAAGGCCGATAAATCGCGTGGGTTCGTGATGAGCACATTGGTAACGCCTGTTGAATACATCAGCACGCCATTCACCGTCAAGCCGAAGATATGATACATCGGTATGGCCGTGATGATAATGTCCTGCCGGCCGGCCTTGAGGTACGGACTAAACCAGTGTGTAACCATGGCATTGTGGGCGAGAATATTCCGGTGCGAGAGCTGGGCACCCTTCGCCACACCCGTGGTACCACCGGTATATTGAAGCACGGCCAAATCGTCAATGTCAATAGCCGGCTTATCCAACTGGAGTTCTGCACCGCGACTTAAAACCTCCTTAAATGAAATGGCGCTGTCGAGCCGATAGGCCGGCACCATCTTCTTAATTGTCTTAACTACAAAATTGACAAGCACACCTTTGAGTGGCCCCAGCATGTCGCCCATGCGGGTGACAATAATGTGACGGGCCGGAATGCGGTTGATGATGCTCTCCAGATGATGGGCGAAGTTTTCCAGGATGACGACAGCCGAAACACCTGCGTCCTTGAATTGGTGCTCCATCTCGCGAGGCGTATAGAGGGGGTTCGTGTTAACCACAATCAAACCTGCCTTTAGCGCACCGATGAAGGCGATCGGAAACTGTAATAAATTCGGCATCTGAATGGCGATGCGATCACCCTTCTTCAGGCCAAGCTCTTTCTGCAGGTAAGCTCCGAAGTAATCCGAATAACGATCTACCTCCCCGAAGGTAAGTTTGCCGCCCAGATTCTCGTAAGCTACTTTACTTCGGAACTTCGTGCTGGCCGATTGAAACAAATCAACCAGCGATTGATATTCCAAAGGGCCGATTTCATGTGGTATGCCAGTAGGATAACTTTTGAACCAGGGGAAGTCTTTTGCCATAAACGGAATAAGGTTGGTTATAAAAGTAAGAACCGCCCCTGTGGTTTTCGCAACCGTTAAAAATAAAAATCCCGGCCTGCGGCTGCATCCGGGATTTCATTCGCTGTAGGGGAAGGCTTCGAACCTCCACGAGGAAGTTAGCTACAGAACACATTTAGAACTGTGGTGGTCAACCCCAGTCAGCCTCTGAACGGTTACCCGGTCAAGGGCTGGCGTTATTCTGCGTTTATCCTTTGCTCCTCACCCCCGAGACAGGAGGGCTTGTCTGCCAGTTTCAACACCCTACATTATGCATCAGCGCTCGTTTGTGCTGATTTTTTGCATTTGATGATTCAAAGTAAGTGAATTACTGATATTATATTCAATAATATATACTAATAATTGAATATTATTTAATGATTTGAGCTATAATTGAACAAATTTCAAATTATGAAGCCCAAACCGCATCGAAATTATGAGATCGATAATACCGACCTCAAAATTCTAGAAATGCTTGTTCAAGATGCCAAAAAGCCCTTCACAGAAGTAGCACACAAAGCCCATGTTTCACAGGGAACGGTCCATGTGCGGGTTTCCAAGATGCAAGACGCTGGCGTGATTGAGAAAACCACCCTTAAGCTAAACTATGCCCGGCTGGGTTACGATATCACCGCTTTCATTGGTATATATCTGGAAAAGAGCGCTTTATATGAATCCGTGCTTGCGAAACTTAAGCTCATTCCGGAGATCACCAGCATTCATTACACCACGGGCAACTACTCGATGTTCGTAAAGATTCATTGCCGCGATACCAATCACCTGAAAGAGGTTTTGCACGACAAAATGCAGCAGGTAGATGGCATTGAGCGAACGGAAACCATGATCTCGCTGGAGGAAAGCCTGGATCGATCGCTGCTCACGGAAAATAATTTAAAACCCGCATAGAACCTTCAAAACGAATTATTGTTCTTACTTTTGAAGGTTATTTAAAATTAGTCTAAATAGACTGAGGATGAGTAAGGACAATCAGGTATTGGAAGAGATCACCTCTAAAGAATACGAGCATGGCTGGACGGTAAACCTCGAGACCGATGAGGCGCCAAAAGGCCTGAACGAGGATATTGTTCGGTTCATCTCAGCCAAGAAGGGCGAACCGGAATGGCTGCTCGAATGGCGTCTGAAGGCCTTCCGGGCGTGGCTCCGGATGACGGAGCCAACCTGGCCCAACGTTCATTACCCCGCCATCAACTACCAGGACATTATCTACTACTCCGCCCCCAAGCAAAAGAAGACGGCCAATAGCCTGGATGAAGTAGATCCCGAATTGCTCAAGACATTTGAAAAACTAGGTATCTCATTAACAGAACAAAAGCGCCTCACGGGTGTGGCGGTCGATGCCGTGCTCGACAGTGTGTCCGTTGCTACCACCTTTAAAGAAAAGCTCGCGGAAATGGGTATCATCTTTTGCTCGTTCAGCGAAGCGGTGAAAGAACATCCCGAGTTAGTTAAAAAATACCTGGGCTCCGTAGTGCCCATGAATGACAACTACTTCGCGGCACTGAACTCCGCGGTGTTCTCCGATGGATCATTCTGTTACATTCCGAAAGGCGTTCGATGCCCTATGGAGTTGTCGACCTATTTCCGGATCAATGCGGCCAATACCGGTCAGTTTGAACGAACGCTTATTGTTGCAGATGAAGGCTCTTACGTGAGCTATCTGGAGGGTTGTACGGCCCCAATGCGCGATGAAAATCAGTTGCATGCCGCAGTGGTGGAATTGTATGCCCTGAAGGATGCCGAGATTAAGTACAGCACCGTACAAAACTGGTATCCGGGTGATAAGGAAGGGAAAGGCGGCATCTATAACTTCGTAACCAAGCGAGGCCTCTGCGCAGGTGATCACTCCAAGATATCCTGGACGCAGGTAGAGACCGGATCGGCCATCACGTGGAAATATCCTTCCTGCATTCTCAAAGGCGACTACTCGAGCGGTGAGTTTTATTCGGTTGCTGTCACCAACAATTACCAACAGGCCGATACCGGAACCAAGATGGTTCACATCGGCAAACACACCCGATCGCGCATCGTATCGAAGGGTATCTCCGCTGGTAAATCGCAAAACAGTTACCGCGGCCAGGTTCATGTATTGAAGCGAGCTGCCCATGCACGTAACTTCTCGCAGTGCGACTCGCTGCTTATGGGCGATCAATGCGGGGCGCATACCTTCCCCTACATCGATATTGAAAACCCAACGGCCAAGGTTGAGCACGAAGCCACCACTTCGAAAATCGGAGAAGATCAGATCTTTTACTGCCTGCAGCGCGGCATTGACGAAGAGGCTGCTGTAGCGCTGATTGTAAACGGATACGCCAAGGAGGTACTTAACCAGCTGCCCATGGAGTTTGCCGTTGAAGCGCAGAAACTGTTGGCCCTTACACTCGAAGGCAGTGTGGGCTGATTTCCGAAAATAGTTCTTAAACCTGATTTTGAATTAGTACGACATGTTGACCATAAAGAATCTGCAAGCGAAAATCGGTGACAAGGAGATCCTCAAAGGAATCAACTTGAAGGTGAAGGCCGGAGAAGTGCACGCCATCATGGGCCCCAACGGGTCAGGTAAGAGCACACTGGCATCTGTGCTTTCGGGGCGTGAGGAGTATGAAGTAACGGGTGGTGAGGTTGATTTCGAAGGCAAGAACCTGCTGGAGTTGGAACCGGAAGAACGGGCGCGGGAAGGCATCTTCATGGCGTTTCAATATCCGGTGGAGATCCCGGGCGTGAGCACCATCAACTTCATGAAAACCGCCCTCAACCAGATTCGTGATCACCGTGGCCAGCCGCCACTGGATGCCGTTTCCTTCCTGCAATTGATGAAGGAGAAGATGAAACTGGTGCAAATCGATCAGTCATTGCTTAACCGCAGTTTGAATGAAGGCTTCTCGGGTGGCGAGAAGAAACGGAATGAAATATTTCAAATGGCCATGTTGGAGCCCAAGCTGTCCATCCTGGACGAGACGGACTCCGGACTTGATATTGATGCCTTGCGTATTGTGGCCAATGGCGTAAACGCGCTGCGCTCAAAGAACAACGCAACCATTGTCGTGACACATTATCAACGCCTGTTGGATTACATCGTGCCTGACTTTGTTCACGTACTCTACAAAGGCCGCATTGTAAAGTCGGGCGGCAAAGAGTTGGCGCTGGAACTCGAAGCAAAAGGCTACGATTGGATCAAAACGGAGGCTGCACTGGCAGAGTAATCGCATGAGTGTAACCTCTGCTTCTCCCCTTTCCAAGGACGCGCTGGTGGCGCTGCCGGCCACCGCCACCGATGCGTGGACCGAACAGCGCGCTCAGGCGCGTCAGGCGTTGCTGAAGAATGGATTGCCGGCTGCGCGGAGTGAGGAATATCGCTTCACCCCGGTGCTGCGTTCCCTTGAAAAGAAATTTTCTCCACGCCAGTTAGCGGGTTATTCAGAGGGCACGTCTTTGCCAGCCCTGGATGCCCACCTGATCCCCGGCTTCGATGCGTATCGCCTTGTCTTCATCAACGGAGCGTTTGACGCTACGCGCTCAACCGATTTATCCGGAATTCCGGGCATAACGATTCAACCGTTGTTCAACGACAGGCCGATGTTGAACCTGGCCGATGTTGAAGCGGATGCGTTTACCGCCCTCAACACGGGGTTTGGTACCCACGGTTTGGCCATTGAGGTTGCGCCCGGCACACGCTTGGCCAAACCCCTGTTGGTTTGGCACGGTCAAAAATCAGATTCACCCGCTGCTTTTCACACGCGCCTCCAAATCAAATTGGGAGCTGCCAGTGAGGCTACGCTGGTGGAGAAATTCGATACGGAAGGATCCGGTGACGTATTTCACACGTTCGTGGAGGAGATTGAGGTTGGGGAGCAAGCCAAGCTTCAGTACTGCAAGATTCAGAATGACGCGGGTCAGGTAACTCAGATCGCCAACACGGTAATCCGCCAGGCCGACAGCAGCCGCATTGATACGTTTACGTTCACGTTCGATGGCAAGCTGGTGCGCAATAATTTCCAGATTGTAATTGACGGGGAAAATTGCGAGTCGCATTTCTTTGGCTTGTACCTGGTGAAAGGCAATACCTTGGTGGATAACCACACCGTAGTGGATCACAAGAAGCCAAATTCATTCAGCAATGAAATGTACAAGGGGGTGATGGATGGCCAGTCAAAAGGCGTCTTCAACGGCAAGATTTTCGTTCGCCCACACGCCCAAAAGACCAACGCTTTTCAATCGAATCGCAACATTTTACTCTCTGACACGGCTACCGTCAACACAAAGCCTCAGCTCGAAATCTGGGCTGACGATGTAAAATGTTCGCATGGTTGTACTTCCGGCCAGCTGGATGAAGAAGCGATGTTTTATCTTCAATCGCGTGGTATTTCCAAATCGGCCGCCCGCGCCATGTTGTTGTATGCTTTTGCCGGGGAAGTTATTCAGCCGTTGTTTGACGAAACGCTGAAGCACTACATTGATCAACTCGTTTCGCAAAAGTTGCACTAACATGGTGGCCGCCCCTACCCATCTGGACATAAAAAAAATCCGGGATCAGTTCCCGGTGCTCCACCAGCAGGTGAACGGACATCCCCTGGTGTACCTTGACAATGCCGCCACCACGCAGAAACCTAAACAGGTTATCGATGCTTTAAGCCGCTATTATGAGGGTTACAATGCCAACATTCACCGGGGCATTCACACACTGGCGGAGAAAGCCACGCGGGCTTACGAAGCAACACGGGAGGAGATGCAGCGCTTCATTCATGCCCGCTATTCGGAGGAGATTATTTTTACCAGTGGGGTTACCGGAAGCATCAATCTGGTAGCGTATTCGTTTGGCCAGGCGTTCGTACAAGCTGGGGATCAAATCATCATCTCGGGTTTGGAGCATCACTCCAACATTGTTCCCTGGCAATTGCTTTGCGAGCGTACGGGGGCCCGGTTGGCCGTGATTCCGGTTACCGATTCCGGTGAACTTGAACTCGAAGCCTACCGGCAGTTACTTCAAAATAAAACGGCTTTGGTGGCCGTTAACCATGCTTCCAATAGTTTAGGCACCATCAATCCCATAAAAGAAGTCATTGACATGGCTCACCAGGTGGGGACCTATGTACTTATTGATGGAGCGCAGGCAGCTGCTCACCTGCCGATTGATGTCCAGGCATTGGATTGTGATTTTTATTGTATTTCATCACACAAAATGTACGGGCCGACCGGTACCGGCATTTTATACGGAAAGAGAGAGTGGCTCGAGAAAATGCCGCCCTTCCTGGGTGGTGGCGAAATGATACGCGAGGTGACGTTTCACCAAACCACCTACAACGACCTGCCCTACAAGTTTGAGGCGGGTACTCCAAACATCGCAGATGTTATTGCCCTGCGCGAAGCCATTTTGTTTATTCAAGAGCATGACAAGTCCGCCATGGCCGCCTATGAGCATGACTTGCTGCAGTATGCAACCGCCAAGGTTGCCGCATTGCCGGGCCTACGACTGGTTGGCACAGCCCCGGAAAAAGTCAGCATTCTGGCCTTTGTGGTGGATGGTATTCATCACTTTGATATCGGGCAAATGATGGACACCCGCGGCATTGCTGTGCGCACAGGCCATCATTGCACGCAGCCGCTCATGGATCGTTACCAACTGGAAGGTACGGTGCGCGCCTCATTTGCCATATACAACACCCGCGAGGAAGTGGATGCCCTTGCGGAGTCGCTCGGAAGAATTATTAATTTTATGCGGAAATGATCGGCTATGGTAGCTGAAACGTTCATCGGTATGACCATTGATCAGGCACAAGAAGAAATTGTGAGTGAATTCTCCCTGCTCGAGGGCGATCAGGAGATGACCGTATTTTACATCATGGAACTGGGCCAAAAGATGCCGCCCTTCCCCGAGACGGCCCGCACTGAGCAAAACGAAGTGAAAGGATGCCAGTCGAAAGTCTGGATGATAGCGGAGCTGCGCAATGGCCTGATGTACCTTCAAGCCGACAGCAACACCGCCATCACGAAAGGGTTGGTCAGCCTGTTGGTTCGCATCTTTAGCGGCCACGCACCCGATGAGATATTGAATGCCGAGTTGAGCTTCATGAAAAAGATCGGAATGGAACGGTTTATCGGCACCCAGCGCAGCAACGGGTTTGCTGCAATGGTTAAACAAATCAAATATTTTGCTTTCGCCTTTCAAGTGAAGAACGCATGAGTGCAGATCAAAATACGGTCGCGGTATGGCAGGTCACCATTCCCGACCTGCGCGAAAAGATTGTTGCCGCACTGAAAACGGTGTATGACCCGGAAATTCCGGTAGACATTTACGAGTTGGGATTGATTTACGAGATCAACATCTTTCCGGTTAATAATGTGAACATTCAAATGACCCTCACGTCACCTTCCTGCCCTTCGGCCGAACAAATTCCCACGGAAGTGGAACAGCGGGTGAAGGAAATTGAAGGCGTTAATGATGTCAAGGTTGAAATCACCTGGGATCCGCCCTACTCGCAGGATATGATGAGCGAGGCGGCAAAACTGGAATTGGGATTTTTGTGAGGGAACAAAACGATTGTCCCTGTTGTTGTCGAAACATTGCGAAAGCCATTAAACGATTGAATCTTAAACCTTGAATTGACTATGTATCCTGAACAACTGGTAGCGCCTATGCGCACCGACCTTACGAGTGCAGGCTTTAAAGAACTAAAGACCGCTTCTGATGTTGACCAAACCATGGCCGAAAAAAGCGGCACTAACCTGTTGGTCATAAACTCCGTATGCGGCTGCGCGGCCGGAGCGGCACGCCCCGGAATTAAATGGGCATTGGAGCATTCGGCCAAGAAACCCGCCAAACTGACGACCGTATTTGCGGGCGTAGATAAAGAAGCCGTGGCCAAAGCGCGCGAGTACACCTTACCTTACCCACCCTCCTCGCCTGCCATCGCACTCTTCAAGGACGGTGAGCTGGTGCACTTCATCGAACGACACCACATTGAGGGGCGCAATGCCCAAATGATCGGCCAGCACCTGGTGGAAGTCTTTGATGAATTTTGTTAGGCAAACACCAAATCAAATGAAAGCCCCTCCAGGGGCTTTTTTATTGCTCCAGTTGCAGTCGTGTTTCCTCTAAATCCAGCTCGTAGGATAATTTTCGGGCCACTTCCTCGCTAATCTGCCCATCCTTTCTGCGCTGAACCACCCACGCGCGCTCAATCTTGATAAGTTCGCGCTGCACATCGTGAAAGGCCTGCACCTGCTCATCATTCAACCGACTTTGCACACTATCCTTACGCGCGCGCTGCAAACGGATTTCATATTTGGTCTTGATCTGATTGAGAATATCACTGTTCAGCAACGCATAATTCTCCTCAATATGTTCGATGGCCGCAGCCGTGAGCTTAAGACGCGCGTGGTGCTCTTCATGTACTTCTTCGTCTGTCGCTTTGATACCCAACCACTTGATAAGTTTCGGCAGCGTAAGCCCCTGCAACACCAGCGTAGCGAAGATGACGCAGAACGTCAGGAAGATGATGAGGTCGCGGTTGGGGAAAGGCTGACCGTCCGCAAACGTGAGGGGCAGCGCCAGCGCGGCAGCGAGCGAAACAATACCCCGCATGCCTGACCACGAAACCACCGCCACAAATCGAATGTTAGCAGGGTCCTCCCTGCGAATGCGCCTGGAAAGCCAGCGCGGCACATAGGCGCCTGGAAACACCCACAGAATCCGAACCACAATAGTTGTCAGGCTGATCAGCGCGCCATACCCGATCAATGTCCAAATTGGATACTCGCTGATGTTATCCAGGATCATGGGCAATTGCAGACCTATCAAAATAAAAATGATACCGTTGAGCAGGAAGATCAACGTGTCCCACACGGCCCATGCCTGAATGCGGGTTTGATGTTTGAATATCTGATCGGAATTCCAGCTCAGGAAAAGCCCGCTAACGACCACCGCCAGCACACCGGAGGCGTGAAACTCCTCAGCCACCAGGTAAGACATGTAGGGTGTGATCAGCGTGAACGCGGTGTCGGTCGTTGGATTGTCGGGGGTGATCTTATGCACCCACAAAAAGATGTACCCGATGGCAAAGCCGATGAGGATGCCTAAGCCGGCAACATAGAAAAAGTTAATGCTGGCCAGCCAGAAAATGAACGTACCGGTGGCCGTGGCAGCGATCGCATACCGATAAGCAATCAGTCCGGTTGCATCGTTAACGAGGCTTTCACCTTCCAAAATGGTAATAATACGTCTCGGCAAGTTCAGTCCTTTTGTGGCTGCTGTTGCCGCCACGGCATCCGGAGGCGAAATAATGGCACCCAGCACGAACGCCTCGCCCCAGCCGAAGTTGGGTATGATCGAATGCGCCACAAAAGCTACCAGCGTGGTCGTAAACAAGACACACCCCACGGCCAGCAAGGTGATCGGCCTTCGGTTGGCCTTAAAGTCGGGCCAGGAGGTAACCCATGCCGCTCCATATAACACCGGAGGCAGGAAGACGAGAAACACGAGGTCGGGACTCACCACCACAGCCGGAAGATTGGGGATGAAACTAATCGCCATGCCGGTCACCACCAGAAGAATGGGATACGGAACGCGAATCTTATCCGTAACCTGTGCCAGCCCGGTAACAATGGCCAGTAAAATGACAACAATACCTAACTGCTCCATAAGTGAATTGCGATGATACAATTATTTAATACATAATCGCAATTAGCGCCCGGAACCTTTTTTAGCCACATTTGTTGTTCCACTATGAAAATCGCAGTCTCGCGCAAGGAACATTTCAATGCGGCTCATCGGCTGTTTAACCCGGCATGGCCCGATGAAAAGAATGTGCAGGTGTTTGGTAAGTGCGCCAATCCCAATTACCACGGGCACAACTACGAACTTATAGTAACGGTTGTGGGCCAACCGGACCCGTCTACCGGCTATGTCATAGACATGAAAGTGCTTAGCGATTTAATCAAAGAACAGGTGCTGATGCCATTTGATCATAAAAACCTTAATTTAGACACCGCTTATTTCAAGAATCTTAACCCTACGGCCGAAAACATAGCCGTTGTGATCTGGCGGATTCTCCGGCAGCACATCGACAGCCAGTTTGAACTTCGGGTAAAACTTTATGAAACCGAGCGAAACTTTGTCGAGTACCCCGTGTTATAAAGGAAAGCAACATGAGACAAAAAGAAATCGCCCTGAACCTCCGCCCACTCAAACCCCTTGACGTGGATGATGAGGACCATTTTTTCACCACCTGGGACACGCCCATGCGTGACGATGCGTTTGAGTTGAGTGATGAGGAAAAGGTCGAAAAAATTGAAAAACATTTCCGTGAAATCATGACGATTTTAGGTCTTGATCTGACAGACGACAGTCTGCAGGGCACTCCCAAGCGCGTGGCCAAGATGTATGTGAAAGAAGTGTTTAGCGGATTGAATCCGAAGAATCGCCCGTTGGTCAAGTTGTTCGATAACAAGTACAACTACGATCAGATGCTGGTCGAGAAAGATATCACGTTCTACTCTCATTGCGAGCATCACTTTGTTCCGATCTACGGTAAAGTACATGTCGCGTATGTTTCCAGCGGCAATGTGATCGGCTTATCGAAGATCAATCGAATCGTACAATTTTTCGCCAAGCGGCCACAGGTGCAAGAGCGCCTGACGGTGCAGATCGGCAAAGAGATGCAACGGGTATTGAATACCGAGCACGTGGGTGTGGTTGTTGATGCTAACCACATGTGTGTGGCCTCTCGTGGGGTTGGCGACACCAATTCCAAAACCGGCACAGCCTACTTCAATGGGAAGTTTAAGGACGAATACACCAAACGCGAGTTTCTCAATTACATCAATTCAAAATAAAGAAGGGCCCCTAAGGGCCTTTTTTGTGTGTTGCTGCCCGGCAAAGGCCATTCGAAAATCCCAATTTTCTATTGTAGTTTAGCACCTTAACTAGTTTATACAATTATGGTATTTGACCTGGACATGATCAAGGCTTTGTACAGCCAGATTCCCGGACGCATCGCGAAAGCCCGCAAGGCAGTGGGTCGCCCCCTCACCCTTTCGGAAAAAATACTTTACAGCCACCTTCATGGCGATCAAAAGTTGGAGAATTTTGGTCGGGGTAAGTCGTATGTCGACTTTGCCCCCGACCGGGTAGCCATGCAGGATGCTACCGCACAAATGGCGCTGTTACAGTTTATGTCGGCCGGCCGGCCAAAAGTTGCCGTGCCGAGTACCGTACACTGCGATCACCTGATCGTGGCTAAATCCGGAGCAAAGGAAGATTTGACAGCCGCTAACCTGGAGAGCCGTGAGGTATTTGATTTCCTGGCCTCGGTATCCAACAAATATGGCATCGGTTTCTGGAAGCCGGGAGCCGGCATTATTCACCAGGTAGTGCTGGAAAATTACGCCTTCCCCGGGGGTATGATGATTGGAACAGACTCCCATACGGTTAACGCGGGTGGTCTGGGAATGGTCGCTATTGGCGTTGGCGGTGCCGATGCGGTTGACGTGATGGCTGGCATGGCTTGGGAACTGAAGTTTCCGAAACTGATTGGCGTGAAACTTACCGGCAAAATGAGCGGCTGGACATCAGCCAAAGATGTGATCTTGAAAGTGGCCGGAATCCTCACCGTTAAGGGTGGAACAGGCGCTATTGTCGAGTACTTTGGAGAAGGCGCTACCTCAATGAGTTGTACAGGAAAAGGCACGATTTGTAACATGGGTGCCGAGATCGGAGCAACAACGTCCACGTTCGGATATGATGCCTCGATGGAGCGATACCTTATCGCAACCGGCCGTGCTGAAGTAGCCCAGATGGCTAACAAAATCAAGGAACACCTTACAGCCGACCCGGAAGTGTATGCGAATCCTGAAAAGTATTTTGATCAAATTGTCGAGATCAATCTGAGTGAGTTGGAGCCGCACCTCAACGGTCCGTTTACTCCGGACCTTGCCACACCGATCAGCAAGATGAAAGATGAAGCCGCCCGCAACGGCTGGCCCACACGTGTCGAAGTAGGTCTGATCGGCTCCTGTACCAACTCCTCGTACGAGGACATTGCCCGTGCTGCCAGTCTGGCCAAACAGGTCGCGAACAAAGGTTTGAAAACCAAAGCAGAATTCACCATCACCCCCGGCTCTGAGCAGGTGCGCTACACCATTGAGCGAGACGGTTTTATCAATACGTTCGATAAGATTGGCGCTAAAGTGTTCGCCAATGCGTGCGGTCCTTGCATTGGTATGTGGAACCGCTACGGATCGGACAAAAAGGAAAAGAACACGATTGTACACTCGTTCAACCGCAACTTCCAGAGCCGCAACGATGGCAACCCCAATACATTTGCATTCGTAGGTTCTCCGGAACTGGTAACGGCCATTGCGATTGCCGGTGACCTCACCTTCAACCCGCTTACCGATTACCTGACTAACGAAAAAGGTGAGCAGGTAAAATTAGACCCACCGGTAGGTGATGAATTGCCCAAAATGGGCTTTGACGTGAAAGACCCGGGCTACCAGGCCCCCGCCAAAGACGGAAGCAAAGTATCAGTTAAAATTGACCCGAAATCAGATCGTTTGCAGGCATTAGCTCCGTTTGCTCCCTGGGATGGCAAAAACTTCACCGGGCTGAAGTTGCTGATCAAGGCGAAGGGTAAGTGCACGACCGACCACATTTCCATGGCCGGCAAGTGGTTGAAGTACCGCGGGCACCTCGACAACATCAGCAACAACCTGCTGATTGGTGCCACAAATTATTTCAACGAGAAACAGAACAGCGTGAAGAACCAACTCACGGGCAGCTATGATGAAGTACCCAAGGTTCAACGCGCCTACAAAGCATCCAAAATAGGCTCTATTGTGGTGGGTGACGAAAACTACGGTGAAGGTTCATCCCGCGAGCACGCTGCGATGGAGCCCCGCCACCTTGGCGTCAAAGTCATTCTGGTAAAATCATTTGCCCGCATTCACGAAACCAACCTCAAGAAGCAAGGCATGCTGGCGGTCACGTTTGCCAATAAGGACGACTACAATAAGATTAAAGAAGATGATACGTTTGATATCATCGACCTGGCATCCTTTGCTCCGGAGAAACCCCTGACGCTGGTCGTGAAGCACAGTGATGGCACGCAGGACACGGTGAAACTAAATCATACCTACAACGCCAACCAAATCTTGTGGTTCCGTGCAGGCTCTGCCCTCAACGCTATGCAGAAGCCAACCGCGAAAACTGCGGCCAAACCGGCAGCGAAGAAAGTGGCCAAGAAAAAGCAAAAGCCGGCTGCCCGCAAGAAGGCCCGGCCCGTAGCAAAAAAGAAAGCGCCAGCGGCCAGAAAAAAGACGGCCAAGAAATCGGCAAAAAAGGCTGTCCGTAAGGTGGCCCGCAAAGCTGCTAAAAAGAAGAAGTAATTGGACGCTGAGCGCAGCCCCCGGGGTTGCGCACAGCGTTACATAACAACTCGTATCGATTTCCTGTTTTGTAAGAAATAGTCATTCCTGTTTTTATGAAGAAAAGTGCTAACAACCCAGCTCGTTCGCTCTCAAAAGAGACCGAAGCCCTGTTGAACAACCAAATCATGATGGAGGGCAAGTCCTCCGCGCAATATTTATCGATGGCATCTTGGTGCGAATCAAAGGGATATGAGATTTCCAGCCAGTTCCTGTATAAGCACTCCGAAGAAGAACGCATGCACATGCTGAAGCTCTTTGGTTACGTTAACGGTGCCGGAGGCCATGCCCTGCAACCTGAAATCAAGGGCATTCAACACACGTTCAAAAGCCTTCGCGAAGTGTTTGATCACGTGCTGCAACATGAACTGGCGGTGACGGCCTCCATTAACAACCTGGTTGACCACACCTTAAAAAATAAGGACTTCGCTACCTTTAACTTCCTGCAATGGTATGTGAACGAACAGCGCGAGGAAGAGATCATCGCCCGCAGAGCTGTCGAATTGTTTGAACTGATTGGCGAGGACGGTGTGGGATTGTTTATGATCGATCAAGAGATTGGAAAACTGGAACAGTTCGGCCAAAAGATGTCGGGCGAGGGAGCCGCGTAGTCAGCGAATATCCCGCGTCACGAGCCTAAGCTCATTGAGCATCATGGCCGTGGCGCCCCAGACAACCTCCCCTTCAATTTCGAAATGAGGTGCCCGCATCGGGAATACCCGGGCCGCCATAATATCCCGCACCCGAACAGCATCATCGGGTAGCAGCGCATTCAGGCTACCATGCAAAATACGTTCGACTTCAATCGGGTCCGGTGACAAGGTGATGGGTTGACGGGCAACCGCTACGAAAGGTGTGACCAAAAAATTACTGGGAATCACAAAAAAATCGGAAAGCCTGCCGATCACTTCCAGCGCACTTCGGTCAACGCCAATCTCTTCCCACGCTTCCCGAAGCGCAGTATCCACCAACTCCTCGCCCGGCTCGGCTTTGCCACCGGGCAAACTTACCTGACCGCTATGCGCTCCGGGGTACTCGGGTCGCTTAATGAGCGGAAAAAGGATTTGATCTTGACTGGGATAGAGCAGGATAAGCACGCTCCCAGGCTTTGGCGGTACGTGGTGCTGAAAATTCGGTCGCACCGCACCTGTAGGAACTGCCCGCAGTGGCTCATGGGCAGACGCCCCGGGTAGCGGTTCGTGAAGCCGCTCGCGTAGGCACCCGGCAAATGACTCGAACTCCCCTAGCGACATGTTCTTAATTGATCGGCTGTCAATACTCCGTCTCCCCGTTTCTCCGATTCACGAAAAAACGCACATGCCTCTGCTTTTTTACCGGACTCCCGGCAGGCCGACCCGAGGTAGAAATACAAACGGTCAATAGACGGGTCTATTTCCATAGCCTGGCGGAGCACCCGCTCGGCTGAACTGTAGTCCTTCTTGTTCAGATAGAGAATACCCTTGTTGCGATAGGCCCACCCATTGTAGGGATCTATGAAAAGGCTCTCATTGATATCCGCCTCGGCCTCATCCAGCCGGTTTTGCAGCAACCGAATGTAACCGCGGTTATTCAGGAAGTACGCGTCTTTTGGGCTGATCTGGAGCGCCACTTCGATCAACGTTACCGCATCGGATATCCTGCCCTCATCAGCGGCAATCAGCGCCTGCATGTTGTAAATATTCGGCTCGTTAGCATCAACCCGCGAGGCCGCAGTAAGTTCTGCTCGTGCACCTTCAAAATCTTTCTGATAGTACTTTACCGTAGCATGATTTACATGAAACTCGACATTGGTGCTGTCCAGCGCGATGGCCTTTTCAAATGCTTCGATTGCCTGCGGGTACTCCCGTAAACGGGTGTGCACAATACCCCTTGCAAAATAGACGACAGCGGTATCCGGCTTTTGCCGAATGGCCCGGTCCAGGTCGGCTGCTGCGGTGAAATATTCCTTCAGGTCGATAGCGGTATTCGCCCGATTCAGCAAAGCGTTCAAAAAATCCGGCCGGCATTCCAAAGCCTTCGTGTAGCTCTCCATCGCTTTTACCTTGTCTCCCGCCCGGTAGTGAAGGGTACCGATATTGTTCAGCGCATCGGCAAAGCACGCGTCAAGCGCAAGTGCCTGCTGGTAGTAGTATAGCGCCCGGTCTGTATCGGACTGTTCCAGGGCCAGGTTTCCCTTCAGCAGAAACCGTTGAACTTTTGTCTCCCGACTGTCACAGGAAACGAAAACGAACATCACGAGAATACTGGCAACACGAATCATATCGCAAGGTTCAAAAGGTAGGCCCATCCCGGCAACGGATTTCAGAGAAATTTTGCCAACTCAACCTTTTGAGGCGCATCCGGTAGCACCAAACATGGTTTAATCTCCGCCAATCGTTAAACAATTCTTGGAAATTCGGGGATAATTGAATTCCTTCGCACCGTCATGAACAATTCTTTCAGCGTACACGGACATCACCACCACACCCTGTGGGCTGGCAAGTCTGTGTCCTGACGGATACCTGAAAAGGAGAAAAAGGCTTGCCACATTCTGGCAGGCCTTTTTTGTTTGTGTAGCGTTAATGTTTAGATGGTGAAATCAATTTTATGGACTCATTGTTACGAATTGCAATTCAAAAATCCGGCAGGTTGCAGGAAGGCTCGCTGCAGTTGTTGAAAGACTGCGGGCTGAGCATCAGCGACGGCCGTGACCAGCTCAAAAGCCAGGCTCGCAACTTTCCTGTGGAAGTATTGTTTTTGCGCGATGACGACATCCCGCAGTATGTGGAAGACCGGGTGGCTGATGTGGGCGTTGTGGGTGAAAACGTATGGGTAGAGAAGCAACGCAACAACACGCTGGTCAGGCGGCTTGACTTTGCCAAGTGCCGGCTGTCCATTGCCGTGCCCCGTGGGGAAACGTACACCGGCACCGGCTGGTTAAAGGGCAAAAATATTGCTACATCCTACCCTACTATCGTTCGCCATTTTTTACAAAAGCAGGGTGTTGAAGCCGGTATCCATGAAATCAGCGGCTCGGTAGAAATTGCTCCGGGTATTGGTTTGGCTGATGCCGTGTGTGACATTGTGAGCACGGGCAGCACCTTGATGAGCAATGGCCTCAAAGAAGTCGAAACCGTGATGAACTCAGAAGCGGTACTGATCGGTTCACCGGACCTTGAGGAAAGCAAAAACTACATCCTCGAAAAACTGTTGTTCCGAATTGAAGCGGTACAGTCGGCCCGCAACAACAAATACATTCTGCTCAACTGTCCGAATGAAAGTATCCCAAAAATTCAATCCATCATCCCCGGCATGAACAGCCCCACCATTATGCCGTTGGGCAAACCGGGCTGGTCTTCCCTGCACTCGGTGGTAAACGAAAATGATTTTTGGGAGAAAATCGATTTGTTAAAGTCTTTGGGGGCACAGGGGATTTTGGTTGTGCCTATCGAAAAAATGATCGCCTGACATGAACCTTCACGAATATCCCAAGCGCCACGCGTGGGGGCAACTTTGCAGACGCCCCGAGCTTGAACTGACCTTTCTGGAAAGCACAGTCCGAAACATCCTTACGCGGGTGCGCCAGGCGGGTGACGAAGCCCTGAAGGAATTCAGCCTGAAATTTGACCACTTCCAACTCACTTCACTGGAACTCACGTCAGAAGCCTGGAAATCGGGTGCCCAGCGCGTGGATGCCGGAGTTCGGGCCGCCATTGAACTGGCCGCCACCAACATCAGGACTTTTCATGCCGCTCAAAAACCCGTTGACATTCGCGTTGAAACGATGCCGGGTGTGGTCTGCTGGCGCAGGTCTGTTCCCTTACAAAACGTAGGCATTTACATACCCGGGGGTAGCGCACCCCTTTTCTCTACCGTTCTTATGCTAGCCATACCCGCCCGTCTTGCCGGGTGCCACGAAGTGTTGCTCTGCACACCACCGCAGGCCGATGGCACGATACATCCCGCCATACTCTTTGCCGCCCAGCTAGCTGGAGTTACCCGCGTGTTTAAAGTGGGCGGAGCACAGGCAATTGGTGCACTGGCGTACGGCACTGCCAGTATACCACGGGTGGATAAGATCTTTGGGCCGGGCAACCAATACGTAACGGCTGCCAAGCAGATGGTAAGTCAGCAAGGAGTAGCTATTGACATGCCGGCCGGTCCGTCTGAGGTGCTGATCATTGCTGATGACGAAGCACGACCCGATTTTGTCGCGGCTGATCTGCTGGCTCAGGCCGAACACGGAGCCGACAGCCAGGTGATGCTCGTGACCACTTCGCGCGACCTGACTGAGGCGGTGCAGCAGGAAATCGAAAAGCAAGTGCGATCGTTACCCCGAAAGGATGTAGCCGTTCAGGCACTCAAACACAGCCACCTGGTGATGCTAAAAACAGAAGCTGAAATTATTGACTTCACCAACGCCTATGCACCCGAGCATTTGATCATCAACACGGCACACCCACAAAAGATAGCCGATCGCATCTTGAACGCAGGCTCGGTCTTTCTGGGGGCCTATACGCCCGAGTCGGCCGGAGACTATGCATCGGGTACCAACCACACGCTGCCGACCAATGGCTATGCGCGGGCCTGGAGCGGAGTAACGCTCGAGAGTTTTATGAAAACCATTACGTACCAGCACATAACCCGCGAGGGGCTCCAAAAGCTGGGGCCGGCCGTAGAAATAATGGCAGAAGCCGAATCATTACAAGCACACAAAAACGCGGTCACCATCCGACTGAACGCATGACCTTTGACCTTGGTAAACTCGTTCGCGCGAACGTGCGAAGAATGAAGCCTTACTCATCTGCTCGGGATGACTTCCAGGGAAAAGCCTCCGTTTACCTGGATGCAAATGAAAATCCTTTTTCGCACCTGTTCAGCCGTTACCCTGATCCGCACCAGACCGAACTTAAAGCGAAGATTTCGGCCCTTAAGGGGACTCAAGCGGCTAACCTGTTCATTGGCAATGGAAGCGATGAAGCCATTGATCTTTTGATCCGCGCTTTTTGCGAACCCGGCCGCGATAATGTGGTGATACCACAACCGACCTATGGCATGTACACGGTTTCAGCTGAAACGAATGCGGTTGAGATTCGACCGGTTAGCCTCACATCTTCCTTCGACTTGAATGCAGGTGCGGTACTCGCCACATGCGACAGTCACACCAAACTGATCTTCCTGTGCAGCCCGAATAATCCATCCGGCAATCTGTTAAGCACTGAAGCAATTGAGCGGTTGCTAACCGGATTCCCGGGCCTGGTCGTGGTGGATGAAGCTTACATCGACTTCACGGGAATGCCGGGATGGGTACCCCAACTGCGGGAATATTCAAATCTGGTCATTCTTCAAACCCTAAGCAAGGCGTGGGGCCTTGCCGGCCTGCGCGTGGGGCTGTGCCTGGCCTCCCCCGCTATCATCCAGGTGCTCAACAAGATCAAGCCCCCTTACAACATCAATGCAGCTACGCAACAACTTACCCTGGAGGCGCTAAACTACCCGGAAAACATGATGCGTGAGGTCAGTGAACTTCGCGGTGAGCGCGAGAAATTAGCCGCTTCGTTACAGCATTTGCCGGGTGTCAATCGGGTGTTCCCTTCCGATGCGAACTTCCTGCTCATTCAGGTTCCGAATGCCCGCTCCGTTTACGAGCGACTGATTTCCGTGGGCATCGTGGTGCGCCTTCGGCCTGCATTATTGTTATATGGCGACTGCCTTCGCATTACGGTTGGCACTCCGGAAGAGAACCAAAATGTACTGCGCGCACTTTCCGAAATTCTAAGCCCATCAGCATGAAGAAACGAGTTTTGTTTATTGATCGGGATGGAACCCTGATCATCGAGCCTCCGGATGAGCAAATTGACAGCCTGGAGGAACTCGAATTCCTTCCCGGCATTTTCGGAGCGTTACGCGAAATAGCCGGACTAAACCTGTACGAATTGGTTATGGTAACCAATCAGGACGGTCTGGGCACCGCGCGCTTCCCGGAGGACACTTTTTGGCCAGCGCACAACAAATTGATGACCGCGTTGGAAAACGAAGGGATTCATTTTGCAGCCGTGCACATCGATCGTTCGCTCCCGGCTGAGAACAAGCCCACCCGAAAGCCAGGCACCGGCATGTTAACAGGCTATTTTTCGGAGGAATATGACTTGAGTAATTCGTATGTGATTGGTGATCGCGTGACGGATATTGAACTGGCGAAAAATCTTGGCGCAAAAGGCATCCTGATCAACAATGGTTCGTTGCGGGCAACCCTTAAAGAAAAGGAGTTGCTGCCCTGGTGCACACAAATCACCACTTCGTGGCATGACATCGTGACCGAACTAACGCCCAAACGAACGGCCTTCGTTCATCGGCAAACCAAAGAGACCGATATCCGCATCCACGTAAACCTGGATGGCACCGGACAGTCGAAGTTAGCCACAGGTTTGGGCTTTTTCGACCACATGCTCGAGCAGGTAGCGCGGCACGGACACGTTGACCTTGACGTTCACGTAAAAGGAGATCTTCACGTTGATGAACATCACACCATCGAGGATACCGCGCTTGCGCTGGGCGATGCGTTTTCGCGTGCGTTGGGTAATAAACGGGGCATTGCCCGCTACGGGTTCCTGCTGCCGATGGACGACTGCCTGGCACAAGTGGCCGTTGATTTTGGCGGGCGACCCTGGCTGGTTTGGAATGTCGAGTTTAAGCGCGAAAAGATTGGTGACATGCCAACTGAAATGTTCTATCACTTTTTCAAGTCCTTCGCGGATGCCGCGCACTGCAACCTCAACATACAGGCCGAGGGAACAAACGAGCACCACAAGATCGAATCCATATTCAAGGCCTTCGCGCGGTCGATTCAGATGGCGGTGAAAAAACAAGGAAATGAGCTACCCTCAACCAAGGGAACACTGTAACGAACCATGAGAATAGCAGTCATCCGATATAATGCGGGAAACATCCAGTCGGTATCCTATGCCTTGGAGCGCCTTGGCGCAAGCTTTGAGGTTACTTCTGACCCGGAGAAGATACAAACGGCAGATAAGGTGATTTTCCCGGGTGTGGGCGAAGCCAGCACAACTATGAGATTTCTTCAAGAAAAAGGTCTTAATCATCTAATAATGAGCCTTCAACAGCCTGTTTTGGGCGTGTGCCTTGGTATGCAACTGCTGTGCCGATTTTCGGAGGAGAACGATACGACCTGCCTGGGTGTTTTTCCTGTGGACGTCAGGAAATTCGGTTTAAACGACAATTTGAAAGTACCGCACATGGGCTGGAACAGTCTGGACAAAATTTCAGGTTGGCTGCCAGCCGCCATTCAAGGTAAATTTACTTATTTTGTGCACAGTTTTTATGTACCTGTTAATGCCTGGACGGTGGCCGAGACCCAATACGGCATCCCCTTCAGCGCGGCTATGAGAAAGGACAATTTTTTTGCCGTGCAGTTCCACCCTGAGAAATCCGCCCAGACTGGAGAGAAAATACTACAAGCTTTTTTGAACGTATGAGAATTATTCCCGCAATCGACATCCTGGATGGTAAATGCGTGAGGCTTTCGCAGGGCGATTACAACAAGAAAAAGGTCTACCGCGAAGACCCGGTGGACGTTGCCCTGGAGATTCAGGATGCCGATCTTGAATACCTGCATTTGGTTGATCTTGACGGAGCCCGCGAAGGCGAAGTGGTCAACTGGAAGGTGATTGAGAAAATCCAGGAGCGGACCGCCCTGAAAGTTGACTTTGGCGGTGGTGTAAAGACCACCAACGAAGTGGACTACCTGCTGGAACTCGGTATCAACCAGATCAACATTGGCAGCATGGCCGTGAAGGAACCCTCAAAGTTTCAGGAGTGGATTGAACGTTTTGGCAGTGAGAATTTCATACTCAGTGCCGATGTGAACAAAGAGAAGGTGCAGGTGCGCGGATGGACAGAAGACTCAAACGTAGATATTTTCGACCTGGTGAAGTCTTTTGAAGAAGGTGGACTCGAGTATGTCTGCTGCACTGATATACAATCAGACGGTATGCTGCAAGGGCCCAACTTCGGTTTGTACAAAAAGCTGAAAAAGCGATTCCCCGATCTGAAATTGATCGCCAGCGGTGGCATCAGTTCTTTGGAGGACCTGCAGGAACTCTCATACGCCAAAGTGGAGGCCGTCATCATCGGCAAAGCACTTTACGAAGGCAAAATCAAACTCGAAGAACTTAAGTCGTTACACGTTTAAACCGTGCTCACGAAACGCATTATTCCGTGCCTGGACATCAAAGACGGGCGCACGGTTAAGGGCATTAACTTCATTTCGCTGCGCGATGCCGGTGACCCCGTAGAGTTGGCGGCCGCCTATGCCGAACAAGGAGCTGACGAACTCGTCTTTCTGGATATCACCGCCACCACCGAGGATCGTAAGACCTTCGCCAAACTGGTCAAAGAAATCGCGCAGCACGTGAACATACCGTTTACCGTGGGTGGCGGTATCAGCTCCGTAGCCGATGTGGGGCCCCTGCTTGAAGCCGGTGCCGACAAAGTGAGTATCAACTCGGCCGCAGTGCGTCAGCCCCAACTTATCGATGAACTCGCCAAAGCGTTTGGCACGCAGTGTATTGTGCTGGCCGTTGATGCCCGCAAAGTCAACAACAGTTGGATGGTGCATACGCACGGTGGCTCGCGCCCCACCGAACTCAAGCTGTTTTCCTGGGCCCGGGAGGGCCAGAACCGTGGCGCAGGTGAAATTCTGTTCACCAGCATGGATCACGATGGCACCAAGAGCGGATTTGCCATTGACCCCTTGCAGAAATTAAATGAACTCTTGACCATTCCGGTGATTGCCTCCGGAGGTGCCGGAAATGCCATGCATTTTGCCGAGGCCTTTATTCTCGGCAAGTGTGATGGAGCCCTGGCCGCCAGTGTATTTCATTTTGGTGAAATCAAAATCCCGGAATTGAAGACGTATCTTAGAGCCGCAAATATTCCGATACGCTAATGGAGTCTATTACTATTCCGCGAGCCGACCAGCAGAACCGTCTCTATCGATACGCCTTCGGGCTTGCGTTGTTTACCATTGTATATAATGTAGCCGAAGGCTTGCTTGCCACATATCTCGGGTATGAGGATGAGAGCCTTGCCCTGTTTGGTTTTGGCGTGGACAGTTTCATTGAAGTAATCTCCGGCATTGGCATTGCGCATATGATTGTGCGCATCTGGCACAAGCCGGGCTCACCGCGCGATGATTTCGAGCGCACGGCCCTGCGCATCACGGGGTTTGCCTTTTATGGGTTAACAGGCGGGCTTACCGCGGGCGGGTTGTATAACCTGTTTTCGGGTCACGAACCAGCCACCACGTTTTGGGGCGTTGTCATTTCGGCCATCTCGATAACGTTGATGTGGCTGATGATCATGGGAAAGACCTACGTGGGCCGCCAACTGGGTAGCCAGGCCATCCTGGCCGATGCCGAATGTTCCCGCGTATGTATTTACATGTCGGTTCTCCTGCTCCTTTCCAGCGGCATTTATGAACTAACCGGCTTTGCTTATGTGGATGCCTTGGGCACGCTGGGCCTGGCTTGGTTGTCGTTTCGCGAGGGTCGCGAATGCTTTCAAAAAGCAAAGTCAAACAACCTTTGCGCCTGCGGCCACGACTAACCATGAATATCTCCACTCTAAAATTTGATGCTCAAGGACTTCTCCCCTGCATCGCTCAGGACGCCCGGACCCGAAAGGTGCTCATGCTGGGTTTCATGAATGCCGAGGCTGTTGCCGTGACATTGGCTAAAAAACGTCTCACCTTTTTTAGCCGAAGTAAAGGGCGACTGTGGACCAAGGGGGAAACATCCGGGAATTTTCTGGATCTGGTTGAGCTAAAAAAAGATTGCGACTCCGACACCGTGTTGGCATTGGTAACGCCTCACGGCCCGGCCTGCCACACCGGTGCCGATACCTGCTTTGACGAGCGCAATCTGGCCGAGGGGCTTGGCTTTTTGGAAACCATCATTGCGCATCGAAAAGTAAATCCGAAGGCGGGCTCTTATACCACCGAATTGTTCGAAAAGGGTATCAACAAGATTGCACAAAAAGTTGGTGAGGAAGCGGTGGAACTTGTTATTGAGTCCAAGGACAATAATGCCGAGTTGTTTCTCAATGAAGCGGCCGACCTGATGTACCACTACCTGGTGCTGCTGCAGGCGAAGGGTTATCAGTTGCAGGATGTTGCAGAAGTGTTGCGCGCGCGACATAAAGGGTAAAATTATTTTCTTCGGTCAGTCCACCGTTTGAGTCTTTTCCCATCTTTGTTCCATGACTGAAGATGTGACACTCCTTAACGGCTTTCCGTTTATCCCCTACCGCATGCGGCCCATTTCCCCTGATGAAATGTCGAGGCTGGCCGAGGAATTATTGAAGACATTCAGGACCAGACGCTCGGTGCGTGAGTTTTCACGTGAGCCTGTTGATCGTGCGGTAATTATGAATTGTCTTGAGGCTGCGTCTACAGCCCCTTCCGGGGCCAACAAGCAGCCTTATACATTCTGTTTGGTGAGCGACCCGCACCTCAAAAAGCAAATTCGCGAAGCAGCCGAAAAAGAAGAATACGAGAGCTATACCAAACGCATGAGTGACGAGTGGCTGGATGACATACGCCCTTTACAAACCGATTGGCATAAACCCTTTCTGGAAACGGCCCCCTATCTTATCGTGGTTTTCAAAAAAGCATTTGACTTCACAGGCAAAGCAAAAAAGAACAACTACTACGTGACCGAGTCAGTAGGTCTCGCCTGCGGATTTTTATTGGCTGCGTTGCATCAGGTTGGCTTGGCGGCCCTTACGCATACCCCCAGCCCGATGAATTTTCTAAGCTCCATTCTGCAACGCCCGGAAAATGAGCGGCCGTTCTTACTTATTCCGGTTGGCTATGCCGCGCCAGATGCGTTGGTGCCGGATATCAAACGGAAGGAGATACGTGATTTGGTGGTGGAGTACTGAACTGGTCGCTTTGGTCCGGCCCCAAGACTTATCGCTTTACCACCGGCTTTTCCTCTGCCGCGCTGGACGGATAAATCCGCAAATAGGTAAGCTTGGTGCGAATCGTGCGCTTGCCTCGGGTCTCGGTGGCAATACCCTCAAATAAATCCTGGTCCGGGTTGGCGAACGTGAACACCCAGTCACTTTCGCGGGGCCGGAAATGCTTGTAGATAAAACCAAAATCATCGGACAATACGTTGAACTCCCCCGTAATGGGGTAATTCACGCTCGGCTTGCCGGTGAGCGATACTTCAATGAACTCGCGCTTGCTGTTGGTGTAATATTTCAAAATGGCCACTTTTCCATAGTTCTCTTTTTTTCGTACCACCTTTTCGCGGTGCGGGTTGGCCAGAAATCCACCCTGCCGGGTGACCGTACACGAAACCAGGTAAATGCCTTCCACCGAATTCAACGGCCGGGCGTCCTTGCCCAAAAAAAGCCTAACCAAGCCTTCAAAATCAATTTCCTCAAAGTTCGATTTAGTCAAGGGCCTGTTCTTGAATTGGGCCTGGGCCGAGAGGGCAAAAAGTACCAGAACTAATACCGACAGCGTTTTCATAACGATAAAGCTACTTTAAAAAACGATATTCTTGTAAACCCCGTTCCGGCAGACACGGCAGGTAATTCTGCCAGTTAGCGCATCCGGCTTGAAAAGCGATTTGCCCAGTAACATGCGAACATCCGCCAGTTCGGCAATGCCTTTATCCATGGAAATCAAAAGAGCAACCGCCCGTATGGCGCTGGAAGCATGAAGCCCAATTACCTTCATCCCCAGTATCTTCATGTCAGCATCATTAGTGACCAACAACTTGATGAGCCCTTGCGTATTGCGCTTAGCAACCGCCCGGGGTATGGTACTGTAGTCAAGTGTTACGACTTTGTAGTCAAGGCCTTTTTCGCGCGCTTGTATTTCGTTTAGACCCACACCGGCTACCTCGGGGCTCAGGAACATAATCGTGCTGATGTTTTCATACACCAGCCTGCGCTCGGGTTTGCCAAAGATCTTCTCCACGGCATAACGGCCTTCCAACTCACCCACGTTCACCAGCGAGATATCAGCCGTGAGGTCGCCCACGGCATAGATGTTCGGCACATTGGTTTGCGTGTCATTGTCTTCAATACCTCGCTTGGTGATGTTGATCCCCACGGCATCCTCCCACAGGTTTTCGATGTTGGGTACGCGCCCAACCGAGACCAACGCCTTCTCCACATGGAAGACTTCGCGCGAGTGATCGTTATACTCCAGCTCATACTCTACCCGACCGTTTTTTATCTCCATTCGGATCAACCGGGAATTGCGGTGAATCAACACCCCGTTGTTTTCCATGTTTCGCTCAATGATGCGCACCACGTCCTCATCCTCGAACGGCAGAATGCGATCTCCCTTGTCAATCAGGTTTACCTTGGTCTTTGCAAAACCCGAAAATATGGTGGCGTACTCGCAACCGATAACCCCTGCCCCCACAATCACCATGCTCTCGGGGAAATCCAACATATTTTCAATTGCCTCACTAGTCATCACCACCTTCTCGTCAATGGGTAATTCGGGAAGGTAACGGGGGCAGCTACCGGTGGCCAGAATCACGTAATCGGTTTCAACAATCTATTTTTGTTCTCCCGCGAGAATTTCAATCCGGTTGGGGGTACGCAGTTTGGCCTGGCCGTACTTGAGATCCAACAGTTGATCATTGCGACTGCGCTGCAACTGGTGGATGTGCTCCTCAAGCATCGCCTTGCGCTCGTTTACGTCTCTGCATACCTCGCCCTGCACATCGGCATAGGCAACCTGCGGGGCATGAATATTATACCGGTTCAGACTTTTGCGAAATGAAGCCGTCTCGCGAGACAACTCCCACCAGGTCTTGGACGACAGCGCTCCGTTGGTAATCCCAGCTCCGCCCAGCCGGTTGCGTTCAATCAGTAGGGTTTTCTTCTTAAAGTCCACGGCACGCATGGCCGCGGCATACCCAGCCGGGCCAGCTCCGATAACCACCAGATCGTACTTGTTCATAAGATTAAAGGCTGCGCGGGCAAGATAGCAAATGGAGGTTTCCGGCTAACTTAAATTCTTCCCGGCAGGTGGTTACCTGCCACCATGCATCGGATTCCCCCTCCCCCCACCTGCTCGATGGTTGGTATGTTCACCGTCAGCAAATCTGCATGTTTGGTCAGTTCATTAACCTGGCCCGGCACCAAAGATTGCAGGGCCGTCTCCGACATCAGGAAATACCTGTCGCCCTTGCGGCTGGTGATCTCCAATACGTTTCCGGCAAAGGCTGCCATCTGCTCGAAACTGATGGACACCAGCCGATGATGGGCGCCCAGGGTACTGATTACCTGTTCATGGTCGTGCTCGGGAATGGCGTCTAGACAAACAACCGCAACACGCTCACCGATCCACATCACCACGTTGGTATGGTATATGGGTTGACGGTGTGCATCCAGTGCAGAAAAAAGGCAAGGCGTAAAGTTCAAGTGCCGGCACCACGCCTCAACCAGCTCCGGTGAGGTGCGCGGTGAGCGGTTGGCATAGGCAACCTTATTAACATGGTCGAGTACCAGACTGCCCGTACCTTCTAAAAAAGACCCTTGCTGTTCATACCCTGAAAAATCCACCACGCGCGACACCTGGTAGTTGGCTTCCAGCCAGGCGACCAGATCACTCCTCCGTTCCACTCTTCGGTTGTCTGCGAGCATGGGGTACAACACAACCTCGCCCGAGGCGTGAGTGGAAAACCAATTATTGAGGAACAAGGCATCCGGAGTGCCCACGGTGTCTTCAAACACGTGCACAGCAACATCATGCCGGCCAAGCTTCTCGATCACGCGGTCGAATTCCGACAGCGCGCGGCCAGGAGCATCAGGATCGGCAATCTTTTGAAACGAATTGCTCGCTACCGTTTGCGCGTTAAAGGCAAATCCGCCCGGGCGAATCATCAACAACTGGTGGGGCGTTTGTCGGCTAAGCATTGGGATCAAAACACGTACCTTTAAAGGCAAAGATTACGAAATGGATTCGATTCTGGACATGGACCGCGAGCTGTTTCTGTTCCTCAACGGTCTGCACACCGAGTGGCTCGATCCGCTTATGATGCTATTCACGCAAACGCAGTTCTGGGTGCCGCTTTATCTGTTTCTGATTTACCTGATCTTCAAAAACTACGGAACCGAAGGGTGGTTTGTACTGGCCGGAGTGGTGGTGACCATCCTGCTGGCTGACCAAATTACCTCAGCGCTGATGAAGCCATTCTTCGCCCGGCTAAGACCATCGCATGAGCCTTCGCTGGCGGGGCTGGTTCATCTGGTTGACGGCTATGCCGGTGGCCGGTACGGCTTTCCTTCAAGTCATGCCGCCAATACCTTTGGCACCGCCTGGTTTATTTGGAAGCTGTTCGGAACCCGTTATCGCTGGATAGGGCTGATGTTTGTCTGGTGCACCCTGATGACCTACACGCGGGTATACCTGGGTGTGCACTACCCCGGAGATGTGATAGTGGGCGCGCTGGTGGGTATTGGTTCCGGGGCAATCGGCTGGCAACTTCACCAGGCGCTACGGAAAAAACTCAGGGCTCAAGATCTAACGGTCGACAACTCTGACCCTACATCCTGAGCCCTGAACGATTAAATCGAACGGGGTCTATCGCTTCTTGGCAAAAATTCCGCCCAGCACACCGCCAATACTGTTCAGGGGATTTTGCTTGCCACTACCACCGGCTACCTGACCCAGAAGGCTGCGGAGATCACGGTTGTTGTTTCCGCTCATGTTGCGCATCATGTCCGTGAGGTCAAACGATGAGTCCTTCGGATCATTTGTTTTTTGTACCAACTGATTCATCACGGTGGGGATAAGGCTGGACACCACGCTGCTGGCCGCTTGCGGAGATACGCCAAACTTGGATGCCAGACTCTGTGCCACCGATGAAATAATCTGATTCACCATGGGGTTGTTGGCCAAGGCATTCTTGTTACCACCCTGAAACATCGCCACCACTTGTTGCATGTTGCCTTGTGACACTTGTCCTTTCATGGCATTAAAAATTCCGCCTGCCACTTCCTGAATGGCTGCGTTGTTGAATTGATTGGCAATGGCATCATTTTGAACGATGGCCTTTCCGGCATTCGCCTCGACAAGCCGGGTAAGTTGATCTTTCATAGACAAGGGGTTTAGTAGTAGTCAGATGTACACAATATAACCACCCCGGTGTTCTATCGGTTCAACAGCGTTTTTACGTATTTGCCGATGATATCGAACTCCAGGTTAACTGCGTGCCCAGGCACTAATTGAAAAAAATTGGTATGCTCAAAAGTGTAGGGAATAATCGCTACCTCAAACTTCCCGGGTGAGGAATGAAAACAGGTTAAACTAACGCCATTCACACAAATGGATCCCTTTTCTACGGTAAGATTGCCCAGCGTAGGATCAAATTCAAAACGAAATAGCCAACTGCCCTGATGATCCTCACGGCCGGTGCAACGGCCTACCTGGTCCACATGCCCCTGCACGATGTGCCCGTCAAATCGCCCGCTCGCGGCCATGCTTCGCTCCAGGTTTACCCGGCCGCCCATCGTCCAACTCCCCAGCGTGGATTTTTTGAGCGTCTCGTCCACTGCTGTAACCCAATGCCGGCCGTGTGCTACGCGTGTCACGGTCAGGCACACACCATCGTGGGCCAGGCTTTGATCTACGCGTAGTTCATGACTCACCGGACTCTCAATCTCAAAATGTCTGTTTGTGCCTTCGGGGGTGATGCTTTGAATCACTCCCATTGCTTCAATAATGCCGGTGAACATGGCGCTATCTTCCTCTATTTTTTTGATTTCTAATCTAGTTTCTGAATGGCCTCGCGCTGCTCAGGCTTAAGAGTTGGGTAAACAATACCGAGTTGGTCTAAATAAGTTTTGTATTTGGCGGGATTGTAATAGAGGGGTTTCAGCCTGGGTGTAAACTCATCGCTGATCTTCTTGTTCAAATAGATGGCGGGGTTATCCTTTTCGCCAATCAGCGGAATGTATTTCTGATCTTTTGTTTGCTCTTCGCGGTAGTACGTCCACGCATTGGCAATGATCTCCGGCTTCAGCATCATGTCCAGCAAGGTCATGACTTCCGCTTTGGCGCCATACACAATTCCTTTATGGGCAATCGGAGTGGCCATTGAGATGGCATTGCTCCAGTGGTGGCCCGGCAATCCGGGAATGTTGGACGGATAGCGCAACACCACCGTGGGCAGCGACCAACTGATGTCGGCAATATCGTCAGAGCCCCCGCCCATCGACATCAATTGACGGCCCATCACATTCACCGAGCCGGTGGGAGCCGGCAAACCGATGGTGTCCAGTTTGGTGGCGAGTCCTTCAATCTTCGGAGCTTTCAATTCAATTTGTGTCGCCTTGGCCAGCAACTGATCATCGGCACTCCAGGTGGGCATGCCTACCTTCTGGATGTTGGCATACATGGCTTCCGCAATGGGCTTATTGAAATGTCCTGGCCAGGCCGAACCCAGGATTTCGTATTTAAACTTCGTGTCCGTCATCAGCGCAGCACCCTCTGCAATCTTCAAACCGGTATCGAACAACTTTTTGATATCCGGGTAAGTGCGCTCGCGGAAGTAATACCACACCGCGGCCTTCGATGGCACCACGTTGGGTTGATCGCCCCCATCGGGAATAACGTAGTGCGAGCGTTGCGTGAGTTCCAAATGCTCGCGTCTGAAGTTCCAGCCGATGTTCATCAACTCCACGGCATCCAGCGCACTGCGGCCACGCCACGGAGCGCCCGCAGCATGCGCAGCGGAACCTTCGAAATTGAAACGCACGGATACCAATCCATTGTAACCGGCATCGCCATAGCCAACGCCAAGGTTATTTGCCACGTGAGTGAAGATGCACGCATCTACATCTTTAAAGTACCCGGCCCGAATATAGAATGCTTTTGTTCCCACCAATTCCTCGGCAATACCGGGCCACAGCATGAGGGTCCCCGAGATTTTCTCCCGCTCCATGATTTTTTTGATTGCGAGCGCGGAGATGATGTTCAGTGCCTGCCCGGAGTTATGGCCTTCACCATGTCCGGGTGCCCCTTCCACAATCGGGTCGTGATACGCCACGCCCGGCTTCTGCGAGGCCTTGGGGATACAATCCACATCAGAGCCCAGCGCAATCACTGGTTTGCCCGAACCATAACTCCAGCGGGCAATCCATGCCGTAGGCACGCCCGCTACACCCCTTTCGACTTTAAAGCCTTGTTTCTCCAATAGGTTGGTGAGGTAGTTAAACGTCTCCCACTCCTGAAATCCGAGTTCGGAAAAGCTAAATAACATGTCGTTGATTTGCTGACCGAGCACGGCATTTTTCTCCACCTCCGCGGCTGCTTCGGCTTTGAGTTTTTCCAATCGGTTAATTTCCGGCTGGGCAACCGCTGCCGAACCGATCAGCAGGAATAAACAGGCCAGGAGATTCTTCATACGAGTATAGGTTTGGGTTTGGTGGATGGAAAGATAGGGATTGAAATGGCCGTTTC
>JAJTGY010000068.1 GCA_021298015.1 Flammeovirgaceae bacterium
TAAATATCAGTTGATCAGCCAGTACTTCAATTCGGTTATCGTTTCCTGCCATGGAGGACTGTGCGCCCCCGGCATTAGCGGTCGCAAAAGTTGATCCGGTAGCAGTGGCAGCCGTAATCGTAAACTGAAACTGTTGGTTGTCAGTGACTGTGGAATTAAAACTTACGCGAATTCTAAAATCCCTCGACCCATTGTCTGGAGCGGGATAGCCTAGTGAGGAAAATGTAACGGAAGAAGCTCCGGCAGCTTCGGCCAGTTCATTGTTGGCATCGTCATAGATTGCTATCCGCCTAATCAAACCTGCATTTGAAACGGAAAATGTGATGCTCGTCAAATTTGTGTCATCTGAATCGGGGTCAGTGGAACTGGCACCACCATCACGGATGGTAAAGGCAGCAACCTCCAAACTGTTGGCATCATTGATAATATTTGAAGCCTGGTGGTTTTGATACGGAATGTTCGTCTGATAGGAATAGCCGACTTTCGCAACAATGTCAGACGATTGGCCAAATGCATTGACGCTCAAAATCAACGCGCAAGTAATTCCTAGTAACAAATTTCTAACTGCCATAAAACACTTATTTGATAACGATTTATTGTATCTCCCCGTTCTTGTCCGTTTTCAAAAGCATGACGGTCTTGATATTGGCCAACTCCGTGGTTCCCAATATCACCAATCCGCCATCGCGGGCTTGCCGCACGGCCACCCCAACATCGTTGTCGCGGCTGCCGACAATTCTCCTCCATTGCAGTTCACCAAATGCGTTGATTTTGATTAAATGGAAATCCAGGTTGTTGTTGGCATTAAAAGATCCGAGCAGCAGTAATCCGCCATCCTGGGTAATGGTAATTGCATAACCCTCTTCATCATCTTCATCGTCTCTAAGGACAAACTTGCTGTTTGGGGGGGTGGAACCGTTTTCATTTAGCCGTTGAAAGAAAATATCGCGACTGCCGTTTTCTGTGGTGGTGCCTACCACCGCATAGCCAAATCCAAATGGGGCAATATCGCGCCCAAACTCATTGCTTCCGGGAAGTCCGATCGGTAAGTCGAAGATGACACGCTGACTGTTTTGCTCACTTTTAACAATGCGCACATCCGAGTGTGTGGCGCGGTTGGCCGTACCGGCCCACACTAACTGGTTGGCCGAATTCATCAAAAGCCTGCGGGCCAGCGCCACGTTGCCCGTACCATCACCATATTGACGAACCCAGTTCGGGTCCAGCGTTGCTTTGGACAGGCTTACCAGCATCATGTTCTTATCGGCCGGTGCCTGGAGTCGGGAGTCGTATCCGAGCATTAACAACTCGGTGGCCGTTTCATGCAGGGCAACTCCGCGGCCAGGTAAGTTCAAGGTGTCTTTTCGAATTTCACTTCCGGTGGCATCGGTTAACAACACGAGGGGGTAGGAACCAAATGAGCTAATCTTTTCTCCCGTAATCATGTAGCCTCCGTCTGAACCAACAATCAGATTACGACCGATGTAGTTGGGTGTTGACTGGTCGTAGAATTCATCTTCTGAATTATGGGTGGGATGAACTTTGCTCCATTGCAAATTGCCAAAGGCATCGGTCTTGATCAACTTAATCTTTGATTTAGGCAAGGAGGTGCCGTTTTGTTGCACTTCAAGCGTTGATAAGATAATGAAGCCGCCATCACTCGTTTGCTCAACGGCAGCGGCATTTTCATCGAAACCCCCATTAAAATAGCGCACAAACGTGCCGGGCTGGGCAACATCTGCGTTTTTCTCACTCAGGCAAGACGCAACGAGTAGGGAAATAAATAATAAGGCGCCAGGCTTCATCATTACTTGATTAACTTTTTAGGATTGAAGTATGGCCATAAGAAGCCAAGGTTTACCGTGAAATTGCTTTGCCGGATATCGTTGTTCTGGAAGCCATAATCAAACACGGCTTCCGGAATGCTTCGGCTATCCGGATTGATGGTCTTGGTTAGTCCGTATTGATAACGGGCATCGGCCAGAATATAAATCGATCCGATGCGGAGTTTCACACCGCCACCGGCCTGCAGCGAAAAAACAAAGGACTGGTAGGAGTCATCCAGAATGACATCGGGGCCGCTCACCGAGTTGCTGCTTCCGCCTTCCGGAGTAACAATCGTAGTTAGTTGGTTGCTCACACCCAGTCGGTAGCTTACTGCGGGGCCAAATGTGATAAAAGGCTCGAACACCCGCCCTTTTTTCAGGCGGTATTGAATCAAGGGGTTGAAATCGAGCCACTGCTGGGCCACAACCCCTTCTTGCGTAGCGATGGCACCTCCATCGATGTCGCTCACAAATAGTTCCCCGTTGGTGTAGGTGAATCCGCGTGAGTGATATAACAACTCGCCCACAAGCACCAGTTTTTGCTTCCAGTTATTTTCAAATTTGTTCTGTTGAAAAATATCCCGCTCAAAAACCAGCCCCCCCTGAAATCCAAGCCGCGGGGAATATATTCCATTTCCCGTAGCGTTTGCCCCCACGTAGTAATTGGCGGCAATGCTGGGGAAGGTAGCGTTAAAACCGAATTTGGCCCCAAGCCGGAAGATGGGCTTGGTGCGGAAACGCTTGTATAATGAAATGAACTCTGCCGGATCCACAGCTTCATTAATTTCAAAAAACGGATCGGTTTGCAATAGTTTGATCATGTGCACGTCTGCCAGTTCTGGTTCTTCGAGGTAGATGTATGTCTGCGTCAACAGTTTATACGCATCGCGCTGCTCTTCTTTGGTGAAACCTTCCTGGCCTTTGGGGGCATCCAGATAGTTGGCCAGCACAGAAGGCACCTCGTGTAAGCGCCCCTGTTCATACGTAGCCTGTGCGAGTTTCAACACCTGAGCCGGGTCAGGTTTTACCTGTTGACCCCACGCCACAACACTCAGTAAGATCAAAGCCAAAATGTAGAATCTTCTCATACGCGTTTACTTGTTATTGGCTGGAAAATTTTCGCAGGTTCTGGCATAGGGAAGGTCGGTCATGAAAATTTCCCACTCGTCCTTGGACAAGTTGCGGGTAACGTACTTACACAACAAACCGCTCATGGTCTCCACTTTTGTGGGCCAGGCATGGATGGTTTCATTTGCTGTAGTTGAGTTGCTGTTTACACCCACGATCAACTGCTCATCGTCCGGGGTGAAGGTGGCGCTCCACACCCAGTCCGGGTTATCGGCCAGTTTGATGGGCTGCCGATTAAGGTCCTTAAAATTCCATAAGCGAACAGTTTTGTCTCGGCTGGTGGTGGCCATGAAAGTCTCGGCAAAATTGAACTTGATTTGCTCAATATGCTCGCTGTGGCCGCTCAATACGCGGGGCGGTATCGTTGCGTTTTCCCAGATGATCCGGATCAGACCTTTCTGATCGCCTACGACCATCCTTCGATTATCGGAGGCATAGGCAATAGCGGTCAACGGTACATTGCCGGCATTTCGAAACGCTTCCTTCATGGCATAGTTGTTCCGGATATCATAAACGGACAGTACGCCACTTCCTGAAGCCGCTGCGATTCGGGTTCCATCCGGGCTGATGGTAAAGGCATTGATTTTGGATCCTTTGGCCGAGATCACCTCGCGTACCGTATTCAGGTCGGTGTATTTGATACTGCGGCCCGAGTTGTCGCGCATATAAGCGCCCTTACCGTCCGGGGTGAACTCGATGTTGTCGATTCCATTAACAAATCCTGCGATTCGTTTTGGTGCAACACCTGGGTTGCGCAGGTCAAACAGCATGGCGTAATTCTGGGTAGCATCACCCGTGGTTAATCCTCCAGCCAGAAGGAAATCTTCGTCCGGGCTCAGATCAATCGAGTAGAACAGATAGTCGGTCATGCGTGGCATTACTTCCTGGGCTTTCCACCGGCCGTTTTCCTGGGTCCATCGCAAAATCCGTCCATCGCTGCCGGCCGAGTAAATCTGTTTTGACCGGGCATGGGTAACCAGCGAACGGGCAGCACCCTGCTCGTGACCTTTCAAATTCTGTGTAATCGGGTCTCCACGTTCACCGGTCTCTTTGTTTACGACCTGGTTCTTCAGCGCGTAATAAAGGCCATTGTAGATATCATCTTCATACGCGTAACCCTTGTACATTTTGTTGAACAAATAGCCCGTTTCGGCAATCAGGGCCTGTTGCTCGGGGTCGTTGTTCAATTCCTTCGACTTGATCGAAATAGCTTTGGCAACTGCCAGATAGCGCTCGCGTTGCGCATTGTTGCGCTCGGTTTCGGCCTCCTTTTGGGCTGCCTTGGCCTCTGCTTCCCTTCGTCTGGCGAGTTCGGCTTGTTGGTTTGCCCTCAACTCCTGCGCTTTGGCTTTTTTCTCGTTTTCCTGGGCTAACCTGGTTGCAGACTCAGCTGCCAATCGCTGCTCTTCGGCTAATTTGAAGTTTTCTTGGGCTTTGTCGCGCTGCAAGTCCGCCTCCTTTTTCTGCGCTAGTGCCTCCCGACTAGCTTTTTCAGCAGCGATTTTTTGAAGATTTGCTTCTCGCGCATTTTCATTCGCCAACAGTTCCTGTCTTTTTGCTTCAGCCTGCTGCACAAAGGCATAGACCACCGCAATAAGGGCAACCACGAGGAAGCCGGCCAACACAATGGCTGTAGTTCTGGCGCGTTGCAGCTTGCGCTTTTGCTCCAGTTCCTTTATTCGTTGTTCGGTTTCAAATTCCTTCCGGGAATATTCCAGGAAGATCATCGTGCGCTCGAAGGCGGGATGGTAGCGCTGGCCCCAAACCAGGGTCGGTTTGTGCTTGGCCTGCCAGTTGAGCGCCAACTGCAAATCCGGTGGACGCCATAAGCCGGCCTTTCCTACCTGATATTGAGCGGCTGCTTCAGCCAGGCGTTGATACATCTGCACGGCATCGGCCTCATCATCTACCCAGTTCTTTAACCGGCTCCAGATCCGCATCAAACTTTCGTGCGAGATATCGATCATGGATCGGCCGCTCAGGGCCACTCCATAGGCAGGAGTCAAAAGCGAACGGCCCGGCTCGCGAAACTTTTCAACAACCTGAGCTACTTCATCTTCCGATACATCGGCAATGGCCGCGATTTCGTTTAGCTTGGTCGGGCGCCTGATGCCGAAGTTTTCTCCGCGCTTCTCCGTGATGGCTTTAAACAGCACTTCACAAACTCGCTTCTGATCTTCGTCCAATTCATCGTACGCTTCGTTGGCATGTTGCGAGAGGGCCTCGCTCATGGTTCCAATGGCTTCGTAGTGCTTCAGGTCAACGGCTTCGTCTTCCGAATCTTTGAACCGCTTCCAGTAACTCCACGTGCGCATCAGGGCGTGCTGCAGAATGGGCAATTGATCCGGATTGTCACCCAGGTCATTTAACAATTGCTGCACGAGGCGTGGAGCAATGCGGGCGCCACCCACCGCTACGGGGCCTTCAATTGCCCTGCGTTTTTGGTCGCGGGTTAGTTGGGGAATGAGGTAGTGGCTGTCGTTGATCTTGCGCGTAAGGTCGGGGAACTGCGCACAGTCGCCAATAAAGTCGGAGCGCATCGTGATGGCCACGTAAATGGGCGCATCGGTGTAGTTCACGGCCTCCATCAGCAGGTTGACAAAGGCGAGGGTTTCATTTACCGAATTAGGATCGGTGCTGTCTTTAAAGCGGAATAATTCCTCAAACTGATCCACCAGCACCAAATAATTGATGTCAGCTCGCCTGCGCGATTGTTCGATTGCTTCAACCAACCCCAGGGAGCTACTGCGCAACAAGGTCGATACGATCGTGCGTTTGATCTTTTTGTCCTCACCATCGGCTGCCTTATACTCAGCCGATGTAGCGAGCAGCGATTCGGCCAGGTTTTCGATTGGGCCAGACCCCGGCCGTGTCACCACCACTTCCCAGTTGGGACTGGCATCGGTGAGGAAGCCTCCGAACAAAATCGGGAGTACACCGCAGTAGATGAATGACGACTTACCGGAACCAGACGGACCGATTACGCCTACAAACCGGCTCTTGGAAAGTTTAAGCAGTACTTCATCACTTTGGCCCTCGCGGCCAAAAAACAAGTGACTTTCTTCAATCTTGAATGGCCGCAAGCCCGGGAACGGGTTGGACACATCGGTGAGTGAAGGGGCTCCGGGGAATTGCTCGCTAACGATTGCATTCATATTCGTTATGCTTTAATGTCTTGTAAAAAGTTTTTCAGATTCTCCATCGAGCGGGATGAATCGCCCGAGATAAGGGTGAGGTTTTGATTTTTGTAGGCCTCCACGTTTGTGCCGGCCTCTGTGACCAACGCCTTTCCCTGGATTGGTTTTCTTCGGCCAAAGCCTGGCGCCTTCAATAAGTCGAGCACTTTCATGCGCACCCACTGGTCGTTCACTTTGCCTTTAAAAATCACCGCGCCATCAAATGAGCGTAAATTCTCAATATGTTTCTTGCGCACATCCAGCAGGTCGCCTTCAAAGGCGGGCGTCAGCACTTTGAACCCGGATTTCTCGATCATCTCCCGAATGGGTTCGGCCTGTTGCGCATCCACGCGGTCGTATACCATATAAATGGAACGGGCCGCGGCATCAGCCGGGCCTTTGCGCACGTCCAACTCCAGGAGTTCTTCGCGCATGATGTTTTTAAAATCCTCGAGCGGGTTTTGCAGAATCTCTGTGCCATCCTGCGCTTCCGTGTCGCGTTTGATGGTGTCAATGAAAGTTTTTTGACGCTCGCTGGCATTGCGAAGATTGGGCGCAATCCAGATCAGCCTTGAAAAATCTTCGCCCCGCGAGCGTTTCTCTGATGTAATTTCCGTGGCGATTTGATTTTGAATATCGACCACCGAACGGTTTGACCCCTCGGGGATTTCTCCGTATGCGGTGCCAACGAGGTGAATGGTGTAGGCGCTGGATTCCATATCCTTGCGCACGGCACGCTCCAACTCTGCAGCTTGCGCGGGAAGCGTACTGGTGGGCAGCACGATGTACCCGTGGCGTTGCAACTCCCGTTTGATGATGTTGCGCTGTACGGAGAGGTCGTGCCCGGTTTCGGCCAGGTAAATGGTTTTGCGTTTGAAGATGTTGCGCGCACCCGTTTTGTTGTCGCCTTGCTTGAGCATCAACAGCGTTTCGTGAATATCATAGGCAAGGTCAACCATTTTCATCCAATACTGCCGCTCGGCCTCCTCGCTGAAGAAATCCGAGTATTCTTTGATCAGGCCGGTTTCTACGTCCTGTTGGTACATGTCGTAGCCGAGCAAATCGCGCAGGCGGGGCGGATGTTCCGTCAGCGGCAGCGGGGCTTTAAGGACTTTGAATATCCGGCTGAAGGGCGATCCTTGCGATGTCTTGTGGAAGGTTTCGACCGCATCGAGACAGCGACCGGATTGCGCGAAGTCGCGGGTGAGCACGGCTACCATCACGGCTACATTATCCAGCGTGGGTGAGGTGGCGGAATCAAATTCAGATTTTAACACCACGTTGGGCTTGGAGCCCAAAACCTGAAAGAGCATAAGCTCTAAAAAGTGTTTGAAGTGGCCGACCCAACCGGTGTCGCCCTTTTTTGCGGTCTCGTTGTCTTTTTCCGCGTAGGTAATCAGTACATCAATGTCTAGTGCCATGTTATGCGTTCTGGGTTTGGGTTGGTTCCGTTACATTTCGAATAATGCCTTGCAAAAGATCGTGATGGCGGGCCATTACAAAGTAGAAGTCAATCATGTTGATTCGGAATACCACAGCGCGCTCGGTGGCCTCCAGTTCATCAATGGCGAATTCCTCACCCTCGGCAAACACATCACCATATAAGCTGCCCTTCCGTAAGCGCGCCATTTCCTGACCTTTCCAGCTTACTTTCACTTCGCCATGAGCCACGATGATGATGGGCGCATGACCATCGGCCGGGTTTACCGTAAGTTTATCACGCATGTTCAATGTGTAAGGTTGAATTTTATCCACCAGGTCGCTGAGCAAGACGCCTGAAATATTCCGGAATGCGCGCAGTTCCTTGATGAACATCACCATTTCGATACCCAGGAAAAAGCCATCGTCTAAACCATCTAACAGCCGGTTGTTTTCGATGGCATTGTCCATAAAGCGTTTGTCGCGGGCCGGTACCCGGTCGGAAATGGTGTAGTACGTTTGTTTATCTTTATAAAAAACCACCCAGGCGGCCACTTCCTGCAGCAGGCGGTCTTGGTTAAACATCTGGCCGATCAGCCCCCGGCTGACTCGGAAATCATCCAGGTAGGCGGTGGCGTGTATCGCGCACGCTTTCGTCCAGCGGTTGCTGTAATTGAAATCGCGGTTTAACACGTAGTTAATTACTTGTACCGGATTATAATTTTCGCGCGGGAAGTACACTTGCAATTTCTCCAGCTTGTCGCTGGTGGCGGTATCGTCCAGCAACGGCACTAACTTTGGTTTCAGGTCGTTATCCAAGAACAGGTCAAGCAGTTCAAGTGCGTACTGGATGCTATCGGCCGTGCCCAACTGAATATTTTCGCGCACCAGTTGCACCGACTGCGGATCGCATAGTAAAGACAGCAGGAGACTGATCTGATCGTAATTGTCACGAATTTCATCACGTACCGCATCGCGCAGGTAAAAGAATTTTTCCTCGTCCGGAAGTTCTTCAAGCGCCACCAGGTTCCAAAGCGTTTTACTCATTTCGTTATCCAGCAGATCCTTGATCACCATCACTTCGCGCCCTTTCGCCTGATAGTTCATATAGCGTAGGGAGTAAAGAATCTGCTTTACAATCCGCTTATCGGGATAGTCCGCTTTCTTCCACAACAAGCTCAATCCTTCTTTGCCACCGATATGCCCCATGATCTGCACGATCTTCATCATCACCAGATCACTCTGTCCTGATTTATGGAAAGCCGCTTCCAAGACTTGAAGGGCGGGTTCACCGGCCTCCTTCAATGCTGCCGAGGCGGCATGGCCGTAAATCGGTGAGGCCAGCATTTCAACGAGCACCGGCCATGTTTCGGATCGTTTAACCTTGCGGGCGGTGGTGAGGGCTTCGGTTCTTACTTTTTGGTCCGCATCGCGTAGCAATTCGAGGAGGATAAAGATGGTCTTGGGACTCATCATGGTACGCAGCAGTTTGGCCGCCAGCGTACGGTCATTCTGCTTCACCGACTTACTGAGTTTCATCAGCTTTTCGGCCGAGATGGAGAGTAAATCGGTATCATCACTGGCAACGACAGCCTGTTGGGCCAGGCCGCGGGTGAATGACTCCTGACCGAAGCCGTATTCCTGAATTTTTTCGCGGGCAAACTGCCGCACTTTTTTCAGATCGCTTTCGGCCAACTCCAACAGAGACGATTCGAAACGGGTAGGCTCCAGTTTTTCCATTAATTTGAGCCCATACACCACTTTGTCTTCCGCTGAACTTTTGATTTCTTTCTGAAGTACGCTGTCCATCGTGAATTCGCGAACCACGTGTGAGGCTACGGCATTTTTATTTTTTTGGAGCGAACCCTGAAGGGTATCCTTGTACCCATTGTACATTTTGTTCACCACAAAATACCAGAGGCCAAGGATGGGTAGGGTAAATGCCGTAATGGAGAGCAAATTGAAAATGTGGAATTGGTTGATCAGCACAATCAACCCACCGGCCAGTGTAACCGCTACCGCTGTTACCAAACCTTCCAGTTTGGTTTGCGCATCAATCTTGTAACCCGAATCGATCGGGATGTAGTAGAATTTAAAAGTCGGGTTGTCCAGCGCATCGCGGAGAGAGTTAATAAACAACTTACTCATGGCCACCATGATGAAGAAGTAAATGAAATTCTGGCCGCTGCTGGCTTCAAAACCAAACACGGAACCGAGTGCTAGGGCACCCAGGGTAAAAATGCCGAGCAGAAGAGGGTTTACAATCAAGGATACGCGTAGGCCGTAATCCTGGTTAAGGCGATCGGTACCAAAGAGGCCAAAGAAGAAGCCGAAGATTACGATGGTACCCTCAAAGTAGGCGAGAAACGAGGGAAGGAACTCGGCTTTGTCGCCCGAGTAAAAGGAAGTTACCGTGTTGAAAAAGGAGTAATCAATGAATCGAAGAGCGGTGATGCTGGTAATAATAAACAACGCCATCACCACGATATACCGATTCCCCAAAAACTGCCCGATGGAGAATTTGCTCATGTTGCGGTCAGTGTTCACCAGGTGCCCGCCCTGGGCCAGGTAACGATTTGCCAGCACGATGAAAAGACTGAGAAACAGGATCATGCTGATAAGCCCAATTGAGTACAGGGTGGTTACCGTTACGCCCGGTATGAGCAACAAAAGGGGAATAGCAAAGAAGGACAAAATGGAGGCGATTGTCATCCCCATGTCCACGCTTCCGCCCAGTCGCTTGGCTTGCCGAACGTTAAACATCCGGTTGAAGGCCCCCCAGAAAATGAGCTGGGTGATAAAGGTGAACGGGAGGATGAGAGCGAAGCCGAAGTAATACAGGTTTTTATGGTCAGCCACGAACGCCTCTCCAAATTCGATAAACGCGGCAAATGCAACAATTACGCAGAGGTTGAGACTGGCCAGCACACTGAACGGAATCCGCCCCTGAAGAAAATTGTAAACAAGGGTGGAAGCAATACCCAAACCACCTGATACGGCCAGCGCAATGGGCAGGTCAACACCTTCATCAAACTCACTCAAAAAAAGCGATTGAGATGCCACCGTAAACGTGGCCATAAACAAACCCATGAAGAAACTGATGGCCAGCAATAAACTAACCGGGCCCGTTTCCTGGGCTTCAACGTCAAGAGCTTTCCAGAGTCGGTTCAACATAGGTAGTGGTAAACAATCGTTTTAAAATTCAAAAAATTTGACGAGAATTCCTATTCAACCTCAACTTTTGAAAAATCAAATGAGGGACTGATTTGTAGTCAGTTACGATGGGGTACAAAAATTTAACTTAGCCGCCTAACGATTTTTTGGAAAAAGTAGCGAGCTGTCACCATAGCTCAGGAAGCGGTAGTCAGCATCCAGAGCGGCCTGGTAAATTGCCCGCCAGTCCTCACCTACAAAGGCAGCAATGAGCAGAAGCAGGGTGGAAGCCGGCTGGTGGAAATTGGTGATCAAACCCCGGCAGACCCGAAATTGATAACCGGGCATAATGTATATGGAGGTGCTGCCCGTAATTCGATCAACCCCTGAGCGCACCATCTTTTGCAGCACGGCCTCAAGGGCATTTTCAGGGGTTAAAATGCAGGGGCGCTGGTAGGGCTCACTCTGAGCAATTACGAATGGTGCGTCCGGGTTATCGATGAGCTTCACTCCATACCAATACAAACTCTCCAACGTACGCATGCTGGTGGTGCCTACGGCCACAACCGGGCCATTAGCGCTTAGCAGGGTCTCTATGTTTGCACGACTTACGATTACCTGCTCGGCATGCATTTGGTGTTCCGCAGCATTGGCCACCTTTACCGGTTGAAAGGTGCCGGCACTGACGTGAAGGGTGAGGAAGTCTCTTCGAATCGACCTTTCGTCTAGTGCGCTGAATACCCGATCGGTAAAGTGAAGGCCGGCTGTGGGCGCTGCCACGGCCCCGGCCGCTTGCGAATATACAGTCTGGTAGCGCTCTTTATCACTCTCCTCGGCATCGCGATGCAAATAGGGCGGCAGGGGGATCTTGCCCGTCTCCACCATCACTTCGGAGAACGTTAAGTGTTCCGGTGTCCACCGCAGCGTCACCCATTGCTTTTCGGCATCAGCCAACGTGGCCTCCAGAGTAAGCGTTTGGTGTTGAAGACGGAGGCGCGAGCCGACCGGCCATCGCTTTAGGTTACCGATGGCGCAATGCCAAGTGGCCTCACCGGTTACTTCCATCGCCTGCTGCACCAGCGAAGCCGGAGCCACGGGATCGAGAAGAAATACTTCGATTAGGGCCCCCGTTCCCTTCTTGAAATGAAGCCTTGCGGGTATCACTTTGGTGTCGTTGAAAAAAAGAATGGATTTGTCAGGCAAGCTCTCGGCCAGGTCGGAAAATTGTCGATGGGTAATCTGGCCGTTTTGGTAAACCAACAGTTTCGATTGATCGCGTTCGGCCAGGGGGTAACGGGCAATTCGTTCGTCCGGAAGGTGATAGGTATAGTCGCTGAGCGAAATCATGGCGCACAAAAGTACGGTTCGGCATCCTATCTTTGTTTCGATGTTTACGGCCAGCATCCACGAGCGCGACCTGAAGTTTTCGTTTGACGCGAGAACCTCCCGGGGTGCTATAAAGAGTAAGAGGTCGTGGTACCTGAGCTTGATCGATCAAAAGCAACCCAACCGCGTAGGGTATGGCGAATGTGGGCCATTGCCCGGACTAAGTCCGGAGTTTGAGCAAGTTCCGGCTGAGATGGAAAAGGCTGCTCAGTGGGTTGAGCAACAAGACCCGGCTGACGTGTTAACAGCCGAAGCCGTGATGCGGCTGCTGGCGGGTTCAACCTGGAGTTCATCCGTGCGGCTGGCACTTGAAATGGCGCTGCTGGATTGGCTGAACGGTGGCCAGCGTTTGGTGTTCCATTCTCCCTTTGCCACCGGTGATCCAGTGCCGATCAACGGGCTGATCTGGATGGGTGGCGTAGACTTCATGCTTCAGCAGGTTGAAATCAAGATTCGCGATGGGTTTACTTGTGTGAAGCTTAAGGTGGGGGGAAATGATTTTGAGAAGGAATGTGATGTGCTGCAATACATCCGCAGGAAGTACTACAAGCAAGACATCATCATCCGCCTGGACGCCAATGGGGCCTTTAAACCCGAGGATGCGCCCTACAAGCTGAAAGAACTCTCGCGGTATGGCATTCATTCCATTGAGCAGCCGCTAAAAAAGGGGTCGCCCGCGTTAGCCGAATTGTGCGCCCAGTCTCCCATTCCTATAGCGCTGGACGAAGAGCTGATCGGGGTATCGCGTGAGCAAAAGGCATCGCTGTTGGATCAGCTCAAGCCTGCCTATTTGGTGTTAAAACCCAGTCTGCATGGCGGCTTTGCCGGATGCCGCGAATGGATCGCGCTTGCCGGGCAGCTCGGCATGGGGTGGTGGATTACCTCAGCCCTGGAGAGCAATGTGGGGTTGAATGCGATCGCGCAATTTGCTTCTCAATACCCGCTCACTCTGCCACAGGGGCTTGGCACCGGTGCTATCTATGAAAACAACATCCCCTCTCCGCTACTGGCGGAAAAGGGATATCTGACAAAGCGGGGGTGGGATGAGTGGGATCTTTCCGTCATCGCGAACGTACCCGCTGCTGACTCCTAGTCCGGATGTCCGGCCGTCCGAAGACGATTCCTTTCTGTACAAAACCTTCGCCCGACAGTTCGACCTGAGGCTCGCCAAAGGAGGTGAGTAGCAGTTCATGGGAAGCAGCAACCCGTAAACGTCCTTCACTATAAATAACGGCCGCTACATCGGTGCTTTTGACGTTGCGCGTGTCAATCTTGTTTTCGCCACACAATCTGTATTTCTGCTGGTCGATCTGCCCGCTCCGAATCGCCAGATTATTTTGCCCGTGGAGGCAAGCTTTAAAAAAGGAGGCGTGCAGAGCTGGCAGGGTAATTTGCGCCTGGCCGTGGGCCTTCAACTTGAATTTCTTCCTGTCCAAGGAATCAAGAAAGGTAACTTCCTCTTCCCCGCGAACCTGGAGTTTTTCGAGATGGCGGTAAGTGACACAGGCCGTTACCGCCACCCCCTCGTACACACTTACTTTAGGGCCGTTTTCGGAAACGCGCCTGCGCTTATCCAATATTTGCGCGTCTTCAAGGTAAATGGCCAGCATTTAGCCTTGTTTTTCAATTCGAATTCGGGAGGCGTCCACACCCGAGTACTTAATCGTAACGGATTCCTCGGTACCCCGTTGAAGAACGAGGTTTACTTTTAGTGAGACCACCAGGTTCGAGAATGAACCGGGCTTTCGGGTTATTTCCTTGTTTTGGCCGTAGCTGATGGCGGGAATAAGAAACAGGAATGCAAAAAGGGTCTTCATAGGCTTGTTGTTTTATGCCAGACAAACCAGCCGGGCAAACCCCCTAGTCTGGTAACCTAAAATTTTTAGCTAATATTTTTTGGATTTGACGCGCAAGACTCCGTTTTTAGCTAAAAATATTAGTAATGAAGCCCAAGATCAAGCTGCAGTCGAAGAAATTGCCCTCCGGGCGATACCAGATCTATTTCTCCACGTCCGGGCCGGAAGGCGATTGGTATGGGTATTTACTGGCCGAACCCCGGACTCCGCTCCAGGAGGTGGTTATGAAAATCAGCCGGCACGTAGAGGCTGCGGCAAGTCCGGACAGGTACTTCCAACCGAATTTGTTCTCGCTACGAAGCCGCGAGGTTCGGGTGAATCGTATCTTCCTTTTCAAGCGATAACACCATGAAGCAGCCTAAACCGTTGAACGAGCTTATTCGCGAGAATCGAAAGAAGCTGGGATTGACGCAGGACCAGTTGGCGAGCCGCTTGGATATCAAGCGATCGCTGGTTGGCGCATATGAAGAAGGCCGTGCCGAGCCGCGACTGGAACTTCTGCAGAAGATGGCCACCCTGTGTGGCCTATCGCTGGAGGAGTTTTTAGGGCATGAAAAGGACAAACTGAAAAGAGGTGGCGAGGTGCTGGTGGTGACAATGGATTCGTCTGAACGTGAGAATATTGAATATGTGCCCGTAAAGGCTGCCGCGGGCTATCTCAATGGGTTTGGCGATCCGGAATTTGTGAAGGAATTGCCCCATTTCAGGCTGCCGATGCTCGGTTCAGGCACCTATCGGGCCTTTGAAATCAAAGGAGACTCTATGTTACCGCTAAACTCAGGGTCTATTGTAGTTGGCGAGTATGTCGATGATCTGCGGTCGGTAAAAAGTGGCCGCACCTACGTTTTGGTGACAAAAAAGGATGGAATCGTGTATAAGCGAGTATTCAATTATGTAAAAGATACCGGCCATCTTTTCCTGGTTTCTGATAATCGTCAGTATGCACCATATCAGTTGCCCGCGGAAGAGGTAAATGAGATTTGGTCGGCTAAAGCGTATATCTCCGTGCAGTTCCCGGACCCCGACCAAAAGCCCGACATGGCGGTGGAGGAGTTGGCCAGTACGGTGTTGGAACTCCAAAAGGAGTTACGCGAGTTAAAAGCATCAAAAGTTAAACCCGGAATTGTCATTAGAAAGTAAAACTCAAGGGTGTAGTAAATGAATTTACATTCATCCAGAGTCCTGTAAACCATTCCCTTCGTTTCATGGCCAACGATAGTTTAAGGATTCTTTGATTTCCGTTTTTGACGATGTATC
>JAJTGY010000069.1 GCA_021298015.1 Flammeovirgaceae bacterium
GCTTTTTTAGATATGCCACTACCAATTTCCTTTTTGTCTCTTGGCTATCTTTCGTGCCTCGTTTGTCTGCCATGGCACAAAAATACAAATTGCTTTTGATGTATCACAAAATAACACACCTATTAATAATATTGACGTACGCCCTTTACACGTTGACACGCTAACGCAGCAAGATCTCCCGAACATTATTCCGAATTTTGGCCGAAAGCTCATCCGTTGGCAGATCATTGACATCTTTGCCAAACGGATCTTCAATTTCTTCGGCAATCAACTCAATACTCAGCAACACAAAGGCAATGAGTAACACAATGGGTATGGTGGTATAACCTGAGGTGGTCACAAAGCCAAACGGAAGGGTGATCAGGTAAATGAAAATGAATTTCTTCACATACATCGAGTACGAGTACGGAATAGGCGTATTCTTGATCCGCTCGCAGGCACCCAAAATGTCCGAAAACTCCTTCAACTCCTTATCAACCAAAAAAAGGTGATCACCTGTGATCACAGTTCGCAGATACAACTGGTTGGTGCGCTCATACAAAACGGCAGATACTCCGTTTGGCAGGTGTTCCCATTTTTCCAACCGGCTGATCACATCATCTCCGGTATTAACAAAATATTTCACATCCGCGTCATCACGAAGGTGGTCTTTTACCGCCACCACAAAATTCGGGATCATGGCGGCATACCAACTCCGGTTCGTCTGGTCTCCCCGATCCAGAAACGCGCTCATCTTGTGTGCCAGGTTTCGGGTATTGTTTACCATACTGCCCCACAGCTTTCGTCCCTCCCACCAACGGTCGTAAGCCGAGTTGGTGCGGAAGACCAGGAACAAACCCAATACAATACCCAGCAGTGAATGCATGGCAATGGTGCTATGGAACTCCTGTTCATGCAGCCGGAAGACATCCAGAATGAAATAACACACCAAAGCCGAGTAGATGGTTAGAAAAAGCAGAGCCGGCATCAACAACTTCATGACCTGCCGGCTGTAGCTATGGAAGATAATGGACATCCAAACTTTGGGATTGTACTTGATCATGACCTGCGAATAAACTCATTACCACCGGATTGACCAACGAAAATGCGACTCGCCAAAAACTTTTTAATTTTACCCGCATGAAAAGGCTTCTTTTGGCGCTTGGCTGCCTGGCTGCGGCAGTCGGACATGCTCAGGATTACGTAGTACTCAACACACAGGACACCCTGCGTGGAAAGGTGAAGTTGTTATCTTACGACCTGTTGGATCGTGTTCAGCTCCAAAACAACAGCAAACAAACGCTTACTGCACTTCAAGTGCGAGCCGTTCGGCTGGAGGGCGTTACCTATCGGCCGGTTCGCCAGGCCAATGCCGTTCGGTTCATGCAAGAACTACAGTCGGGCTACCTGAGTTTTTTTGCTTACCGCATAGACAACAGCACCCGGTTTGACGGGCGATTACTGTATTTGATGAGTGGAAATCAACTGGAGTTGCCCAACATTGGTTTCAAGAAACAAATGGGCGAGTTTTTGCGTGAGTGCCCGAGCTTGGCGGAAGACATTAAAGACGGAAAACTAGGGCGCACCGAAATCGACTCTATCATTCAACTCTTTAACACCTGCATTGACAAGCGAACCCAGGAGCGAACCACAGCACCCGCAACGCCACCTGCTGCTTCAGCGGCTATTGCCGAACTGACGCGCCTTCAACAAGAGTTATCCGAAGCGGACTTTCCGAATAAGAAAGATGCTGAAGACATGCTGGCCGATATCATCAAGCGGTCATCCAACAACGAAACACTTCCCAACTATCTGCTGGAGGGGTTTACCAACTTGCTCAGCGCACAACCGGAACTACTGGAGAAGTGGAAGGCGGTCAGAGAATCATTGAAGAAAGGCGGGTAAGAACTTCCGGATCGCAGCGGGGATTTGATGGCGGTTGGTGAGAAATACCAATCCACACAATACGGCTACCAACACCGCAAGAAAAAACAAATATCCTCCATCGTCCATCACACTGATCCCAAGCAACGTCAGGTGCATGCCGATCGCACCACCCATCAAACCCATACCAGCAACGCGCCCAGCCAATTCCAGGTTCGGCTAATCAGCAAACCACCGGCCACCAGTTCCATAAAACCAACCCCCCACCGACCCCACGGTTCCATACCAATGGTCGAAAAGATGTAAACCGATTCCGCTGAGCCGCTGAATTTAAAATATAAGGTCTGCAACAAGATGATGGCGGCAGCAAAACGGGCTGCGGTAACCAAAACAGGATGTAGGTTCATGAGGCTAAGTAACGAGGTCCGGACGCGAGGAGTTTGTCGCGCACCCGACAGCCCCTACAGTTTTACAAGCCTTTTTTTCACACTTCGCACCACCAGGTAGTGCTCATCTTGGGAAGCTTTTCGATCAATGCCGAACGCCAACCCCGGTTGCGCTTCAAGGTAAAACCGTCCATCACTTGCATATCGCCATTGATACTCCATGGACTCATACTTGCAGTATAGGTTTGCCTCTTTGGCAAAGAACACAAGGGTATCCGACTCGCTCAGCGACACAAATTGACCCACCCAGGGCGACAAATCAGAAGGGGGATCAACCCATTCGCGCCTGTTCGGCATTTCGACCGGTTCATTGAATACCAGGGCCTCCACGGCATCCTGAATATATTTTTGCGTATTGGAAAGAATAATAATCACCTTATCCTGGTCGAGAAGCCGGGTGATGTAGGTTCCGTAACCCGGCCAACTACCACCGTGCTCCACAATCTTCCCCCGAACGGAGTCGGTGCGTAAACTCCAGCCGTAGCCGTAGTCGGCCGTTTTGCCCGAATTGAGCACAACAGGCGTGTAGGCTTTCGTCAACCATTCAGCCGACACCACTTTGCCATCGCGAAGCCCCAGATGCCACTTCAATAAATCGCGCGCGGTGGAATTCACCACACCATCGCCCTGGATGCCATCCAGGTAATAAACTTCCCGAAAAGCGGGCAAGCTGTCGGGCAACACCCAATTGCCGGTGCTATCCGAAACATACCCGTACGCATAGTTGTCAATCCTTTCGCCACTTCGCCTGGTGTTATAGACACGCGTGCGAGCCATGCCCAGCGGCTCAAAAATTTGAGCTTGTAAGAATTCACCGAATGACTGGCCCGACACCTTTTCGATGATGGACGCCAGCAACATAAATCCTGTATTGCTGTAGCGCCACTCCTCGCCAGGCCGGAACAGCGGGGCAGGCTTGTGCTCAGCCAACAAACGAATCATATCGGCATTAAATGCAATGCGGCTATGATCCCACTTTTCGTAAGCCAGTTCTTCATAATCCGGCAACCCGGAGGTGTGCGTAAGCAAGTGATGCAACGTGACACCCGTGTAGGGCAAATCGGGAAAAAAATGTCGCAATGAATCGCTGAGTGAGAGTTTTCCACGCTCCGCCAGAATGAGTACACCCGTTGCCGTAAACTGTTTCGATACCGAGGCCAGTTCAAACATCGTTTCGGCATCAATCAACCCTTTGGTCCCGATATCAGCATACCCAACCTGCCGCCCGTATTCGATCCGATCACCTGTTGCCACCAACACTGACCCTTGAAACTGCTCATGCTGCTGGGCCGCCTGAAGGTAGGTGTCCAACCGCCATGGCAGCGGATCCTGCTTTCGGCTGCACGATGTAAGCGCGAGCCAGACAACAACGAAAAGGATGCTTGTGGTTAAACGGTTCATGGCTAAATTTAACAAAATATTCATGCATGAAGCTCTCGGTTGACCCCAACATCGCGCGGGCACAAACCTTACCCCCGGAGTTTTATCGGTCGATTCACTACTTGGAGGAATCCAAAGAGAAAGTTTTTGCCCGAAGCTGGCAACTGCTGGGCGACACGGATCAGGTGAAGGAACCGGGCTGGACCACACCGGTAGAGTTACTGCCGCACTATCTGGCCGAACCGCTGTTGCTTACCCGCGATAAAAAGAATGATCTTCATTGCCTGAGCAACGCCTGCACACACCGGGGCAACCTGGTGGTGGATAAACCCTGTAAACTCAACGACCTTCGCTGCAAGTATCACGGCAGACGCTTTTCCCTCGATGGACAATTCCTGTCCATGCCGGAATTCAAAGAGGTTGAAAATTTTCCAACTGCCGATGATCACCTGACGTCATTGCCCTTATTTCAAATGGGCAAATGGCTTTTTACCCGGTTATCAACAGGAGCCGATGCCCAGGCTTTTTTTAAGCCCATGATCGACCGCATCGGATGGATGCCGTTTGATCAGTTTGTGTTTCATCCCGGGTTATCGCGCGATTACCCCGTGCAGGCCAACTGGGCGTTGTATTGCGAGAACTACCTGGAGGGTTTTCATATTCCGTTTGTTCATGCAGGTCTGAATTCCGTCATTGACTACTCCAACTACGCGGTGGAACTGCACCGGTATTCGAGTTTGCAGTTGGGCATTGCCAAAGACGGTGAACTGGTTTTCGATTTGCCCGCTTCGTCTCCGGATTATGGAAAAAAAATCGCAGGGTATTACTTCTGGGTGTTTCCCAACTTGATGTTCAATTTTTATCCCTGGGGTTTATCAATCAATGTTATAAAGCCTGTATCGCCTTCTTCGTGTGTTGTTTCTTTTCTCAGCTATGTGTGGAATGAAAGTTTCCTTCGGCAGGGCGCAGGTGGCGACTTGCACAAGGTAGAACTGGAAGACGAAGAAGTGGTTCAAAACGTGCAAAAAGGAATTCAATCCCGCTTTTATCGCTACGGACGATACAGCGCCACGCGCGAAACGGGCACGCATCACTTCCACCGCCTGATTGCCGAGTTTTTTGAAACGAAGTGATCGTACATTACGGCCGAGGTAACACAAACTGCGCAAAAATCCGATCGGTCCACCGCGTGTACATGGCACCGGAAGGATGTAGTTTATCGGTGGCCACCAGTTCCGGCTTATCCAGACCCTCGCGGGAAATATCGGTAATGGGAACGTAGGTGACTCCGTGTGCGCGCGTGATACGTTCGTTGATGGAATTAAATTCGTTGAGCGCCCGGGTAATCGCCTCTTGCTTCGGCTGGCCGAATGGCGTGTAGCCATAATCGGGAATCGAAACCACAAAGACACGATCCTTCCGACCACCGGCCAGGCGAATGGCATCGTTCAGCAAGCCTTCAAACTCAATCGCATATTGATCGGCCGGTTTGCCCTGGTATTGGTTATTTACGCCAATGAGCAAGGACACAATATCCCAGTCATTCGTTAGGTTGGCAGCGGTCATGGCCGCTTTCAGATTATCTGTGCGCCAACCGGTGGTCGCAATAATGCGGGGATCGGCCACAGCGCGACCAGCATCGCGCCACCGTTTCACCAATTGCACCGGCCAACGCTCGACCTCAGCCACTGCTTCGCCAATCGTATAGGAATCGCCCAGGGCGAGGTATCGTAAAGGGGTTTGTGCTTGCATACCGGAAACAGTAAGGATTGAAATAAAAAAAAGCAGAGCAATCGATGGCTTCATGTACCTTTAGGTAAGGATTCAAAAATACAATTCTACCATGACCCTGGAAACTCTCTTTTCTATTTGCAACACGGTGGCCCTGCCGGCCTGGTTACTGCTGGCGGTGGCTCCCCGCTGGCGATTCACCAATCTGCTAGTGCATTCCGGTGCCTGGCCCCTCGCCTATGCCGTTGTGTATGCCACGCTCATTCTGCTGTACTTTGGTCAGGGTGAGGGTGACTTTGGAAGCCTGGCTGGCGTAATGAAACTCTTTCAACAACCGGGAGCCGTGACGGCCGGCTGGGTACACTACCTGGCGTTTGATCTTTTCATCGGCAGTTGGGAAGTACAAAACGCACAAAAACATAACATCCCGCACTGGCTGGTTGTGCCCTGTTTGTTTTTTACCTTCATGTTCGGGCCTATCGGACTGCTGCTGTATTTCATGCTGCGCATGGCATTCACCTACAAGCTGAAGGTAGAGCATGCGTGAGTTTTTGGCCGAACTCCAAAGTCGCGGCCGCAGCCTCGTTACTTTTGGTTGGCTTAACCTGACCCTCGCGTTGCTTTTCCTGATCTTCTGGGGAAGCACGGATGCGGCTGTCATGGGAATCAATGCCTGGATCAAACCGCTGAAGTTCGCCTTGTCGATAGCCCTGTACAGTTTCACGTTTGCGTGGCTGCTGTCCTATTTGAAAAGCGAACGCCACCGGAACGTGATCGGCTGGACGTTGATCGTGTGCATGTCGGCCGAGATTTTGGTTATTGCACTGCAGGCCGCCCGGGGTGAGACCTCGCACTACAATACCTCGTCTCCGCTGAATGCTGCTTTGTTTGCTACTATGGGCCTGTTTATTGGTGTAAACACCGTAATGAATGCCGCAGTGTGGGTGCTCTTTATGTTGCCGGGGCGCACGACACTGGAAGGCGCACAACTACTGGCGTGGCGGGCGGGGTTGTTTTTCTTTTTTGCCGGATCGCTGGCCGGTGGATTGATGATTCAACACCTCGCCCATACCGTAGGGGCAGCCGATGGTGGCCCGGGCATTTCCTTTTTCAACTGGAGCACGCGCGCAGGTGACTTGCGCATTCCTCATTTCCTTACCCTGCACGGTTTACAAGCGGTGCCTTTGTTCTGGTGGCTCATTGGCCGGCACACAAGCAATCCGCGTGCGGTCGTACTCGGCTTTGTTGTCATCTTTGCACTGGTGAGTCTGCTGCTTCATGCCCTGGCATTGAATGGCATACCCTTGTTTGTTGACTAAGCACAACCCGATTCCTTAACTTTTTCGATTACTTCAGTTGTCAAGGTTGTGGGAATCCATCGATAATTTCAAACAAATTGAGGAGTATCACTACCTCGTGAGCCTCTGCATGACCATCGTGGAGCTACTGGATCTCAACACCCGAATCTGGATGAAAGAATAGTTACCGTACGTACAAGGCTTTTCCTGCGGATTCGTATTTGTCACCCGGCTTCCACGCAGGCGGGGCCGGGTTGTTGGCAATCAATAATGCGGCATAGACAAACGCCCGCACAAACCGATTCACGTAATTGAGATTAACGTTGCTCACGTGGTCGGCCGGCTGGTGGTAATACTTCATGATCTCATTGTCAAACGCATTGAAGCCGGTGGTGAACGTCACAGCCGGCACCCCTTTGGCTGCAAAGCTGACATTGTCCGAACGATCGTATAAACCCTGCTCAGGCGCAGGATCTCCGTGAAGGGTGGCGCCTACCGAGGCAGCGGCTGACTTCAGCATATCATCAGCACTGGTGCGGTTGACATCAAACAGCGTAACCCGGGTGGTGTCATTATACCCGGCACCGTCACAGTTGAGGTTGAAGATGATTTGTTTGAGTGGAATGAGCGGATGGTCGGCAAACCACTTGCTACCCAGCAAACCCACTTCTTCGGCCGTCACGGTCATCACTAAAATGGATCGCTTGGGCGGATTGGCCGCGAAGTAGCGAGCTGCCTGAAGCACAGCCGTGGTACCAATGGCGTTATCGCGCGTTCCGTTATAGATGGAATCCCCGCTCACCGCACGGCCAATGCCAACGTGATCGTAGTGCGCGGTAAGGGCAACATATTCATTCTTCAATTTAGGGTCCGTTCCTGGAATGATCCCCAGCACGTTCTTGCCGGGTAGCGGTTCACCCGCAGCCTGTACGAGCGTTACCTTCAGCCGCCCGGTCTTGCTTTCGATGAATGCCTTGACGGCTGCCGCGTCTGAATTGCGCATCATCAAATGGGGTAAAGACGTAGGCTCATCGCCTTTCAAAGCGATGCTTTCGCGCGTAAGAAAATTCACCAGAATTTGCCACGGCACACCCGGTGTAGCCACGATCTCGGTAAGACCAACGGCTCCCAATTGTTTGGCGCGTTTTACTTTTTCGTCCGACTCTCCAAAAGCCTGTTGAATGTTGCTGTTGGCCGATGCTCCGATGTAGCTGACGACCCACTTCCCTTTTACGTTGGCTTGCTGCATATCAGCTTCTGACCCGTAACCGACAAACACGGCATCACCTTCCCATGTGAGGTTACTACCCTCGAGCAAGATCAGATCTTCTTTGTTTTTCAGCGTCAAATCACCAACCGTAATGTCAACGGTGCTGGCATATTTCTTCTTTTCCAGCGCCACGGGCTGGTAATAGTCATTGGCCCCGGCTACCTTCTTAACGCCCCACCGGCTGAATTCAGACGCGATGTAGGCAGCCGCGATATCCAACTCAGGCGAACCGGTGTCGCGTCCCCGCAATTCATCGGACGCCAGAAAACGCAGGTGTGCTTCAGTTTCAGACTTGGTTACCACCCGGGCAATCTCGGGAGGTGGCTTTTTTTGAGCAGCCGCGTTCACCAGCATACCGGTTAACACTGCCGTAAGAAGGATTTTGTTCATGACTTTAAGATGAGCGTCCAAACTACAAAATAAAAACATATGGTAACTACCCCTTTGATGCTTTACAAGCGGTTCGGCTATAAACAACGAAGAAAATCAAATGAAGGGGTACTGAACGAAATACTAAAGTCTCAATTTCGTTGGGTTTTGTCGGGGGTCAAAGAGAGTCACTATGATTACAACGCTACCCTCAGACTTGTAATAGATCACGGTATGCTTTGTCAGGACGGACTTTCGAACATTCTTTCGCTTGGTTGTGCCTGGAAAAAGATTGGGATTAACAGAAATCAGTTGCAGTCTCTTGTCAAGTCTACGGACAAAATTCCGGTCTCCCTTTCTGTCCAATTCTCGGATAAATAGTTAATAACATTTTGCAGGTCGGCTAAGGCCCTCTCGGACCACATTATTTTATAGCCACTTTTCATAAAGCTTTTTAGCTTCTCGGTGCGGTCGTATTCGCCCAGCCTTAATGTCGGCAAGTCCCTTATCCACTGCCGCCCTCTCCTCGTCTGTAATCTCGTCCCACCAGTCGGTCTTCTTTGGCATGTCTCTCAACATTCTCAGTCTCTCAATTGCAGTATTGTCCTTCAGTCCGGTAACCCACTTGATAATCTCAAGTTTTTCCCTTTCAACATTCAAGTCTTTTGATCTCATATCCCGAATTTAAGGAATTTATTTGACCTGGTGCCAACGATATGCCCGCTGGCTACCTCAATCAATACCCAAAAAAAGAGCCCCGTTTTCGGGGCTCTTTTCGCTATCGGTTTACATCACGCTTAACGCAGGAACAGCAATTCCCGGTACTTCACCAATGGCCAGTCCTCATCGTCTACCAGCAACTCCAGTTTGTCCACTGAGTCGCGGATAACGTCAAAATACTTCTCCTTGATATCATCGCAATAGGCCACCGCGCGCTTGTGCGTGTCGGTTATCTTGTTGATTCGCTTCCGCTCTTCAATCATCGCCCGCACATTGGTTTTGATGGTGTCGATGTGACCCGAAATCTCCTTGATGGTCTGCACCACGGCCTTGTTATCAATACCGAGCCCTTTAAGGCCGTTGGCATTGGTAATCAGTTTGCTTTGGTAGTTGATGGCCGTAGGCACGATGTGATTCATCACCAGGTCGCCAATCACACGTGCCTCAATCTGCACCCGCTTGATGTAGCCTTCCAGACGGATTTCCACACGAGCCTCATTCTCCTTATGGCTCATGATGCCATGGCGTTCGAACAAATCAGCCGACTTCTTGGTGAGGTAAGCTTCCAGGGCGCGGGGTGTATTTTTTACATTACCCAGTTTGCGTTTGGCCGCCTCTGTAACCCATTCGTCCGAATAGCCATCGCCTTCAAAGCGCACGTCCTTGGACTCCTTGATGTACTTGCGCAGCACGTTTACAATGGCCATACGTTTCTCTTCACCCTTTTCAATCTCTTTGTTCACCGACTCGAAGAATTTCTCCAACTGATCGGCTACAATGGTGTTCAACGCAGTCATGGCCGTGGCGCAATTGTCGCTGCCCCCCACGGCACGGAACTCAAACTTGTTTCCGGTGAACGCAAAGGGCGAAGTCCGGTTGCGGTCCGTAGCATCCAGGATGATTTCCGGGATCTGATCAATGCCCAGCTTCATGTACATGTTGTCGCCCTTCTCAATCTTCACGTTGCCTTTCTTCTCCAATTCATCGAGTACGGCACTCATTTGCGAGCCAATGAACACCGACATAATGGCCGGAGGAGCCTCGTTGGCACCCAGGCGGAAGTCGTTGGCCGCAGTAGCGATCGAGGCGCGCAACAAATCACCATGCTCATGAACAGCCTTGATGGTGGTCACAAAAAACGTAAGGAACAACAGGTTATCGCGGGCGCTGCTGCTGGGTGCATACAGGTTGATGCCCGTATCGGTAATGAGCGACCAGTTGTTGTGCTTACCCGTACCGTTGAGGCCGGCAAACGGCTTTTCGTGGAAGAGTACCTTAAGGTTGTGCTTCTCGGCCACGCGGCCCATCACATCCATCATCAACTGGTTGTGGTCGTTGGCCACATTCACATCCTCAAACAGCGGAGCCACTTCAAACTGGCTGGGCGCCACTTCATTGTGCCGCGTACGTACCGGAATGCCCAGTCGCCAGCATTCAATTTCAAATTCCTTCATGAAGTCATGTACGCGGCCTGGAATGGAGCCGAAGTAATGATCTTCCATTTGCTGACCGCGGGCCGGGGCATGACCGAACACCGAGCGACCGGCCATGACCAGATCCGGGCGGGCCATGAACAGGGCCTTGTCAACCACAAAGTATTCCTGCTCCGGGCCCAGCGATGCCGTCACATGCTGAATGTCTTTGTCGAACAACTGGCACACTTTGGTGGCCGCCAGGTCAACCGCCTTAAGCGCCTTAAGCAAAGGCGATTTGGTATCGAGCGTTTCGCCTGTGTACGAAACGAAGATGGTGGGGATACTCAACGTTTTGCCGTAGAGGAACATGGGCGAAGTAGGATCCCATGCCGTGTAGCCCCGCGCTTCGAATGTACTGCGGATACCTCCGCTGGGGAATGAAGACGCATCGGGCTCCTGCTGCACGAGCTCGCTCCCTTTAAATTTTTCAATACCGGCCAGTGCATCAAAGAATGAATCGTGCTTCTCGGCTGTGCCGCCCGTCATGGGCTGAAACCAATGCGTGAAGTGTGTGGCTCCTTTGCTCATGGCCCAGCTTTTGGCCGCGGAAGCTACGGCATCGGCCGTTGCCTCATCAATTTTTTCGTGGTTCTTGATGGCACCGGCCACCTTATTAAATACGGCCGGGGCCAGCGTGGCGCGCATTTGTTCAATGCCGAACACATTTTCACCGAAGAACTTGGAGACCACCGAAGCGGGGGCCTCCACCGGCACGCGTTCGCGTTCATTGAGCTTTTTCAGGGCTTCAAAACGTAGATGTGACATATGGTAGTGGTTGATTTGTCGTAAAAGCGGGGCAAACATAGTGCGTTTTTTCATACCCCAGGATAAAAATCAACCCAAAAAATAAAAAAACATATCAATCTGATACCCATCAGGGGTAAAAAAAACCCGCCTTAAAGAATAGCTTTAGTTGCTAAGCACCACGGTGGTGGGGTTCTCAAACAAATCCCGCCCGGTAAAACGCGTTTTCAGGTTCAGGCGCTGCAGGGCCGGGGCTTCATCATCGCGGGTCAGGATTAAACCGCTCGGGTTAGCGTTCAGCCATTCCTGCACCTGCTCGGGTGAACCCAGGCACGGGTAGGTTCGCCTGAGGTTAAACACGAAGGCCGCATTGGTTCGCACGAAACAGGCCACAGGGGTTTGGGCTCCGATTGACAACCCCGCCACGCTTAACGCCACCGGGTTATGCTGCATCAGGCGCGGCATAACCAGATAAAACAACATTACCCCCATTACGGCAAAGCTCAACAGGGTGGCGTACACAAATTGAACCACCTTGCGGTTGGCGAGGTAGTACCAGCCCACCCCCACACCCGGCACGGCCAACAGAATCCACCATGCCAGCGAGGCTTCGCTGCTCACCAGCGAATCTTGCCGCAAGGCTACAAACCCAACTACCGGCAGCGCCAGCGAGACGAGCGCCAGCAGACCAACCAACACGTGATGAACAGCCCTCACCTGCCGAAGTTGTTCGAAGTGCCACGCCAGAATAACGGCAGCAAACGGCACGGCCGGGCTGAGGTAGCCAGGTAAAATCGTGCGCGATAAACTGAAAAAAAACACTACCACCAGGGCGCTGAGGGTTACGAAGAAAATCACCGGCTGGTCGTGGCGTGCGCGCCACGCTTTGACCAATGCGCCTGGTGCAAAAAAGCCGAGGGGTAACAGGGCTGCCAGAAAATAGGCGATCGCCAGACCGGGAAAACCCGTGTGACCTTCCATGGAAGATGAAAAACGCTGGAGATTGTGCTCGAAAAAAAATCCGCGCGTCCACTCCCCTTTCGTTTCCAGGGTAACGGCCACCCACCACGGCAGCACCAGCGCAAGAAACAAAACGGCACCGCCCCAAACCTGAATGCGGTTAAGAGTGTGAAGAGAGAGCTCTTTGCGCAAAATCAAAAACAACAGGACGGTGAGCCCGGCCAACCCCGGTGCCAGCGGGCCTTTTGCCATAAAGGCCAGGGCGAGTGAGGCGTACGAGAGATAGAAAAAAATCTTCCGATGCGTTCGCCAGGCGTATACAAAACTGAACATGCCCAGCGTGAAGAAAAAAATCAGGTACGGATCGGGCACGGCCAAATGGAACTGAAACATCATCTGCAGCGAAGCGATGAGGATGAGGCTGGCGAGCCAGCCGGTTTTTTCATTAACCAGCCGCGTGGTAAAAAAGTAAACTACACAAACCGTGAGTACACCCATGAGAATCGAAAACAGGCGGGCCGAAAAAGGGTTAACCTCAAAGACCGCATAAGCTACCCGCATGAAGAAATAGTGCAGCGGTGGTTTATCCGTACGCAATTCGTTGTTGAACGTGGGTACCACCCAATCGTGGCGGGCGGCCATCTCCATGGCACAGGCCGCGTTGCGGGCTTCATCCAAAATGTAAATCGGGTAACCCCAGAAGTTGGCCGAGTACGATACGATTGACAATAAAATAACCCAGCCGAAACGCTTCATCGCCCTAAAATTAGTAAATTGAAGCGCGAACTCAACCCATGACCGCAAAACGAACTCTTCTCTTGTTGGCAGTAGTAGCCGTAGCTACGGTATTCTTGTTTTTTCTCTACCAGGTTCAGGCCGCGCCCCCGCAGTTTGATTGGATTGCCCAAATGCAGAATCAGCGGGCAGCCGGGTCGATTGGCGGTTGGCAGCTTCTCACCAATTGGGTGACGCTGGTGAGCCTGGGCATTCCGTTTGGTGTGTTGGTGGTGGGCGAGTGGAAGTGGCGCACCCGCTGGACGCGCCACTTTTTTCTGTTTACCGGCCTGAGCGTGGGGCTGGCCGGCCTGGTCAACTACCTCATCAAAATTTCAGCCCGTTGCCTGCGGCCATTTGAAGCCGATACGCGCATTTTGCAGTTAAGTTCCGGTGGCAGTTTCTCCTTCCCTTCCGGCCACACGGCCGAGGCCTTTGCGGCCGCGGTGATGATGAGCCTGCTGTGGCCACGTTGGTATGTGGTGTTGCCCGCGCTGCTTTGGGCCTGTGCCATTGCGTTCTCGCGTGTGTATTTGGGGGTGCATTCGCCAGCCGATGTAACGGCCGGTATGATTGTTGGCAGCTCCGTCAGCTATATTTTTTATTCACTTTCCCCAAAAAATCCGACTTTTGCGAAAGTCTGATTCATGGAATTATCCCTGGTGATTACCCTCCTCAATGAGGAGGACAATGTGGCGCCCCTGTTGGAGAGCATTTACCGCGAACTTCACGCATTCGACTATGAACTCATTCTGGTGGACGATGGCTCCACCGATGCCACCGTGGAACGGATTCGGGCACTGGCTAACACGCGCACCAAACTGGTGGTGCTCAACCGCAACTACGGGCAGACCCCGGCCATGGCAGCGGGTATTGAACACGCCAGCGGACAGTACATTGTGACACTCGATGGCGATTTGCAGAATGACCCGGCCGACATACCCATGATGCTGGAGAAACTGAAGAATGAAAAGTGGGATGTAGTAGCTGGTTTTCGGCAAAACCGGCAAGACAAAGCGCTGGTGCGGAAGTTCCCCAGCAAAATTGCCAATTACCTGATTCGCCAGCTCACAGGCGTGCACATTCGCGATTATGGCTGCACACTGAAAGTGTTCAAATCACAAATTGCAAAGAACCTCGGCCTGTATGGCGAGCTCCATCGTTTCATTCCCATCCTGGCGGTGCTGCAGGGCGGCAAGATTACCGATGTGCCCGTGAAACACCACGCGCGCATTCATGGGCAATCCAAATATGGATTGGGCCGCACGCTGAAAGTTATGAGCGACCTGTTGCTCATGGTATTCTTTCAAAAATATTTCCGAAGGCCCATCCACCTGTTCGGGCCGTTGGGCTTTGTCACGTTGTTTGCCGGCATCGTCATTAATCTCTACCTGCTGGTGGTGAAAATCATGGGGCACGACATCTGGGGGCGGCCGTTGTTACTGCTGGGCTTTTTGCTGGTGCTGGCCGGCATTCAGTTTCTCACGTTCGGGTTGATTGCCGAGCTGATGATGCGCACGTATTACGAATCGCAGAACAAGAAAACCTACGTGGTGCGCGAAGTGATTCAGGGCGCGCGTTAGGCGGCCACGCGATTCTTGACGTCATCGAACTGCCGGTCGTAGTCAGTGCGCAGCGTGCCCATCCAGCGATCCCACCACAAAAAATACAGGCCGTAATTTCCGTTGAAGAACTGGTGGTGTTGGTTGTGGTTAACGGAGGTATTGATCCACCGGCCGAGCCACGCACGTGAAAATTCCTTCGGGTATACTTCATACCCCAGATGCCCATACACGTTGTACACCACTCCCCATTTTTCCTGACGAAAAATAATCCCGGAATTGTCATTAGGAAAAAGTTCTAACGACAACCTGTCCAAAATGGCGTACTCGGTAGCGTCATCACTTAGGTTATAATAACGCTGAAGGATGACGATCTTAAACATCAGTACGTAATCGTAAGGTGGCCTGCCTCCTTTGTTCTCACCCTTCACTATATCCTTCTTGAAATAACCTTCCAACGGCTTACGGAAAAACTCAAAATCTATATGGGCCTGCAGTTTTTCAAGCGGATCGTTTTGCCTGCTTATCTTTTCTAACCGAAACTGCTCATCAAATAATCCGCGCGTTGTGTGACCCATTTCTTTTTCTTTTT
>JAJTGY010000097.1 GCA_021298015.1 Flammeovirgaceae bacterium
TAAACTCGATTGTATAGTCCATAGACTTTGTCAGAAAATCTGACCGAATTTATGGACTCTTTGCACAACTTAAAATGTTGATTATCAAATCCTTTTCACATGTTTTCTCTAATGGCCGCCAGTAGAACTTTTTCCTAATGACAATTCCGGGTTTATTTTACGATCTACGCGCACGCTTGTGCCGGGGCGGAGATTCGCTTTACTTCTTCAGCACGCTCAACACCTCATTTAATTTCAACAGCGCCTCTACTGGGCTGATGGTGTTGATGTCGATCTTGCTGAGCAAGTCGTGCACGGCTTTCATTTTCGGGTCGGCTTCGAAGAGGCTCATCTGAAACTGTGGCTTGGGCAGCTCGGCCAGTTTTTGTTTGTTTTTGGCGTGGTGTTTTTCGCGCTCGAGCAGGTGTAGGATGTCGTTGGCGCGCAGCACCACGGGGTTGGGCATGCCGGCCAGTTGGGCCACGTGGATGCCAAAGCTGTGTTCGCTGCCGCCCTCTTTCAGTTTGCGCATGAAGATGATTTTGTCACCCACCTCTTTTACGCTCACGTTGAAATTTTTCACCCGCGGCAGATCTTCGGCCAGCTGATTCAGCTCGTGGTAGTGGGTGGCAAAGAGCGTCTTGGGGCGCACGTCTTTGCGGTTGTGCAGGTATTCTACAATGGCCCAGGCAATCGAAACGCCATCGTAGGTGGACGTTCCGCGCCCGATTTCATCCATTAAAATCAGGCTGCGGTTGCTCAGGTTGTTCAGGATGCTGGCCGTCTCCGTCATCTCCACCATAAATGTGGATTCGCCCCGCGAGAGGTTATCGCTGGCACCCACGCGGGTGAACACTTTGTCCACCAGGCCCACCACGGCACTTTCGGCCGGCACAAAGCTGCCCATCTGGGCCATGAGTACGATGAGGGCGGTTTGCCGCAGCAGCGCAGATTTGCCGGCCATGTTGGGCCCGGTGATGATCAGGATCTGTTGTGTTTCGGTGTCGAGGTAAATGTCGTTGGGCACGTAGCTTTCGCCTGCGGGCAGTTGCTTTTCGATGACGGGGTGGCGGCCCGCCTTGATGGCCAGGCGGGTGGAATCGCTGATCTCGGGTTTGGCATAGTGGTGGCTGCGGGCGGTGAGGGCAAACGACAGCAGGCAATCGAGCACGGCCACGGTGCGCGCGTTCTGCTGGATCTGGGCCATAAACTCGCTGGTGTGGCGCACCAACTCGGCAAACAGCCGCTGTTCAATGACGCTGAGTTTTTCTTCTGCATGCAGGATTTTTTCTTCGTACACCTTCAGTTCTTCGGTGATGTAGCGTTCGGCATTGACGAGTGTCTGCTTGCGAATCCAGTCGGGCGGCACTTTGTCTTTGTTGGCGTTGCTCACTTCGAGGTAGTAGCCGAAAATTTTGTTGTACGAAATCTTTAGCGAGTTGATGGCGGTGCGTTCGATCTCGCGTTTTTGTATTTCGAGCAGGTAATCTTTTCCGGAAAAGGCCAGTTGGCGCAATTCGTCCAGTTCGGCATGCACCCCTTCTTTGATTACCCCGCCCTGGTGCAGCAGCATGGGGGCATCGTCTTTGAGTTCGCGTTCGATTTTCTCGAGCAGAAACTCGCAGCGGTGCAACTGGTCGCTGAGTTTTTTCAGGCCGGCACCCGACTGGGCGGCCAGCAGATCTTTTACCGGCAGGATGGCCTGCAGCGAGCGCTTGAGTTGAAGCATCTCGCGGGGGTTAACGCGGGCTACGGCTACCTTGGAGATCAGGCGCTCGAGGTCGGCCACCTGTTTCAGTTGATGGGTGATTGCTTCGGTTACCTCCGGATGCCGGTAGAGGTGTTCCACCATGTCGAGGCGCTCGTCAATGGCTTCTTTTTCTTTCAGCGGCAGCACCATCCAGCGCCTGAGCTGGCGCGAGCCCATGGGGGTAACGGTTTGGTCGAGCACCTGCAGGAGGGGTACGCCTCCCTCATGCTGGGCGGTGACCAGCTCGAGGTTGCGGATGGTGAACTTGTCAAGCCACACGTAGTGCTCTTCATCCAGGCGGGCGATGCTGGCGATGTGGTGTGTGTCGTTGTGTTCGGTGGCTTCGAGGTAGTGCAGAATGGCTCCGGCCGCGATGATGGCCTCGTTCATGCCATCGATGCCAAACCCTTTGAGCGTAGCGGTTTTGAAATGGCGGATGAGTTTGTCGTGCGCGTAGTCGAAGGCATACACCCATTCGTCCAGCGCAAAGGTGGCGTAATCATTGCCCAGCGCCAGTTCGAGTTTGGGGCGGTGTGCTTTGCTGAAGATGACCTCCGCGGGGGCGAGACTTTGGATGAGTTTGAACACGTAGTTCTCGGTGCCCTGCGCGCAGTAGAACTCTCCGGTGCTGATGTCGAGGAAGGCTACGCCACAGGAGGCGCCCGCGCAGAGGGAGCAGAGGAAATTATTGCGCTTGCGCTCGAGTACGTGGTCGTTGTACGACACGCCCGGAGTGACCAATTCGGTTACCCCGCGCTTGACGATGCCTTTGACAAACCGCGGGTCTTCGAGTTGGTCGCAGATGGCTACGCGATGCCCGGCCCGCACAAGTTTGGGCAGGTACGAATCGAGGGCATGGTGGGGGAAGCCGGCCAGTTCGATTTCGGAGGCGGAGCCATTGCCGCGTTTGGTGAGCGTGATGTCGAGCACACGGCTTGCCTGCACGGCATCTTGTCCGAAGGTTTCGTAAAAATCGCCCACGCGGAACAGCAGCAGCGCGCCCGGGTACTTCGCCTTGATGGCGTTGTATTGTTTCATTAGGGGAGTATCCATTGCACTGCTAGCCGCCATAGCCGGCAAAGATAGGGTTTATCGAAATGCGGGAAAGGAAGTGCAGACATCGGGATGGTTTTGCGGCAAGGATTGCAGCGGAAAGCCCACAGGGTGCGTTTCGCGCCCGAGGACTTGCAGCGGAAATCCCGCTCGTGCGGGATGGCCCGAGCAGGGGGGCAAGTGCGCGGTGGCGAGGGAGCCGCCCAAAAAGTCAGCGGAGGCAAATAAACCTGTCCGCCTTGCTATTGTCTGACCCCGGACTATGCGTACTTGATTGTCCTGAGCCTCATTTGTGTTGCCTGCGCGGATGCCTATGAGCCGGCACCTGCATCACTGTATTTTCTGCCCGATTAAAGCGTTTTCTCCTGCGCACACTTCACAGCCAGATACCTTGCAGGATGAGCATGAGCTCATCGCTGCGCAACTCGCCTGCCGGTGTTTCCGGAATTTCATACGTGCCCTTCTCCAGCCGTTTGTGATAGGTGGAGAAACCATCGCCCATGCAAACCAGCAGCTTTACCTGGCTGCGCCTCCGGTTGAAAAAGATAAACCCGGAATTGTCATTAGGAAAAAGTTCTAATGGCGGCCATTAGAAAAATCCAGATTTAAAATGCAAATAATCAACCTACTAAAGTGTATTAAACAGACCAAAATATGGTAGAATTTCGTACAGTATTCATGTTGTTGAAATTTTCTTTCAACTCAATGAAAAGCAATTCAAGTATACCTCGGTATTAGATTCTAGTGGCAATTCCGGGATAAACACGTCTCCGCTCAGCGGGTCTTTCAAAAGACCCTCCCGGACCAGACCGCTCAACCCATCGAATCCTTTGCGCATGTCGGCCTGGTGGCGATACAAAAAATACCGGCACGATGAGGGGAGTGCAAGCATCTTTAGGCGAGTAGGCTGCGAAGAAAACCAACTTCTACGGGCTGTGTTCCATCGCTTTTTTCCCCAAATCTAAAGCGACCTGACTACGCCTAAAAGATGTACTTCAGCGGTGGGTTACTGCACATGAGGATGTAACCACAGTTGCTGGCCCATGTGTGCAGCACACTGATCATGCCCATGTCAGCGCCCAGGCGCTTATCCTGGTCACCCAGTTGCATCACCGTTTGCCGGCTGGCCTG
>JAJTGY010000070.1 GCA_021298015.1 Flammeovirgaceae bacterium
CAGAATTGAACCCCCAAGAATATGTCAACCAAGATGTGAAGACAAATGTGATCGGGAAGAAACGCCCTATCAATAAGGTTCAGATGAGAGCAAACGTGGAAGAATTTATGTACAACACAAAAATAACAAAAAGCAGGTGCAAAAATATTTTCATGTGAGCCACGTGAAATATGCAGCCTAACAATTTTTGTATCACTAAATAACCTATACATTAATAATATGATCATCACGGCATACATGATCAGATCCACCCGATTCCACTCGCGGTACTGATTATGCAATTCTTTGAGCCTTCTGAACATCCCGTCAAAAATAAATCTTTTGCGGCCCGAAACCTCAGGGCATCCGATGCGTTTACAATGCTGTTTTTTATACGAAAATTACTTTTTGTGCGAAAATTACTTTTGGGCCTTTTGTTGCTCGGTTACGTTTTGGCCGCCAGTGGCCAAACACGAGTTACGGTAAGTGGTTATATCCGCGACCAATCGAACGGTGAAGCCCTGATTGGCGCTACGCTATATGTCAAAGAATTGCAAACGGGTGCGGCTGCTAACGAATATGGGTTTTACTCACTGACTATTGCACCGGGTTCGTATACGATGGTTTTCAGCTATGTCGGGTACCTCACGCAAACGCAGTCGACCGAACTTATTCAGAATCAGCGCCTTGATGTACAGCTTGTTCCGGAAGCTGAGGAACTGGAGGAAGTGATCGTAGAGGCGGAGGGGCAGCCTACGGCACGCAATTTTGAAATGAGCACGAACAAACTCGACATTAAAACAATATCGAAAGTGCCCACGTTGCTGGGCGAAGTAGATGTTTTTCGAAGCCTGTTATTACTGCCGGGCGTAAGTACAGTAGGCGAGGGTGCATCTGGCTTTAACGTGCGCGGAGGCTCCGTGGGGCAAAATTTGGTGTTGCTGGATGAAGCACCCGTTTACAATTCATCGCACCTGTTCGGTTTTTTTTCGGTCTTTAACCCCGATGCGGTAAAAGATACGAAGCTCTATAAGGGCGCCATTCCTTCGCGGTATGGCGGTCGCCTCGCCTCATTGCTTGACATCCGTATGAAGGAAGGAAACAGCAAAGAATTCGAAGCTAACGGAGGGATCGGCACCATTTTCAGCCGGTTGGCGATTGAAGCTCCGATTGTCAAAGACAAAGCCTCGTTTATCGTGGCTGGTCGCAGGTCCTACATTGATGTGTTGGGCCGCCCGTTTGTGCCGCTGCTGCAAGAGGGCGGAGCGCTCAACTTCTACGATCTCACCGCGAAGGCCAATTATAATTTGAATGAACGCAACCGGTTGTACGCGTCCGGGTATTTTGGCCGTGATAAGTTTTTGTTTGATGCCAATCAGGGTTTCAGCTGGGGGAACACGACCGGGTCGCTGCGCTGGAATCACCTCTTTAACGATCGGCTTTTTTCCAACTTCACTCTAATTTACAGTAACTACAACTACAAACTTCAATTTGGCGAAGACAATCGAAATCGGTTTAACTGGGATTCATCCATTTCCAATCTGATTGCCAAGCCGGAGTTCACCTATTTTATCAATAGCCGGAATGAGCTCAACTTCGGTGGTGAGTTGATCAACTACACCTTTGAGCCTGCGAATGCTGTGGGCATCACCAATGGCGAATCGGTAGACATCAGTTTACCGCGCAAATACAATCTGGAGGGTGCCTTGTACATCGCCAATCGGCAGCAGGTGGGCAACAACCTTGAGCTGGAATACGGTTTGCGCTTCTCGCATTTCCGGGCGCTTGGATCCGGTGTGCAATACACCTACAACGACACTATCCCCGGGCGGAGGCGCTCCGTAGTTGATTCCGAATCGTTTGCCTCAGGGGAAACGATGTCGACCTATCAAAACTGGGAACCCCGGTTTGCATTTAAGTACCAGGTCAACCCCCATACGTCTGTAAAGGGAAGCTATAACCGCATGGTGCAGTACCTGCATCTCATCAGTAACACCACCGCCTCCAATCCGCTGGATGTTTGGACTCCGACTTCGAACAACATCAAACCTGAATTGGGTGACCAGTTTACGTTTGGGGTTTTCAAAAATGTTGGGCCGAAGCGAACCTATGAGGTTTCCATCGAAGCCTATTACCGCACAACCCAAAACCAAATCGACTACATTGACGGTGCCGATCTGCTGATCAACCAGTTTCTGGAAGGTGATTTGTTAAGCGGACGAGGCCGAGCCTATGGTTTGGAAACTTACTTTCAAAAGAAAACAGGAAAGGTAACCGGATGGATCAGCTACACAATGGGACGCACCGAAATGCAGGTAGCGGGAATCAACCGGGGAGCCTGGTACCCCACGCGTTTTGATCAGTTACACAATTTGAAAGTGGTAGGTTTCTACGAAATCAACAAGCGATGGTCCGCTTCAGCCAATTTTGTGCTTACCTCGGGAACGCCCACGACATTTCCAACATCACGCTTTTTGCAGCAAGGCATTCTCATTCCCTTTAATGCCAACGACTCACGCAATAATCTGAGATTACCGGCCTACCACCGTCTTGACATCAGTTTCCGCCTGGAGGGCAAGACGGTGCGCAATAATGGTAAAGTCCGCAAGAACCGCGACCACTGGGTATTTGCCGTTTACAACGTGTACAGTCGAAGAAATCCGTTCAGCATCTACTTCTCGCAACGCGATGAACGGGTGTCGGCCGGTCAGCCAATCGATACACAAGCCACACAATTGGCGATTATTGGTTCACTTGTTCCTTCGGTTTCCTACAATTTCAATTTTTGACCGATGCAGACGATCACTAAAACCGTCCTCTACCTGATGCTGCTGGCATTGGGTACGGCCTGTGAAACAATCATTGAACCCGAGTTGGAAGATGCTGCGCCCGTTTTGGTGGTCGATGCCTGGCTCACCAATCAGGAAAAAGCGCAGGAGATTATTCTTACGCAAACGCAACCCTATTTTGAAAATGAACTGCCGGTGGGTGTAACCGGTGCCGGTGTAACCGTACGTGGCCGGCAATCCGGCAGGCTGTTTTCTTTTGTTGAAAGCGGGAACGGCATCTACCGGTGGACACCGGCTGCCAACGACAGCCTGGGGCCCGTGGGCGAACAATTTGATTTGACGATTCAATGGCAGGGCCAAACGTATACTGCCAGCGCGCGAACCGGTCGCGTTCCGAAACTCGACAGCATTTCGTATTTCTTTGAAGAAGAAACGGCCATTTCAGTTGAGCAATGGGTGGGCGAGTTCTGGGCGCGCGACCCGGTGGGCAAGGGCGATACCTATTGGATCCGGACGTGGAAAAATGGCGTGCTGTTGAATAAACCAGCCGAGCTGACGGTTGCTTTCGATGCCGGTTTTTCGGAAGGCGGTAACCTGGATGGCGTTACGTTCATTACACCGGTCAGACGCGGCATGAATCCCATCGAGCAAAACGAAGATGACGAATTCTTGCCTGCCTATGCTCCGGGCGATTCGGCTTATGTCGAAATTCGTTCCATTTCGAAAGAGGCATTTAACTTTTTGAACGAAGTCATTATCCAGACGGACCGGCCGGGCGGCTTCTCTGAGTTGTTTGCCCGACCTATTGCCAATGTATCAACCAATATTACGAATAGCAACCCGCAGGGCCCGCGCGCGGTGGGTTTCTTCAATGTTTCCGCAGTGTCGGGTGCCGGCAAGCGACTGATGCCCTGATTTTTTTATTCCACGCTGATTCACGTACTTACCATCAAACCGGTAACACGTGAAGCGACTCGTTTTTTGTTGGCTGGCCTTGATGGGATGGTTGATCGTGAACGCACAGGAACAATCAGTTGAAAGTACCAACCCGCCTTCTGTAAAATGGTCGCAAGTACGCACTCCGCATTTTAAGATTGTATACCCTATCGGTTTTGAAGAGCAGGCGCACCGGATGGCTAACACGCTGGAGCATATCTACGAACCAGAATCCCGTTCATTAGGCGCCCGACCCCGCAGGTTTTCCGTGGTGCTTCAAAACCAGTCGGCCTTGTCCAACGGTTTTGTCAGCATGGCACCGAAGCGCTCCGAATTTTATGCTATGCCCACCCAGCGGTATAACTTTCAGGGCACAAACGATTGGCTGGATTTGCTGGCCGTGCACGAGTTTCGGCATATGGTGCAGTTTCAGCGATCGTCAACCGGCTTTAATAAGCTGGTACATGTTGCGTTTGGGCCGGCCACGCTGAGTGCAATGGCGTTTGCAGGCGCCCCTCTGTGGTTTTGGGAAGGTGATGCGGTGGCTGTGGAGACAGCCGTAACGCCCAGTGGCCGGGGTAACATCCCGAATTTTGACATGGTGTTTCGCACTAATTTGCTGGAGGGTCGCACGTTCAACTATCACAAACAGTATTTGCGGTCGTATAAGCACAACATTCCCGACCACTATGTGTTGGGCTATCACCTGGTGAGCTACCTGCGACAACACACGAACCGGCCCGATGTTTGGGGCAACGTAGCGGGCCGCGCCTGGAACTGGTCATTTGTTCCGTTTACCTTCTCTAATGCGCTTCGCAAAGAGACCGGTTTGTTTGTAACTGATCTTTATGATGAAGCAGCGGACCACCTGCGGTTGCAATGGCAGGCGCAGTTGGATACCCTCAGTTTGACGTCCTTTGAAACAATTCAAGCCAACGCAAACCGGGCCTACACCGACTATCGTTTTCCTCAGGAGTTACCGGATGGCAGCGTGGTGGCACTCAAAAACGGAATCGGGGATATTGAGCAATATGTGCAGCTAAAAGAAGGTGTTGAAAAAGTGTTGTACACCCCGGGATTTTTGAATGAATCGGATATGCTCTCCGTGGCAGACGGGAAAATCGCATGGAATGAATATGGCTTTGATCCCCGCTGGCGGGCGCGCACGTATTCCGTGATCAAGGTTTACGACATCAATACCAGACGAACCGCCCGCATCACCAGTAAATCCCGATACGCGGGTGCTGCACTCTCTCCCGATGGCAAGCAACTCGCCACCGTTGAGACCACTACGGGCTATCAAACCCGATTGGTTATTCTTTCCATTGCCGACAGCGGCCGCGTGTTGAAGACATTTGAGAATACGACTAACGCATTTTATTCGATGCCGCGCTTCAGTACCGATGGTCAACACCTGGTTGTGTTGAAGACTACAGGCAAGGGCAGAACCATCACGCGCATCCGAATTGACAATGCCGAAGCCGTTGACCTGATGCCGGTAGCTCACGAAAATATTGGCCATCCCGTGTTGTCGCAGGATTATTTGTTGTTCAACGCACCTTTAAACGGCATCGATAACATTTCTGCTGTTCGGCTGTCCACGGGTGAGCGCTTTCAGATAACGGAAAGCCGATATGGTGCCTACAGTCCCTGCGTATCAGCTGACGGGCGCACACTGTACTACAGCGACCAGACGAAGGATGGGCTCCGGATTGTTCGCACCGCCTTTGATCCGGCCACCTGGCGAAAATGGACTGGAAAGATTTATGCCCGTCCGTTTGCAGCTCAGCTTCGCGAGCAGGAAGGTAATCCCAACCTTCTGGCTAATGTGCCGCAACAGGCCTTCGCCTCCAGACGGTACCGGCCGATTTCCGGAATCGTCAACCCGTATGCGTGGGGCGCTTACCTGAATACCAACCTGACTGGGGGTACGATCGGAATCACCTCTCAGGACGTGCTCAGCACCACCAAATTTTCGGCCGGGTATGACTATGACATTAATGAACAGGTCGGAGGATGGAACGTTACGGCCAGCCTTCAACGCTGGTTCCCGATTCTCGATGTATCAGCTAATTGGCGCGATCGCACCCTGAATGAAGGTGATTTGACATACTTAAAAATCGTACCCGGTGACACCCTTGTCACTACTGAGAATCTCACGCTGAAGTGGAAAGAAAAAACGGTTGAGGCGGGTGTTCGTATTCCGTTGATCACTACGTCATCGCGGTTTATCGGCAGCGTTACGCTGGCCAATTATGTCGGGTATACCCATACATCAGACTTAACCAATTCCATTACCGGGACGGGCCGAATAATCACCCCCGCTCTGCCGGTATACTTCAACCGGAACATATCGGGTAATGGTGATTTGCTTTACAACCATTTTTTTGTGTCGGCCTATCGAATTCAGAAAACCAGCAGACGCGACATCAATACCAAGTGGGGCCAGGCGTTTACGCTGCACGGTTATGGAACTCCGTATGGCGGAGACTATTCCGGTAACCAGTTTTCGTTTTATACCACGTTGTTCTTCCCAGGCCTTTTTAAGCACCACTCGTTTTGGGGGTATTGGGGTTACCAAAAAACGGAGATTGATTTGTTGTCGCGTACCCAGAGCACTCAGGAGTTTGCTGATAACAATACCTACATTTTCCGCAACCAGGTGCCCCTGCCCCGGGGCGTAAGCGTGAACCGATGGGAACAATTCTACACCATGTCGGCCAACTACACGTTGCCGGTTTGGTACCCGGACATTGCGCTCGGCCCCGTACTCAATGTCCAGCGTTTTCGCCTCAACGGCTTTGTGGATTATGGGTTCGGCAGCCTGGCCCGACAGCAGGATACGCTGAGTGAGAGCTACCTGTCGGCTGGCGTGGAAGCCAAGTTTGACATCAATGTCTTGCGCTTTTTGCCGCAGCTCGACATCGGCTTCCGGTACTCCTATGGGTTCCAGCCTGTGGCGGTTAGCCGGTTCGAGTTTTTGCTGGGAACGATCAACTTCTGATCCCTTGTAAATCGGCCTTTTAGGCTTAATTTTGGCCTCTTTTATACAACAATCATGGCTGAAATTGTACGAATGCCCAAAATGAGCGACACCATGACCGAAGGTGTCATCGCGAAGTGGCACAAGAAGGTGGGCGATGCGGTAAAGTCGGGCGAATTGATGGCCGAAATTGAGACCGACAAAGCCACAATGGACTACGAGAGCTACCACAGTGGAACGGTATTGTATTTGGGCGCGCAGGAGAAAGGAACGGTTCGCGTGAACGATGTGTTGGCCATTGTTGGAAAGCCGGGCGAGGATTTCAAAGGACTGTTAAATGCGGCAGCATCTGGTTCCACCGGTGGTGAAGCACCTAAGCCGGAAGCAGCCAAGGCCGAAGCGGCCACTCCGGCCGGCCCGGCCATCGATACCAGTAAAATCAAGGCCGAGATTGTGCTCATGCCCAAGATGAGCGATACCATGACGGAAGGCGTTATCGCAGCCTGGCACAAGAAAATTGGCGATGCCGTAAAATCAGGCGAACTGTTGGCCGAAGTGGAAACCGACAAGGCGACCATGGAATACGAGTCGTACAATACGGGCACGCTGTTGTATGTGGGAGCCGAAAAGGGCAAAGCCGTTAAAGTGAACGATGTGTTAGCCATCATCGGTGAAAAAGATGCCGACTGGAAAACTTTGCTTGCGGCTCACCAGCAAAAGAACTCAGCCGGAGCATCGGCACCCGTTGCCCCAGCGCCTGTACAAGCAGTCTCAGCCCCGGCCGCTGCGCCCGCACCGGTAGCAGCGTCCGCACCAGCCGCTACGGCCAACGGCCGCGTTAAAGCATCGCCACTGGCCAAACGTTTGGCGAAAGAAAAAGGAATTGATCTGAATCGCGTTACGGGGTCGGGCGACCATGGGCGCATCACCAAGCGCGATATCGAAAACTTCAAGCCGGGCGCTGCGGGTGCCGGCTATGTAGCGCCCCGCATTGTGGCGCAGGATAGTTTTGAAGAAGTGCCTGTGTCGCAGATGCGCAAGACCATTGCACGCAGACTTTCAGAAAGTATGTTCACTGCTCCGCACTTCTACCTGACCATGGAAATCAACATGGACAAGGCCGTGGAGGTGCGCAAGAGCATCAATGAGGTAAGTCCGGTTAAGATTTCGTTTAATGATATTGTGTTGAAGGCGGTAGCGGCTGCGTTGCGGCAACATCCGGATGTGAACGTATCCTGGTTGGGCGAGAAAATCCGGAAGAATCATCACATTCACATTGGTGTGGCGGTGGCCGTTAAGGATGGCCTCGTGGTGCCGGTGGTGCGTTTTGCCGACAATAAATCACTGCCCCACATTGCCACTGAGGTGAAAGAACTGGCGCAGAAAGCGCAAGACAAAAAACTGCAGCCCAGCGATTGGGAGGGCAGCACATTCACCATTTCCAACCTGGGGATGTTTGGCATCGAAGAATTCACCGCGATCATTAATCCTCCGGACGCCTGTATCCTGGCCGTTGGCGGAATCAAAGAAACACCGGTGGTGAAGAACGGGACTATTGTGCCCGGCAATGTGATGAAGGTGACGCTGTCGTGCGATCATCGCGCGGTAGATGGGGCCGTGGGTGCCGCATTCCTGAAAACGCTCAAGACGTTACTGGAAGATCCGATTCGCTTCCTGGTTCAACTCTCCTGATGTCTTGTGGCTGAACTGAAATCCACCACCGTATTGGCCGTGAAACACAACGGCATGGTGGCCATCGGGGCCGATGGCCAGGCGACCATGAACAATTACGTAGCGAAAAGCAACGTGAAGAAAATCCGTAAGCTGATGGACGGTAAAGTGGTGACGGGTTTTGCCGGCTCCACCGCTGATGCCTTTACGCTGCTCGACCGCTTTGATGAGAAACTCAATGCTTACGGTGGCAATATGAAGCGGGCAGCCATTGAACTGGCAAAGGATTGGCGCACCGATCGGTATTTGCGTAGACTCGAGTCGATGTTAATCGCTATTAATAAGGAGGAGGTGTTGATTATCTCCGGCACAGGCGATGTGTTGGAGCCCGATCATGACGTGGCGGCTATCGGTTCGGGTGCTATGTATGCCCAGTCGGCCGCGTTGGCATTGAAAAAGCACGCACCCCACCTGACGGCCGAAGACATGGTGCGCGAAGCACTTCACATTGCGGCTGACATTTGCATCTACACCAACCATAATCTGGTGGTGGAAAAAATCGGTTAAGCTGTTTCGCGAATAGCCTGAAGAATCAGCCCGCAGGTTTCCTGAATTTCGGCAGTCGTAATGGTGAGTGGAGGGGCAATCCGGAAGCTGTGCGGATGGGACAGGAACCAGTAGGTAATCACACCTAATTCTTTTCCGCGCTGCACAATCCGGTTTACGCGGTCACCCGAGTTAAAATCAATGGCAAACAGCAACCCTTTTCGCCTGATTTCCCGAATGTCCGCGTGGCGTAGCAGAGATTCGATGAGCTGCCCTTTTTCTTCCACGTGGTCAATTCGTTTTTCTTCCTCCAGCGCACATAACGTGGCCCAGGCAGCGGCAGCACACACGGGGTTGCCACCGAAGGTGGTAATGTGCCCCAGCATGGGGTCGCGGGCGAGTAGCTGCATGCGTTCCTCGGAAGAAACAAACGTGCCGATCGGCAGTCCCCCGCCAAACGATTTGGCCAGAGTGAGGATATCCGGAACGATGTTGAAATGCTGAAAGGCAAACCACTTCCCGGTTCTGCCGAGTCCGCATTGAATTTCATCCAGAATCAGCAGCGCGCCAACCTCCGTGCACCGCTGGCGCAAGGCTTGCATGTAATCGTAGGAGGGAATACGCACACCGGCATCGCCCTGAATGGTCTCGGCAATAACACAGGCGGTACGCGTGGTGATCAGGTCGAGTTGATCGGGCTCGTTGAAGTCCAGGAAGCGCACATCCGGCAGGAGCGGACGGAACGCGGATTTCTTGACTTCATTGCCGGAAACGCTAAGCGAACCATGCGTGCTGCCATGGTAGGATTTCCGAAACGATATGATCTCCGTGCGGCCCGTGGCACGCTTGGCCAGTTTCAGGGCCGCTTCGTTCGCTTCGGTGCCGCTGTTGACCAGGTAGCAACAATTCAGGGAGGCCGGTAACAGTGAAGTGAGTTTTTGGGCGAGCCGATTCGAAGCCGATTGGATGTATTCGCCATAGACCATCACGTGCAGGTGCTTGTTGAGTTGCTGCTGAATGGCCTGGATTACGCGCGGGTGCCGATGCCCCAGGCTGCTCACGGCAATTCCACTAATCATGTCGATGTAGCGTTTGCCGTCAGGACTATATAGATAAATGCCCTCGGCCCGCTCTACTTTGATGAGGAACGGATCGGGTGAGGTGGGGGCCAGCCGGTGAAGGAAAACGTCTTCGCTAAAGTCCATCAAGCCAAAAGTAGGAGTGCAAGGCCATAAAATAAAGAACCCCGCATTGCTGCGGGGCCCTTCCACCAAACAACTTATCTAATTTACTCATTTTTGGTCGAAGCCAGGAACTCGTATTTGCGCACGTAACCGGGAGGGTCTACTTCTGCCAAAGGCTTGTATTTGGGGGCTTTGGTTTTCACCTGAAGGCTGGCAATGTGAGATTGGCGCGGCATTTTGTTCCGTTTCCGTAACATGATCTTACATTCGCGACCGGCCACGCGCAGTTGCTTTTTATACTTCATTTTGAAGTGCTTCTCTTTCGCCTTGTGGTAGCTTTGCGCCTGTGCGGAGGGAGCTGCCAGCATAATTGTAACGATTACGCCCAAGGCAATCATCAGGTTCAGCATTTTTCGGTTGTTGGCTCTCGTCCTCATAACTTTTGTTTTTTTGTGTTGCAAAGGTGCAGGGCGTTGTCACGTTATTTTGTGCATTTCATAATTGGATACTACATCCGTATCAATATGTGTTCCGGAGTCGGACGCCCGGTTTTAAACCTTTCCATTCGGGGGAGAGACTTGAAATTTGGCTGGAAAGGGCCATTATTTCAAGATTAACCCAGTTGAGCTGAAGCGCTCAAACCTGGCCGGTGCCGTTTCGGGGGTAAAAAAATTTCGAAACGGGACAAAAAAAGGTGCTCCCGGGGGAACACCTTACATGCGTACTGCGGACTGAAGGACGTTATTTGGCGGCCATGTGCTGCAAAAGATCGATCAACTTGGTGGAGTAACCCCACTCATTGTCGTACCAGGAAACCACTTTAACAAAAGTGTCGTTCAGTGCAATCCCGGCCTTGGCATCGAAAATGGATGTTCGCGCATCGCTCAGGAAATCCTGCGATACCACATCATCCTCCGTATACCCTAGTATTCCTTTCAACTCACCTTCGGATGCCTCCTTCATAGCGGCTTTGATTTGTTCGTACGAAGCCGGCTTGGCCAGACGCACGGTGAGGTCAACCACCGAAACGTTCGCTACCGGTACGCGGAAGGACATGCCCGTGAGTTTGCCTTTCAGGGCCGGAATAACAAGCGCTACCGCCTTGGCGGCACCCGTTGAAGACGGGATTATGTTTTGGTAGGCTCCGCGGCCGCCTCGCCAGTCCTTGGCGGAGACGCCATCTACCGTTTTTTGGGTGGCCGTTACGGCATGAACGGTGCTCATCAGCCCTTCAAGAATTCCGAATTTGTCGTTCAATACTTTGGCGATTGGGGCCAGGCAGTTGGTGGTACAAGAGGCATTGGATACAATGGTGTGCTGGGCGGTCAGTTCTTTATGGTTTACGCCCATGACAAAGGTGGGTGTGTCGTCTTTGGCCGGTGCGGACATCACGACCTTCTTCGCTCCGGCCGTTATGTGTTTCTGGGCATCGGCCAGGGTCAGGAACAAACCGGTGGATTCGATGATGATCTCGGCTCCCACTTCATTCCATTTCAGATTGGCCGGGTCCTTCTCTGCGGTTACCCGGATTTTCTTTCCGTTCACCACCAGGTGACCGTCTTCCACTTCCGCGGTGCCATCGAACCGACCGTGCGTGGAATCGTACTTCAGCATGTAGGCCATGTAATCGGGCGCCACCAGGTCATTGATGCCCACCACTTCAATATCCTTACGCTGCAAGGCGGCACGAAAGGCCAGGCGGCCAATGCGTCCGAAACCGTTAATACCAATCTTCGTCATGTTACAAGGGATTAAAATTGAAGATCAAAAATAGGGGTTAAAGCATGGAAAATACCCTGAAAAACGCCTTTTTTTTTGAGCACCGGGCTTGCAAATCGGGGTGAGGAATCTATCTTTGCACCACTTTTTTAAGGCCCGTTCGTCTAGGGGTTAGGACATCAGATTTTCATTCTGGTAACAGGGGTTCGATTCCCCTACGGGCTACTGCGTTAATGCTTAAACCCCTGTAAACCAGGGGTTTATTTTTTATTAGGCGGTTATTTGGGTGAATCCTGTACCTGTATGAGTACTTTTTGCACGTTGAGGGGTGATTTGAGGCATAAAAAAACCGCGTACCATCAATTAGAACACGCGGTAAGAAATGGACCCGGCCTGCACCTTGTACAGCCGTTGCGGGTATTGGAAAATCGCCCCACTTATTAGTAGTGATAATTCATTTTTACGCCTCGCGGGCTGCTCCTCAGCAGAGCCAATTTCCGTTTAGTTCTTGACATAACAAACATAGAAACAAATTTTTGTAAGAGCGGAAATTATCGATAAAATCACAAAAATAAACAGCCTGAAAAATGTCCATTAGAAACTATCATCTATAAATCAGCCTGAAAAATGTCCATTACTCCAACCTTTATTTACAACCTGTCAAAATTCCCAACCATTTACCATGCCATCCAGGAAGCTGCGCAGCGCGGTAGTGTCCGTGAATGACTGAGCGCCAGCGCACAGGGAAATGCTTAAGGCACAAAGGCCAATACCAAGTAGTTTCTTCATGGGAGAGGGGGCTTTGAGATAAACAAAGCTAACAGATTCTCGGCAGTTGATTCACTGGGCGGGTAGCCAGATTGGAAATCAACCGGGTTTACGATAGACAAAGGCCGCTGGATGATCTCCGCACCAGAGCCCTCGTGTTGCGCGGTTGAGCAAATCTAGCGCACAATCAGCTTAGTCAGCCATTGGCCCCTGGACGATTCGAGTTTTATGAAATAGATGCCTCCTTCCGTCCAGTCAACAGGCACCGAGAGATAGTTAAATCCACGTCCCAGTTTATGCATGGAGCTATTGACGATCTGCCCCAGCGTATTTACGAACGTCACCCGAAGCTGATCTTCCTCGGGCGCGAGGAACTGAATGCTTACCGGTTCGCTTCGTAATATTGGGTTGGGGAATACGATGGGTTCCGGTTCGATAAGATCCGAAAAATTCACCCTTACTACATCAAAGTAGGTTCGTGTTCCATCAAAATCGGTTTGCGACAACCGGTAGTAGGAGAGGCCTTCCAGCGGTGTGGGATCTTCAATCTCGTACTTTTTGTATCCGCCCCGTACGCCTGCGCCTGGTTCGGTGAACAACGTTTCGAAATCTTTGCCGTTAGCTGAGCGTTCAACGGTGAAGAAATCGTTATTTAATTCGTCAGCAACTTCCCAGGTCAGTTTTACGTGGTTTTCTTCGCGAACCGCCTGGAATGAAAGTAGTGTGATGGGAAGAGGATTTTCAGCTGTGAGGCTGCCTAGCGTAAAGGGGCCGAATGCGGTTACTGGCCCAAGGGAGACGACCGAACCATTCGTTGCCGTGCCGGTGGTACCTCCGTTGCCCTGATTAACCCACTGCGCACCGTTCCAACGGGTGACTACCAAGGTTGCCGGGTTTGTTATATAACCGGTGCTACAAGCGGCTTCCTGCCAGGTGAGCGTTACCGATACATTTGATGCGCCATTAGTGCGGTCCAACGTCCAATACTCGCAACTGCTAATGCGGTCGAGCGTGGGTGCCAATGCAGCCCCGAACGTTTGGGTCGCGCGGAAATATTGGGCCGTGAAGTGATCGGCAACATTTCCCGGTGCGCTGATCGCTATTGGACGATAGAATCCCCCGTCACCGGTTGGAAACGTGTAGGCGGTATTGCCAACTTTTCTGATGGGTCCGTCAACGTAGCTTGCATTCGTCCCTCCGGTGGTGGTCGATCCGGCCAACAGGACAAGTGGGTTTGTAGTGGTGATTACACCCTGGACCAAATTCACATTTCCGGATATCTGCTGAAGTCCGGTTCCGGAGATAGTCAATCCAAAACTGGTATTGACAGTAAAGTTGGTGAACGTTTGGTTGGCACTGCTGGACAAGCTGCTGGCGTTGGAGCAGCCAACAAAGTGTATCCGGCTCGAATTAGGTGTGAACGTGCCGTTGTTGACGAAATTCCGGAACACATACAGTTGATTCGTTCCGGAAATGGTAAACGATGCCCCTGCCTGAATGGTGATGTCATACACATTGGCGCTGGTTGTCAGGTTGAGCAGGTTAGTCACTCCCACCGAGGGTATCACGGCTGCTGTAAACTTATCCGGAATCCCATTGGTCCAGTTTCCGGCAATATTCCAATTGCTGCTGACGGCACCCGTCCAGGTGGTGGGTACCCCGCCCGGCCCGTTTATGGTGATTGAGTTGGAGTTGTAGACCGCGGAGAAACAGCCGCCCAAATCCGGGGTGAGTGAGCAGGTTACTACCTGCCCAGGCAGCAACGCGGTGTTGGTATAGGTTGCACTGGTGCCGGTTTGAACCACCGAACCATCAACCCTCCAGGTAAACGTGGGCGAAGGCCCCGCATTGGTAGCCGTAACGGCAAAGTTTCCGGCATTTGAATTGTTTACCACCAGTGCGTTAGTTATCGTGCCTCCGACTGTAAAAATTGATGCATCGGCCAGCAACGGAAGGGTGGGCACCAAGGCACTGGTGTAAAGGAGTGCCCCATTCCTGAAATACTTTACGGTCCCTGCCTCGACTGCAATGCGCAAAATATCACCGGTGGCGTATGTTGCCGCACCTAGCAAATTACCGCTACCTTGTTCACGAATTTCAAGATTCCCACCGGTGTTAAGGTAGAAGGCGTAGCGGATCGATGTCCAGTCAGCATTCAGGTTAACGGAGCTCAGGCCTATTACGCGCAGGGTGTTGGTTTCGCTGGCGGTGAATTGCAGATATCCATTATCTCCTACCTGATTCCAGGAGGCAGCCCCCCCATTCCAGGCGGCACCACCCTGTACTTTGGTGAGATTATTACCTGAGGCGTTCGTATTTGCCAAATCGCTAAGCCGCCAAACCACTTGCTCAATCGCTTCGGCACACGCTGAGGTTGATATCGTTCCCGACAAATAAAAATCGATGCTGGTGGGTGCGGGCACTGCTTTGTTAGTGACGGCATTGGAGGTGTACGTGATAAGCGAACATCCACCCAAATCTGGCGTGAGCACGCAGGTGACCACATCGTTGTCCGTGGCGGTGAATGTGCCGGTATTGAAGTTGGAGACTATCGCATTGGTGACCGTGCCGCTCAGCGAGTTGATGGATACGTCCACCAGAAGTGGGAGCGTGGGTGCGGTTCCGGAGATGTAGCGCAGCACTCCATTCTGGTAGTACTTCACCACGTTTGCTTCTACGGCAATCCTGAACACGTCATTGGCTGCATACGAGCCCAGGAAGAGCGTTCCGCTGCCCGACTGCCGCACTTCCCACTGGGCATTGCTGCGCAGGTACACTACATACTGGATGGATGTCCAGTCGGCATTGGCGTTGGTGGTGCTCAGGCCTACCATGCGCTCGGTATTGGTCTCCGTTGCCGTAAACTGGAA
>JAJTGY010000071.1 GCA_021298015.1 Flammeovirgaceae bacterium
GCACAACTTAAAATGTTGATTATCAAATCTTTTTCACATGTTTTCTCTAATGGCCGCCAGTAGAACTTTTTCCTAATGACAATTCCGGGTTGAATACGCCCCGCGATACCCAGTTGAATGAATTCCTGCAGGTGCGATTGAAGGTGCTGGAGAAAAAAGCGCAGGATTTTGAACGGCAACTTACGCGCGATGTTCTTCGAGCAGGCTATTCCGAAGGGGGAGGGCCGTCTGCCCTTGGCATAGAACTAAAGGAACTCATACAAGAGCTAATACAAGAGATCAAATCAATCAAACCATGATTGCGAGCATTCATTTCTGTAAAAGTGCCCGGGCAGCCTACGATTATGACAGTAAGCGGGAAGTGGCCAGCCACGCAGTTCTTCTGGATAATTCGTTTGGGCGGGCGTGCACCCGGGAGGAAACCATCCGAAACCTGGAACTGGTAGCAAGTCAGAATGACGATCCTCGTGTCTCCAAGAAGTATGCTCATATCTCCTTGTCATTTTCACCTGATGAGAAACTTCTGAGCTATCAGCGTTTAGCTCTGATATCGAAATACTATTTGCACGAAATGGGATACGAAGGATGCCCCTACGTGCTGCACCTCCATAAGGACCGTCCTCATCCGCACGTCCATGCCGTTGTAACACGTGTAAACATGGAGGGTGCCCTGACAGCTAGCAAGCACGATCGGTATCGCAGCAAGGAAATTTGCCGCCAGATTGAGAAAGAACTGAATTTGCTGCCGGTTGAGTCGAAACGCGCAGGTGTCCGAATGGATCACCGGGAGAAACATGCAGCTATCTACCAGTACGATTTGAACATTTTTGAAGTCCGAAAAAGGATTGACGAATGCCGAGCGAAGTCGTATTCATGGCACGAATTTGTGGAGGCAGCAAAGGCTAAGGAGGTTGACGTTCGCGTACGCGGCAACCGGGAAGGGGTTACCTACAAGATTAAAGTTGATGATGATAAGGGTGGGCGGAAGGACTTCATTGTATCCGGGAGCAGGCTGGGCCGTGACTACATGCTGCGGCAATTGGATCCCTATTTCGAGGAAAGGGAAGTGACCAGGATAGGGTCGACAATCGAGGCTGTAATTGCTGGCAAGCCGGCCACCACAAGCGACTTCGATAGTCAGTTAGCGGAGCGCGGCATTACCGTTGACGCACGCGACTATTGGAAAATCAGGATTTCAAAGCTTCCGGAGGGTAAGTCCCTGGAAGGCGATCAAATTCCGAAAAAACTGCTTTCGCAAATCCAGGACGAGGTCAGCAGGCTTCGGCAGACCGAAGAGAAACGACAAAAGGGAGCCCTCGTGAGATTGCGCGAGAATGTTTGTAAGGTTGTCTGGTTAGAGCAGCCAACCGATGAAAGTAGTTTGACTTTGAAGCTGGCGGCCTGGGGTATTTCGATGAAGCGAGATGATAAGGAAGTGTTGTTTCGCGACCAGTCCTCAAACGCAGAAGTGAAAAGCACCGAAATGGACCCGAATTTCAATAAGGTCCTATTCTATCTGCTGGATAACCCACACCAGCTTTGGCAAGTCGAGGCGCTGCGAACAATGGAAAGGGAGCGACTGGAAGAGCTTGAGATCAAAAAGAAGAAAAGAGAAAAATGGGAGCAGGAATACCGGAGCAGGATTGACCCGGACGTAACTCAAGTGAAGCTGAATGCGCTATGGAGAAAAATAGAAGAAGATGAGGCTTGGGGCGAGTTTGATAAGCGCAAAGAAGAACAGCGGCTAAAGCGGGAAAAGGACCCCTTCTCGGGTGGCGTTTTGCCTCACGAGGTATTGGTGCGAAGGCGCAGGGAGGCGGTCCGCAGGGGCTGGAGCGACATCCCGGATTCCTTGCGCAACCAGGACCCAGACGAAGAACAAACCCGCGGCCGTGAGCGAGGCCTGGGCCTCGGCCGGTAGCGGGCCAATTCTGAGTATTTTTTTGCAAAAGACGACACATTTCGGTGCCTTACGCAAAAAAGTGCTCAAATGTTGGGCACGGTTTGCACCAGGTAGCGAAGAATACATTCACTTCTTCAGAATGTCCAAAAAAGCCATATTCAAATACAGCTTTTCCTTACCTAACTCCACACTTTTTAAGAAACCCTTCTCTTCCAATGCTGCCAGGTAAGTGCCGGCTGTTTTTACTTTCACAATCCCTGCTTCTTCTAAAAACTGACGCTTGGAATAGGGCCGTTGAAACAACACTTCTACTACATCTTTTGAATAGATGTTGGGTAATTCTTTCTTCACGGCTTCGCTCATCGAGGCCATGGCAGCTTTTATTTCTTCTATCTTGTGCAAGGTGAGCTTGCTCGTTTCTTCTACAGCATGAATCATATACAAGATCCACTGTTGCCAGTTGTCCTCTTCCGTTACTGCGCGCAGCAGTTGATAATATCCCGTGCGATTTTCAAGAATATATCGGCTCAAATACAACACCGGCATTCTTAGCAACCCTTGCTGCACCAGGTAAAGTATATTAATGATTCTTCCGGTTCTTCCATTCCCATCACCAAAAGGATGGATGGCTTCAAACTGGTAATGCGCCACGGCCATCTTCACCAGCGGATCAAGTCCATCGTCATTCAGGTTCAGAAACGCTTCCAGATTTTTTAGTTTCGTGCGGATGATTTCTTCACCAACCGGTGGGGTATAGATCACCTCGCGCGTTTTATAATTCACGATTTGTGTGCCCGGTGCATTTCTTACACCCGATTGATTTTCTTTGATGATCTGCACAAGCTTTACAAACAGGTTGGTGGTTAGCACACCCTTTTCTTTCACCTGTTCATGGCCATACCATAACGCTTCTTTATAATGCAATACTTCTTTGGTGGCGCTATTGCCCACACTTCTTTCGGCTACAGCATATTGATAGAGTTCATCATGGGTGGTAATGATGTTCTCAATTTCCGAACTGACTTTCGCTTCCTGCAAGCCAATCGAATCCAATAATATAGACGGATTAGGCAATTGCGATAAAGAGCCATCTAACCTTGCTAATGCCTGGTTTGCCCGTATAGAGGCCTTTAAAATATCCTTGCTTTCCAGTTCCTCAACGGGCGGCAGCAGGGGTAATTCATTGTAGGGTTCCAGTGGATGAAATGCCATAACCTGAACTTTTGGTCAAGGGCATGCTGTGCCCTTGTGGTTAATACGAGGGCAAATATATCACTTAAATGCCCTTGTACAAGCATATTGGTCATCTTGTGATGGAAAATATAACTTAGTATGAGATATACTTTGATTTAAAATTGAATTTTTTCACCTTTGCTCTCGTTAATGTTTGTATTGAAAATACTTCTTGAAAATATCGCCAAACTCCAGTCCGGGTTGTATACCCAGCCCGACATTCAGGCAGATACCCTGTATCTGCAGGCGGTTCATTTTGATCAATATGGTGAATTTAACCCGGAAGTAAAACCGCAACTGAAACGAAATGGCAAAATTGAAAAGCACCTGCTCCAGCCGGCCGATGTGCTTTTTGCTGCCAAAGGTCTCAACAATTTTGCCGTGGTGTATGAACCTGAATGGGGCCCGGCTGTGGCATCCTCTTCCTTTATTATTGTAAGACTGAATGTTGATCAGCACAGGATATTGCCACACTATCTCGCCTGGTACCTCACCAACCATCCGCATGTGCAGATGTTTCACAAACAACTTGGCACCACCATTCCATCCATTTCAATTGAGAAACTGAGTAAACTGGAAGTGGTGTTTCCTGCTCCGGGGCAACAACAAAGAATTGTGCACATACAGCAACTTCGAAACCACGAGAAGCAACTCGTGTTTCAATTGCAGCAACAAAAAGATTATCTTATTAAACAAACATTACTCAACGCAGCAACACAATAACTCATGACCGATAAAATATCACAAAAGGAAATCAACAACATTGTATGGAAAGCGTGCGACACCTTTCGTGGCGTAATCGATCCCAGTCAATACAAAGACTACATCCTCACCATGCTCTTCTTAAAGTATGTGAGCGATGTGCACAAAGACAAATACAACGAGTACTTAACTAAATACAAAGGTGATGCTGAGCGTGCCGCACGCGCCATGAAACACGAGCGCTTTGTGGTGCCCGATCATTGCTCGTTCGATTACCTCTACGAACACCGCAATGAAAGCAACATCGGTGAGTTGATCAACATTGCGCTGAACGACCTCGAAGAAGCCAACCGCGAAAAGCTGAGCAGCGAAGATGGCAGCGGCATTTTCCGAAACATCGATTTTAACAGCAGCAACCTGGGCGATGTAAAAGACAAAAACACGCGACTCAAAAATCTGCTCATAGACTTCAGCGATCCGAAACTGGATTTGCGCCCATCACACCTGCAAGGTCATGATGTGATTGGCAGCGCCTACGAATACCTCATTGCCAACTTTGCCAGCGATGCCGGCAAGAAGGCTGGCGAGTTCTACACACCGGGCGAAGTATCTACCTTACTTGCGCGACTCACCAAATCAAAACCCGGTGCGCGCATCTGCGACCCTACGTGTGGCTCGGGCTCGTTGCTGATCAAAGCCGGGCAGCAGGTGGGCTCCGACAATTTTTCACTCTATGGCCAGGAAGCCAACGGCAGCACGTGGGCGCTGGCGGTGATGAACATGTTTTTGCATGGCTTTGACAATGCCTCCATCCGCTGGGGCGATACCATACGCAACCCCAAACTCAAAGAAGGCGATGCGCTGATGAAGTTTGACACCGTGGTGGCCAACCCGCCCTTCTCGCTCGACAAGTGGGGAGCCGATGAAGCCGGGGCCGACAAGTACACGCGCTTCTGGCGCGGCATACCACCCAAGAGCAAAGGCGACTGGGCGTTTATCAGCCACATGATTGAAACGCTGAACGAACACGGCAAGGCTGGCATTGTAGTGCCACACGGAGTGCTCTTCCGCGGAGCGAGCGAAGGCAAAATACGCCAGAAGACTATGGAAGAAAATTTACTCGAAGCGGTAATTGGTTTGCCGGCCAACCTCTTCTTTGGTACGGGCATACCTGCAGCCGTGCTGGTGTTTAACAAAGCGAAAGGCAAGAATAAAAACATTTTGTTCATTGATGCCAGCCAGCATTACGAAGCCGGCAAGAACCAGAACAAACTGCGCAAGGAAGATTTGGATAAAATAGTAGACACCTACCGCGCCTTTACTGAAGGCAGGCTGCAGGCCGGAGTAACTGAAGAAAAATACAGCTACGTGGCCGCACCCGCAGAGATAGCCGAGAACGGCTACAACCTGAACATACCGCGCTATGTAGATACGTTTGAAGAAGAAGCGGAAGTGAATATTGCAAAAGTGCAGGAAGAGATTGACCGGCTGGAAGGCGAATTAAAAAGCGTGCAGCAGGAGATGGATAAGTATTTAAAAGAACTGGGTGTGTGACACCAGGGCATAGACTGTTAATCTACTGAAGATGAATACGATAAACTGGAATTTGAATAATAAATACACAAGGTTTATCATGCTGCAATCAGTTTATGACAACGTGGGCAGGTTTAAAAAACAGACAAATTTCAAATTTTGATTTTTCTCATAAAACAACCGAATTAACACAATCATGAAGAAAGAACAAATCAATGAGCTTTTCACTCAATTTGAAGCTGCCAAGCAAGTTCAAGATAACATAGAATATTGGAGCGCACGTGATATGCAAAACATATTAGGATATGCCCAATGGAAGAATTTCGAAAAGGTGATTGACAAGGCCAAACTGGCCTGCAAAAATGCCGGGGTTGAAACAGAGAACCATTTTTCCGACATCGGCAAAATGGTAGAGATAGGCAGTGGCGTAAGTCGTGAAATTCAGGATGTGGCGCTTACCCGATATGCGTGTTACCTCATAGCACAAAATGGCGATACTGCTAAGGATGAAATAGCTTTTGCACAAACCTATTTTGCAGTACAAACGCGCAAACAGGAAATTATTGAGCAATGCCTGTTAGATGTTGCCAGGGTATCTGCCCGCGAAAAATTAAGTAAATCAGAAAAGAAACTATCCGGTATTTTGTATGAACGTGGGGTGGATGATAAGGGCTTTGCCATTATCAGATCAAAAGGCGACCAGATATTATTTGGTGGACACACCACACAAATGATGAAAGCAAAACTTGGCATACCAGAAAATAAACCACTGGCTGATCACCTCTCCACACTGGCCATCAAAGCAAAAGATTTTGCCAACGAACTTACCAGCCACAACGTAGTTGAAAAAGACCTGAAGGGGTTAAATAAAATTTCAGATGAACACATGGAGAACAATCGTGCGGTAAGAAAAATGTTGGGTGAACGCGGAGTTAAACCAGAAAACTTGCCTGCCGGAGAAGATACAAAAAAGCTGAAACGGAAATTGGAGAGCGAAGACAAAAAACTGTTGAAAGAAGTGCAAAGGAAGGGTAAGAAGAAATAAGAACTAAGACGTTTCAATCCGCAACGAGATAAGCATAGATGCAGCGAGACAATAACATACCCAAAGGCTACAAACTAAGCCCGCTCGGTCCAATACCACAAGATTGGCAAATATTGGAGTTTGGGGAATTTAGTGAACTGAGCAAAGGAAAATATAATCCGGTGGAATCCGAGAATATCCCATGTTTAGAACTTGAACACTTTGATCAAGAAACTGGGGTGATCAACGGAAGTGTAAAGTCTGCATCGCAAAAGAGTACTAAGAATGTTTTTAAAAAAGGTCAGATTTTATTTGGTAAGCTTAGACCTTACCTTAGAAAGTATTGGCTTGCAGAATTTGATGGTGTTTGTTCAAGTGAAATTTGGGTTTTGAAGCCAAAGGATAAGAAATGCTCGAATGATTTTCTTTTTAGATTAGTTCAACATAATCATTTTATACAAGTAGCGAACGTCTCAAGCGGTTCAAAAATGCCACGAGCTGATTGGGATTATGTTTCATCATTTCCATTTGCAGTTCCTCCCCTCAAAGAACAAACCGCCATTGCCAACTTACTCAGCACATGGGACAAAGCCATTAACACCCTTACCCAACTCAATGCCCAAAAAGAGCTGCGCAAAAAATGGCTCATGCAGCAGTTACTTACAGGGAAGAAAAGGTTGAAGGGGTTTGAAGGGGGATGGAAGAAGTTTCATTATGATGACTTATTGAAAGTTGTTAAACGATCAATTGAATGGGATGATAATGCTCTTTATCACTTGATTAGCGTAAGAAGGAGGTCGGGTGGAATATTTGAAAGAGAATCACTCTACGGCCATCAGATTAAAGTAAAGGATTTACGTACTGCTAAAGCTGGCGACTTTCTATTCTCCAAGATGCAAATTGTACATGGTGCCTCAGCATTAGTTAGGAAGGAGTTTGACGGTTCGAAAATTTCGGGTTCATACATTGCTGTTGTAGCAAAAGATCCGAAGGTGTTAAATATTGAGTTCTTTGAATGGTATTCAAAAACACCTTTCTTCTATCATCAGACTTATATTTCGAGCTACGGTGTTCATATCGAAAAAATGACTTTTGATTTTGAGAACTTCCTTACTCTTGATATGAAGTTGCCATCTTATGAAGAGCAAACCGCCATTGCCACTGTATTGCAATCAGCCGATGCTGAGCTAAGCCTGCTTCGCCAGAAGCTGGATAAAATCAAAGAGCAGAAGAAGGGGTTGATGCAGGTGTTGTTAACGGGGAAGAAGAGATTGAACTATTAGGTAATATCAAGTTTCAAAGTGCTATGAAAAACTATCAAATACCGTCACTTCCCTTATCGATTGATGTGGAGACGAAACCGGTGCTAAAGAAAATTGCCGCTGCCCGCAGCGCCCTGGCAGAATTAAAAGGCGCGTCACTCAGCATTCCTAACGAGGCTATCCTCATCAGCACCTTGTCATTGCAGGAAGCAAAGGATAGTTCGGCAATCGAAAATATTATCACCACGCACGATGAACTTTATCGGGCCGATGCCTTTGCCAAACAGTTTGCTACGATAGCGGCCAAAGAAGTGCACAATTATGCGCATGCACTCCGCGAGGGTTTTGAAACAGTCAGAAAACAGGGCATCATTTCAAACAATCATGTTCTTAAAATTCAATCACTCATTGAAGATAATAGCGCTGGATTCCGCACACTGCCCGGCACTGCATTAAAAAATGAACAAACCGGTGAAAATGTGTACACGCCTCCTCAGCATCAGGATGAAATTATTGAACACATGGGAAACCTGGAGAAATTCATGAACGATAGTGCACTTTCGGATTGGGACCCATTGGTGAAGATGGCAGTAATACATCATCAATTCGAAAGCATTCACCCGTTTTATGATGGAAACGGCAGAACGGGTCGTATTATCAATATCTTGTATCTCGTAAAGGAGGGATTGTTACATATTCCTATTCTTTATTTAAGCCGGTACATCAATCAAAACAAGAGTGAGTATTACCGACTGCTTCAGTTGGTGAGAACACACAATGCCTGGGGCGAATGGGTAATGTTTATGCTAACCAGCGTTGAGCAGACATCAATGCAAACTATCGGGCTCATACAGAAAATCAAAACACTCATGCTCCGGCATAAACAAACGCTCAGGAGCGAGTTGCCAAAAATTTATAGCCAGGATTTGTTGAACAATATCTTCCGGCACCCATACACCAAAATTGATTTTGTCATGAAAGATTTGGGTGTTGGGCGCATTACCGCAACGCGCTACCTGAATGAGCTTTCACGAATTGAACTCTTACACAAGGAGAAGTTAGGTCGCGATAACTACTACATAAATAAAGACCTGTTCAATTTGCTTCGAAATGTTAATGTGAAAAATGGCGGATAGTATACACATCAAAAAAACGTGTATAGAAAAAGGCACTTTTCTATACATATCAAAAAAACATGCATAGAAAATGAGACTTTTAATAAACACGCAAAAAGGCACCTATTTTCTCCGTATCGCCAGTAGAATTCTCCATAAATACGTTCTGACTGAGCATAATGGCCTGAAAAACAGAAAATTGCCATTATTCCAGCTTTTTAACCCTTTCTCCAAATTGGCCTCACACCACCTATAACCCAGCAGAACAATGGAAACACCGAGTTTCAAAGAAGACCACATTAGCCAGCTACCCGCCTTGCAATTTTTGCAAAAACTGGGCTATACCTACCTAACCCAGGCTGAGGCATTAAAACTTCGTGGCGAGAAAACGACCATTGTGCTGCTGGAAGATGTGCTTAGCAGGCAATTGAAAGAAATCAATTCCATTCGCATCAGCTCTACCAAAACTTCGGTGTTTAGCGATGCCAATATTGAAAACGGTATTCAGGCATTGAAAGACCTGCCCATGCACGAGGGCTATATCCATGCCAGCGAGGCCGCCTATAATTTATTAACCCTCGGCAAAGCGCTGGAGCAAAGCATTGATGGTGATAAAAAGAGTTTCACGCTGCAATACATTGATTGGGCCACTCCGCAAAACAATGTGTTTCACGTCACCGAAGAATACAGCGTGATGCGCAGCAACAGCAAAGAACATTACCGCCCTGATATTGTACTTTTTATAAATGGCATACCGGTGTGCATTATCGAGTGCAAACGGCCTGATATGAAAGAGCCGCTGGAGCAGGCCATCTCACAACACCTGCGCAACCAGCAGGAAGATGGCGTACGTTCGTTGTATGTGTATGCACAACTGGTGCTGGGCATTGCTACCGAACAAGCGTCCTATGCCACCAATGGCACTACCGAGGAGTTCTGGGCGAAGTGGCAGGAGAAATTTAATTCAAAGGAAGAAGAGAAGCGATATAATGAAACGCTGCAAAGCATAAAAAATACACCACTCACAACAGCGCAAAAGGATAAATTATTCAGTGATCGTTTCCGCTACGTGCGCCATCACTTTGATGCACTGGAGCATGAACATATTTTGCCTACCGTGCAGGATGCATACTTCTACAACCTCTGCCGGCCGGAGCGCTTACTTGATTTGATTTTTAATTTCATTCTCTTTGATAACGGGGTGAAGAAAATTACCCGCTACCAGCAATACTTTGCTATCAAGAAAACATTGCAACGTATTATTCACCCACAGGAAGGTAAACGACAGGGCGGTGTAATCTGGCATACGCAGGGCAGCGGCAAGTCACTCACCATGGTCATGCTGGCACAAGCGATCGCGTTGGAGAAAAATATCCGTAATCCAAAAATCATTCTGGTTACCGATCGCATCGATCTGGATGATCAGATCACCAAAACATTTCAAAAGTGTGGTCGCACGGTAGAGAATGCAACTACCGGCCAGCGCTTAATCGAATTACTGGAAAGTAAAAGCGATACGGTCGTTACCACCATTATCAACAAGTTTGATGCAGCGGTGAGGAAACTAAAACAACCTTTGTTATCACCTGATATTTTTGTGTTGGTTGATGAAGGGCATCGCAGTCAGCATGGCATGTTCAACATCGACATGCAGAAGACCTTGCCCAATGCCTGCTACATTGCCATGACAGGTACACCACTTTTTAAGAAAGATAAGAGCACCGCATTGAAGTTTGGTGGCATCATTGATTCCTACACGGTAGACCAGGCCGTGAAAGACAAAGCTGTGGTGCCGTTGCTTTATGAAGGGCGCTATGCCGTGCAGAAAGTAAACGAAAGCCCGATCGATAATTTCTTCAGCATGATCAGTGAACCGCTCACCGATTATCAGAAGGCAGATTTGAAAAGAAAGTTCAGTCGGGCCGATCAGCTTAACATTGCGGAACAAAAAATTTACGCCATCGCTTGGAACATCAGTCTTCACTATCGCGATAACTGGAAGGGCACACCGTTTAAAGGGCAGTTGGTATGTCAGAGTAAAGAGGCGGCCATCAAATACAAAACCTATTTAGATGAAATTGGAATGGTAAGCACGGAATTGCTCATTTCACCACCCGATGATCGTGAAGGCGAGGACAGCGCGTTTGCCAAATCAAGTGATCGCGTCAAGCAGTTCTGGGCAAAAATGATGGATGAACATGGCACACCCAAAAAGTACCAAGACAACGTCATCAACCGGTTTAAAAATGCTGCGCAACCTGAGATTATCATTGTGGTGGATAAACTGCTCACCGGTTTCGATGAACCGAAGAATACGGTGTTATACCTCACCCGCAGTTTGAAAGGGCACACATTGTTGCAGGCCATTGCTCGCGTGAATCGGGTTTGCCATGACAAGGAGTTTGGCTACATCATTGACTTCTACGGAGTATTGGGTGAACTGGATCGTGCATTGGAATTGTATTCGTCACTGCAAGAGTTTGACGAGGCCGATTTGCAAGGCACACTCACCGACATCAGCGCGGAAATAAAAAAGCTGCCGCAGAAGCATGCGGAGGTGTGGGATATTTTCAAAACCATTGCCAACAAGCGTGATGCAGAAGCCTATTCGCAATTGTTGCGTGATGATGCGATTCGCGTAGTATTCTATGACAAGCTCGCTGCTTTTGCCAAAGCGTTGAAACTGGCAATATCATCCATTCAGTTTCACAGGGAAGTAGAAGCGAAAGTAATCGATCGCTACAAAGACGATTTGTCGTTCTTTTTAAAGCTGCGCGCCAGTGTGATTCAGCGCTACTCCGATGCAGTGGATTACAGTCAGTATGAAGGCCAAATCCAGAAACTGATTGACACGCATATCCAGACGGATGAAGTAAAGGTGATTACCGAGCTGGTGAACATCTTTGATAAAGAAAAATTCCAGGCTGAAGTCGAGAAAACCGAAGGTGTTGCCGCCAAAGCGGATAAGATTGCTTCGCGCACATCCAAACACATCAGCGAGAAGATGGAGGAAGACCCGGCCTTCTACCGGAAGTTTTCGGAAATGCTGAAAGATACCATTCGTGAGTATGCAGAGCATCGCATCAATGAAGCGCAATATTTGAATAAGGTTAAGGAGATCATGGATGCCGTGTTGAGTCATACCGATTCAGACATTCCTGAAATCCTGAATGGCAGAGAAGCTGCCAAAGCTTTCTATGGCCTTGCCATAGAATCACTGAATGAAAAGATTCAGGAGAAAGACGTGCGCAAAGAAATTGCCATACAAACGGCCTTGCGTATAGATGAGATAATTGAGCGCGCAGTACTCGATCATGGCAAACCAATTATCGACTGGCAATACAAATCAAATATTACCGGTAAGCTGCAAATCGACATTGGTGATTACCTGATTGATGAAGTACGTGATAAGTACAACATCGGCTTTTCTTTTGGCGAAATGGATGCCATTGCAGAAAAGTGTATAGAGGTTGCAAAAGTGCGTTATCGGTAATGGAGCATCGTATTCAGTTTGGTTCAAAAGAAATTGTATTCCAACTAACCTATTCTAAAAGAAAATCGCTGGGCATTACCATTACCCCGGAGCTACAAATAATGGTAACCGCACCGGAGGGTGCATCATTGGAGCGAATAGAAGCGATTGTAAGAAAACGCGCCCCGTGGATTATCCGGCAGGAGAATTTCTTTTTGAGTTTCCATCCCAAGACTCCGGCTCGGAAATATGTAGGCGGAGAAAGCCACCTGTTTCTCGGACGCCAGTACATTTTGCGGGTTAAGGAAGGGAAGAGAAATGATGTTCATCGAAAGCGTAATACAATTGAAGTAACAGCAAAGCGCAAAGGTAAGGTGAAAAAGGTGTTATTGAATTGGTATCGCCTGCAGGCAAAAGAGAAGTTTGGCGAACTAGCGGAACCGTGGATTGAAGAATTCAGAAAGTACAAGGTGAAACCCACCGGTATTTACTTGCAGAACATGCCCACGCGTTGGGGTAGTTGTACACCTAACGGAAAAGTCATTTTGAATCCGGAGTTGATCAAAGCCCCGAAGCGTTGTATTGAATATGTAATCATACACGAGTTGTGTCATTTGGTTCATCACGATCACACCCAAAAGTTTTTCGCCCTGCAGAAAAAAATGATGCCTGACTGGGTGAAGTGGAAGAGCAGGCTGGAAAAACTGTTGGCGTAGCGAACAAGTGATGAGATACACTTTTTAGAAGGGCACTCGCTATCGCCTTGATAATTTTTAACATATTCGGTTACTCTGCCCTCGAATTCAACGAAGATTGCCAGGTGATAGATTGCATCGTTCAATACGTTTGCCGAGTGACTATTTCGGATTCATTGACCCACCCATTTCGGTAATGGTTTGACCCACCCCTTAGGCGATGAGATTTGATGCGGTAAAGGTATCTAATTTTTGGTAAGGTTTGAGGGTGATTTTTTACGGAGCGATTCGCCCTTGAGTTCGAAGCGGTGCGCGTTAGCGAAAAGGCGGTCCATGATGGCATCGGCCAGGGTGGGCTCCCCGATGTATTCATGCCATTTGGCAATTGGTAGCTGTGAGGCAATGACGACTGATTTTTTCGCATAACGGTCCTCCAGTATTTGTAACAAGGCCAGGCGGGTGTTTTGATCTAATGGAGCCAGGCCAAAATCATCCAACAGCAATAGCTTCACCTTTTCCAGTTGATTGAGCAGCTTGATAAACGACCCATCGAGCCTGGCCACCATGATTTTTTCTGTGAAGCGATTGAGGTTAAGATGTAAAGTTTTGTACCCCATCACACAAGCCTGGTGGCCGATGGCACAGGCCAGAAAACTTTTGCCTGAACCGGTGGCCCCGCTGATCAGGATGTTTTCGGCCCGATCAATAAAGGAACAGTCGGCCAGTTGGGCGATCTGGTCTTTGGATAAATTTCTTTCCTTGCCAAAGGAAAGTTCTTCCAGGGAAGCGCTAAAGCGCAGCCGGCTCAGTTTGAGAAAGAGTTGTGTCTTATACCGTGTCCGGTTTTGCTGTTCTGCATCCGTGAGTTGGGCGATGAGCATGTGCCCTTCGGGATGTTGATGCGTTGGCAGTTGCAAAATCGATTCGTAGCTGCGGGCCATGCCCTCCAGGCGCAGATCGCGTAGTTGGTGTAAGGTTGCTGTGGTGTTCATAAAATAATAATTGGTTTTTTAGTTTATCGATATGTTTGAGGACCTCGTATCTGTTCATGGGGCGGTGTAGTTTGTATGATCTCTGGAGCGGTCTGGTCCAGGTGTCGTTTTAAGATATTAGCGATCATGCCATAGTTCACCATTGGGGCTGCGAGAGCTCGCTGACAAGCGGCCTCCAGGCGCTGGCTGCCATATTGCTTGCCCAGCCGAAGGATACCCAGACAACTGTTGTAGGTCTGTTCGTAGAAGGCTTTCGATTGTAATATTTTTTTGATTACCTCTTGGGCGGCCTGGCCACGGTAGGAGGCTTAGCGCAAAAAATATTCATCATCCCATCCACGTTGCTGGGTTACCTGTTTGTGGTTGGCCGGCATGTGTTGGGCGATGGTGGTATAATGGTTTTTCCGGTAACTTCGTTTGTGCAGAGCCACCCGCAGAAGATTGTCATAAACCTCTACCGTGTCGGTCGTATAGATGATCTTTAACCGCTTGCCAATCAGGGTATAAGGAACGCTGTACTGGTGGCGGTCTTCTCCCAGGATGACATGATAGTTGCGTTGAACTTTACTTTGTGTCACCTTCCTGATCAGGTAAGCCGATGAGGGAAGTTCTTTAAGTACAGGTTTCTCATCGGCTTCAAACCATTGCTTTCGGCTACCGGATTTTACTTTGAATGGCTGGGCATTCAATAAATCCAACTGTTTTCGCACTGCTGCATTGAGTTGTTCCAGGCTATGAAAAGTCTGATCGCGCAAGGGGGCATAGATACTTTTATAGGCCAGGTCAACGGCCTTCTCTACGCTGGCCTTATCGCGGGGTTTGCGAACACGGGCCGTTACAATCGTGGTGCCATAATGAGCGGCCATATATTCCATGGCTTCCGTGAACTATGGCTCATACCGGTTCGATCGAACCACGGCTGTGCGCATGTTGTCGCATTTAATGCTTTGTGGGACACCACCGATATACTCAAGGGCATGTCTAAGTCCATTGATAAAATCTTCCTGCTTATGAAAATGTAGCGCTTCCGCATAGATATAATGGCTGTACGGCAGTGCACATACCAGTACTTCACAAGCGATCCATTCACCCGTAGAGCGATCAACGTAACCAAGTTTATCACCTGCAAAATCAACCTGTA
>JAJTGY010000024.1 GCA_021298015.1 Flammeovirgaceae bacterium
GAGCAAATTGTTGTCCTTCTTTTTTAGGGAAATAAAAAAAGGTGTCCATTTCTTATTTTTCAATTTGTTGCGTTAGAAACTTGAGACCACCCAATAATACTCTGACTTATTGCAACAGCAACTATACAGTGTACAAGCGTTAACTCATATAGTTTTCCCGGAACCCAGCCCCCAAAAATGATGTACGGTATCCAAGACAAAATGTTATCGGTGTATGAAAACCCAATGACAACTGAAAAAAATAGTAATGCAACCCATAAAGCGAGGGAGGTAAAGATCAGGTAAACTAGACCCTTCAGAATTTGCGACATTGTCCGGACGTTTTTCGACTAAAGTCAAGTCTCACGACCTGACGGTGCTTAAAGAACCAAGTAATTTTGCAGGCCGAAAGACCTGACAACAAAGAAAACCAATTTACATCTTATCCTCAATTCAACGCCTCATCCGTAATCGTCAGCAGCGAGCCGTCCAGCTCGGTCCGGTATTGCCGCAGCGGGCGCCAGGCCGGCCCGCCACCCGGTGAGCCATCGGAAAAATTGAAGTTGGAGTTGCAACACGGATCGGTCATGTATAAACCCGAACTGTGCACATTCACGGTAGCACACGCTTCGTTGGGCCGGTAGCTGCAGTTGCGCTCAAACGCCAGGTAACGGGAAGAGGAAACGCGGTAGACAATGACCCCCCGCACCCCGATACTGTTAATCGTGCGCGAGCCGCCATCCAAAAACAAGGCTGCGTTTTCGGGAAACGAAAGATTCAACACGAGCGGAGAAAAATTAGCCAGCGGTATGGGGTCATCCACCGGCCCGGACTGGCAGGCGGTTATCGTCACAAAAATCAAACTGTTGAAAAATTTACTTCGCATACGCATAAAATCCTTCGCCACTCTTAATGCCCAGTTTGCCTTCGCGCACCAACCGGCCCTGCGCCTCGCTCGGGGTAAACCGCTCCGCCCGGTCAAACGATTCGTACAAGCCGCCCGTAACGGCATAGTTGATGTCCTGCCCGATCAAATCCGTGAGCTCGCACGGGCCCATCTTAAAGCCCGCATTGCGCAATGCGGCATCCAACGCAGCCGGCAACACCACTCCCCTGTCCAGCATATCGAACGCCTCGGTGTAAAATGGCCGGGCTACCCGGTTAACGATAAACCCGGGCGAATCTTTTACCACCACCGCCACTTTGCCAATTCGTTCACAAAAATTTTTCAGTGTAGCCACCACCTCATCCGGAGTTTTTCGCCCCACCACGATCTCCACCAGCTTCATGAGCGGAGCCGGATTGAAAAAATGAAGCCCCGCAAAACGTTGTGGATGGCGCAAGGTAGCCGCCAGCGCATCGATCGACAGTGAGGATGTATTGGACACGAGCAAGGCCTCTTCCGAATTAGCTTCTTCCCAGGCGCGGTACAACTCCTGCTTGATATCGGGCCGCTCTACGATGGCCTCCACCAACAGGTCAGATTTCAATTGCTGTACTTGCGATACAATCTGCAGGTTGTCAACCGCACGTGCTACTTGCTCGGGCGTCAGTTTGCCCTTCGCCTCCAGTGTTTCCCAAGTCTTACGAATATTGGCCAGCGCCTGATGTGCCAGCCCGGTGTTGACATCATAGAGCAGCGTGCGCAATCCCTGCTGGGCACAAACTTGCGCAATGCCTGCGCCCATCGTACCCGCTCCCGCTACCCCTACGGTGTACACCATGATTACATGACCGGCTTAAACTGACGGAGGAACCGCACATCGTTTTCAGAAAACAAACGCAAGTCATTGATGCCGTACCGCAGCATGGTAATCCGCTCAATGCCCATGCCGAAGGCGAAGCCGGTGAACTCTTGTGGATCAACGCCTGAATTTTTCAGCACATTCGGGTGCACCATGCCGCTGCCGGCAATTTCCACCCAGCCGCTGTGCTTGCACACATTACAGCCTTTGCCATGACAGATGAAGCAGGAGATATCAATTTCTGCACTGGGTTCGGTGAACGGGAAATAAGACGGCCGCAACCGGATTTTGGTGTCGGCCCCAAACATTTCCTTGGCAAAATGATAAAGCGTTTGCTTGAGATCGGCAAAGCCTACGTTTCGATCGACATACAACCCCTCCACCTGATGGAAAAAACAGTGGGCACGGGCCGAAATGGCTTCGTTGCGATACACGCGGCCGGGCATAATGGATCGCACGGGTGGCTTTTGCTTTTCCAGAAGGCGAATCTGCACGTTGGAGGTATGGGTGCGCAGCAACACGTCCGGATTTTTCTCAATGAAAAAGGTATCCTGCATTTCGCGGGCCGGGTGATTCTCCGGAAAATTGAGCGCGGTGAAGTTGTACCAGTCCGTTTCAATCTCCGGCCCGTCAGACACATTGAAGCCCAGCCTTTCAAAGATCTGGATAATGCGGTAACGCGTAAGGCTGATGGGGTGCTGATTGCCGATCGCATGCTGACTTACCGGCAATGTGAGATCCAGTTTTTGCGCCTGACCATTGGTGGAGCCTTCCAAACTGGCCGTGAGCTCTTTCAGTCGTCCTTCGGCCAGGTTTTTCAACTGGTTAAGCGCCTGCCCTACCTCCCGTTTTTGGTCAGCCGGCACCTTTTTTAACTCCTCGAAGAGTTCAGGAATTAGCCCTTTGCGGCTGAGGTATTTGATGCGATAGGCTTCCAGCTCCTGGGCATTGCCCACGGGCGCTTCACGCACTTCACGTTCCAGCTGTAGTATTTGCTCTTTCATGTTGAACCAGGGTGACGCGCTGCTGAAAAGCCTTCAGGCCAAAATTGATGCCGAGGCAAAGGGCCAGCACGACCGACAAAATTAACCAATCACCCTGATCTTTCATGAGCCAGGCCAGACCGAGAAACACAAAGTTGATCAGCGCCAGGGCTATAACCACCCGGCTGTGCGAGAAGCCGATTTGCAGAAACTGATGATGCAGATGGTTGTGGTCGGCACGAAAAGGTGACTGGAACTTGCGAAGTCGTATGATGATCACCCTCAACGTATCGAAGAGCGGCACAATGAGCACACACACGGCCGTAGAAACCGAACTCTCAAACCGCCACGCATGCCCCAGGGGCAAATTGAAGTTGACGTTGATGAACTTGATGGCAAAGTACACCAACAATAAACCGACCATGAGGGCCCCGGTGTCGCCCATAAAGATTTTGGAGGGTTGCCAGTTAAAAAACAGAAAGGCCAGGAGCGAACCTACAAAACACAGGGCGATAAGGCTGAGCGTGGCATCACCCACACCCCAAAACCAGACCCCGAAAAACCCAAGTGCTACCACGCCTACGGTACCGGCCAGGCCATCTACCCCGTCAATCAGGTTGTACGCGTTCGACACAATGACGATCACAAAAAAGGTGAGCAGCCAACTGACAGCCGTGGGCAGGGGAGTTTCGGACAAGAATCCATAAAAAGACGTGAGATTAGTCTGATCCAGCACGACCAAAATGATAATGGGAAGAAACTGGCTGAACAGTTTTTGACGGGGCGAGAGCGCGAGCACATCATCGCGCAAACCAATCAGGAACATGATGAGCAGGGCGATGAAAAAAAATTTCATGGCCAGCCATTGTTGAAGCGGCAATCCCATGATGAGTGCCAGGGCCGCCCCCAGCAGCACGGCAATGCCGCCCATGGAGGGTGTGTAGGTGGAGTGGATCTTATGTTCACCGGGGCTATCAAACAGTTTCCATTGCCCCAATAGTTTGATCACAACCGGCAGGAAGAGAAAGGCAATGAGAAAGGCGATGATCGGGAAAACAATAAGTTTCACTAAAGCAAAGTTAATAGGCTTTTTCGCTGCCGCGAATCAGGCTTATTACGGTTAGCACAATAATTTTAAGGTCTAGCCAAAACGACCAGTTCTCGATATAATAACGGTCCAACCTAACTCGATTCGCCATATCAGCCAAGTTCTTTGTTTCACCTCTATACCCCATACATTGCGCAAGACCCGTAATCCCCGGCTTCACATAATGCCTCGCCATCAGGTTCTGTATCAGAGGAACAAATTGTTCATTTAACTTAATTGGATGCGGCCTTGGCCCAATCAGAGACATATCGCCCCGTATTACATTGATGAATTGGGGAAACTCATCAATGCTGCTCTTGCGCAAAAACTTTCCCATTCGGGTGATTCGTTGATCATCTTTTATTGCTTGCTTAAACTCTGCATTCTTTTCAAAAGCCATAGTTCGAAACTTAATGCAATCAAAGGGGCGGTTGTTTCGGCCGTTGCGCTTTTGCAGAAAAAAAACTGGCCCAGCCGAATCAATTTTTATCAAAAAGGCCATCACCGGAATCAGCCAAATGAGAATTAGGCTCATGAAAACTATTGCCAAAAGCAAGTCAAAAAATCGCTTTACCAAACGATTTGCGGGTTCATCAAGTGCAAGAGCATGAACATCGGATGGAACGAACCGATCCCGTGCGTCAAGCCAAATTTGATTCGGCCTGACGGGAGTGTCAGAATTGACCACAATCTTAACTGAGATCATCGAATTCAGGCCAAAGTCAACAAGAGTTTTCAATTGATCTGTTGAAGCCCCTGGCGCGCAGCAAAAAATTTGATGAATATCTCGTTCTTCACACAGCCGCTTAACCTCTCCCATAAAGGAAGAGGAAAGATCAATCCTGCCAGCAAATCTCATTTGTTCCTCGGGATGCAATAAAAAGTGCCGTCTCAAGCCCCGCGCATGTGTGTAACTACCGATGATCAAAAAGTAGCGTGTTACGCTTCCGGTCCTAAGTCTTCGGGCATAAAGTGCCAAAAGTCGAAACACCACAAATGCAATGATAAAAATCAAGTAAAGCAAAAAGATTTGAATCGGTGGGTAGTTCTTACGCAAAAAAAGACCCAATCCCACCACAACTAAAAAGTGAACCACGAAAAAGAAAAACTGATTCTTAAATATCTTTTCGATTGTCCAATTTTTAGTAATCGAATACGGCCTGGCTACAAGTACAAGAAATACCCAGGCCAAACTGGAGTAAACCATGAGATAAATCAAATTTACCCGATTTGGTTCGCTATCCACGTGAGTTGCAAACCATATTGAGAGGTTCAACAAGACCAAATCACCGAGAAAAAAAAATAGTCTGCTGAGATCGTTCATCGTGTAAAGAGGCTATATTTTCGCGGAATTCTCCCGCCATATCGGTAACATCTTATTTCGAAAATACTCGTTTAAGAAAAGCTGGTGCAGCAAGGCAAAAAATACCACGCCTTGATAGCGTCCGAGAAAGACTTCCGTTACTCCATAAACCAAAAAAGGAAAAATAGCTAAGATACCCAGCTCATATCGAACCCTCATAAATAAAACAAGAGGGCGCCCCAGGAGCATCGCTACGCCAAGTAACCCCAAAATGCCATTACTGAACAAGATTTGAATAAATTGATTATGGGCGTTTAACGAACGTGAAGCATACTCCTCGAACCCATGGGATCGAAGGTACGACCCCAAAACTTGATTATAATCTCCCGTTCCCACACCAACGAACCAGTGAACATTAGCCTCCAGGGCGGCTGTCCAAAGCTGAAATCTCTCCCAATAGTCATTCCTGTCGCTTATAGTGATAAACTCAGGACGAGTTTGCATTAGCCCCACAACTGCAAACAAGGCAATAAGCATGGTAAACGAAAAACCAAAAAGCCAAATGTCACGTGTTGACCTCTCGCCCAAAAGAAAACTAAGAAGAAAAAAAGCGATGATTAAAAGGAGACTTATAAAGATTGTTTGCCCCCCCAACAGCACAAGTATGAAAAACAGAAAAACAATAACGGGAAAAGCAAAGCGAGATGGTCGGATCGGTTCAAAGTGTACCCGAAAGAGCAGAAACGTAATAGTAAAGATTACATAATAGGAGAAATAGGTCGGATGAGAATCGATTATTTCAGTAAATTGATCGAAAAAAAATACCCGAATATCATTTTTTACAACAAATGAATACACTGCATTTGACAGGCAAATCATACTCGCCAGCACTACGCCACCCGCAAAAGGGAGAAATACATCTCGGGTAATTTCCAATTTTGAATTGGGAAAACTGAACACGAAAAGAAGCCCCAGAAGGCTGATAGAAGTCTCAATTTGACGCAACCCAAGAGCAAAATCAGACGAGTAAGTTAGGCCACCTGCCAGAACAGCCATAAAAAAAAGGATGTCCCAGCCATTTCTCAGGGTCGCCTTGAGCGAGAAACCAAACCCTGAAAACGGCATAAACAAAACCAAAGCAATGAGTACTCTTGAACTATATAGCTGAGAGACCGGCACTAGCCCAACGAATAGGCCGAGGAGAATCCGAAACAGGGTTAGTCTGATTCCTTCGTGGCCAAGCATCATGTCCTAAAGATACCTAAACTGCCTTTTTCCTGGTTTGCCAGGCCAAAAATATTTCTTGAAATGTCGTCTCTAGATTCTTGGTTATCGTCCATTTGGGATAGTGATTCGTCATCTTTGACAAATTGGAGATGTAACAGATATGATGGCATTCATTTCAAACTTTTAGTAAACCCCGTTCTAGGTTGCATTACGGCTCAACAATCTTTCGAAAAGTTGGATATGCCGCTGCGTAATGATCTCCCAATCATATTCCCGTTTGATTTCCGCCTGATTATTTGTGCCGAAGTTTCTCCTCGCGCGTTTGAGTTCGCTCACTTTTGGCAGGAGCTGTGCCAGATCATTTTCGCCATTAAAATACAATGCATTTTCATTTAGAACATGGCGGTTAAATGAGTTGTCATGCGCGATGATAAAGCTGCCGCATGCCATGGCTTCCAGCAATGATGGATTGGTACCGCCAACCGAGTGGCCATGAAAGTAAGCCAACGAAAAATGTCTAAGCGCATCCAAAAGCGGTTTGTCAAAAATGGTTCCCACATACTTGATGAGCGGAGATTGGTACCGAGCCATTAGGAATTGACCGAACCTGTTTCTCGTGTTACCAACAAATAGAAGCGGGATATCCGGTTTAGACGCCAAAAATCCCTTCAAAATTGCCTCAAGATTATTTTCCGGCTCAACTCTGGTCACCAGCATCAAGTACCTTTCAGGCTGCACATTATACTCAGCAAGACCGGAAGGATCAAAAGTATATGCAGGCTCGGCACCGTAAGAAAGATAAATTGACTTTGCTCTGTGCTTCTCGAACAGGTATTGCTGAATACCCAGATTGTCCGCGATGAGAAATGGTGAGTTCCTTACCGCCATCACTTCCAGTCGCTTGATGACCTCCTGCGTAACCCTGTTCCATTTTGAGCGCCTCCATTCCAAGCCATCCATGTTGGTGAGTACCACAGGCGATTTCATTTTTTTGCCAATCAGCAGGGCAAGTGAGGGTGCTGCACTGTGGTATCCTGCCTCATAAACAATATCAAAGTCACGCTTAAGTGCATCCCAAAGACATAAAAAATCATAGAGAAAATGGGCGGAGGCCCCAATCAGTGTCTCAGGGCAATATTTACGAATAATGGTGACACCCTGAAAAGTATCCTGATCAAACGGGTGATCATGTGGATTATACACCGTTACACTGTGCCCTGACTTCACTAATCGAGCAGACAGGTACTCAGCAAACTGCTCGTAGCCTCCATATCGATTTGGAATTCCTTTTGTACCGAGGATGGCGATTTTCATAGCATCAAAAAAACTTATTACCAATCAAAAATAGGTGAAAAAGAATAGCCGCAAAACTGTTATGAGTGGTATCGCTTACTTTACTTTGCGAATAATTAGCCAATCTAAGCACGTGTTAATGCAAAGCGAGTTAAAAGTAAACAAGATTCTGACAATTCTGATTTGTCTTTCTTTTACAGGTTTTTTTTTCTCCATCATGGTGGGCAACCTGCTGTTGTTAGTTCTGTTGTTGTTTTGTGCCACCCGACTTAGGCCGGTTGATTTGCTGGACTCGCTGCGCGGCAATTCTCTTCTTCAGCTTTTCTGCGCAAGTTATCTCCTGCTGTTGATTGGGCTTCTTTATACAAAAAACATCAGTGTTGGTTTCTTTGCGTTGGAAAAAAAAGTGGCCTTGCTGTTTGCACCATTGCTACTCATACCAACCCTTAAAAAGGTAAAATACCAAACTGAGGCACTGTTTACATACGTGGGACTAATCACAATTGTAAGTAGTTTTGTGATGCTACTAACCGCGGCCTGCCGATTCTATTTGCTGGATGTTTCAAACGCATTTTACTATCAGGAAATTACGCCTATCCACTACGTTTATTATGCTATCTACTTCGCAGTTGGTTCACTTTTCTTGATTAATTCTCTAATCAATCAAACCAAACATAGTGCGACAATAAAATGGGGCCTTGTGGCGCTAACCGGGTTGTACGCTACTTTCATACTCGTTCTGATTGCATCAAAGACAGGCATCATCGCTTTCTTGGCGGGGCTTTCAATTCTCCTGTACAAGAAAATTGATCAAAAACGACTGGTGCTAATGGGATTAGTGCCGGTTATCATTAGCACCGGTGTTTTGCTTGCTACTAATCCCACAACTCTTGAACGATTCAAAGAGCTCAATCATAGTTTGCATTTCCTTACACTGAATGACCTGCGTGGTGAGGAAATAAACATGAACGGCTTAAGTATGCGTCTTTTGTTTTGGAAAATTTCAACCACACATTTAATCAACGATGGACTTTTTTTGGCTGGAGTAGGAACTGGGGACGCACAAGATTACATCAATTCACTATTTTTAATGCCTACCTATGACATCCCCAGTTATGTTGGTTGGGATCCCCACAATCAATGGGTTTTTGGTTTTGTTCAACTGGGACTCCTAGGGGTTGCGCTCCTTTTCTTAATCTATTTGAAATGTATTCGCATGGCTATCAAAACAGAAAATTACGACCTACTTGTATTTGTTATCATTACCGGCTTTTTTAGTCTCTCAGAATCGTTCCTTGAATCAAATAAAGGCATTGTGTTCTTCTCAGTATTATTACCCTTGCTTGTCCATCGGCAGCAGGTTATGCCTCAGTCAATGGCAGTCGTTGACAAAATCTGATTTCGCTTGTATTCTGTTAATAGAAATCCGTCCACCAGTATAGTTTGGATTATGTGGTATTCATCATTAATGACCTTCAACTGTTCATCTGAAGCCCCCTCATCGGGGAAAGTAGTTGAGCTGATGAGCCATAGAACATCGAACTGTTTTAACCTATCCGTGCCAGCAAAACGTGGCTCCATAATGGGATAGTCAATTTGGTAGATCTTGAAATAATATCGGAGATACCAGGCATAGTTTGCTAGTACCATTACTTTTTCTTCTCTTGCCTCTGCAACCGCCAGCACAACTTCACGCCACTTCTGCCTTGGGCTTCGGTCGTGGTAAAGGCGCTCAAAAAAAAATGAATTAATGAAGAAGCAAATCATCAAAACGATGAGTACCATATAATTTAAAACAGCCGAACGACCATTAATCCCTCCAAGTCCATAAGGATCAAACGCCATTGAAACAAAAAGAATAACCGCTGGAACAGCAATAAAACTATACTTGTACTCAAGCATCGGCATTCGAAACCAGGAATAGATAAGTGGAATTAGAAAGGCCAAGACCACCCAACCAGTCATTACAAAAAGCTGGAGCCTGTTTGATTGATCATTGAAATTTCGAATCATTTCTCGTGTTACCCAGGCGCTGAGCCCCGCACACAAAGCGACCGTAACTGGATCCCTAAAGTAGACATAATAGTATTGGACGGGGAAGTACCACGGCACTTGCTCTAAATGGAAGCTCTCAATGGAAAGGTCGGATAAAATCACCGGCAGCCAATGCAACAGTGAAAGCCCGGCCAATAGCCCGGAACCAAAAGCTAAGCTAATTAACCTCCAGTTAAACAGACGAAATGCAAAAATAACAACAATGAAAATAATCAACTGCGAGGCAAAAACAACCATTCCAAAATAATGGGTATTGAGCAAAGCAGAAGTACAAAATGCATACAGCAGAAAGTCAACCGGCTTTTTATTTTTAATCGCCCGAAAAAAAAACAAATAGGACAAGGAAGAAAAAAAGAAAACGAGAGGATAAAAACGCACCTGTCGCGAATGATCAACATGGAAATAATTGATAGCCGTAAGCAAAGCGGCAACAAGGCCAACCCGCCACCCCTTAAACTCCCTACCAAGAAAAAACATTGAAATGATACCCAATAGCCCGGTGACAGAGCCAAGTAGCCGTCCGACTACGTCATTATATCCAAAAAGCTTATACCACGCATTCAGAATCAGAAAGAAAAGTGGCGGTTGATCTGTTTTGCAATACTCAATCACTTCTGCAAAACTTTTATCTGGTGACGCGCCAATGGCACTGTGAATTTCATCCATCCACAAACCGTTATCGTCAAGGTTGTATACGCGCAGCCCCGCGGCCAGTAAGAAAATCAACACCAAATAAATATAGCCTCTTCGGGGCATCGGTTCGAAAGTTGAATTGGCCTGCGTTTTCAAAAGTAGATTTGATTTTTTTCAAAAACAGCGATAAAATTCCTAGCCGTAGACTCCCAGGCAAACCCTGAGGCGTGCCTGATTCCCCGACTGACCATTTCACGATACAGTTCCTGATCATCAAGCAAGCGGTCAATCACTGCAGCCAGTTCCTGCGGTTGCTGGGGTGAAAAAAACAGTGCTGCATTTCCACAAACCTCGGGCAGGCAGGTGGCATTTGAAGAAACAACAGGGACTCCAGAGGCCATTGCTTCTAATGGCGGAAGTCCGAAACCCTCAGCGTAGGATGGAAAACAAAATACCGTAGCGCCAGCGTATATGGCAGGAAGATCCTCATCGGCAGTCCAGCCGGTAAAAATCAGGCGGTTGCTTACCTGATCGTCTTTAGCCAATAAACGAAAGTCAGATTGCTTCCAATCCTCCTTGCCAACAATCACCAGGGGAATTGAGCGATCCCGTATTTTACTCAGTGCTCTGACAAGTAACTCAATGTTTTTTCTGGCATTTAACCTGCCTACATATAGAAGGTATCGATTAGGTAAGTTGTATTTCCTTTTTACATCCTCTTTCCTGTGCCCCGACTTATGCTGCATTGGAGTAAAAGACTTCTCAACCCCGATATATATTACCTGTATTTTCTCCAAGTTCGAAAAACCATGCCTGGTCATTCTACTTTTTTCCTCATATGATAATGTGACAATTTGATCGGAAAACCATGACAAGTACTTTATAAAAAAAAAATAAAGTCTTTCAAGTGGGCTAAAATATTGTGGAAATGAAACAAAAAGAGCATCAAAAATATATGCCACCTTCCTTCCGACAAAAAAAGGTGAGACAAAATTCTGGAAAAGCATAACATCCAACTTCAGTCTGTTGGCTTTCAACGGCACCACAAACAAATTTGACAACAGGTTGTTGCCAGCCCAAACGTAAACCAGCCAGACATTCTGAGAACCCGGAAATAACACCTGCTGATCCTTGTACTTCTTATTTAGAAAAATGTAATACTGGTTACTGCGATCGATGGCGAGAATGTTATTGACTAAATTCCGAATAACTCGCACACCGCTTGGCGGCCCCCCGAAGTACCATTTGGCATCAATACCAATCTTCATGAATTTACCCTCAGTTGTGTCTTGCAATACTGTAACAACGCAAGATTTATTGCCCAATACACAAATGGAAATGATATCCATACAACGGACGAAGCTTGCGATCCTACTAAAATAACAATATTTCCGCCCAAAAAACCCAATACCATACTTCGTTCAATTGAATTCGGCAAAAGTCGATAAACATTAAAGTTTTGAAACAGAAAAAATGCAAAGAAAAAGAACCAGCAAATCAAGCCGAACATGCCGGTGTCATGTAAAGCTTGAAAAAAAAGTCCATTTAGCCAACCAACTGGACCGGCCGTACCTGTTACCTCGCCAGTGTGTGGATTCACAAAGACATTGTTTGCCGAGAAAATGCCGTTGCCAATCAACGGACTTTGCTTAAAGCCACGCCACGCCTCCTCCATCGAAACCAGCCGCGGGATTGCTGTGCCGGTGGAGAAATCAAACAAACCAAAGCCCATTTTATAATAAACAGCCTTTTTAAAACTACTTTCGTCCGGAAGCAAAACCATAATTACAGCCAAAGTAAAAACGGCCAATAGGCCGATCGCCAAAAGTCGGGAAAGCACGGCTTTTCGCTTTGAGACAAACACCATCACTAAGATGGCCATGGCTAAGCCAACAAATGCCGACCGGGTGTAGGACAGGAGTAAAGCAAGCCCAAGGATCGCGAATGCCCCTGTAATGCGGGCACCACGGATATCGGTCAAATAAATGGCTGCTACAATTGAAAGAACGGCTCCGGTTGTGATACCAAAAAGGTTGGGTTCGATTGAAAAGGACCGTATAGATGGAATTGCTTGGGCTACGCTGGCTACATTAAACTTGTTTATGTGATCAAATGTTGCCCCTAAATTGTTAGCGCCAGTAGACCAAGCGATTACCAAACACAAAACACCAAACCACGCGGCCAGTTTGGCTGATTGTACCAAAGTTGAAAACAACTGCTGTGCAGTAAGTTCCCGAAATGTCCATTTGCAAATAAAAAACAACACGAGAAATGAAGTTAAGTTAAGGGCTCCAGTAATAGACCTCATTGGCAAGCCCGAGAAAAGAAATGTTGAAATCATCGAAATCAGCCAAACACAAAGCAGCAAAACATCAGCTCCACTGATGGAAATACGAAAAATTGTTTTGTTATGGCTCCATCTTGCAGCGTGGTATGTCAAAATAATTGGAATAAGCAAGTGAGACATGCTTATGCCAATGGTTCCAATTTCGAGGCGCAACCCAGAACAAAACGCGCTAAAAATTAAAATGGAAGCAACCCAGACTTTAGGTCGCCATTTAATGAACCGTAGTTGCGAACGCATTCGTTGTTCTAGCTGCCAATTTGAAACAAATATCAGACTAATTTTCGGAAACCACGCGGTTCGTTTGTTTTGTTCCCCTACCTTTGTACCGCAAAAACAGCTCCTTTGAGTATCTCACGTCTGAGAAATCAATTTATCATTTACACTGGGCTTTTTCGGAACCTTGGCTTAGTTATTTTTGATTTACTTGTGATTCCCTTTCTTCCTCGAAATAAGAATGACGAGAATGTTGTTGTTATAGTCAGGCTCGATGATATTGGTGATTTCGTTACTTGGCTTAGGCCAGCTCAACAAATCCGCCAGCACTATCAATCACAGAGAATCATGCTAATTGCTAATGAGACATGGCGTGAACTCGCGTACATCTTTCCTTTCTGGGATGAAATTATCGGAATTGACGTTAAACGACTAAAGTCTGATATTCCCTATCGGTGGTCTGTTTTTCTGAATATCCCTAGGTTAAATGCATATACAATAATTCAACCGACATATTTTTGTTTTCTCGTTACTGGGGACTCGATTGTCAGAATGTCGAGAGCAAAAAATAGAATTGGCTCATTTGGCGATTTACCCCTCACCAAGAGGGGGTGGCAAAAACGAATAGCTAATCTTTTTTATACCCGTTTAGTTGATACCACACCGCAACCACTGAGTGTCCTTTTGCGCAATCAAGAATTTTGTCGTCAGTTGATGGGCGAAAATCATGAGTTGAAGCCAGTTGAAGTGCCCGCATTTATCCCTCCTACCCTTCAATACCAGAATTATTTTCTCGTATTCCCGGGATCAAATGGTTCTTATAAGATTTGGCCCAAAGAATATTTTGCATCTCTTGTTTCCGACTTGGAGTCTCTAACTGGCTTAAAGCCGATCCTGTGTGGGTCTGAAAGTGAGCGTGATCTCTGCGGCTGGATTCAATCGCGAGTTACTTCTGCACGAAACCTTGCAGGCAAAACGACCCTGCTGGACACGTTAGATTTAGTGAAAAAGGCTCGATTTGTTTTATCTAATGACAGTGCCGCGGTTCATTTAGGTGCAATGCTGAAAGTTGATTCTTTTGCGATTGTCGGGGGGGGACACTTCGGACTGTTTTTGCCATACCCGCGAGAATGGCAAGGGCTACACCCGGTAATCATTAACTTTGAAATGCCTTGCTATGGTTGTGGCTGGCGTTGTCATTTATCGAATTCGGCTCAGTCACCGTTTCCCTGTGTAAAATATATTACACCGCAAGTAGCGTTTGAGGTGATTTCAAAAAAGCTTCTAGAGAAAGAGTATGTAAAAAGTAACTAGCGATTCAATCGACTTTTTTAAAATGAAAAAAGCAATTATCACCGGTATCACCGGGCAGGATGGTGCCTACTTGGCCGAGCTGCTGCTCAACAACGGTTATCAGGTTTTTGGTACCTACAGGCGTTCCAGCTCAAACAATTTCTGGCGAATCGAGTACCTCGGAATACACGAACATCCAAACCTTAAATTGGTGGAGTATGACTTGAATGATCAATCCTCCAGTGTGCGGCTGATCAAAGATTTTGAACCGGATGAGGTTTACAATCTGGCCGCTCAAAGCTTCGTAGGCGTATCTTTTGATCAACCGTTGTCAACTGCGTTAACCACAGGAATTGGTGCTCTTCACCTTCTAGAGGCTATTCGCATCATTAATCCCCGTGTGCGCTTCTATCAGGCATCCACATCTGAAATGTTCGGCAAGGTGCAGGCGGTACCTCAAACCGAAAGCACACCGTTTTATCCGCGCAGCCCGTATGGCTTTTCAAAACTATTTGCACACTGGGCTACTGTTAACTATCGTGAATCGTATGGCATTTTTGGCGTGAGTGGCATTCTTTTTAATCACGAGTCCCCGCTTCGTGGGCAGGAATTTGTGACGCGCAAAATCACCAACAGCGTTGCGCGAATTGTTTTGGGGAAGCAGGAAGTAATTGAGCTGGGTAACCTGGATGCAAAACGTGACTGGGGCTACGCCAAAGAATACGTTGAGGGCATGTATAAAATGATGCAAGCTGAACATCCGGAGACATTTGTACTTTCATCCAATCAAGCCCACACCGTTCGCGAATTTGTTGAACTGGCATTTCGTCATGCAGGTGTTTCGCTCGTTTGGAAGGGAGCCGGTGTTGATGAAAAAGGGTATGACCAGGTTAGCGGAAAGCTCAGGGTCGTGATCAACCCCAGATACTTTCGTCCGGCAGAAGTTGATCTTTTGATTGGTGATCCATCGAAAGCAAAAAAAATGCTTAATTGGTCGGCCTCCATTTCACTAGATGAGTTATGTCGTATTATGGTAGAAGCTGATCTAAAACGAAATAAGGATGGATTTTCCTTCTAGTTCGCGTAGGGTCATCATCACGGGAGTGAATGGGTTTACTGGCTACTATTTGAAGGCTTTGCTGGAGGCTCGCGGCTATCGGGTTTTTGGCATAGGCGTTGACATCGCAAAAGAAGCAGCCCATCATTTCAAAAGTGACATCGGAGACACTGATCGGCTGATTGAGATATTGGAGAAAGTGCAGCCGCACTATATTTTCCATCTTGCGGCTATCTCGTTTGTTGAACATAGCAATGTTCCCGCCATGTATCAAATCAATGTTTTGGGAACAGAGTCGCTGCTTCGCGCAGTCGTGGCTTCAAAAGTCAAGCCGGAAAAGATTTTGCTTGCCAGCAGTGCAGCTGTTTACGGTGATCAAAATAGAGAAGTCTTGGATGAAACGCTTGCCGTTAATCCAAAAAACCACTATGGCATCAGCAAGTGGGGTATGGAGCAAATCGCCAGAAATTTTTTTGACAAACTTCCCATTTTAATTGTCCGGCCGTTCAACTACACAGGTGTTGGCCAGTCGCCCAATTTTGTCATTCCGAAGATTATCCAGCAATTCAAATCACGGGCTGAATTGATCGAATTGGGAAACTTGGATGTGTTCAGGGAATTCAACCACGTGCAATTTGTATGCGAGCTGTACGAGAAGCTCATACATTCCCAAGCGGTTGGAGAGGTTGTGAATGTTTGTAGCGGTCGGGCTTTCTCGCTGCAGCAAGTCTTGGATATTGTTTCCGAAATAAGTGGTCATCAGCTGCGTGTGGTGCAGAACCCAGCGTTTATGAGGCAAAATGAGATTCGGGTTTTGGCAGGCAATACGGATAAACTGGAGAATTTTGTCGGGGCTTTACCAGAAGCAAGTTTAAAGGCAACCCTTCAGACGTTTTTCAATCATTAGTACACCACAGGTTTGTGTGATGGGTCAATGGCTCTAAATCCTCAAATGACTCGACTTTTTGATCAATTTCATGATCTAGCCCCACATTGCGAATGTGACCATAAATGGAGGTAAGAAATTGATAGATTTTTCTTCCGTGATCCGGGCTAATCTGATTATAGAGCGGAAGCGAATACTCAATTAACAACTTTGGCTTATAGGTTCGCATGGTTTGCTCGGCCCCCTGCAAAACTTCCCATTCAAAACCTTCTACATCGATTTTCATCATGCCAATACTGGAGGGGTGTTGCTGAAGAAAATCATCCAGTTTGCGAACTTCTACCATTTGCTCGCGGCTTTTGTTCTTCTTGAAAAGTATTGAGGATCCACCCATGTTAGCGGCCTCCGAAAATATAGGCATAAATCCGTTAGATGATCCTAATGCCAAGTTGTATGCTCTTATATTCGAAAAATTGTTGTGGCTAATGGTTAATGAAAGTTGATTAAAAAGTTTTGTAATCGGCTCGAAACAATAAACAGTTTCGCAAAAACGGCTTGCATATAACCCATGTTGCCCAATGTTTGATCCAATGTCAAAAAAAACATCGGTACACTGAAGATGGCGGGAGATCAGTCTCAAAAAATTTGGTTCAAGCGATCCATTAAGGTAGATCGCGGAATCCACCCAGCCATTTGCTGGATTCAAAAAAATCTGAAATTCTATTTTGTCTAATCTGAACGGGTAAAAACCTTTTTTATTAAACAAGCTAACTTGCATGATTTCTGGCGGCACCGGCCTCCCCAACAACCGCTTGCAGAATTAGAAAACCTGGAAAAGGAAAGTGTACAGCGCTGGTGAGTAATTCAGCAACTGGACCTTTGCACGTGTTTTTAATGCCGAAATTATGTAAGTTAGATGCAAATTTATACATCCGTTTCACAAAACCACCATATAGCTAAGGTTAACCTCTGGAAATACCTACCTTTACCCGTCATATTATCACTACACTCGTTCAGGTGTTTTTTCAAGAACTGCACAACCTTTTCAAAAGCCATACCAAAGGTGAAGGTTTCAAAAACTTCATCAGACTTCTTACTGTAGACTCGCTTGTTAAAATCTCCGGTATTATTCTTTTGCCGATCTATCTCCAACTTATGAGCCCCGATGATTTCGGGTTATTTGGCTACCTCACAGCATTAGTTGGTTATCTAGCAACAGCCGTTAGTGGCGGTTTATTTGTAGTACAGAGTAAACTTTATTTTGAACATCGTGATCGACCTCAAAATGTATTCTACACGTTGAATTCCCTTCTTTTGATTTTTGTTGGTCTCATCTTTGTTGTTATCGTAGTATTCGATGTTGACCAAAAGCTGTTTTTCCTGTTTTTCAGGCACCCCATCAGTTTTTCGGAGTTTCGCTGGCCATTCCTGGTCGGTGTCCTAGGTTCAGTGTTTTCGTTTATGCTAGTTAATTACTACCTCGCAAGTCAGCAGATTAAAAGGTTGCAATTATTTAACTTGCTGCGTATCGCCCTCACTCATGTAGTTGCCATCATTCTTTTGATGTTATTGAGATCACAAAATGGGGCTTTGATCCGACTAGCAAGTACGTCAGTCATTGAGGTTATACTTTTAGTTTGCTTTGGAGCACTTCTATTTAAAAGTAGTGAAAAACTTACTTTCAACTGGGCAATTGCCAAACGTGGCTTCCTGTTGGTTTATCCGATCGCTCTTTATACCGTTTTTAGCTTAGTTATTTTTCTAAGCGACCGATTTTGTCTGGAGAGATTTGGAACTCGCCAAGATCTGGCCGTTTACAACCTGGCCTGGACCTTAGCGGGCGTTATTCCATTTGTTAGTAATTCGCTTCACAATATTTGGATGCCCCAGCTTTTGCAGGAAAAAAGTAATGCGGCATTACTCGCCAAATCAAAAAAAATGGCACTTAAGTTAATCATGGGGTTCTCGATAGTAGCTGTTTTGATATGGTCTTTGACGAAGTTTCTCTTGGTATTTGGCGTGTTTCGCCAAGAATACAATGATGTAATATCAGTTCTACCATTTGTGTTGTGTGGTGTAATTTTTCTTTCCCTCTTTCAATTAAATTTTAATTATCTGGTGGGCATTTCACGTTTCAAGGTGTTTATGTGGGTTGGCGTTGCCGTTGGTTTGCTTTCTGTTATAATAGCCCCTTTTCTGGTGAAAAAATCGGGCGTGATGGGTGCTTCTATTTCAATGATGGCAATGAATTTCAGTCTTTTGGCAGGCAGTCTTGGCTTTACAATATTCTATAATCTCAACAGGCAAATTAACCCTGATGAAAATCGGTATTGATGCACTTTGGTATTATGATGGTTACTCGAGCTTAAATCGAGTCACCTTTAACTTCGTGAATTCACTTCTCGAACAAGATACGGTGAATGATTATGTAATTTTTTTGGATAAGCGATTTCAGCATGTGCGTTTCACTTATGTTAACAAAAGAATCGAAACCAGGTACGTCAAGACTGGAAGTCTTCGCTATAATTTCTTTTTGAAGCTGGTAATCTTTCCCTATTTCACCTTTCGGGATAAGATTGATATGCTTATTACGCAGTATTATCCCTCCCCCTTCTCAAGAGGCACCAGTGTTTCGTTTGTTTACGATGTCCTTTTTGAAACTTATCCCGGCCTTTTTACCAAACGAGAAAAATTCCAGCTTTGGCCACAACGGATATTAACACGATTTGCTGATTTGGTCATCACCATATCAGAATCAGAGAAACAAAGATTACTTCATTATGGCTACACTGGCAAAGCTGATAACATTACCGTTTTTCATCTCGCGCCTGATAGTCGCTTCAAGCCCCTGACCACCTACAATCATGCATTCTTAAATAACGTCAGAGAAAAATTTTCACTGCCATCTAAATATATCCTATATGTGGGTTTGCTTAGCGGGAGAAAAAACCTGGATAATCTTCTTTTGGCTTTACCTGATATTGATCATTCCGTGCCTTTAGTGATTGCAGGAAATCAACATCCTAGCTATGCTTCTAATCATATGAATATCATTGCGGAAAAATTGCTTAACAAAAGGGTATTCTTCACGGGATTTGTAGACGATGATGAGTTATCAATTATCTACGCGCATGCCTATCTATTCTGCTTTCCTTCGCTGGCCGAAGGGTTTGGCCTTCCGCCATTGGAGGCTTTAGCTTGCGGGGTGCCGGTGGTTGCGTCTAACCGCACTTCGATTCCAGAGATATGCGGGGATGCAGCTGTTTACTTTGATCCTGAGCGCCCTGATGACATTGCTGAAAAAATAAATCTGATCCTTGCAGATCAAAAACTATACGAACAAAAGAAAGCTGAAGCACTGCGGCAGGCAAAGAAGTTCAATTGGGGAGAATCTGCAACTCGCCTGCTATCATTTCTCAACAAGCACAAGCGCGGCTAAATCGAAGAATACCAACTTCGCGGCAGCGGATAATCCGGAAATTCATCGGAGTTATTTTGATCAAGCGGGTGACGAAATTCTTTTGTGGGTAACTTTTTTGTAATTCGGTCCTTTCTCAAAAATGAAATTTCAAGAACGGAAGGCACCTCAAGTCCATCTACGGAAATACTCTTTGCCCCCATTATGTTGTTGGGGTGAATATGTACTATTTCGAAGAGCTGACTAAGCTTGTGGAAAACTGGGTAAATCAATCGAAATGCATCGCGACTCCAGACGGTTTCAAGGTCATGAAATTCTACAACAATTATCCTGAACCGATTAAGAATTTCAGCAGGCGTTTCCAGAAGAACTTCATACTCTGCGCTCTCAATATCCATTTGCAAAAGCAAATCGCCATGTCCAGGAGCGTTTCGCTTAACCCAATTCTCAAGCGTCATAAAAACAGAATCATTTACAGCGCCTAAAAATTTCTTTTCAAAATGAAACATTGGGTGATTTTTAGCAGGGCCGTCAACCGAGAAGTCGGCCATAAAACATCGAATGCCAGTTTCTGCCAGTTGGAATTCAAAGTCCGAATTAGTTGAAACTCCGGGTGAAAAACAGGCGTCAAGATCTTTCAGGTCGTCAGGAATTAGATACCCGCCATCTAGTTGCGAACCGATGCGAACAAGGGGCACTTGCGTAGTTTTCGGTTTCATCAAACCTATTAGTTTGCCCACCTCTTCCACCGGAGTTGTTTTTGATATGAAAAATCCACATCGAATCAGAAAAGATTTAATCCAATAGATAAGCCTGATCACAAACAAAGGCATGGGCATTATTAAAGTTTACCAATTAAACAAAAGATAACTCACTCCGCAACTTCAAGTTTGTTTAATCGGGGAAGCTTCAAGTCTTTCTCCGATAAAACAAGTCGTTCTTTAAGCAGCCAATCAATCTTTAATTCTTCGTCAGCGTAGTTCAAGCCACGTTCTGAGGATGGATGATACAGGCAATCACACTTATACATCACCTCGGCCTGTTGACTCAACACCAAAAAACCATGCGCAAATCCCTTAGGTACTAAAAGTTGTTTGCGATTCTCCACCGAAAGTTCAATCGAAAAGTATTTACCAAAAGTCGCTTCGCTTTTGCGGAGGTCAACGACAACATCTTGGATGGTTCCCGATAACACACGCACAAGCTTGGTTTGGGCATACGGGGGCGCCTGAAAGTGCAGGCCGCGAAGTACCCCCTTTGTGGAGTATGACTGGTTATCCTGAACAAACCGATAATTCAAGCCCAGGTTTCGGAAAGTTTGTTCATTGTAGCTTTCAAAAAAATACCCGCGGTTATCCTCAAAGACCCTCGGTTCAAGAATCACCAAATCGCGAAAGGGTGTAGTCGTCACTCTCATAGTTGCTCGTCCTCAGCCAAATGAATCAAATATTCACCATACTGGTTTTTCGCCAGGGGCTTCGCCAACTCGAACAATTGTGTACGGCTAATATATTTTTTCCGGTAGGCAATCTCCTCTAGGCAGGCAATCTTCAGCCCCTGCCGATCTTCAATTGCCTCCACAAAGGTTGATGCCTGCAGCAACGACTTGTGGGTGCCGGTATCAAGCCAGGCCATACCTCTGCCCAGCAGTTTTACCGTCAGCGATCGCTCGCCCAGGTATAAATTGTTCAGGTCGGTAATTTCCAACTCACCGCGGGCGGATGGCTTGATCTGCCGGGCTTTCTGCACGACCGAAGAATCATAGAAGTACAGACCGGTAACCGCATAGTTGGATTTAGGCGCAGCCGGCTTCTCCTCAATGGAGATCACCTTACCTGTCTTGTCAAACTCCACTACGCCATAACGCTGCGGGTCATTGACATAATAACCAAACACCGTGGCTCCCCGCTGCAGTTGACCCGCCTCCTCCAGCATCCCACTCAATCCATATCCGTAAAAGATGTTGTCGCCCAACACCAGGCAACAGGTATCTTGTCCGATGAATTTTTCTCCTATCAAAAAGGCTTGCGCGAGTCCATCCGGAGAGGGTTGCACGGCATATTGAATGGAGAGGCCTAACTGGGTACCATCGCCCAGCAGGTTTTCGAAAAGATGAATGTCGGTTGGTGTGGAGATGATCAGGATCTCGCGGATGTTGGCCAACATCAATACCGACAGCGGATAGTAAATCATCGGCTTGTCGTAGATCGGCAGTATCTGCTTAGACACTGACTTGGTCAACGGATAAAGCCGCGTTCCCGAACCTCCGGCTAAAACAATTCCTTTCATGACACTTTACTGTTTCGGATTTGGTGCGCGAGTTCAATCGAAGGTCGCGTGTCGTTAATTCCATACCCTTGGCCGACTAAAATGGCGCGGTAGCTGTCGGTATGTAAATCGGTAAACCCTTCACTAAACTCCAACTCTTCATGGGCAATTACAATGGATCGATACGTTCGTTTACCCTGGGCTGCCACCGCAGGAGGCAGGTCATTTGCATCAATGCTCAGTTTCCAATTCACGTTGGCACGTTCCAACTCCAGGTGGCCGGATGCCGTGGAATCGGAAAGACGGGTGACATGACTTTGCTGAACACTTCCAAAAACCCAAATGAGCATGTCGAAAAAGTGGATGCCGATATTGGTAGCCACGCCCCCAGACTTGGCCAGATCGCCCTTCCAACTGATGTGATACCAATGCCCACGCGAAGTGATATAGGTGAGATCGACATCCATCTTTTTATTTGCAGGCATGGCCTTCACCTTTTCCCGCAATTGCTGAATGGCAGGGTGCAATCGGAGTTGCAAGATGGTGTACACTCTGCGCCCGGTCTCCTGTTCAATTTCAAGTAACGAATCCAAATTCCAGGGATTAAGCACCAGGGGCTTCTCACAAATGGCATCGGCTTGATGGCGCAAGGCGAAACGAATATGCGAATCGTGCAGGTAATTCGGTGAACAGATCGAGACATAGTCAATTTTCTGGCCCTGCCTGCGGAGTTTGTCTAAGTGGCGATCAAACCGCTCAAACTCGGTGAAAAAATCAGCCTGCGGAAAATAGGAATCCAGAATTCCTACACTATCAAACCGGTCAAGGGCCGCCACCAGGTTGTTGCCGGTTTCCTTTATGGCTTTCATGTGGCGAGGCGCTATAAAGCCAGCCGCACCGATCAAGGCAAAATTCTTCATGACACTTTCGATACTTCTCCGTTCGCCAACCGGTAACTCTCCCCGCTTTCGGGGCAAACGGCCAGGCCTTCGGGATTAAAATTCAATTTATGACCAAACTCGCTCATCCATCCGGTTTGCCGTGCCGGATTGCCCACCACCAAAGCATAAGCCGGAACATGCTTGGTGACTACGGCCCCGGCACCGATAAACGCGAACTCGCCAATATCGTGACCACAAACAATGGTGGCGTTAGCACCAATGGACGCCCCCCGCTTTACCACCGTGCGGGCGTACTGACCTCTACGGTTCACGGCACTGCGCGGATTAGTTACGTTGGTAAAAACCATGGAGGGGCCCAGGAATACGTCATCTTCGCACACCACACCGGTGTAGATAGACACGTTGTTCTGCACCTTCACATTATTGCCCAAAATGACCTCGGGGGAAATCACCACGTTCTGGCCGATGTTGCAGTTTCGGCCAATCGTGCAACCCGGCATAACATGGCTGAAGTGCCAGATTTTGGTTCCCTCACCAATAATGCAACCTTCATCTATCACCGCTGTGGGGTGAGCAAAGAATGACGACATCTGCTAAAACGTGTTAATGGCTTGGCAAATGTACGCCAATTGCTCCGAAGTCATCTCGGTGTGGATAGGCAGCGAAATCACACTTCGCGACAACTCCTCGGTAACCGGGAAACAACCCTCCGGATACTCCGGCTGACGGTAAGCCTTTTGCAGGTGAAGCGGAACCGGATAGTAGATCATGGTCGGAATCTGCAACTTCTCCAGATGTTTTTTCAGTTGATCTCGCCTTTCCGTTCTGATTGTATACTGGTGAAATACGTGGGATGAATTTTCGGACCGGTGTGGCACCACCACGCGCCCGTTGTCAAGATGCTGATCATAGTAATTGGCCACCTCAAGGCGCGACCTGGTGTACCCGGACAAATACTTCAACTTAACGCGCAGGATGGCCGCCTGCAGTGTATCCAGCCGGCTGTTTATGCCAATGATATCATGATGGTACTTGATGCGCTGGCCGTGATTGGCAATCATGCGCAGGCGCTCGGCCAATGCGGCATCGCGGGTGAACAACGCCCCCCCATCGCCAAAACACCCCAGGTTCTTGGATGGAAAAAAGGATGTTGTCCCAATCGTACCCATGGTGCCGGCTTGCCGCTTTTCGCCATTCGAAAAGGTGTAGGTAGCACCCAGGGCTTGCGCGGCATCCTCGATCACCTGCAAGTGGTGTTTCGCAGCGATCGCCAGAATCGGCTCCATGTCTGTACACTGGCCATACAGGTGAACCGGAACAATCGCAACCGTTTTAGGTGTAATCGCCTTCTCGATCTGTCGTGCATCAATATTAAACGAACGCGGATCAACATCAACAAAGACGGGCTTCAGGCGAAGAAGAGCCATTACCTCAGCCGTTGCCACGTAGGTGTGCACGGGCAGGATCACTTCATCACCCGGCTGGAAACCAAGCGCCATCATGGCAATCTGCAGCGCATCGGTTCCGTTGGCACAACTGATCACCTGTGCGCCCACTACCGCACCCAACTCCTGTTCAAACTGTTCAACTTCCGGACCTTTAATGAACGCGGTTGATTCCAATACGCGAGCCATGGCGGCATCCACCTCGGCTTTGATTCTTTCATACTGCGTGTGCAGATCGACCATTCGAATCGGTTGCATGCGAAACGGATTTAGGGAGTAGAATGAATTAACTGTTGTTCCCATGCCCAGGCGTGCCGCAGGGCATCGTCAAGCGAATACTCACACTGCCACTTCAAACGTTCCCGGGCGCGCTTTACATCGGCATAGGTATTCACCACATCGCCCGGTCTGCGCGGCCCTATGGTGAACGGAACCCGAACACCGGTGACGCGAACAAATGTATTGATCAGTTCCAGCACCGATACGCCATGCCCTGCACCCAGGTTGATTACTTCGAAAAACTCGCCCTGCTCATCCCTGAGAAGGCGTTGCAACGCGGCCACATGGGCTTTCGCCAAATCGACCACGTGGATGAAATCACGAATGCAGTAACCGTCCGGAGTGGGGTAGTCGTTGCCAAAAACCGTAAGCGATTTGCGCTTGCCTGCCGCAGCCTGGGTAACGTACGGGACGAGATTGCTCGGTTCGCCAATGGGCAGCTCGCCCAGCCTCGCGGAGGGATGTGCCCCGATGGGGTTGAAGTACCGAAGTGAAATAACGCGCAGTCGTCCGGTGTTTGCTTCATCCTCCAAAATACGTTCACTCATCTGTTTCGTGGCCCCATAGGGCGACTCTGCTCTTTTGAGCGGAGCGGATTCATCCACCGGAATGTGATCCGGCTCACCGTATACGGTACAAGATGAAGAGAACACCAGTGGTTTCACGCCAACGCGCGCCATGACCCGCACCAGGGTAAGTGTTGAATTCAGATTATTGTTATAGTACAACTCGGGTTGCTGAACGGATTCACCTACGGCTTTAAACGCGGCAAAATGCAGAACGCCAATAATCGGGTATTTGGCAAAAATACCTTCGAGAAACTTTTCATCGCGACAATCACCACGATGAAAGATCAGGTTCCGGCCGAGAACCTCCGCGATACCCTTGAGCAACCGCTCATTACTTCGTGATAGGTTGTCGATGAGCACCGGTTCAAATCCGGCCAGTGCGAGTTCTACAGCCGTATGGGCGCCAATGTACCCGGCACCACCGGTGACCAACACGTAGCTGGGTTTGCTCACAAACGGGCGGTTACGATAGCCTTGGGCAGAATACCTTTCACATCATAAACAATCGTGCGCGGACCGCGTATCGTATCCCAACTCATGGTCTTGAATTGGTCGTGGCCAACGGCCAGCACGACAGCGTGATACACTTTATGCAAGGAGGGGGTAAGATCGAAACCATACTCGTGCTTCACCCCTTCGGCATCCGCGTGGGGATCAAACACATCAACTTCAGCCCCGAAACTTTCCAACTCGCGAATGACATCGACCACCTTGCTATTGCGAATATCGGGGCAGTTCTCTTTGAAGGTAAGACCCAGAACCAGAATCTGGCTCTTATTTATCGGTAAATCGTGGCGGGCCATCTGCTTGATGACGGCATTGGCCACATGGATACCCATATTGTCATTGATCCTGCGCCCGGAGAGAATGACTTCGGGCCGATAGCCAAGACCCTCAGCTTTGTAGGTCAGGTAATAGGGATCAACTCCGATGCAATGCCCTCCCACCAGGCCGGGCTTAAAGGGCAGAAAATTCCACTTGGTTCCGGCCGCCTCCAGCACCTCATGCGTATCAATGCCCATGCGTTCAAAGATCAACGCCAGTTCATTGACAAAGGCGATGTTAATGTCCCGCTGCGAATTTTCGATCACTTTGGCTGCCTCTGCCACCTTGATGGAGGAGGCCTTGTGGGTGCCGGCTTTGATCACGCGTTTGTACAACTGATCAACCTTCTCGGCAATCTCGGGCGTGCTGCCGCTGGTTACTTTTTTGATCGTGGACACACGGTGTTGTTTGTCACCGGGATTGATTCGTTCGGGTGAATAACCCGCGAAAAAATCGACATTAAATTTCAATCCGCTCTGTCTTTCCACGACCGGAATACAAGCCTCTTCGGTGCAGCCCGGGTAAACGGTAGATTCGTATATCACCACATCGCCTTTCTTAATCACACTGCCCACTGTGCGGCTGGCGCTGATCAGGGGCGACAGATCCGGCTTTTTATACTCATCGACCGGAGTGGGCACGGTTACAATGAAATAATTGACCTGCCGAAGATCATCCGGGTTAGACGAGTAACTCAGCCACTTCGCCTCTTTCAGCTCGCTGTCACTTACCTCATCGGTGCGATCGTGCCCTTGCCTGAGTTCTTCGATTCGCTTTTGGTTAATATCAAATCCAACAACCTCGATGACCTTGCCAAACTCTACGGCCAGCGGCAGTCCCACATAACCCAGTCCGATTATTCCAATACGATCGTTGCTCATGTTTTCCTAAACGTTATAGTACTCGCGGTACCAGTTCACAAATTTTTGCACACCTACATCAATCGGGGTGGCAGGCCGAAATCCTACTTCGTGTTCGAGGTCACTGATGTCGGCATATGTCTCCGGGACGTCACCGTCCTGAAGGGGTAACAGGTTTTTGATAGCCTTCTTACCCAGCGCCTGCTCAATCACCTGGATAAAATGCATCAACTCTACCGGGTTGTTATTGCCGATGTTGAATACACGATAGGGAGCAAAGCTAAAAGCCGGGTCCGGATGTTCGCCCGACCAGGCGGGGTTGCCGGTTGGTGCCTTGGGAATAAGACGAACAATGCCCTCCACGATGTCATCGATGTAGGTGAAGTCGCGCTTCATCTTTCCATGATTAAACACATCAATGGGCTTGCCCTCCAGTATGGCACGCGTGAACAAAAACAACGCCATGTCAGGACGGCCCCATGGACCATAAACCGTAAAAAACCGCAGACCAGTTGTGGGTATGTGATATAAATTCGAATACGCATGCGCCATCAGCTCGTTTGCCTTTTTGCTTGCTGCATAGAGAGCCAACGGATGATCCACATTGTCGTGGACGGAAAAAGGCATTTTCCGGTTGGCGCCATACACGCTGCTGGAAGAGGCGTAGATCAAATGCTTCACCGGATTATGCCGGCAGGCCTCGAGGATATTGAGAAAGCCGGTGATGTTGCTATCGAGGTAGGCGTAGGGGTTTTCCAGGGAGTAACGCACACCCGCCTGGGCCGCCAGATTGATCACCGCATCGAACTTTTCGCGCTGAAACAGTGCGTGAATGCCCTCCCGATCGGCCAACTCCTGCTGTTGGAATGTGAACCCCGGTTGGCCGCTGAGTTGACGTAAACGGGCATGTTTGAGGGATACCTCGTAGTAGTCGTTTAGATTGTCGAGCCCATGCACACGAACGCCCTGCGCCAGCAGGCGTTTAGCGACATGGAAACCAATAAAACCGGCTGAGCCGGTAACCAATACCAAACCTTGCATTGTAAAATCCTCCAAAAATAAGGAATGAAAGCCTTAAATCTGACTAGTGATATTTTCCTAACATTGTAAAATTTTTCCGCATGCAACAAACAAACACTGACGAAATCGATCTCAAAGAGTTATCCGTCTCGATTTACTTGCATTTCAAGCGCCATGCAAAGTTAGTTGGCTCTTTTATATTGTTGGGCATTCTCCTCGCATTGATGGCGTTCTGGTTAACACCACGCCCTTTCGCAAGTAAAATGGTCATTCAGTCCGACATCCTGACCGAGTCCATCACCGACCGAATTGCTGAGACATTGAACGGACTTATCGATGAAAATAATGTGTCTGAACTTGGAACCCGATTGTCGCTAACGCAACTGGAAGCATCAGCAATCACTCAAATAACAATAGAAAGTATTCGCGGTGTAGTTGATGCCAATCAAAAAGAAAATGAAAAAATAATCTTTCTTGTTACGGTTCGGGTTTTGGACGTGACTTTAATCCCAAAACTTCAGGCGGGGCTAATTAGTTATCTTAGTAATAATGAATACGTCAAAGTTCGAGTCCAGCAACGAGTAAGCTATTATCGTCAACTAATTGCTAAAATCGAAAGTGAGTTGGCCTCATTGGATAGTTTAAAGAGTCGGTTACTCGAAAGTAATAGTGTGCGAACATCGTCTGAATTCATGATCATGGACCCCTCAAAACTCTATTCCGAATCAGTTGCGTTAAAAGAAAAGCAAATGGGCTATCAAAATGCTCTAGAGATTTCGAGTAGCGTACAAATCATCCAGGGTTTTGTCACGCACACTAAGCCGGGTGGGCTGGGTTGGTGGCTTTACATCATAATTGGGGGCCTGGCTGGCTTGTTAGGTTCACAAACATTTATCATCGTTCGATGGGTCAGAAAAGAGGCTGGCAATTCGAGTATGCCGATTCGGAATGGAGGTTCTTGACCTTCTCAAAAAAGAATTCCAGTTCGAGTGGCGTTCGAAAAATGCTGTGCAGGGACTTCTCCTGTATACGCTTTCTATTGGGTTTATTCTCTACTCTAGCTTTCTGTTTCAGGAGCACCTGATTAATGCTGCGGTATGGTCGGCCTTGTTTTGGATCAGTTTGCTGTTTAGCGCGATGAGTGCGGTGGTGAAAAGTTTTTTGGGTGACCGGGGTAACACGGACTCGTACTACTACCAGATTACGTCTGCACATCACCTGCTATTCGCGAAAACCTTCTACAATATTTTACTGCTGGTGGTGTTGTTCCTGCTCTCGATGGTCATCTTCAGCGTGCTTTTTGGGTCGGTTATTGCCGACACCGGGCTTTTCGCCACACTGGGCATCTTAACGTGTGCCGCGCTGGGTGGCGCCCTTACCTTGCTGGCATCCATAGCGGCCAAGGTGCGCAACAGCCACTTGATTATGGCCGTGCTCGGCTTTCCGGTAACCGTCTCCATTATTCTAATGGCCGTGTCGGGCACACGAAATTGTATCGATGGGCTCGGCTTGGACGCCCTTTGGCGCGAGCTGTTGGTTCTGGGTGCAATTAATGCCATCAGCCTGGCCGTTTCCTTTCTCCTGTTCCCCTATATTTGGCGCAGCTAATTCGATGTCTTCCTTTCTTAAGAAATTCTGGTGGAAGTACCTGTGTGTGGCGTTACTGACGTACACCACCGTGGCGGGTTTGTTGGTATCCGTGCCGCGTCTGGCCATTGTCAACGAAACCATTCGCGCCCTTTACTTTCATGTGCCGATGTGGTTCGGCATGGTGGCCATGTTTGGGTTTTCCATTTATTATTCCATCCAATACCTGCGCAAGCAAGATAGCTTGAGCGACTTCATGGCTGCTGAATTTGCCAACACCGGTTTGCTCCTGGGGATCCTGGGCATCTTAACCGGTATGCTTTGGGCCAACTACACCTGGGGCTCCCCTTGGCACGGTGACCCGAAACAAAATGGCGCGGCCATCGCTCTGCTGGTTTATCTGGCGTACTTCGTGCTGCGTGGGTCACTTGACAACATCGAGCAACGGGCCCGCCTCAGTGCCGTGTACAACATCTTTGCCTTTGCCGCGATGATTCCCCTGATTTTTGTTATCCCGCGCCTGCAGGATTCTATGCACCCCGGCAGCGGAGGCAACCCCGGCTTTAATGTGTATGATCTCGACAGCCGTATGCGCCTGGTTTTTTATCCAGCTGTCATCGGTTGGATTTTGTTGGGCGTTTGGGTGGCTGGCCTGCAGGTAAGGGCGCGCCAGATTAAACAACACCTCGAAGACGTATGAAAAAGTTACTTGCCTTATTGTTATGCTTGAACTCTTTGACGGCAGCAGCCCAGTCAGAGGTAGAAATGGCCGATGTCATGCGGGCAGAAGGCAAGATTTATGTTGTAGTGGGCATTATACTCATCATTCTGTTTGGGTTATTTTTTTACCTGTTCCGGCTCGATCGAAAAATCACCCGCCTGGAGAGCCAAACCGGCAGCAACAAATCCTGACGGCAGCAGCTGTTTTTCGCTTCTCAAAGCAGTTTTTGGCGTAATTTTGCCGCCCGGAGGGAAGGTTTATGAAGAAATCGCACATCTACATTATTCTGGTGATCGGCATCGCGATTGCCATTATTATTTCTACGGCCGGTGACGCCAGCACCTATGTCAATTTTGACCAGGCTTACCAGATGGCTGAGGCTGGAAACAAAGCAAGTATTCATGTGGTAGGTGAGCTAAAGAAAGATGAACACGGGCAGGTAACCGGTTTGGAGGAAACGCCTGACCACGTCTCGTGCACCTTTATCCTGGTGGACGACCAGCAAAAAGAACAAAAAGTTTTTTACAACCAGCCCATTCCGCCCGACATGACCAAATCAGAAAAAATGGTGGTGATTGGCAAGTATCAAAACGACTTGTTCATTGCCGACAAAATTCTGTTGAAGTGTCCGTCCAAATACCAGGAACAAAAACTGAAGGCAAGTCTGTAATTTTCATCCGACACTGTTCATGATTCACTACTTCATCGGCAACCTGGGTCATGCCTGTGTCATTGCCTCATTCGTATCGGCCCTGGCGGCTGCATTTTCGTATTGGAAGTCAAAACAGGCGGCTGACAGTTTCCGTCAGGAAGAGTGGCGAAAAACAGCCCGTGCAACCTTTTGGATACACGCAGCTGCCGTGTTGGGGATCGCCATCACCCTATTTGTGATTATTGGCAATCATTACTTCGAATACCATTATGCCTACAGTTACTCCGATACCAAACTCCAGACGTATTACCTGATTTCAACTTTTTGGAACGGGCAGGAAGGCAGTTTCCTGCTGTGGATGTTCTGGCATGCCGTGCTCGGATTGGTGCTGATGTACACGCAGCGGAACTGGGAAGCACCTGTGATGATTGTGTTCACGCTGGTTCAGGCTTTCCTCGCCTCCATGATATTGGGTGTCGTGCTTCCCGGCATTGATCTGAAATTGGGAAGCTCGCCATTTATTTTACTACGCGAGGCAATGGCGGATCCCATCTTTCAGGCCAATCCGAATTTTATCCCAAGCGAAGGCCAGGGACTCAATCCGCTCCTCCAAAACTATTGGATGGTGATTCATCCGCCCACTTTGTTTCTGGGCTTTGCCGCCACTTTAGTGCCTTTTGCGTTTGTGGTAGCCGGGCTGTGGCAGCGCCAGTACCGCGAATGGATCAAGCCCGCCTTACCCTGGTCGTTGTTTGCCGGTGCCGTGTTGGGGCTGGGCATACTTATGGGCGGCTATTGGGCTTACGAAACACTGAACTTCGGGGGCTATTGGAACTGGGATCCGGTTGAAAATGCGGTGTATGTACCCTGGCTCGTACTGGTGGCCAGTATCCACACCATGATCACCTACAAAAACAGTGAAACAGCACTGAAGGCTTCGATGATTTTGGTGGTCAGTGTTTTCATCCTCATTTTGTATTCTACGTTTCTTACCCGCAGCGGCATTTTGGGCGATGCCTCGGTTCATTCCTTTACCGATCTGGGGCTATCCGGGCAACTGTTTGTTTACATGATGTTCTTCCTGCTCGCTGCTGTGGCGTTGCTGGTTATCCGTTGGAAGGAAATCCCCACCAGCGAGAAGGAAGTATCCGTGTATTCCCGTGAGTTCTGGATTTTTGCCGGAGCTACCGCGTTATGCCTGATGGGCTTTCAAGTATTGCTGCCCACCAGTTTTCCTGTAATTAACAAGGTGCTGGGGCTCATCGGTATTGACTCTAAAATGGCTACCCCCGGCAATCAGGTCGCGTATTATTCCAACATCCAGATTTGGTTTGCTATTGCCGTTGCCCTGCTGTCGGGTACCGGCCAGTTTTTCTGGTGGAAGCGCATGGATAAGTCAAAACTCAAGGCTGAGATGCTGGCGCCCGTTTTGATCACGCTCATTTTATGGGCCATCGTTATTGCTGGTGCCCGAATCTATCAGCCTTCCTACCTCCTGTTGAGCCTGGCCGGGCTCTACATCATCGTGTCAAGTGCCAACGTGCTTCGCGCGGTCATCAAAGTAAACCGTTCGCTGGCGGGTGGCGCACTGGCCCACATCGGTGTGGGTCTGATGCTGGTCGGCATTTTGTTTTCAGCTGGTTACTCGCGAATCGTGTCACTCAACAATTCGGGCATCGCCATCAGCAACGATTTGCCCGATGACTTCAACCGGGAGAATCTTCTGCTCTTTTTGAATGAACCCCGCGGCATGGCCGGCTACGACATCGAATACAAAGGCGAGCGAATTGAGCCACGCTCGGGGTCCGGCTATATCAAAAAGAATGATGTGTACTGGACGGACGATGTTTTCCGGGTAGTTGCCAAAAAGGATATCCTAATCAATGGAAATCTTCGCTACCGTCAAGGCGATACGATTGAGGTGCGGCCCGAGAACACCTACTATGAAATCCAAATGAAGAAAGAGGGCAGGTTGGCGGCCACGTTGTATCCCCGCACTCAAATCAACCCCGACATGGGTGGCTTTCTGGCCTCGCCAGACATTAAACGCAACCCGGACCGCGACATTTACACCCACGTGTCAAACATGATGAACCCGCAGGCGGAACCGGATTGGCGAAAGCAGGATGACCAACGGGTGAAACTCGGTCAGGAATTTTTTGCGAATGATTATGTAGCGGTAATGGAGAGCATTTCGCGCCTCGAAGAACTGGAAGGGGTTGAACTGGGTGCCGAGGATGTTGCTGTTAAAGCCCGCATTCGGGTAGAGGGCGAATATGAACCCTTCTATGCCGAACCGATATTCGTCATTAAAGACCGCACCCCGGGGGTGATCTCCTCCGAAATCCCTGATCTGGGTATCCGGCTAACGCTGGTCAACATTCATCCCGAGACCAGCGAATTCACTATTGGGCTCAGCCAGCGGCAAAAGAACTGGGTTGTGATCAAGGCGGTTGAAAAGCCCTTTATCAACGTTTTGTGGCTGGGTACCGGGGTATTAATGATGGGCTTTTTCATGGCTATGATCAGGCGCTTCCGGGAATTCCGGCAGATTTCCAAGGCCTGACCATTTTGGCAAGGCGCTGAAATTCACGAACTTTGCAGACTTTGTTTAAAAATCCAATGGAAAAGAAGATTGTTCGGGTAGGCGCAATAGAATGTGGTGCCGATCAACTCTTCCTCATTTCGGGCCCTTGCGTGATTGAGGAGGAAAAAATCATGATGGAGACAGCCGAGCGCTTGAAAGAAATTTCTGAGCGCCTGCGTATACCGGTTATTTACAAGTCGTCCTTTCAAAAAGACAATCGCAGCAGCCTCGGTAACTACGTTGGCCCTGGCCTTGACAAGGGTGTTAAAGTACTGGCCCGCATCAAGGAACAGTTCGGCTTTCCGCTGCTCACCGATATACATTATCCTGACCAGGCCGCTGCCGCTGCCGGTGTCATTGACGTGCTGCAGATTCCGGCCTATTTGTGTATGCAAACCACGCTGGTCGTGGCAGCCGCGAAAACCGGCCGCGTGATCAACATCAAGCATGGGCAATTCCTGGCGCCCGACAATATGAAGCACCCGGTAAAGAAATGCGAGGAAAGCGGGAACAATCAATTGATCCTCACCGAGCGCGGCTACACGTTCGGCTATAACGATCTGATCGTGGATCCGCGCAGCTTTTACCACATGAACAAACTCGGATACCCGGTAGTGTTTGACGTTACCCATGCCATCCGGAAGTACGGCATTCCGAGTGCCGACAAAAAAGGCGGTGCCCGTGAGTTCTTGCCTGTGCTGGCCCGGGCCGGAGCTGCATCCGGTGTTGATGGATTTTTTATTGAAACGCACCCGAACCCGGATGCCGCCCTTTGTGATGCCGCCAGCCAGCTGAACATTGCTGACCTGGAAGAATTCCTGAAACCCATCATTGACCTTCACAACGTAGAAGTGAAGTATCGCCAGAAACAATCTGTAACTTCGAAATAAAACCGCATTATTTTTTATGGAGCTTTACCTCGACTCAGCCGACATCAAAGAAATTGAAGATGCATTCAAACTCGGCTTCTTAAACGGACTCACCACCACGCCCACCTTCATGCACCGCGGGGGCGTAACCGACATCGACAGCTTGATCGTCAAGTTGTCGAAAATGGTGCCGGTGCTGCAGATTGAAGCGCTGGGCGATAAGGCAGAAGATATTGTGAAGGAGGCTAAACGCCAGTTGGATCTGGGCCTTGACCCGAAAAAGACGGTGTTTAAGATTCCCGTTTCGCTGGAGGGTGTAAAAGGCTGCTACCTGCTGCGCAGAGAAGGTTTGTTGGTGAACGTTCACCTGGTGTATACGCTGCAGCAAGCCTACATGGCTATGCAGGCAGGAGCAACTTATGTTTGCCCGCTGGTTGGTCGTTTGCAAGACCAAGGCCACGATGCGCTGGAACTGGTGAAGCAGTGCGTGACTGCGGTGGACCACTACAAGTATGACACCAAGATCATGTTCAGCTCCGTTCGCCATGCCGAACACGTGCGCAATGCCATCAATTTGGGTGTGCATACCATTACGGTGCCGTGGAAGGTAATGAAGGCACTGACCGAAAATAACTTTACGTCATTGGGTACGCAGCAATTTGTGGAGCACACCCGGTTGATTACCACCAAGGTGAAAGACGTAATCCGGAATGTGAACCCGGTTGTGAAGGCCGACACGGCTTTGGCGGACGCGATCGTAAAGATGACCGAGTATGGGTATGGCTGCGTTACCGTGGTGAATGCCAGCGGTCAGTTGGTGGGCGTGTTCACCGATGGCGATTTGCGCAGACGCATTCAGGCCGAAGGGCGCGATGTGCTCAACCACAAAATTGGAGACTTTCAATACAAGCAGCCCATTTCAGTGGACGCCAACTCACTGCTCAATGAAGCGGCCGATGTGTTCAAAAAAAACAATGTAGATACCCTTTTGGTAACCGATGGCGGCAAGCCCGTGGGCATGCTGGACATCCAGGATATCTGATTCGTGCAGGATATTCAGAACATATTCGAGAAACTGGGAGGCTCCTTTCAACAGGAACCTTCTGTTATCCGGCAGAAGCTGGTACACGCAAAAGCTTTTCTGTTTGATTGGGATGGCGTGTTCAATGACGGTTACAAAATCGGTGCATCCGGCAGCCCGTTCAGCGAATCCGATGCCATGGGCACCAACCTTCTTCGCTTCAGTTATTGGTTGCGGCACGGAAAACTTCCTGTCGTGGGCATCATTACAGGTGAAGAAAACCCGGCTGCCCGCGAACTGGCCCTGCGGGAACATTTTGATGTGATCTATTTCAAGTCCTCACGTAAAGCCATCGCCTTTGATCATTTCTGTGGCCGGTTTGGCGTTAAGCCAACCGAAACGGTTTACACCTTTGATGATGTACTGGATATTCCTGTAGCCCAACTGGCCGGTCTGCGCATGGTGATTTCGCGGAGTGCAAGCCCTTTGTTCACCCGCTACCTGGCCGAGCAGCAGCTGGCCGACTACATTTCGGGGAATCCAGGCGGGCAGGCAGCCGTGCGTGAAGTGACCGAGATCATCATAGCGCTGCAGGATAATTTTTCGGACGTGATCCAACACCGGGCAGCCTATTCGAACAAGTATCAACAGTATTTTGCCGCGCGGCAGGCATTAGCCACTCAGGTTTTTCGAACCGTTGATGGAGTGGTGCAGGCTGTTTGATCAGCGGAGAAGTTCGCGCGAGATGACCATTTTCTGAATCTCGGTGGTGCCCTCGTATATCTGCGTTATTTTGGCATCACGCATCAGGCGCTCAACGTGAAACTCCTTTACGTAGCCATACCCTCCATGAATTTGAACGGCTTCGGTGGTTACGTCTTGCGCAATTTGCGATGCATATAGCTTCGCCATGGCCGCGGCTTTAACAAAATCCTTCTTTTGATCCTTCAGGTAGGCCGCGTGGAGTACCATCCAGTGCGCGGCTTCAATTTTGGTTGCCATCTCAGCCAGCTTAAACTGAATAGCCTGATGTTCGGCCAGTTTTTTCCCGAAAGCCTTACGCTCCTTGGCGTACCTCACGGCCAGTTCATAGGCGCCCGAAGCTATGCCCAGGGCCTGTGCGGCAATTCCGATTCTGCCTCCGTTCAACGTGGTCATGGCAAAGGAGAAGCCAAATCCATCTTCGCCAATGCGGTTGGCCTTTGGCACTTTCACATCCTGAAACATCAGCGAGTGCGTGTCTGATCCACGGATCCCCATTTTGTCTTCCTTTTTGCCCACCACAAAACCAGGCATTCCTTTTTCCACGATCAGGGCATTGATTCCCTTGTGCTTTTTTGAAGCATCAGTCTGGGCGATCACCAGGTAAACACTGGCACTGTTGCCGTTTGTGATCCAGTTCTTGGTGCCGTTCAACAGATAATAATCCCCTTTGTCTTCAGCCGTGGTACGCTGACTGGTAGCATCGCTGCCTGCCTCGGGTTCGCTCAGGCAAAAAGCGCCAATACCATGGGCCGCTAATGGTTTCAGATATTTTTCCTTCTGTGCCTCGCTGCCGAAGGTCTCCAGTCCCCAGCAAACCAGCGAATTGTTTACACTCATGCACACTGAAGCGGACGCATCCACCTTCGAAATTTCCTCCATGGCCAGTACATAGCTAATGGTATCCATCCCCCCACCGTTATACTTGGGGTCAACCATCATGCCCATAAACCCCAACTCGCCCATCTTTCTCACCTGTTCGGTCGGGAATTTCTGATGGGTGTCGCGCTCGATTACCTCGGGTAAAAGTTCCGTTTGGGCAAAGTCACGAGCAGCTTGTTGAACCGCCTGTTGTTCTTCAGATAATTGAAAGTTCATAGATCAGGGAAATAAAAAGCCCGGAAGAAATCCGGGCTAAAAATAGTCAAAAGGTGGCGCTGTCAAACAGCTTGTTTAATCCCGGTCAGAGCCGAGGTACATCATCACGTAATAGACAAGCGTAGTTACCGCACCAATCGCAGCCACCACGTAGGTCATGGCAGCCCATTTTAGGGCATCTTTTGCCATGTCATGCTCCTGGCGGTTTACAATGCCGCGTGACTCAACCCAGACAAGCGCACGCTTGCTGGCATCAAACTCAACCGGGAGGGTAACGAGTGCAAACAGAGCAAAAACGGCATAGCAGGCAATGATGATGAGGAGAGCGGTCTTGATCGGCAGCACACTGGAAGCGAAAAAGGCTCCAAACATCATGGCCATCATCATGAAATTCAAAATCGTGGCGCTCACGTTTTGAACGGGTACCATGGCCGAGCGAAACTGCAACATGCTGTACGCGGTGGCGTGTTGAACCGCGTGGCCACATTCGTGGGCGGCTACGGCCGTTGCCGCTGCGTTTCGCCCGTGGTAAACATCGTGGCTCAGGTTGACCGTGCGGTTAGCCGGATTATAATGATCCGTGAGCTGGCCGTCAACCGAAATAACCTGAACATCGTGAATGCCATGATCGGCCAACATCAGCCGGGCTATTTCGGCACCCGTCAAATCCTTCGCCAGATGAGTCTGCGAATATTCCTTGAACTTGCTCTTCAGGCGCGAGCTTACAATCATGCCCACCACCATGAAGAAGATACCGATAATTAAAGCTCCAAATCCCATGTTATTTGTATTTACGTTGTTTTGATTTTCTCTACAATCCGCGAAGTTGAATACCCCGGCACAAAGTCTATGGTTTTCACTTCGCCTCCGCTCCCTTTTACAACATCTGCGCCAACAATGTTTTCTGCCAAATAGTCACTACCCTTTACTAACGTATTGGGCCTCAGTTCGGTTATCAAATGTAGCGGGGTATCTTCGTTGAACAAAACGACCAGATCAACAAACTGCAATGCGGCCAATACCCGCGCCCGGGATTGCTCGTCCTGTATCGGCCGCGAAGGTCCCTTAAACCGGCTTACACTATCATCGGTGTTCAGGCCAACCACCAGGCGGTCGCCCAGCGCTTTGGCTTTTTCCAGGTAATCTACATGGCCCAGATGCAACAGATCGAAGCATCCATTGGTAAAAACCACGTTGAGGCCCTGCTGTTGCCAGCGACCTACCTGCTCGCGGGCGCCCTGCCAGTCTCTGATTTTAAATGACGTTCTCTCCATTGAAGGACAAAATAAGCTATGACGAGTGCAATAACTCCACTGGCGATGATGGTCAACGTTTGCCAGGCATGAAAGATAAAAACAAAAGCGATAGCATCCGGCTTGGGCAAGTTGTACAACATCACCAGGCCGAGCGGCACCAGCGTGTGGTAAGAGCCCGTGCCACCCGGCAGCGGTGCCGACATGGCGATTGCGCCAATAGCAAAAAGCGATATGACCGCCCGGAAACCAAGGTGAGATGTTTCGGGAAAGGCCAGAATAACACAATAGGACATAGCGAAATACAGCAGCCAGATCACGAGCGACTGACCCACAAACAAAACTTTGTTTTTCAATTGAAAAACGGATAGCAGTCCCGCCCGGAAACCGACCCAAAGTTTTTGAAATCGGGTGCTTTTTCGAATGAAGTAAAACACGATTCCAAGCGCTAAGAGACCGGCAACACCGAGCCAAGCCCACCAAGGCACAGAAAACGAAGAAGATTGTTGAAACAAGCCGAGCGACTCGATGAACGCCTTGAGTTGATTCCATTCCAGCCAAAAGGCGATCACCATCACCACCAATAGACAAACCACATCTACAATCCGTTCCAGTACCACCGTTCCAAACGAGACTTCGGCCGGGGCACGATCAAGTTTGTACAGGTAATAACAGCGTGAGAGTTCACCACCACGCGGTATGGCCAGATTCACCAGGTAGCCAATCAACACGGCTAACAAACTTCCGCCAACGGTGACCGGGTTGCCGGTCGTATCTACGAGCATTTTCCATCGCCAGGCACGCAAGATGTGGCTTACCACACCAATCAGCGCCATCAGCGCGAGATAAAACTTGTCGGAACGCAACCAGGTTTCCCAGATGAACTCCGCTTTGTTTTCCCCTCCATCCGTTTGAAGCGTTCGAAGAGACAGCCAGACCAAAGCGACAGCCAGTGCCAGCCAGAAAAGGTATTGAAGAATAGCTTTGCCTCTGTTGATCATCCGGTCAATTTGTTGTCCGGATCGGGAAAAACCAACCAGGGATTGAAATTTTTTGCTTCACCAAAAGGCATAGAAGCATACGAAATGATGATGACAACATCGCCTACATGGGCTTTGCGGGCAGCCGGCCCGTTAAGGCAAACCACACCGCTGTTTCGCGGGCCCTTGATCACATAGGTCTCCAATCGTTCGCCATTATTCACATTTACCACCTGCACTTTTTCACCCTCAATCAGGTTGGCCGCCTCCATCAACGCTTCATCGATTGTGATGCTCCCTACATAATGCAACTCCGCCTGCGTAATCCGTACACGGTGAATTTTTGACTTAAGAACCTGAATCGTCATGTTACACAAAAAGATTGTCGATCAATCGGACTTCGCCCACATACCCCGCAATGAGCAGGATGGCAGGCGTTTGGGCTTCAACGCGATCGATCAACGTCAAGTTCTCACGATCGGCTAATTCGAGATACTCCAGCGATGTGCCGCGCGCGGCTGAAAAATTACCGGCAATTAGTTTTCGGATATCCTGGATTGATTTTTTCCCCTGGAGTATCTCTTGACGCGCCTGTTGCAACGTGCGGAAAAACACAACCGCCTCTTGACGCTGCACGGGGTTTAGCCGCAGGTTCCGCGATGACATGGCCAAGCCGTCAGGCTCACGCACCGTTTCAACACAGCGCAGTTGGATGTCGAACATCAACTCATCCGCCAAACGCGAAATGATCTTGAACTGTTGAAAGTCCTTCTCTCCGAAGTACGCGATATCGGGGCGAACCAGGTTGAAAAGCTTGGCTACCACCAGGGAAACTCCGCTGAAGTGCCCGGGTCGAAACTGCCCTTCCAAAATATCATCCAGCCCGTTCCACCGGATGTTAACCCTGCTCGGGGTGGGGTACATGGCGTTCACAGAAGGGGCAATAACCGCATTGCAACCGGCATCGGCCAGCTTGGCCAGGTCTTGTTCGAGTGTACGGGGGTACTTGGCCAGGTCTTCCGGATTATTGAACTGCGTGGGGTTTACAAAGACGGAGGCCACCACGGTGGCGCAATCCGTTCGGGCCGCCTGGATGAGCGCCAGGTGACCTGCGTGCAGGGCCCCCATGGTGGGGACGAGCCCAACGGGCCCGGCCGGCCTGGTTGCGGCTAAAAACGCACGAAAAGCCCCAATTTGGTCGAAAAAATGCATTTTGATAGCCGCTAAATGGGGTGCTAAGATAGGGGGATTATTGAATGGCCGGTTTGGGAAGGGGCCATTTTTGCGTACCTTTGTGATTCTATTTCCCAACCTTGGGCTTACGAATAACCCATTGCTATGTCGAAGATTAGAATACTATATGTAGCCAGTGAAATTAACCCGTTTCTGCAAACCACAGAGGTAGCTGAGTTTGTGCGCAAACTCCCCCAGGCGATGCAGGAAAAGGGCATGGAGATTCGAATTTTGGTGCCCCGGTTCGGTCTGATCAATGAGCGAAAAAACCGCCTGCATGAGGTTGTACGGCTATCCGGTATTAACATTTCGGTGGGTGACGAAGAGAAGCCCCTCATCATTAAGGTGGCCTCGATACCGAACGCCAAGCTTCAGGTTTATTTTATTGATAACGAGGACTACTTCCACCGCAAGTCGGTGTTCCACGATAAGGAAAACCGCTTCTACGAGGATAACGATGAGCGCGCCATCTTCTTTTGCAAAGGCGTGATTGAAACCGTGCGCAAACTGGGTTGGGCGCCTGACATCGTGCACTGCAATGATTGGATTACCAGCTTTATTCCTTTGTACCTGAAAACTACTTACAAGAACGATCCGCTATTCAAGAACACGAAGTCGGTGTTCACCATCTACAACAACAGCTTTAACCACAAATTCAAGGGAGACCTGATGGGCAAGGTGAAAATGATGGACATTGAAGATACGATGCTGGGCCATCTTAAGACAGCCGATTATGAGGGATTCATTAAATTGGGCGCCCAATTTTCGGATGTAGTTTCCTTTGCCGGAGACAATAAGAAGCTGGAAGGTTTAGTTAAGAAGATTAAAGAGAAGAAAGTTGAAACCATCGAAAAGAACGATAACTACACCGAGTCGTTTTACAACCTCTACACGGACCTGGTCGGCTAAGTTTTTCTTTTTTCTGTTAGCCATCGCCATGATCTCCTCCTGCGAGGAGGATACGAGTTTTATTGGCGTTCGGAGGGGAAATCCCCCTACTATCGTTCAATATGCGGAAATCCAGTTAGAGAGCAGCGTGTTGCTGATTGATTCCGTTGGAACATTCAATATTGGTACGTCTCAGGTGCAACGGCTTTTGGTTGGTAAGATGGTTGATCCGCAAATGGGGAATCTGATCTCGACCTCATACACACAGTTTCGTCCTTTCTCAACCAGTACGGCAGTTCCCCCAAACGCAGTTTTCGATTCATTGGTGCTCACCCTATCGCTGGACTATTACAACTACGGGAATCCGGAAGCCACCCGGGAAGAAATCTCTGTTCATCGATTAACCGAAACATTAGTGGGTGCACAACCGTATTTCGCTTATTCCGATGCCAGCTACCATTCGACTCCCTTGGGGACACGTGATATTGTGGTATCGACAGAATCTCTGGCCAATCGCCTGGACGAGAATAACGACACCAACCCCAATAATGACAACATTGATACCCTCCAATTCTTCCTTGATCGTGCTTTTGGTCAGGAATTGTTGGATCTGGCCAAAACGAATTCAAGCGATTGGACTGACTTCCTGAAGTTTCGTGAGATTTTTAAAGGGTTTGCCTTAGTCGGAGGCCCTACCAATGAAAAGGTACTGGGTTACACCACCGTAAACGACAATATCAGAAAATTCTCACGCATGATCCTGTACTACCACTTCTTCAACACCGCGACCAACGCGGAGGAAAAAGGAACCATTCCTTTTTCTCTGAGCTCAACTAATGGGGTAATGGGGTTTTACGGGCTAACAGTCGATCGCAGCGGTACCGAACTCAGCACGCTAACTTCTTTTCATCAGGATTTTTATCCGGCCAGTAACAAACGATATGTACAAGGCGGATTTCCGATTGTAACCAAAATTGACTTCTCGCAGTTCACCGAATACATGGATACGGTTCAAAATGCCATTTTGAACTCAGCCGAAATTATCATCGGACCAGCAAATGACCTGGGTGATCTCGCGTTGCCCGCGACCTTACGCTTGCAACTCCTTAAAACAAATAACCGCTTTCAACCGAGTAGCTTTCGTGTGGATACTACGGGTTTCAGGTTTGCATTGCTGCCGACTACCGATGGTATTGTGATGACAAACGACCTCAACCAACCACTATCCGTCACCTTCAAAGAGCAAAATGGTGAAAAGTACTTGTCCGATTTTGTAACCGAATACTGCCAGGCTTTATTCGACAACAAAGGGCAAGCACCCAAGTATCAAAACTTCGCGATGGTGGCTACCAATCCCCTTTACACGAAGTCCGTTCATCGTCTGATTCTGGAAACGAGCGACATTAAACTTCGTGTTTACTATACCAAGCCCGTTTTGAGAAACAACAATAACTGAGCACCATGTGTGGCATTGTAGCTTATGTCGGTCCTCGTCAGGCACACGAAATCATCATCAAAGGTCTTAAACGTCTGGAGTATCGTGGGTATGACAGTGCGGGCATCGCACTGCTGAATGGCTCGCTGAATGTGTACAAGAAAAAAGGTAAGGTTACCGAACTAGAGGACTCGCTGAAAGGTCAAAACCTCAATAGCCACATCGGCATGGGGCATACCCGATGGGCCACCCATGGCGAACCCAACAATGTGAACGCCCACCCGCACTACTCAGCTACCAGAAAGATAGCCATTATTCACAACGGTATCATTGAAAACTACAGTGCATTAAAGCAGGATCTGTTAAAAAAAGGTCATCGCTTTCTCAGCGACACCGACACCGAGGTTTTTATTCACTTCATTGAGGATATCAAAGAAAAAGAAGGTTGCTCACTCGATGAAGCGGTTCGCCTCGCGCTGACCAAAGTAGTGGGCGCCTATGCCATTGTGGTGATGTCGCTCGAAGATCCCGATCTGCTTATTGCCGCGCGCAAGGGCAGCCCGCTGGTGGTGGGGGTAGGTAAGGGCGAATTTTTCATGGCCTCCGATGCAACGCCCATTATTGAGTACACTAACGAAGTGGTTTATCTCAACGACCAGGAAATTGCCATCGTGAATGACGGAAAACTCACGGTTAAAAATGTAGCCAACCTGCCGTTGACACCATATATCCAAACCATTGACCTGGAATTGGAAGCCATTGAGCGTGGAGGGTATGAGCACTTCATGCTCAAAGAAATTTTTGAGCAGCCACGCTCCATTAAAGACTGTATGCGCGGTCGTCTCGATGCGAGTTCGGGGCGTTTGATCCTGGGTGGGCTGCGCGAATACCTGAACAAACTGATACAGGCCGATCGAATCCTTATTGTGGCATGCGGCACTTCCTGGCATGCCGGATTAGTGGCCGAATATTTCTTTGAAGAAGTTTGCCGTATTCCGGTTGAGGTGGAGTATGCGTCTGAGTTTCGGTACCGAAATCCGGTGATCCGCGAAGGTGATGTAGTGATTGCTATCTCGCAGTCGGGTGAAACAGCCGATACTCTGGCCGCTATTGAACTCGCCAAATCGAAGGGAGCTATCATTTTTGGCGTGTGTAACGTAGTGGGCTCATCGATTCCTCGTGCCACACACGCAGGCGCCTACACGCACGCGGGGCCCGAAATTGGTGTGGCCAGCACTAAAGCCTTTACGGCCCAGCTCACGGTGCTTTACATGATTGCCCTCACCGTGGCCCAGAAAAAAGGTACCATAACCGAACAAAAGTACCACGAGCTGTTAGTAGAAATGGAAAACCTTCCGACCAAAGTCGAGAAGGCTCTCACGCTGAACGCTCAGATACAAACCATTGCTGACGAGTTTAAAGACGCGCGCAACTTTCTTTACCTGGGGCGCGGCTATAACTTCCCGGTGGCGCTGGAAGGCGCGCTGAAACTGAAGGAAATCTCCTATATCCATGCGGAGGGATACCCGGCTGCTGAAATGAAGCACGGGCCCATCGCCCTCATAGACGAACAGATGCCGGTGGTCTTCATCGCCACGAAAGATGCCTCCTACGAAAAGGTGGTCTCCAATATTCAGGAAGTGAAAGCCCGCAAAGGTCGGGTGATTTCCGTGGTCACCGAGGGGGACCAACTAATCCCTAAAATGTCCGAGTTTGTCATTGAAGTGCCGGCCACCCTGGATCCGCTCATGCCGCTGATTTCGGTTATCCCGTTGCAACTGCTATCCTATCACATAGCCGTGATGCGCGGATGTAATGTCGATCAGCCCCGCAATTTGGCTAAGAGTGTAACGGTCGAATGACGAAAGTCAGTGATGATAGAGGTTAACGCGATCCTACAATGTTGGAGGGAATATCAGTTTGGTTGCGCTGGACAGCAAACACACGGGGAATAAGAGTGATACTCTTGTCATTCATGCGGCTCTTTAAGGTGGCCACCGACTGCATGAAGGTGTCAATAGAGGAGCCTTCAATCTTGGCGTTACTATTTGGGGCCATCAGGACAATTGATTCTCCATCGATACCGAAAAGCTGGAAGGAGAGGCCTCCATGTAGTTCTTCGCGCATGGCCGCCATGGCCAGGTAATCAAGGTTGGACACATCGATGGAGGGCTTGCTGGTGGTTACGGACGCTTTAATACGGATACCCACACCCACGCGAACAAAACTATTAGGTGTCAAGTCACTGTTTTCACCATTGGCCACAACCGGTATGGTTGTACTCTTGGTGATATCGAAGGTGATCTCATAATTGCCTGGCTCTCCGGTGACACCGGTCAGGCCATAGAGTACCTTACCGTCTTTACTGATTTTGCGGACGTAGTAGTCTAAGGTAAAGTCCGGCAGTAGCCGGCGAAGTACATCCTGTTTGTTGATCAGGGAGAGCATGGACTCTTTGCTGACGTCTTTTGCATCCGTTCCCCAGACGGGGATCTGTCCACCGTAGATGACCGGTGTTTGAGGGAGGAATCCGTCATAGTGGATCATTTCAACAAAGGCCTGATCGGTGAGCGATCGAGATTCGGGACTTCCCGCTACCGCGGGGTTGTCTTTACGTTGGGCCTGCGCTGAGAGTACACTCACGCAGGTCAGTAGGGCGAGTACGAGAAATTGTTTCATAAGGTGTAATTGGTTGTTAATGGTAAATTGTTAGGGTTCGAATTCAATCGTAACCTCGGGATAAAGTTCTGTAACCTGTCAGGCATTGATTTGAGCTGACGACCCAGATCAAGTTCAGACTGGTTGATTTCCTGGATTCGCTTTTGCTTATCATATTCAGCACCAAGGACTTGCTCATATCGGCCATGCCGTTTAAGCCCGTGGATTTGCTCAGGGGTGAAACCGACTTGATCCCGACCGGGGCCAGGAACACAACTCTGGAGTATGCCACTTAACATAGCCATGGTTATAAAGAGTCTCATACCTAAAAATCTTCGCTGAGTGAAAATTTGGGAGACTCCTGTTGCTGGCCATTCATGACGCCAGCTTTCTGATACTCCGCCAAGCGCTTTTCAAAGAAATTGGTCTTACCGAACAGGGAAATCATGTCCATGAAATCGAAGGGATTTGTGGACCCATAAATCTTTTCCCCGATAAGCTCGTTGAGTAGCCGGTAGGCCACAAATTCAATGTAATGGCGCATCTGCACGGCATTCTTTCCAATGAAATTGACTGGCAGAGCATCCGTTACGAATTCCTGTTCAACTTTAACAGCCTCCCGGATGATTTGTTTGACCGTCTCAGGGGGAAGTTTTTCGAAAACATGCTGCGTGTATAGGTGGCAGGCAACATCACAATGCAACCCCTCATCGCGTGAAATCAATTCGTTGGAGAATGTCAGGCCTAGCATAAAGCCGCGTTTCTTCAGTAACTAAACAAGGTTCAATAAATTGACTCATAGTGAGGGGTAATGTCGGCTATGGCGAGAAATTTTCACCCCGGCCGCTCACTGCGTTTCGTGTTAATTAGATATCTCAAAAGTAACTTCTTTATCTGGTTTTTCAACCCTTTTTGCAAAGAGTTTGGTGATTCATGTACGGTGTTCCGGTTAATCACTAATGACTGATTACCAGTCAGTTAAAACCAACCGCACACCCGTTTTTTTGATGTAGCGCTAAAACGGCTGGTTTTCGGTACCAACTGGGGCAACCTGAACAAAACCCTCATTGCTTGGGTACGCTTACCGGGGTGTTGAAGCGGCTTTTGCGGGTGTAGAGCCATCGGATTTTTCGCTTAGCAGTTTGAGTTATTGAGGATCTTTTAACGCGCACCAGACATACGAAATGGGCTTTCTTGCCCGGTTTATTTTTTTTAGCCATCGGGGGTGCATCTTTCAGCCTTAAATGAGTGCTTAGCGACAAACCTCCCCACCGCACACCAGCTCATCAGTATCTTCCGGTCCGTTGGACACATTTTCGTTTAGACGGTGAAAACGCCCTTGTGAATAGGGTAGCCAATCCGACTGCCGGCCGGTAGTTCAGAGGGTCGCAAATACATCAACTGTCCCCATTGTTTAAAGTTCCGCTGACCTGTATTTTCGCAGCCGATCTTTGAACTGAATTAACGACAAATTTGTAGACACACTGTAAACACCGGACGCTATGTTCTTTCAACACGTGTACGATAAATCTTTGGCCCAAGCCAGCTATGTGGTTGGTTGCCAAAAAACAGGCGAAGCTATTGTTATTGATGCTAAGCGCGATGTCGATACCTATCTGGATATTGCCAAGGCCAACAACCTGCGTATCACGCATTTGACCGAAACCCACATTCATGCCGATTTCCTATCAGGCACACGTGAACTGGCCAAAATCACCGGAGCCAAAATGTACTTGTCCGATGAGGGTGGCGAAGGTTGGTTGTATGAATTTCCCCATGAAGGCTTACGTGATGGCAGCGTGATCAAAGTAGGCAACCTCTCGCTCAACGTAATGCATACTCCGGGACACACGCCTGAGAGCATCAGCTTTTTGTTGACCGATCACCCGGCCAGCGAAGAACCTGTGATGTTATTCACAGGTGATTTTGTGTTTGTAGGCGACATTGGCCGGCCAGATTTGTTGGAAAAAGCGGCCGGCATCAAGGGCACCATGGCTGCCGGAGCGCACGAGATGTACAAATCCATCAATAAGTTTAATGCGCTGCCCGATTATGTGCAGGTGTGGCCCGGTCACGGTGCCGGCTCAGCCTGCGGCAAAGCACTTGGGGCGGTACCCAGCACTACGGTGGGGTATGAAAAGAAACGGAACTGGGCTTTTCAGTACGCCAATAACGAAGATGGATTTGTCAAGTACCTGTTGGAGGATCAGCCCGAGCCACCCAAGTACTTCGCCATGATGAAGAAGCTGAACAAAGTGGAACGACCGCTACTCACCGAGGTGCCAAAGCTCAAAAAGTTATCCGCAGAAGAATTCAAAACAGCTTTGGCGAAAGGGATTAAGCTGATTGACACGCGCCATAAGACTGAATTTGCGAAGGGCTTCATACCGGGTAGCTTAAACATCCAGGGCAACAACGCCTTCGCCACCTGGGCAGGATGGTTTCTGAAGTACGATGAACCGTTTATCCTGCTGGCGAAGGAAAGCCAGCTGGATGATCTCACGCGAAAACTCATGCGCATTGGGCTCGACAATATCTACGGTTACATTGATGACGTAAGCGTGTGGACCGGCCTGGGTCATGCGCTGGAGAAAGCGCACGTGCTTTCGATTGATGAGTTTGAACAGTTGCACAAGAACAATGGCATTCAACTGGTGGATCTGCGAGGTGCTTCTGAGTATAAAGCGGGTCACATTGCCGGGGCCGAAAATGTGTTTGTGGGTACCCTTCCGGACAATCTCAACAAGATCAATAATGACAAGCCCACGGTGATCTATTGCCAAAGTGGTGACCGCACAACCATTGGCTATTCGCTTTTGGCGAAGCATGGCTTCACCAAAATCATGAACTACTCAGGAGGCATGAGTGAGTGGACCAACAAAGGGAAGCCAGTGGTTTCCTGATTAACTCGGTCAGCGACTTTTTGCAATATGCCGCAGCCCAAAACCGCGGCATTATTTTTTCCGCTCATGAAAGGCGCCCTTGAACTCGGGGTCCGCCAACCGTTTTTGTCGGTCCAGTTCGCGGGCTAATTGTTGCGCTTCTTCACGACTGGTTTCCTCCACGGCCACGCCCGCGGGCAACGCCTGATGACGAATCTTATGGCGCGTCAATTCTTCGATCTTCCTCACATGAAAACGATCTGCTTCCGTGGCAAAGCTAATGGCCACTCCGGTTTGAAAAGCCCGGCCCGTACGCCCGATGCGATGCACGTAATCTTCGTACTGCAAGGGCATGTCAAAGTTAATTACATGCGAAACATTAGCTACATCAATGCCGCGTGCGGAAACATCCGTGCTGACCAACACGCGGAGCTTACCTTCCTTGAACTCATTCATGGCGTGGATGCGTGTATTTTGTGCCTTGTTCGAATGAATCACGCGTACCGGCCCGAACTTTTTGCGTTCCAGAAACTGCATCACGTTGTTGGCCACCTCTTTCGTGCGGGTAAACACCATTACCCGGTTGAACTCCGGGTTAGCCATCAGGTGCTCAAGTAAATTAATTTTGGTTCTCAGGTTGGGCACGGGGTACACCCATTGTTCCACCTGGTCGGGGGTGCTGGCCGCGGGGGTTACTTCCACCTTTACGGGGAAGGTGATAAAATCGTTAGCCAGTTCTTCCACCTTTGCCGGCAACGTAGCCGAGAACAACAGATTCTGACGCTTGGGTGGCAGCACTTCAAAAACCTTTCGCAACTGCGGGCGAAAACCCATATCCATCATACGGTCCGCTTCGTCAATCACCAGCTGCCGTATGGCCTTAGTTGCAATTGCCTGACGGGTATACAACTCAAGAAAACGACCGGGCGTACTCACTAACAGATCTACGCCTTGAGCCAATTGTTCAAGCTGACTCTTGGGCCCAACACCTCCATACAGCGCCACGATTTTTAAATCCGTGTACGTTGCCAGTGCTTTGGCATGGGCTTCAATTTGCACCGCCAGTTCTTTGGTAGGGCACATCACTAAGGCCCGCGGGCCCGGCCGCTGATGATAATTTAGCTTCAACAAAATGGGAATCAGGTAGGCCGCTGTTTTACCGGTGCCGGTTTGCGCAATGCCAATTACTTCCTGGCCGCCCGAAACAGGGGGTATACATCTCTGTTGTACCTCGGTTGGACGTTGAAATCCAGCCTCTTCAATAGCCGTCCGTAGCTGTTTGTTTAAGTTGAATCCCTCCCACGAGTTTATTGAAGACGATGACACGGCATTTGTTTTATATCTTGCTGCATAGACTAACGAGCATGAAGAAGACACTCATCGTCAATGCAAATATAGTGAACGAGGGGCAGGTGATGCCCGGAGACGTGCTGATTGCCGGAGAGCGGATTGAAAAGATCGGACAGCGCCTTTCCGATCCAGGTACGCAGGTGGTGGATGCCGCAGGGCGATTATTGATGCCTGGGGTGATTGATGATCAGGTGCATTTCCGTGAACCGGGGCTCACCCACAAAGGTACCATCCGCACGGAGTCGCGGGCGGCCGTAGCGGGGGGCATTACCACGTACATGGAAATGCCGAATACTGTGCCGAACACATTCACCCAGCAACTGCTTGAGGAGAAGTATCAAATCGCCTCGCGCGATTCTTTGGCCAACTATAGCTTCTACATTGGGGGCTCAAACGATAACCTGGAAGAAGTTTTAAAGACTGACCTCACGCGTGTGTGTGGTATGAAAATCTTTATGGGTTCCTCCACGGGAAATTTGCTGGTGGATAACCCCCAGGTATTGGAAGGCTTTTTCTCACGTTTCGAAGGATTGATTACCACACATTGCGAACATGAGCCTTCGCTGAAAAAAAATGAAGCCGACTTTCGGGCCAGGCTGGGCGAAGACATCCCGATTCACTTGCATCCACAGATCCGAAACGAGGAGGTTTGCTACCGGTCCAGCTCCTTTGCCGTAGATCTGGCAAAAAAACATGGCACCCGATTGCACATTTTGCATATTTCTACTGCGCGTGAGACCGAACTTTTCAGCAATCAATTGCCGCTGGAAAAAAAGAAAATCACCGCTGAGGCGTGCATTCATCACCTGTGGTTTTGCGATCAGGATTATGAACGGCTGGGCACGCGCATCAAATGGAACCCCGCTATTAAGAGCGCTGATGATCGTGCCGGCATTTGGAAAGCCCTACTGGACGGGCGTATTGATGTAATTGCCACCGATCATGCACCCCACACGTGGGAAGAAAAAAACAACACGTATTTCAAGGCGCCTTCGGGAGGGCCGCTCGTGCAACACACTCTGGTAGCTATGCTGGAATTTCACCACCAGGGTAAAATCACCTTGCCGCAAATTGCCACCAAAATGGCGCACAACGTGGCCACGCTTTACCGCATTCAGGATCGTGGCTTCATTCGTGAAGGGTATTTTGCTGATCTGGTACTGGCTGATCTCAACAAACCGTGGACGGTTTCCAAAGAGAATATTCTGGCCAAGTGTGGCTGGTCGCCTTTTGAGGGCACCACGTTCAAATCATCTGTTGAACGCGTGTGGGTTTCCGGGCACGAAGCATATGCCCAAGGTCAGCTTGATGATGGCAAGGCTGGGCAGCGGCTGAGTTTTCGTCACAATTAGTTACCTGAAATATACCTGGGCGCTTGGCGATGGCGTGTGGCCTGCTCGTAGGCATACGCGATCTCAATCAACTTCGGTTCCTGCCAGGCTGAGGCCATGAATGAGACGCCTACTGGCAATTCTTCGACAAAGCCCATCGGCACGGTAATGGAGGGATAGCCGGCAATGGCGGCCAACGATGAACTGCTCCCCAGGAAGTGATCACCATTGATAAGATCCGTCTTCCACGCGGGCGAACCTGTGGGCGCCATCAAGGCATCGAGTTTATAGTCCGTCAGCAATTTGTCAATTCCATCGGCACGCGTGGCCTTCAACATTTTCGCCAGTGCTTCCTGATAGTCTTTGTCAGTCAAGGGGCCCTTCTCATGGGCCATCTTCAGCAGTTGCTGATCAAACCAACGCAACTCAATGGAATCCTTCTTATTGAACTCCATTAACTCCCCCAAATTGCGGACGGGCGCTTTTTCACCAAGACTCATAAAGTACTTTTCGAGGCCATCTTTGAATTCATATAGCAGCACCGTAAAAGAAGCAGAACCCGCCTCGCGATCCATGCGGAAATCCAACTCCACTACTTCCGCTCCTTGCGCTTTAATGTCCGCAATGGCCTTCTTTATCAAACTGTCGACCCGTGCGTGGTAGCCCATGTTATTCTTCAACAACCCGATGCGTTTGCCCTTCAAGCCATCCTTTTTCAGATGGGGAGTATAATCGCTCAATGCCTGGCCATAAGAAGCGAGTGTCTTGCTATCGGTACTATCTACCCCAACCAAGGCGCCCAGACACAGGGCTACATCGGTAACCGTGCGCCCCATGGGCCCGGCCGTGTCCTGTGTAAACGAAATCGGGATGATACCCGAACGACTGACCAAACCTACCGTTGGCTTTAGCCCCACCAAACCATTGTTGTTTGACGGGCACACAATCGATCCATTAGTTTCTGTACCGATGGCGATGGTGCACAGGTTGGCCGAAGCGGCCACGCCCGAACCGGAACTGGAGCCACATGGATTGCGGTCCAGTACATACGGATTTTTGGTTTGGCCCAGCACACCACTCCACCCGCTGCTCGACATGTCGGCCCGAAAGTTGGCCCACTCGCTCAGGTTCGCCTTACCAAGGATGACGGCACCGGCATCGCGCAATTTCTTCGTGATGAAGCTGTCATCCGGAGGAAACGAGTTACGAAGCACCGTAGCCCCGGCTGTGGTGGGCATGTCCGAGGTGTTGATGTTGTCTTTCAAAATAACGGGTATGCCGTGTAGCGGCCCGCGATACTTTCCCTCCTTCCATTCCTGATCCAACTCGCGCGCTGTTTCCCGTGCTTTCGGATTTATAAAAATGATGGAGTTGAGTTTCGGACCCTTTTTGTCAAGATCTTCAATTCGCTGCAGATAATCCGCCACCACTTGTTCAATGGTGAACGTACCCTCGCGGTAGCCGGCCTGCAAATCGCTCATCGTGATCTCTTCGAGATACTGGTAATTCGGTGAGGCGTTGTCTGTTGATTCGCAAGCGTGCAACAACAGAATAACAAAAATGGATACGTAGCGTATAAGATGCTTCATAACAAACGATTATTTCTCTTCAATAGCCGCGCTCAGTTGCTCCAACGATTTGCCCTTCGTCTCCGGCATCCACTTCCAGACAAACAAAAGCTGCAGCGCCATCATGACGGCAAAGATGGTGAACGAAGGCCCACCGCCCAGTTCGGTGGCAATGAACGGAAAGATAAACGAAATCACGGAAGCCATGAACCAGTGCGTAAACGAGCCCAGCGCAGTGCCCCCTGCCCGAACCGAGTTCGGGAATATCTCGGAGATAAACACCCAGATGACAGCGCCTTGCGAAAACGCAAAAAAGGCGATGTAGGCAAAGAGGTACACAGGAACGCCCTCAAACTGATTGGTGAAGAAGGCGCGGGCCGTGAGTGCCAGTGTAATGATTAATCCGACCGAGCCCACCAACATCAGCGAGCGTCTGCCGAGGCGATCGATAAAAAACATGGCCGCCATGGTGAAAACAAAATTGACGATGCCAATACCTAGTGTCGTCAGCAGCGCAGTGCTGGTGCCGGCACCCGTCATTTCAAAAATCCGCGGAGCATAATATATGATGGCATTGATGCCGCTTACCTGATTGAAGAACGCAAACAGAAACGCGAGGATTACCGGCCAGCGGTGCCTGCGGTGAAACAGGTTCTCACCTTTTGACGCTGCGTGGGCCGACTGATCAGCCCGGATGGAGTCCACCTCGGCACGCGCGGTAACTGGATTGATCAGGGCAAAAATACGTTCCGCCTCGGCCACTGCCCCGCGTTTTAAAATCAACCAGCGCGGACTCTCCGGAATAAAAAATACGGCCACCAGAAAAAACAGCGCAGGGAAAGCCTCCATGCCCAACATCCAGCGCCAGGCGTGCTCCCCGGCATCTTGTAAAAGATAATTTGAGAAGTAGGCCACCAGGATGCCAAACACTACGTTAGCCTGAAACAAGGCTACCAACCGCCCGCGGTGTGTAGCGGGCGAAACTTCGGCAATGTACATGGGAGCCGTAATGGACGAGGCACCAACACCAAAGCCTCCGATCAGGCGAAAAAATAAAAACGAATACCAGTCGAACGCCAGGGCAGAACCAACAGCCGAAATGAAATACAAAATCGCAATCCAAATCAATGTCTTCTTCCGGCCGAGGCGATCGGTGGGAATACCTCCAAACAATGCGCCTACCACCGTGCCCCAAAGGGCTATCGAAACCGTAAGGCCATGTTCAAACACATTGAGGTTCCAGAGCTTTTGGATGGATTGCTCAGCCCCGGAAATCACCGCGGTGTCAATACCAAACAACAGGCCGCCCAGTGCAACGGTTACGGACCAGAAGTAGACTTTGGAATTCTGCATAGGTTCAGGTATTCCAAAGATAAGGAAACGGGGTACGCGAAAAAGAGTGTTCGGATGAGCGGCAATCAGCCCCGGAGCTTATCCAGCAGGCGGTTAAGTTCTTTGGCCTCTGCTTGGGTGACTTTGCGGAGCGAATCCAGCCAGGCCTCAGTCTCCAGATCGATTTTTTTCAACAAAGCCAGGCCCTTATCGGTGATGTTAATATCTACTTGCCTGCGGTTGTTTTCACAAATCTCACGCCTCACCAACCCCTTCACCCGCAATTTCTCCACCAGGCGTGTCGCATTGCTGTTTCTGTCGATCATGCGGCTGGCAATATCGGCCAGCATAAGCTTTTTGGGGTGGCTGCCCCGCAATATGCGGAGCACATTAAATTGTTCGGGCGTTATATCGTGCGGCCTGAGCCGGGCCGCATTGTTGTTGTAGAGCCAGCCACTGGTGTACATCAGATTGACGGCCATCTTCTGAAACTCGTTCGCGAATTTCTCCTGTTTGATGTCTTGCTCCAGCGACATAGCGCAAAAGTAATGACAATTATTGTAACAACACCTATTTTGAAAACCATTAAAGAGTTGCACTTATTGGTTGAACTCACAGTTTGATTATTTGAGAGGCAAGGGGCATTATATTGTCGGCTACGTCATCATGCCAAAGCACGTGCATGCGTTGATTGGATTCCGAAACAGTGGCCAATTCATTAACACCATCATTGGCAACGGTAAGCGCTTTATGGCCTATGAAATCATAAATCGACTACAGCAGCAGATGAACCAGGAAGTACTCTACCATCTGTCATTATTTATGAATAAGACCGATAGAAAGCGAGGAAAGATGCATGAGGTATTTGAGCCGTCTTTTGATTGGAAGGAGTGCATTAGCTCGCGGTTTATGGAGCGGAAATTGGAATACATACATGCCAACCCTTGTCGCGGCCAGTGGAATTTAGCCAGCGATCCCGCTGGCTATACTCACAGTTCTGCACGGTTTTACCTCACCGATGAGCCGGGTTTATATGCGGTTATGAGCTACGCAGAGCTTGAGGATGTAGATTTGACAAGAGTAAAGGAGACAGCATGATGATACATCGATTTTTCGAGAATGGGTTAGCCGCAGAGTCCCGAAACGGAGACTCCTATGTTTGTTTTTATAATCGTTGAGCAAAATAACAATAGATTTGATGAAAGTGAAAAAGGGTGAG
>JAJTGY010000072.1 GCA_021298015.1 Flammeovirgaceae bacterium
TCAGATTCGCAGTTGCCCGCGACACCCTTGCTCTTAGCTAATGATATGCACTTCAGCACTCATTCGGGACTTGCACCCTATAGCCAGTAAATATGCCTGACGCACAAAAAGAAACCCCGGCTTAACCGGGGCTTCCTTGTTGTTTGCTAGTCAATTAATATTCCCACAGGTTGTGCTCCTTCTCCATCAGTTTCATTTCTTCTTCCCAGCGAGCGAACACCGACTCCCAATAGGAGCGGTTGTTGGCGCGGTAAATCTCGGTGATCGAGCGATCATCCGGGTTGTCCACCTTATCAATTACACCGTGGAACAAGCGAAGCTTGAATGCATCGTTAAAGGTACGGTTCTCAGCCGGGTTATACCGGTTACGCCATTGTACCATGTCGCGATCAGTAAGACTCTTGCTGTGAGCAAACTGGTCGACCAATTTATATATGTCCTTATAGTACAAGAAAGCAATCGGGTTCAAGTCGGTAGTACCCGGGCGCTGAGCCAGTATACCAATAGCCTGAATGTCATAGTACAATCTTGAACGTCTCTTATCAAAAATGACGTCCTCGATCAGCGTAACAGCGGGAATTTGAGCCGCGGAGTAAAATTCCGTTTGCTCGGTTGTTTTTTCCCACCATGCGGCATCGGTAGGCACGTGGCCTTTGTTATCGCTTTGCAGCGAGGAATAGTTCACGCCATTGTAACTCACTTGTTCGGTCGAAACATAGAACTTGTTCGCATCCCAGGCAGGCTGCATCACCGCAGTGTTGCTTACCAGAATCTCTTCCGGCTTCCGGATGTTCTTCAAGGAGTCATCATAGGCCAGCAGCTTGCCAGACTTTACATTCTCCAGAATAAACTTGACCAGGTCTGACTTGGCCGACTTAAAGCCCATGTTCTGCTTTTCCTGTAGATCGATTGTACGCCATACCCTGTACCGGTACAGCTGCTCGTAGAAAGCAATACGCTCGGTTGAATTTGGATTGTACACCGTATCCTGCTGAGCGTAAGCGCCAAAACCAGCCACCAACAGAACAAAAACGCGAATGAGTTTCATTTTCACTTATTGATTAATTCGTTCCCATACGATAAAAGCCTTCAATCTTGGCATTCACCGGCTTGTTATCTGCATCGCTCGGATCCCAGGTTGAGCGAACTACCTGAACGTTTGAAATGGAGAAGGTATCGCCTGGACGCAAGCCATATTTAGATAATTCGATCGTACCCGATGTGATGTTAATCGGAGTTTTTCCTGTCACCTGCATGGTCATGCTGGTGATGCGATAACCCGCATCCTTGGCATTATTGCGCGCAAAGGTGTCATCTGTAATAGATGGCACAATCTTAACAATCGAGGTTCCTGGGGGAATCCCGCGCTTTACATCATATTCGCCATTGCCTACCTGCATTTTTCCGATCGGGGTAGGCACAGGCTTTGCCTTAAATTGCTTGGTATCGATGGTTACGCCATCCATACGAACAGCCACATTGATTTGAGGACGTGTGGGGATGATCACAAATTTGCCAGCGCCCTGCTGAATAATTTTACCCTGATCGGCCGGAGCTGACAAGGAAATACCTGAAGATTCCGTCAACCCTGCAATGCTCACCGTCATTTCGTTTCCGCAATCCAGGTAAAGTGTGCTGGCGCTTTCCGACTCAAACTTAGCTACGGGCTGAGCGACTTTATATTTCACCACATCCTCATAGGGCTTGCCCTTGATGTTGATCTTCACGTTGTAGCTCTTTTCCACTACACCGTTCTTGTAGTCGCCACCAGAAGCTTTGAACTTAATCTTTCCAACCTTTACACCATTTGCATTGGTTTCAACTTTCACGGGGCCTCCATTGAAAAACATCTCCGGCTCGATACCCGAGGCTGCCGCACTGATCAACAGGTCGGCCTCGTAGTCAAGCCCGGCAATTACGATATTGGCATTGGGGCGCACCATTGGGAAAACCTTGTCAAACTTAATCTGAACACCTTCGGCTACAGCATTAAGTGAATCCAACGCAGCACCCTCGTATTCCAGAATTTCGGTTTGCATCTGGCTGATGGTAGCAATGGCACCCATCGTAGGTGTGCCCTCGAACGAGAATTGCAGAAAGGTCTTGCCTTTGTGATGCTCGGAGTTCTTGAAAGCCTCGTATTCAGTCGGCCCTTTGGTTAACTTGGCAAACTTGCCTTGCTCGGGGCCCATGATTTCATTGAGCTTAGTAACATACTCATTCAACTTCTTCTCATACCCCTGACCCACTTCTGGTTTGCGATGATCGAGCATGAGTTCCTCCGCACGATTGGTGTTCAAAACTAATTCCTCTGCCGGAATTACCTTCCCATCCGCTTCCACCTTCATTTTAGCCTTCAAATCATCCAAATAAGCAACTGCCTCTTTTGTAAGATCACGAACTTTTTGGGCCTTCGCTTTGGCTTCCAGCACCTTAGGCTCCGTACTGGTCGACCCCAAAACAGCCTTCAGCTTGTTCTCATTTTTTTCACCGCCCTCCCGAATGAGTGTAATCAGCGTCTCATCAATGATGGCAAACTTCTCCAATACCGCGTTGCTTACGTTCAACGCCAGAAGCGCTGTAAGTACGAGGTACATCATGCCAATCATCTTTTGTCTCGGTGTTTCCTTACCACCTGCCATGGCTTATGTTTTTATGGTTAGTTAATTCGATCTAATTCTATTTCCCGTAACACAATTACTTACCGCCTGAACCCTTCATAGCAGTCAGCATGCTGCCGTACACATTGTTCAGGGCCGTGAGGTTGTCCGTGAGTTTGCTCAACTCGCTGGTAAACTTCGCTGTGTTATCACCTACCTTGGCGAGGCCGGTCATGGCACCGGTGATGCTCTCATAGAACTTACCCATGTTTTTCACGTGAGCGTCAGCATCCTTCAATTCCATTTCATAAATGGTATTGAGCGCGGCCAGGTTCTTGGTCACCTTCTGCACCTGGGCATGGTACTCGCCCGTATCTTTTGACGCATCGGCCATGGCGCTAACGGCCTTCATGGCGTTACCATATGATTTGTTCATTTCGGTAAGCGCAGAAGAGGCGGCCTGCACGTTCTTGGCGTAGTCGTTAGTTGCAACCGCAGCATTCGACAGGTTGCTCATTTGTGAAGCTGAGGTAGCGAGGTTTGTTAATCCTTTACCCAAATTATCCAACAGATTCTGATCAACTTTTGCGGTCTTCAGCATTTCGTCAATCTTCAACAGCGGAGACTCACCGGCTTTCGGAGCATTGCTGATTCGGGTGGCTGTCTTTTCGGCAGGAGCTTCGAAATCTTCAGCCAACTCAGGGTATACTTTTGACCAATCCGGCTCGTGGTGCTTGGGTTCAAAGGCACTCAGGAAGAAGATTGCCGCTTCTGTGGTAAGGCCGATAAACAACATTTCGTTAGCGCCAGCCAGGTGAAGAATTTTGAAGAGAGCTCCGACAATTACAACCGCTGCACCAATGCCATAAATCTTGGGCATAAGGGTTGAGTACAACAGCTCTGAGAATCCGCCTTTTTTCTTTGCCATGGTTTTAGAGAATTTAGGTTTAGATCAAATTTTAGTTTTACGTATGGGAAATATAAACATTCGTTAGTTGCCACCAAACTCTGTTCCGGCTGAACGACCGAGGTACGTCATGGCGCACCGGAAGCCGATGTAGGCACGGGTTGAATCTTTGTATTCGTAAGAGCGCGTACCTGTTTCGAGAAAATACGCGACATCTTTCCACGAACCGCCACGAATTACTTTACGTGCATTGTACCGATTTTTGGAGTTTCCTTCACGGTCATACGCATTCGGGTCGATAAACTGGGGGTTCAGATCCCATACGGTGGGAACAGATGCGGGATTAAAGTCGTCCAGGCACCACTCGCTTACGTTACCGGCCATATCCCATAATCCATAATCGTTAGAAAAATACTGGGCCACGGGAGCCGTATACGCAAAACCATCGTCAAAGAAGTTACCACGGCCGGGCTTGAAGTTAGCCAGCATACAGCCCTTCGAGTTACGGATGTACGGGTTACCCCACGGGTATTTGGCCATGTCATGACCGCCACGCGATGCATATTCCCACTCAGCCTCAGAAGGCAGGCGGAAACTCGGCATGGGCGGCTGGCCGCCATCTTGCTTGCGCCACTCATTCAGGAAGGACGTTCTCCATTTACCGAAAAAGGAAGCCCCTTCCCAGCTAACACCTACCACCGGATAATCCAGGTAACCGGGATGCTGCCAATAGTAGTCAACCATCGGATCGCCCATGTGATGCGAGAAGTCATTCATCCAAACAGTGGTATCCGGATAATATTTTTCTTTAAACTCGTCTGTGCCAATGCTTGGCAAGCCAGGCATTTGGGCCTGTTCCGCCTGGCCATCGAGGAAGAACCGAACGAACTGCAAATATTCATCATTGGTTATCTCGGTGTCATCCATAAAGAAGGGCCCGATGGTGATTTGCTTGTTGAAGTTGATTTGGGTCGATGCCGGATCTTCATCCGCTTGGCCCATGTGGAAGGTTCCGGCCGGAATCGGCACCATACCATAGGGCACGGTCATTACCATACGTTCACGTCTTTCCAAAATGGACTGGCCAACCAACTCGCCATTGGCATCGCCACCGCCTTTTTTGCCACCGATGCCCAGCAGACCGCAACCGGCCACTATAACACCCATGCCAACCATTAAAGCGAACTGAAGACTTTTTGAGAATGCACTTTTACTCATATGTCGGTATTGATAATGCTTTTGTTTCTGTTTTAAGCCAACGAACGGACTCGAAAGTTATTCTATTTGGCCGGTTTTTTAAACAAGCGGAGAGCAAATTCTGCAAAATCCATTAAAAAGCAAAAAAAACTCAATCCTTTCGGAAACGGGGGGTGCGTTGGATCTTCCGCGCACCGGAACTCACCGGCAGGTTATACATCAGTACAAACTCGTGACTGGTAGGCTGTTTGGCATCGCGATCATTCACCACATAGTCAAGGGCATAACCCAGGCGCATGTTCTTGTCCTTCAGGAAACTATACCCCACCAGCAGAATGGCCGCCTCGGATGGGCGAAACGAAAGGCCGCCCCAGAGCGTGTTCTTGAAGTAGGCGATTCCCCCGGCTTCGTAGCTGGTTTTTACCAGATCAGATTTAATCAATCCGGAGAACAATAATTTCACGTCAAAATTAAGCTCATACCAATAGCCGCCCGTCACATAAAGGTGAGGATCAAGGCTGGAAAGCGAGCTGGCTCCGCCAAAGTCGAATTCACCGGGCAGCAAGTGAGTGACCGAGAGGCCGAAGTAGTATTTTTCCCGTTGGTAGTAGGCACCCAAAGCCAGATCGGGCAGGAATTGTGACTGGCTACCCTTGCGCCCGGCCAATTTGGGATCGTTGGCGTCAATAAAGCGCCACTGATCAAAATCAATACTTTGCGAGAACATGCCGGCCCGAACGCCCAAACTCAATCGACCCTCCTTGATTCTGAAATGGTGCGCAACGGTTGTCTGAATTTCGAGGTTGGTCACCGGCCCCAGCCGGTCGTTCACAATATACCCGCCTATTCCCCCGCGGATGGGTGCCAGCGGCATGGTGAAACTTATCAACTGGGTTGAGGGAGCCCCGCCCGCATCAAAGGTTGACTCGTAACCCAGCCATTGGCTGCGGTGCAAAGCGGTGAACCGTGCTCCTTTTTCAATACCGGCATAGGCTGGATTGAAATAGAGTTGGTTGAACATGTAATGAGTGAACTGGGGATCTTGTTGGGCATGGCAAATCTCCGCCATGAGCGCCAACAACATCAACACCTGTACCCCGGCTACACGAATCATGCTTGTGAATAGAAAGGCAATATAAAAACAATTTTGTAACAGGCCGCCTTTACTAAAAAACGAGCGACAGCCTCTCCTTATTTAATGCCGTTTGCTTTTTTTACGTACAGCTCCAGCGCACCGGTCATAGAAGGAGCATTAGGCAGCGGGGCTTCGATGTCCAGAATCAGGCTGGCTTCACGCACAGCTTTTGCCGTTGCCGGGCCAAAGGAGGCAATACGGGTGTTATTTTGTTTGAAATCAGGGAAGTTGGCATACAGCGAGTGGATTCCGGAGGGGCTAAAGAAAGCTAACACATCATAAAAAACTTCCTTAAGGTCACTCAGGTTTGCAGCCACCGTCTGGTACATCACCGCTTCGGTAAAGTTGAAACCATTAGCTGTGAGAAAGTCCGGTATGTCCGCTTTGCGAATGTCGGAGCAAGGGAAAAGAAATTTTTCGTTTTTGTGCTTCTTAATGATCTCCAGAAGCTCTTCCGTGTTTTTTAAGCCGGTGAAAATCTTGCGCTTTCGGATGACAATATACTTCTGCAGGTAGTTGGATGTCTGGTCGGAGATGCAAAAATACTTCATCTCCGGAGGCATCTCGAGTTTGATCTCTTTGCAAATGGTGAAGAAATGATCTACGGCATGGCGGCTGGTGAAAATTACCGCGGTATGCTGAAGTATATCTACTTTCTGCCTGCGAAAATCCTTAATGGGTAACGCAGCCACCTGAATGAAAGGACGAAAATCAATCTTCAGGTTATACTTTTCCGCCAGCTTGTAATAGGGAGAATTAAGGTCGGTGGGGGCTTCCTGGGTGACCAAAATGCTCTTCACCTTTCGCATTCGGTCGGTTGCAATTTCCGTCATATCAGCACCAATCGGGGTTCGGGCAATTAATACAAAAACACCTTAATTAAAACAACCAACGGAATAATTTCCGAGATGCAAAGGTAGAAAAATAAATGGAATAGCGACTGCCGTGTGCGCGCCATAAGCTTGAGGAAAAGGAATACCGTGGCTACGGTCAGCGCGATGTTAACAATGAGCGGCAGCCATTGGAAAAGTGACTGCCGCGACAAGCCAAATCCGTAAAACACCAATCCAATAAGAGCCACACCCGCACATGTCTGGATTAAAATGCGCACAAAGTTGAAAAACTGGAGGCTGCTGAATTCTTCCATCAGGAAAGCTGCAGCCCACAACCTCGTAAGCATGAACTTGATAGCGAATGAACCGAAGAAAATCAAACCAAAAACAAACCAAACCCACAAAAAGCCACCCAGTGTCTCGGCTTGCACCCTTTCGTAGTTGCGGCTTATCAACAAAACATAGGCGCACAGCAGGCAGCAGAACACCAAAAACAGAAGGTTGATACTGGACGTAATACGCGTGGCTTGCAAATTCTCGTCCCGTTCCCGAATGGCAAACACACGCGATACATCGACATAATCCTGCATCAACTTGGGGCTGGCCCTGAGCAGCGCCAGGAAAAACACGAACAAAAGCAAGGCTGCCAGGATCGTGAACTGGTAATATCCATCGGATGGACGGGGAAGCCGCAGCAACTCATGCCCAACTGACGAAGCCACCCGGTGTGTGACCAATCGGCTCACACCCGCCTCACTATACACGCCAAGAGTAAGGGGAAGGCCTGCGCTTTCCCCCAGTGAATCGAGCGGCAGATAAATAGTGCCCCGTGCATCGGCTCGCCACAACCGGCCATTGATCAACAGCGAAAAGCATGTGGGTTGCGACACGCAGATGCGGGCACCGGTTTCGTATGCCCGTGTAATCAGAAAAAAAATCGCCTGGGCATCACCTGCCAGTGGTTGATAGGCATCGCCCCTGTAAACCTGCCAGTCGGGCCGGTAATCGTATACTATGGTGGTATCCGGATAGGGAAGATTTTGGGCTGCCAGCGCATGAGCGCACCAAAATGCCAGCAGACCCAGAACAACACGCATTAAGTTCTTTACTTTGCGATGCAAGTACGCAAAAAAAAACCGACAGAGGCGTGGCAGGAATTTACATTCATATCCCCTTTTGCAAACAGGCGTGCCATTATTGCGACTTTCATTTTTCCACACAAACTGATTTACGTGAGGAGATGACACGAAGCCTGCTGCACGAGATGGAATTGCAGCGCCTGTACTTAAGCGGCCATGCGGTTGATACGCTGTACTTCGGTGGCGGAACACCCTCCTTGCTCCCCGTTGACCAGTTGGCGAGCCTTATGGCTAAAGCAAAAGAGTTATTTGGCATCCATCCGGATGGCGAAATTACGCTGGAGGCCAATCCGGATGACTTAACTCCGGAAACATTGCACAGCCTGAAGCTGGCCGGGATCAATCGGTTGAGCATCGGGGTGCAAAGTTTTGACGATGGGGTGTTGAGCTGGATGAACCGCGGCCACACAGCCAATCAAATCTTTACTTCGTACCAGGCTGCACACGCCATCGGCTTTTCTGCCATCAGCATCGACCTTATCTACGGCATTCCAAATCAGGCCGATGGTTACTGGGCTAACACGGTACGGCAAGCTATTGCGCTGGAACCCGAACACATTTCGGCCTACCACCTCACAATTGAAGACCGAACTGCCTTTGGTAACTGGAAAAAAAAGGGAAAGGTGCTTGAGGTTACCGATGAGCAAGCAGCTCAGGAATTCCATTACTTGATGAATCAACTTGAAAAAGCGGGATACGAGCATTACGAGATCAGCAACTTTGCCCGGGCGGGTAACTACGGGCTTCACAACAGCAACTACTGGAACGGTGAACACTATCTCGGCATTGGTCCAAGCGCCCATTCTTACAATGGGGTGAGTCGGCAATTCAATGTGGCGAACAATAACCTCTATATAAAGGCCATCGGGCGGCACGAGGTACCAGCCGAAAAAGAGGTACTAACACGCGAAAATCAGGTGAACGAGTATCTCTTCACCGGCTTGCGCACCCGGTGGGGTTGCAGCGTTCAGAAATTGAAAGAAACGTGGGGCTACGATTTACTGGCCATGCCGTATACGCAGCAGCTATTGGAACAAAGGTTTCTGGTGCTGGAAAACGACCGCCTGTTGCTCACCCGGCCGGGAAAATTTCAGGCTGACAAAATCGCTGCCGACCTGTTTATCTGAAGGCGCACAAAAAAATCATAATTTCGTGACGACTTATGACGGCTGAAGAAAAACGCGTGTACTTTCTGTTGAAAGTTGTGATCTACAGTTACCACGGCATTAACGAGCGCGAACAGCGAGATTTGGAGGCCTCTTCTAAAAAATTGGACGGCCAGGCCGAACTGGATTGGGCCACCCAGTTTGTGGCGAAGGATTATATTTCGGCATTTGAACGGGTACGCGAGTACCTGAGTGGGCCGGTGGGCGACTACCCCAAACCAAAACGCCTGGAACTCATTGACATGATTTGGAAGGCCAACAACCTCAAGGGTTATGTAACCGAGATGGAGGCCACAGCCATGATGCGGCTGGCGAAGGACTGGAGTGTTCAAAAGGAAATGATGGAGTTGATGCTCCAGTAGAAAAAACCAAAGAGGATGAGACACGGGGGCTGGTGACGGAGCTGCCGCTATCCCGCAAACCCTGAAAATTGAATCGGAGGGGGTGAATGAGGAATTGGCGAAGCGCGAAGTCGAAGCAGAAACGCGATCGAAGAAAGCTAACGCGGACGTGCAGCGCACCGCCAGTCCGGTGGCCATGCAATTGGTGTCGGGGCAAGTGCGTTCAGCCGAGGGCAACTCCCCGATTCCCGGTGCGAACGTCATCATCAAGGGAACAAGCCTGGGCACCGTAACCGATGCCAATGGCAATTATCAGTTAGAGGTTCCCGTGACAAAAAATCAATTGGTGTACTCGTTCATTGGCTTCACCAGCAAAGAGGAAGCAATCAAAAACCCGACCCAAAACGATGTCACACTTGATGCTGATGTCTCCCAACTTTCTGAAGTCGTGGTAACCGGGTATGGATTTGATGACATGGGAATGCCCAAACCATCGGAGTATGTTACCCCATTACCCGAGCCGGAAGGCGGCCGCAAGGCCTATCAAAAATATCTCGAAACGAATCTGCAGTATCCGCAGCAAGCGTTGGATCAAAAGATTGAGGGCCGTGTTACAATCCAATTCACCTTTACATTCGATGGGCGGGTTCAAGATTTCAATGTCATCCGCAGTCTGGGTTATGGCTGCGATGAAGAAGTCATTCGTCTGCTTCGCCAGGGGCCGGCCTGGTCGCCTTCAAAGCGCAACGAAGTCACCCGCGACAGCAAGGTGCGTGTGCGTATGCGTTTCAAATTGCCAGACAAAAAGGGGTAGTTCTGCCAGCGGTTCTTGGTCAACTGATTATTCTTTTTACTTTTAGGCACCTAACTATAACCCTGTCACTCGTTACATGAGTCTGTTTATTAAAAAGCCCCTGGAACAGTTGATGGCGCAAGCAGCCGGAGATTCTTCCAAAAGTTTAAAGCGTACACTCGGCCCCGGCAACCTGATTGCCCTGGGCATCGGGGCCATTATTGGTGCCGGGTTATTTGTGCGCACCGCTGAAGCCGCAGCCGAAGCAGCCGGCCCTGCCGTAGTGCTGTCGTTTGTGGTGGCCGCCATTGGTTGCGCCTTTGCCGGCTTATGTTATGCCGAGTTTGCCTCCATGATTCCCATCGCGGGCAGTGCCTACACGTACGCCTACGCCACGATGGGCGAGTTTCTCGCGTGGATCATCGGATGGGCATTGGTACTTGAATATGCGTTGGCCTCGGCAACAGTTTCCATTGCCTGGAGTGAATATCTTAACAACCTCTTGGGGGGGGCGATACCGTATGAATGGTGTCACTCCCCATTTGAAGTTTCCGCTGAGGGGGTGCACGGCATTATCAATTTGCCGGCACTCGGTATTTTGTTTTTCCTGACGCTCCTGCTCATCAAGGGCACCCAGGAGTCGGCCATTGTGAATGCCGTCATCGTGTTCATTAAAGTGGCCATTGTGCTGATCTTTATTGTCATCGGCTGGCAATTCATCAACCCGGTTAATCATACTCCGTTCTTCATTCCGGAGGGAACACCCGGCCACGATTCATTCCGCGAGTGGGGTATTGGAGGCGTGTTTGGAGGAGCTGCCATCGTTTTCTTTGCCTTCATTGGTTTTGATGCCGTTTCCACAGCCGCTCAGGAAGCCAAAAACCCCAAGCGCGATATGCCAATTGGTATTCTGGGCTCCTTGTTTTTCTGCACGATCTTATACGTTTTATTCTCCTACGTGCTTACCGGGGTAGCCCCGTGGCAGGAGTTTGGCGTTGCCGGAAAGGAAGCATCGGTCGCTTACGCGATCCAGAACTACATGCCCGGCTATGAGTGGCTGGCCACGCTCATTACCGTGGCCATTTTGGCGGGCTTTAGCTCGGTCATTCTGGTCATGCTCATGGGGCAATCGCGCGTGTTTTATTCCATGTCCAATGACGGGTTGATTCCCAAAGTTTTTTCGGAGCTGCATCCGAAATTCCGCACGCCTTACAAGTCGAATATGATTTTGTTTGTCTTCGTTGGCTTGTTTTCCGGATTCGTTCCCGGCAGCCTCGCGGGCGATCTCACCAGCTTCGGCACCCTGTTTGCGTTTGTACTGGTGTGCGCTGGTGTGTGGGTAATGCGTGTGAAAAACCCTGAGGCGAAACGCCCCTTCGCTACGCCATTAGTACCGCTGGTGCCCATTTTGGGGATGCTGGTTTGCGGAGCCCTGATCCTTTCACTGGACCCCTTCACGCAACTGGTGGCCATGGGCTGGATGTTGGCCGGCCTGGTGATCTACTTCGCCTACAGCAAAGGACACAGCTACCTGCGCAACGCCAAGTAGAGGCGATAATCGTTCACCGGCTATTCGTAGATATCCTTACGATGTCCGATTTTTCGGATGTCGACAACTCGAATGGTATCCTCGATGGCATACACAATCCGATAGTCCCCTACGCGCACACGCCACAAGTCGGATGTGCCCCTGAGTTTTTTTGAACCGGGAGGACGTGGCTCTGTTTGTAATTTTCGCAGCGCTTCGATAATGCGGCCGACAGCCAGTGAAGGGAGGTCTTGTAGTTCTTTTGACGCTGAATTGCTGACAACGACTTTATACATCTTTCGTCAGTTTCCCCTCACGTCTCAGGTTTCCGATTAACTCCTCCAACTCAATCTTTTCTTCACCCTTTCTCAGTTCCGCGATCAAACTATCGTAGAAATCTTCCCAGATATCCCCGTACCGGGTAAGGTCAATTTGAACGGCAATTTTCTCGTTTTTGTCGTCCAGTACATAGTTGATTCCCTCCATAGATACCTCCTTTGATTTCACGAAATAACGAAATATTCCCCCCAGCCGGTTCATTTACCCGCTTTTATGTGATTTATCATTTGGTCATCTGGCCGATTTTTCTAATTTGAACCCATCCGGGTAGGACCTTGCCCATCTCGACAACTTCCCGTGCCCGTCAGTTTTCACTTTACTATTTAACCATATGAAAGTATATGACGAAAAACATCTGAAGAACGTTGTGTTGCTAGGAGCCCCGAAAAGCGGCAAGACGTTGCTGGCCGAAGACATGTTGTTTGAAGCCGGCATTACGCACCGCAGGGGCACCATCGAAGCAAAAAACACGGTATCCGACTTCCACGAAATTGAGCAGGAACGCGGTAACTCCATTTTCGCCACGGTGTTGCACACCGAGTGGCGCGATTACAAAATCAACATCATTGATACGCCCGGCTTTGACGACTTCATCGGAGAAATGGTTTCTTCCATCCGGGTGGCCGACACGTGCGTACTCGTCATCAACGCGCAACATGGTGCCGAAGTAGGCACCGAACTGATTTGGGAATACGTTGAAAAATTCCGTAAACCCGTACTCTTCGCCATCAACCAGGTCGATCATCCCAATGCCGACTTCGAACAATCGCTGGAGTCGCTGAAAAAAACCTTTGGCTCAGCCATTACGCAAATGCAATACCCGGTTAATCCAGGCGAGGGATTCAACGCCATCATTGACCTGTTGAAGATGGTGATGTACAAATTCCCGGCTGACGGTGGCAAGCCGGAAAAACTTCCGATCCCGGAAGCCGAAAAAGAAAAAGCCAATCAGCTCCACAACCAGCTGGTGGAAAAAGCAGCCGAGAACGATGAGAAGCTGATGGAAAAATATTTTGAGCAGGGCACACTGGACGAAGACGAAATGCGCGAGGGGCTCAAACTCGGCATGATTCATCACGATGTATTTCCGGTGTTCGTCATGTCGGCCAGGAAAAACATGGGCAGTGGCCGCATGATGGGCTTTATCGACAATGTAGCACCCTCACCGCTGGAAGCGCAACCCGAACGCACTACGGAAGGCCAGGAGCTGAGTTTTGATCAGTCCAAACCGGCCAGCCTCTTCGTATTCAAAACTCACCTGGAGCCCAATCTCGGCAAACTGTCCTTCTTTAAGGTTATTACGGGCGAGGTAAATTCAAACGCGGAATTGATCAACAGCCAGACCGGGGCCACCGAAAAATTCCATCAACTGTTTATCATGGATGGAAAAACGCGCAACCCGGTAGATAAACTGGTGGCAGGCGACATTGGTGCCACGTTAAAACTTAAAGACACCTACACCAACCAGACGCTGCACGCCAAGGGCTTTGATGTTACGATTAACCCGATTGAGTACCCCGAGCCGCGCATTCGTACGGCCGTGGTGGCGCAAACGAAAGGCGATGATGAGAAAATCGGAGAAGTACTGGCTAAGATACACCAGGAGGACCCAACCCTTGAGGTGGGCTACTCGCGCGAACTCAAGCAACTGATCATTGCCGGCCAGGGCGAAATGCACCTGGCGGTGTGCAAGTGGTTTTTGGAAAACATGTACAAGCTGCACGTCAATTTTGAAACCCCGCGCATCTCGTATCGCGAAACCATTCGCAAGCCGGCCTCGGCCATGTATCGGCACAAGAAGCAATCCGGTGGAGCCGGCCAGTTTGGCGAAGTACACCTGAAGGTGGAACCCTATTATGAGGGTATGCCCGAACCCACCGAGTTCCCCATCCGGGGTAAGGAAGTGGTTGATTTGGAATGGGGCGGAAAGCTGGTGTTCTACAACTGCATCGTGGGTGGTGTCATTGACTCGCGGTTCATTCCTTCCATTCAAAAAGGAATTATGGAAAAAATGGAGGAAGGACCCATCACCGGCTCGTACGTGCGCGATGTGCGCGTGATGGTGTATGATGGCAAGATGCATGCGGTGGACAGCAACGACATCTCATTCAAAATTGCGGGTATGATGGCGTTCAAAGAGGCGTTTCTTCATGCTGACCCCACGCTGCTCGAACCTCTTTACGATATCGAAATTATGGTGCCCGAAGAAGTGATGGGTGAAGTGATGGGCGATTTACAAACCCGAAGGGCGCTCATCATGGGCATCGATACCAAACACAACTTCCAGGTGATTAATGCACGTGTGCCCCTGGCTGAGCTCGATCGGTATTCCACCACGCTGCGATCGCTATCGCAAGGCCGTGCGCGGTTTACCCAGAAGTTTGCCGAGTTTGCCCAGGTACCCGGAGACATTCAGCATAAACTGGCTAAGAAAACACAGGAGATGGAGTTGGTTTAGGTTTGTTAATTCGAGAATAAATTTGAGAGGCGTCTGACGGCTCGCTAATTCAAGTATTAAGCCGTCTGACGCCTATCCCCTCTTTTTGCAAGAAGAGTTGGCGCAGTCGATACAGGTGATTAAAAATGCCTTCTTCAAGGATTCAATTTTCAGGAAGAGGGGCATTTTTAGTTGGTCGTTGTTGGTTGTTCGCTTATTGTTAATGGGCATCTCTAAAAACCTCGACCGGTCATACCGGACTGGTTCCGGTATCTGCTTCGGTGTGGTCAGAATGGGATTCCGGCACAACGGCCGGACAGCTTCTTTTCGCATCACCGAAGCGCAACTAAAGGCAGGTAACGAATACAAGATACGAAGCATGATGACGATTAAAGATCATGAGCAACCCATGGAATTTACGGCTTCCGTGACGCCAACACCAACTGGAAAGAATACCTCGGCCACCCTTTCGGTTGACCGAACACTATTCGGCATCGAGTATTGTGCTCAGGGGAGTGAACGTGCCCCTACTCCGTCACCACATTCACATTCAAAATAAAATCGTTGTGAATGAACCAGTCTTTTTCTGAGCCGCGTTTAAAAAAGGTTGACGAGTACCTGCTTTCCCTCGAAAAAAACAGAAAATCTGTGGAGAGGTTTCGGGAAATGCCCCGCGGTGGGTAAGCTGCCAGGTTTCCGTGCGGCCCGGTAGTACCGCGATCGGATGCTACAGGGAATGACGGAAAGAAAAAGATAAGTTTGTTTTCCGCAGCGTGTCACTTCGCTCGCTGCGGTAAACTCAAAAACAGTTGTATTGGTTCATGCGGAACGCCTGCTTTGCCAAGTTGGTTTCATGATATGATTGGCTTTGTTGGATTTCGCGCACACGGTTGCCAGGCAAACATGGTGAATGGGAAAGAATAATTCATGACCAACACGCATAACAGCCAACAACGCGCTGATAGGTTTTGCTCTCCCCGCACCTGATGCTGGATATGATTTTTGAATGCTCCTACGGTTTTCTCTTCACCTTTGTTACGCTTTTAGTTTTCCAGGTTTGTCCTTCGTCATCCGAACGTTCTTCAATGATTTGGAATATACCGTTTGCAGGTTTTGTCCATCGGTTACGATGTCGTGATTTGCTTCTGGCTTCCAGGTTCACCATCAGTATATCATCTCCATCCTTGACCCACTTAAAAATACTTCCGCCTGAAAAAGTCTCGATCCAGGCTTGCTGATCTTTGTCAAAGTAACCCAGGGTGCTATATGAAAACGGACGAGCCAGCAATTGAAATTCTTTATGTAAACTACATCCGTACGGATCAATGTAAATGTTCAACCGTCCGTATACATTTTCCCCTTTATCGGTTACTAAATATTCGTCCCACCTTCCTAAAAAAGGATTTAATACATCGTACTGAGCGCCTCGACACTGCGTATGTTGCTTCTTTTCAAAAACAAGTTGTTGCGAATCGACAATACTGCCTAAATCCGAAAAAGTTTTTCCGGCAACAGGTGTTGTTTTGTGATTTTGTTTGATTTTCAACCAGCCCGCCTCAATGTCTGCATACGTCCCACGGGTAAAATACTCAACCGCCACTATGTAATCCCACTTCGTATCGAGTGCTGTATCGTTATTGCGAATCAGCCGATAATCGTTGAATAATCCCTGTTGCACGGCAATGCTATCCATGGCAAACCAATTCTTTTCAAGAAATTCTTTCAGATTTTCTCTTTGCCCTTCCTTTGCTTTGATATAGGTGTATGTCCAGGTGTATGGTGTTTCCGATTGTTGGCCAAAGGCAGGGGTTGAAAACAAACCGACTATAGCGATTAGGATTACAGCAGAAGATTTCATAGCAGCTTTTTTTGAACCAAAATTAGGCGTGTCATCATTCATAAAAATCGTACCAGTACAAGTAGTGTGCTTATGATACGCTCGGGATATAGTTCTTCGCGGATCACATCACTTCATTAAAACCAAATTAAAACAAATGTGATGGACCATCCAGGCAAACAATATGAATTTGTAAGGATGGTAGGGCAAGTTTGATTTCCAGTCGAAAGTTAGCAACGCCAAGATCAATATTTCAATCAGGGCGGTTTTTACATTTTCTCGTTCTAACGCACTCCAGGTTGGAAAAAGTAAAGGAACGATCCGTCCAAGCGTTGGCCCTAAAAGTACTAAGGCGGCTCCCGCCATATACCGCATATGCAGGGTTGGGCGATGCTTTAAAATGATGGCCAGTACGTAGCAGCCTGCCATAATGGTTGTTTCTCCAATTGGGATTACCGCGAAGCCGGCATGTTCGGATCTTAACAGGTTGCCAATCAATATGGCTGATGTAAGTACAAACAACGGAAACACAAAGTAAGAGGCTTTCCCTGCTTTTTTGTGGAGCAAGACTTTACCCTGCATGATGAAAAGGGGTTGTGCGACCAACATAACTGACCAAATTACCGCCAGCAGTGTGTGCACGTGCACGATGACCGGGATATCCTTTGGGAAGCCGGGAAAGAAACCAAAATACGATTTGTAGAAAGCAAGAAATATAAGCGGCAGAAGAGTTGCTAAGCCAAATGCCAGGTAGTGATACTGCTTTTCCACAAAACCTGAAGCCATGAATCATTTCGTTTTCAACAGACTGTCGAAAGAAAGCTTGCCAGCCCCCCCGATAAAAAAGAAAATGGAAACAGCTAAGAGTTGTAAGGCCTGAAATGAACTTTCATATGGATCGCCACGATGGGCCAAGAATGTTGCCACAGCAAATGTGATGCCCAGCGGTACTGCCGCCCACCTCACTTTTAACCCCACAATCAATAATATGCCACCACCAAATTCAGTAAGTACATACAACCAAGACATGAATACAGGAAAGGGGATGCCAAGAGAAGACAAATACGAAGCACTTTCACCGGCACTCATCGTGATAACCGGTTGCCAGGAGTAGTACAATAAATGATAGCCAAAAGCAAGGCGGATGAATACCGGTGCATATTCTTTGAAGGGGGCTATTGCTTTTTCCAAGTCAAATTGCATAGCATATCGGATTGATGAACCAACTGCCGGCAAATGACAGGATGAGCAGCCGGAAATAAATCGTACTAGAGCAAGAAATCGCCTTTCATTCTTCTCCTTCTAAGCCTGCTCAGGTAGGTAGGGGTAATGCCCAGGTAGGAAGCAATATGTTTTTGTGCAACCCGTTGTTCTATTTCCGGATATTTGGCAATAAACTGGCTATACCTCTCAGCAGCGGGTGAAGACAAATGATTGCTCACCCGGTCTTGAGTAACCAACAGCCTGTTTTGAAGCAAGATCCTGAAATACCTCTCAAATTTCGGAATCTGTGAGTAGAGTACTTCGATCTTATCTCGATGGATTTTAAGCAGACTTGAGTCCTCTTGTGCCTGAATCGCAAATTCAGATGGGGTGCTTTTCAAAAAACTTTTGAGATTTCCCGTCCACCAACCTTCAACCGCAAACATAGTTGTGTGCTCAACCAGATTACGATCAAAATAAAATGAACGCAGGCAACCACGTAAAATAAAATATTCAAACTTACATACCTGGCCTTCTCGCAACAGCAAGTCATTATTTCTTATGAAGTCTGTTTCGGTCAGGGTTTTGAAGATCTCTTTTTCTTTATTGGATAGCTTAACTACCCTCTCAATGCTGGAAAAAGCTCCTGATAAATCCATTTCATTTACTATCGCGCTCGGGCCTCTGGTTAAAGTGCAAAAATACAATTTAGGGCATCTCTAAAAACCACCAGTAAAACTAAATGTCATTCCGGCCCTTGTGCCGGAATCCCATTCCAACCACACCGAAGCAGATACCGGAACCAGTCCGGTATGACAGGTCGAGGTTTTTAGAGGTGCCCTTTAGTTATTTTTCAGTTTCAGGTACCACATTGTCTTCCATCAAAGAACGGTGTAAATAAAGTGAACGTAAAACCTTGTTGGCTTTTTAAAAGATAATTTATGAAACGGCTTGCAGATTATGTTTTGGCGTGAGACGGTACACGGAGATGAAGGACATCACCCTGTCAATACGCATCAGCCGATTAGACGGTACTGCACGCGATGGTCAAATAGTGCTCGCGGTAATTTTACTGTGCGTGTAACATCAACTCGCCCGGCAGTGCCTCCCATAAATCTACTTCCCCGCAGAGTCTCCCGCCACGGGGACTCTGCGGAACACCGAGGATAAGCCGAAGGAATGAGTGGAATGCTAAAAAATGTGCGTTAGAAGAAAAATAGATAAAAAACACGCGATGTACTTTGTAACTTTTGCCTGAACTCGCTGGCTCCATCTAATTAAAATGACTAACGCGTATGATAGAGTTTATACATGGTTTGACGATTTGAAAAGCAAGACACTCTGTTGTGGGGTATGTATTTATGCTAAACCATGTACATGCCTTAATTCGATTTTGGACTATA
>JAJTGY010000073.1 GCA_021298015.1 Flammeovirgaceae bacterium
GCGACACCCTTGCTCTTAGCTAATGATATGCACTTCAGCACTCATTCGGGACTTGCACCCTTTAGCCAGTAAACATGCCTGACGCACAAAACAAAAGCGACCGCTGCGGTCGCCTTTTCGTAGCGGGGGTATCCCGATCAAAATCGGGACGAACTTACGAGCCCACCCAACCCAATCATGCCAAAAAACAAAAGCGACCGCTGCGGTCGCCTATTCGTAGCGGGGGTAAGACTCGAACTTACGACCTTTGGGTTATGAGCCCAACGAGCTACCAACTGCTCCACCCCGCGATTTAGAAGTGCAAAATTAAGGTAAAGGCTTTAGAAAACAAACTACCTTTGCCGTTAATCTGTATGTTCAAATCCGGCTTTGTCAGCATTGTAGGGAAACCCAACGTGGGCAAGTCAACCTTGATGAACCGGCTGGTGGGGGAGAGTCTTTCGATCGTCACCGCCAAAGCGCAAACCACCCGCCACCGCATTATGGGCATCCTCACCGGGCCGGATTACCAGATTGTTTACTCCGACACGCCTGGCCTGTTGGAGCCAATCTACCCGTTGCAGGAGGCCATGATGAATTTCGTGACCGTTTCACTGGAAGATGCCGACCTGGTTTTATTCGTGGTGGAATGGGGTGAAAAATTTGACCCGCAACTTCACGGTCGCGTACTGAAGACCCGTGCACCGATCGTGGTGATTGTCAACAAAAGTGACCTGGGTCCACCGGAAGGTGAGAAAGAAAAACAGGCCTATTGGTCCAAATCGGTCTCGGCCCAATCCGTAATCTGTGTTTCGGCCAAAACAGGACAAAATGTGAACCGTCTGTTGCCGGAAATCATCGGAGCTTTACCCGAGCATCCGGCCTACTACCCGCCAGACGAACTCACCGACCGAAGTGAGCGATTTTTTGCTTCCGAAATTATTCGAGAAAAAGTGTTCCTCAACTACAGTCAGGAGATTCCCTACAGCACTGAGGTAGGTATCGAATCCTTCAAAGATGAGCCTTCGTTGCTCCGTATCAGCGCTGTGCTGTACACCGAGCGTGACTCGCAAAAAGGAATTCTGATCGGCAAGGCAGGGAGCTCGCTCAAAAAAGTGGGGACGCAAGCCCGGATTGATCTTGAGGCTTTCTTCCGAAAGAAGGTCTTTTTGGAAATGCGGGTGAAGGTGGCTGCCGATTGGCGCAAGCAAAAACTAAAACTGAAGCAATTCGGTTACCTGGAGTAACTCAGAGCACGTTGTTCAATTGCTCCTTGATTTTCTCCAACTCTTCTTTCATGGCTACTACTTCCTTTTGAATGGCCGCGTCATTGGCTTTTGATCCAATGGTATTGATCTCACGCCCAATTTCCTGTGCCAGGAATCCCAATTTTTTACCCGTTGCAGCAGGCTGCGCCAGCAGATCGGCAAAATACTTCAGGTGAGTGGCCAGTCGCACACGCTCCTCGTGAATATCCAGCTTCTCCACATAATACAGGATTTCCTGCTCCAGTCGGTTGGCGTCCCAGCCTTGATCAGTAAAAAAGGATTTGGTGTTGGTCTGCAACCGGGCTCGTACACGCTCAACACGTGCAGGATCAAGTGCAGCCACTGCGCCCAAACAGCTTTCGATTTTCTGAATATACTCGCTTAATTTCTCCCCCAGCACGCCCCCCTCGCGTATGCGAAATTGATCACATTGATCGGTCGCTTTGGAAACTGCAGACAAAGCCGCTTCCCATGTGGCTGCATCTGGTTCGCTCGGGGTTTTTGAAACCGTTACATCCGGAGCGTTTAATGCAATCTGAAAAAGCGGATCATACGGAGCCAGCACCCGATCAGCCAGTTTCTTCAATTCGAGGTAATACCGCATGAACAACTCTTCGTTGTATATAAAAGAGGGTTCGGTTTGTGCAGGTCTTTCCAACTCCACATTAACAGAGAGCTTTCCCCGCTCCAATCGTTCGCTCAGCAGGTTGCGGATTTCGATTTCCTTGTCTTGAAAGGCCCTCGGGAGCCGCACACTTAAGTCGAGAAACTTGGAATTCAGGCTGCGGATTTCAGCCGTTAGCGTGGCCTCCCCGGTTTGAACCGTGGCAAGGCCGTAGCCCGTCATGGACTTAATCATGTTGTGAAGTAGAGCAGATTAAAAATCAAAACCAAGAGACACCATGAACCTGGGGTCTTTCACCTGATAATTCTCCACCGGCCACGCCACGTCCAGCTTCAGATAGTACCCCAACATCATGGACCGGAACCCAACACCATAACTATACAACCAGGGATTCAGGTAGTCTTTGATCTCAACCACAAAAGGTGATCCTGAGGTATCCTCCGGTACAATCCGGTTACGAATATTGGTTCGCGTGTTGATCGGCACCGGGCCAGTCCAGCTGGAGCCAATGTCGTAAAATCCGATGAACTGCATGTTGCGAAAGAAATTGGAGGAAATCGGGCCACCCGACAAAGCCCTTATCAGCGGTAGGCGCAACTCGGCCGAAGCAATGGCTACACTATTTCCAAACAATGTGCCATAATCAAAACCGCGCAATGTTGTCGCAAACTCAGCAAAAAGCAGGTTCTCGTTAAAGGAGGCTACCGGGCCCATCGGGTTGTTTTGACCTGAGGTGTTCAGCGTGTTGCCAAACCAATTGTCGATACCGCCCAGAAGATATTTTTTTGGCGAATTGCCGAAGAACGTGCCGGCATATCCTCTGACAGCAAATACTATTTCCTTATAAATTTTCTGATAATGGCGCACGTCAATAAACACCTGAGAAAAACTTTTCTGGTTATTCCCCAGCGCCTGATAGTTGATAGCCGAGATTTTTCCCCGTGTGCCTTCAATGATGTTCATGCCCGTGGTGAGGGAGTTGTCGTAGACTGCTTCAACACGAGTACCCGCATAAAACTGTTGCTGAGTGGGCAGAAATGTGGGCGGCCCAAACGAAGCAAACTGCGAACCTTGATCAGTAAAACGGGTGTAACCTAAAAAGGGCTTAAGGGATACTCGCGTGCGCACCGTTAGTGGCAGCGAAGCACCGAATTCAAGTTTTTGCCAGGCATACTTTTGCCTGCGCATATCATCCTGAGCGAGCATCTCCGTATCCCAAAACACAACCTTTCGATCGAACCGAACACTTAGGTCAACGCGATGTTTGGTGTATTGGAATTCGCCAAACACATCACCGCTTCTGAAATCAAAGGCCGTTTGAATGCCTCCAAAGATTTGAAAATTCTCCAACATGTCGTTCATCTGGGTTTCCACGCGCATGCTAAAGCCCCGCAACTGGTCAACGACAAAATTGGTAACCAGATTTTCATAACTAAACCTGGCCTTATACGGGAACGGACCCTGCACCCGGCCATTTTCCCGAGCCCGCATGTAACGGGTCAGGAATGTTTCAGTGGGCTGAGGCTTTTTCACTGCCTCATCTTCAAATACAAACTGATCGGGGCTTACAGCCTTCAACGTATCTTTTTTCACCGGCTTCAACATATCGGCCTTAGGCGCTGGGGGATCTTCAAAACGGTAATCGTCTGTATTGATCTCACCGGGTGTGCGCCTAACGGTATCAGGGGCCACCGGCACAACCGCTGGCCGCGATGTGGTGTCCTTTTTCTCACGCAGTCGCTGGTTAATCAAATCCTTAATTGACATCTTTTGCTCAGGCTCTTTTTTTCTCTTTTCCGTCAGTACACGAGCCTGCTGAATTTCCTTTCTTCGGGTGGATGGCGTGAAAATCTGACGGTCAAAATTAAAGTTGGAGTTCAGAAAAATGCTTTCGGTCAGATCCTTGTCCATTACCATGGCCAGCATGTTGGCCTGAAAATTAAGGTCGTAGTCTTTGATGCTGGAGCTGAAGTTGGTGAGCTGGCTGTAAATGCCCGTCTGGGCATTAAAGCGAAACAGATTGATGATGCCGCGTTGATCACTGAGGTAATAGATATTGTTGGCATCCTGCGCCCGGGGCGAAAAATCTTTGCTCAGTGTATTGGTTATGCGCTTGCCTACCGCAGTGCCCGAATCCAAATTCAGCATGAATAGATTATAGTTTTCGGTGATATTCTGATGACCGCGAACAGTATTGATCAGGGTATCGGTTGTTCGGTTCGAGCTGAAAATAATTGACGAAGAGTTGGGAACGAATGCCGGATCAAGGTCATCGAAAATGTCGTTGGTAAGCCTGCGGGTTCGGTCTCTGCGGCTACTGAGCAGAAATAAATCATTCTGTCCGCCTACATCAGCACTGATTACGGCTAACCGACCGTTGCTGTTGAAGTTAAGACTGCGGATGTTGCTGTATTGGCCGAGTTCGCGCGGAATTTTTGACCGTGTATTTAAATCATACAACCAAAAAACATAGTCGCCATTGCGAATTACAATTACACCCAGGGTATTCGCATCGGCCCAACTCAACAGCGGCACCCGGTAGTCGACATCGCGATGAATCACCCGGTTACCACCCGAAAGAATCGTGCTTTCCTGATCATTCTCCACTGATTTCACCTTTACCGTGAATCGCCCACGGTCGTTCTCCGCGTAAGCGATTTTACGTCCATCCGGACTCAGTTTAACCGTGGTGTAAATGAGACTTGACCGGTGGCGGGGACTAAACTGCAACGAATCGGCCGGGGGCTGGTAGATTTGACTCACCCGCTGCTCCATGGTCGAATAGAAAATTTCCCAATCGGCTATCAATTTCTTGTACGGCACACCGAGTGTAATGAGAATGCTCTTTTGTTCGTTACGAATAATGCGGGTGTAGTTCAGGATGTTGGAAATACTGCTCTTACCATACTTTTCTACAATATAATTCCATATCGACTGTCCCACTAACGCGGCATCCTTCCCGGTAGACTTTAGCGCCCGGTTGGCCGACTTCTTCTTCATCACCTGCCGCACATAGTCATCCATCTCAATACTCCAGCCATAAGCGATGTATTGCGAGGCACCATCGATAAACCATTCGGGAAGATTCAATAATACCGAGTTTTGGAACATGTCTTTGAGGCTGCCGCCAAACATCATCTCATTCACCATCAGGTCTGATACTTTGAGCAATAACTCTTGTTTGAAATCGGTAAGTGTACCCGGATGCGCTACCTCCACATAGGGTTTAATGAAGTTGGTTTCGCCATTGGCCGTAAATCGGTTATAGGTAAGCCCCATATTGCTTTGAAGCAGGTCCGTGAAGGAGTTGTACAAAAAGACCTTGGTTTTGAGATAGGGTGGATAACCAATCAGGTCGGTGATCCGGTCAAACTCCGACTCTAAATACTGTACCGTTTCGCTGGCCACCCGATACCGATCTCCATAGTAATAGACATCGAAATTATCGGAACTGATAAAATTCCAGTCAAAATCCTTAAACTGAATTCGGTTTTTACCAAACGTTTCACGGGCCATTTGGGCCTGAACCATCCCACTGATCAACAGACCAGAAAGCAAAAAAATGACCCTCAAATGCATACGTATCCTCACTCGAACTTCGAATATAACGTTTTGAACCGATTGATATTGACCGAACCCTCAATTTGGCCCATGCGTTCGAGAAAAAAAGCCATCTGCCGCCCAAAAAATGGAGCCAATGACACACCCTTGGTGCCCAAGCCATTGAAGAATAGCATATTGGAATACTTCGGATGAGTACCCAGCATTGGACGCCTGTCGGGCGTGGACGGCCGCAACCCCCACTTTTGGTTCATTACAACAAACGGAATTTTTATCAAACTTTTCAATTTTTCCTCCAATTCGTGGCGGCCCTCAGCCGTTATGCCGGGCACCCATTTCGTGGGCTGATACGTAGCCCCGATCGTGTAAAACGGATCGGCAGGTACGGCATAAACAGCGCGGTTGTAGATCAGGTTCGGCCGTTCGGCAAATTTAACCGTTAAGGTTTCGCCCTTAAGGGGTCGAACCGGTAAAAAAGACAACACAGGCGGTAACGCACAACCAGTGCAAAAAATTACACGCTTAGCGCGAATGTTCTTCCACTCAACACCTTGATCCATTGGCTGCACGTCATCAACAAAATCATCAACAAAACTCCCGCGCGCCCCGAACCACTCGCGTGTACCCCGTACAAATCGATTTACATCCACATACCCACACGATTTCAAAATCATTCCTCCGTAGGGATCGTAAACCTGCCCGCCAAATGTGCTTGTCGGTGAGACGCGCTCCAGATAGGGCTGCCACTCGGGCCCGGCTGACATCCACTGATTTTGTTCTTCAATCGACAAGAAAGGACGATAGATTGGCTTAGGGTGAAAAAACGTACCGCCAACGGTTCGCTCTGCCCGCTGATAAAACTCAAAAGTATACGGGAACAGCTCATCCGCCCGCCATGTCTTGGACAACAACTTGCCGGTCACCGGGTTGAACAGCCCCGCAGCTACAGATGAACTTTGGTTCCGGGCCGGTTGATCAACCACCACTACGGACCGCCCGGCCCAGGCCAAATGAAGCGCCAATGAGCTGCCGGCAAGCCCCTGCCCCACCACCATGTAATCGTACTCCTTCACCGCATAAAAATAGGTTAATTAAGCACTATGTTTGCGGTCGATGGAGATTTGGTCATTTACGTTTAATCCGTTTGCCGAAAACACGTATGTGATTTGGGATGAAACGCGCGAGGCGGCCGTGGTCGACCCGGGGTGTTACACTCCGGAGGAACGGGCTGAGTTGACCGATTTCATTGCCAAAAAAAAGCTCGATGTGAAGTTATTGCTCAATACCCACGCCCACATCGATCATGTGTTGGGGAACGCATTTATTAAAAAGAAATTCGGGGTTGCTTTGTGGCTGCATCGGCTGGAAGCACCTGTTCTGAAATCGGCCGAAGTATTTTCCGGGGTGTATGGAATTCCTGCGTTCGAGTCGAGCACAGCTGACTGTGAAATAAAGGAGAACGAACCTATCCGATTCGGGAACACAGCACTCGAAGTCCTTTTTGTGCCCGGCCACTCTCCGGGCCATGTTGCGTTTTACAATCGAACAACCGGAATCCTGTTGGCCGGGGATGTGCTATTCAACCGAAGCATCGGCCGAACTGATCTGCCCGGTGGCGATTATGATACCCTAATGAAGAGCATCCGTAAAAAGCTTTATGTACTTCCTGACGCCACACAGGTTTACCCCGGACATGGACCAGCCACCACAATTGGCGAAGAAAAATTGTACAACCCCTTCTGCGCTGTTGAATGAAAGTGTTTCGTCATCTGCCTAATGCCCTGACGGCCGGAAATTTGGTGTGTGGTGTATATGGTATTCTACACGCGGCTGACGGGGCCCTTTTACTCCCCGCTTACTGCGTATGGGCGGCTTGCGTGTTCGATTTTTTTGATGGCTTCAGCGCACGAGCGCTGCACGTATCATCCCCCATCGGCAAGGAGCTCGACTCACTGGCGGATGTCGTTAGTTTTGGTGTGCTTCCGGGGCTCACGCTCTTCTACACCATGCAGCAGGCTGGTTTTGATATTTTTGCGTATTCGGCACTCATCGTACCCGTGGCCTCGGCCTTTCGTTTGGCAAAATTTAACGTTGATACCCGGCAGGCCGAGGGTTTTATAGGGTTGCCAACGCCAGCCAACGCCCTGCTTCTTACTGCGCTGCCCGCAATTGAGCCGCTGGTTAACCTTCGCGGAGCAGCCGGCTTGGCTTGGGTCGGCATAGCCGTAACATCTTCCTGGTTACTGGTTTCCCCTATTCGACTGTTTGCGTTAAAATTCAAAACATTCGCGTGGAAGGGCAACGAAATAAAGTTTACCTTTTTGCTGCTAGCCGTATGCTTAATTGCCTTTGGGGGCGTTATAGCCCTGCCCGTCACCATTGTCCTGTATATTTGTATGTCCGTGGTGAGCGGTTGGCTGGGTAAAGAAAGTTAACACGTGATTTGGCGTTGGACTTTTAGTGGCGCAGTATGTGCAGCCATGGCCGTAGTGGCCCCGGCCCAACCTTCCGTTTTACAAACCGGCAATTGGTTTCAATTCTCCGTTAAGTCGGATGGTATTTACAAGATTGACTACAATCTGCTTCGCCAGGCGGGCCTCAATCCGGACCAAATTGACCCGCGAAACCTTCAGTTGTTTACAGGCTCGCACGGCATGTTGCCCCAGCCCAACAGTTCACCGCGCCTGGCCGATCTTCAAGAGCTGGCCATTGAAGTTATCGGGGAAGGGGACGGGCGGTTTGACCGAAACGACTTCATTCTTTTTTACGCTAATGGCCCCGACCGCTTTGAGTACCGAACAAGCAAGTCGCTCTTTTTCTATGAAAACAATTTGTATGACGATAAAAACTTTTACTACCTGAGCGTTCGCTCCCAAGCGGGAAAGCGCTTAACGCAGCAGCCATCAGAGCCGGGCACTCATCCAATCATACGCGAATTTGAAGACTTCGGATTTTACGAAACAGAACGCTACAACGAGTTAAAATCAGGCCGCCAGTGGTTTGGTGAGCAGTTTGACGCGCGCCTGGACGCCACGATACAGTTTGATGTACCCGGAATTGTGGGAGGCAGCTCATTAAAATTCGTCTCGCATGTGATGGGCCAATCATTTGCTAACGCCAACTTCAAGGTATTTTTTAATAATGTTCAGGTAGCCGACCAGCCTGTTCTGCCCATTCCCAACACTCAATATGGAGTAAAGGGAAGCCTTCGGGCCGATACGATCACGTTCTCATCAGCCTTGGTGGGGGCATCGGGCCAAACCAATCAGTTGATCCGCTATGAGTTTGTCAAAGCTGCGTCTCTCCGATCAGTTGGCTACCTCAACTACTTCATTTTTACGTGTAAGCGAGCTCTCGCCCTTTATGGAAAGCAAACCCGATTTTCCAGTGAGGCTTCACTGACCAATGCCATAACCACATTCGAGGTATCATCGCTTTCGGCTGAGAGTCGCGTATGGGATATCTCCGACCGGCTCAATCCAAAAAGCCAGAGTTTTTTGCTTCAATCGGGCAAAGGTGTGTTTTCCACGGCCACCACTTCCCTGAAAAGCTTTATGGTGTTCAATTCAGGGGCTGTCGACCTGGCCACGTTCGAAAAGAAAATCAACAATCAGAACCTGCGCGAAGGCCCACCCGTTACTCTCATTATCATTACTGCACCCGATTTGCAATCGGAGGCACAAAGGCTAGCCGCGCACCGGAATCAACAAGGTATTTCCAGTTGGGTCGTAACCACAAATCAAATCTACCATGAGTTCTCGGGCGGCAAGCAGGATGTGGTGGCAATCCGTGACTTCATTCGCCATCAATACTTGCGAAGCGGCCAACTCAAAAATGTATTGTTGCTTGGACGAGGTTCATATGATTATAAGAATCGGATCGCCAACAACACCAACCTCGTGCCGTTGTACATGTCGCGAAATTCGCTGAGCCCGCTTGAAACCTATTCTTCGGATGATTTTTTTGGGTTTCTGGAGTCGAATGAAGGAGAATGGCGTGAAAGCCCTGCCCAGAATCACACGCTTGATGTAGGCATTGGCCGGATACCGGCAAAAACAATGGATGAAGCCACCATTGTGGTGACCAAACTCATTGAGTACGACACTCACCCCAAGCGCCTGGGGCCTTGGCATAAACAGATTTTGTTCGTGGCCGATGATGGTGACTTTAATATTCACCACACCCAATCCAACGATCTGGCACGGAATAACTTCGAATTACCCCGGCCCGAGTTTGATATAACCCGCATTTGGGTCGATAATTTTGAACAGCCGGAGCGCCCCAGTGGGCAAATCAGCCCCGCCACCTACGAAGCACTCGACCAGCGCATCGAAAAAGGTGCATTGATTGTCAACTTTACCGGGCATGGATCAGAGCAAATCTGGATGCAGGAACGGGCATTGGACGAAAACATGATTGTAAACTGGCGAAACCGGCCGTATTATCCCTTGTTTGTTACAGCCACTTGCGAGTTCGGTCGCCACGATGACCCGCAGCAAATCTCCAGCGGGGAAAAAACACTGCTGAAAAAAAACGGTGGTACAATCGGCCTGGTCACCACAGCGCGTCCGGTGAACGCAAGCACCAACTTTACCCTCAACCAGGCTTTCTATAAAGCTTTGTTTAATCAGCCGGGTGGCCTCTATCGCGATCTGGGTGCCATTTTCCGGGAGACCAAAAACAACAGTCAAAGTGGTGTAGCCAATCGAAATTTTTCCTTGTTAGGTGATCCATCTATGTTTTTGGCATTGCCGCGCCAAAGCATCAGCATCACATCCCTGCAAACGGGCAGTGGCTCCGATACCCTTAAAGGCAAGTCGCGCGTGCTGTTGTCAGGCGAGATCCACATCGGCAACCAACCCGACCCCAGCTTCAACGGTGAAATCACGGTAACGTTATTTGATGCACTGGCCAATCGCCAAACGCGGGGTGATGAAAACGCGCCTTTCGCGTACAACGAATACGACCAACTCCTGTTTAAAGGAAAAGTATCCGTTCTGAACGGTGCTTTTGAAGCCGAATTTATTCTGCCTGTCACGGTGCCGGTCACCCTTTCGAATAACAAGCTAAGCCTTTTCGCTTCTGCCACCGATGGGCGTGAAGCAGCCGCAGCTACAATTGATGTGCCGGTTGGTGGCACAGAGCCTGGTGCGCCCGCTGACACCAAAGCACCGGATCTGGAACTCTTCGTTGGCGACACCACCTTTCTCCCAGGCAACCTGGTTGGTCCGAACACAATTTTGATTGCACGCCTCCATGATAAGAGTGGCATCAATTTGTCATCGCGCGATACCCGCTACAATCTGATAGCCACGCTGGATGGCGAAAAGTCATTTATACTCAATGACCACTACCAGGCCGATCTGAACTCGTTCGAATCGGGAAGTATCTCATTCCCGTTGAAAAATCTTACCGCTGGGCGGCATATTATTTCACTTTCAGCTGCTGACACCTACTTAAACGTTGCGATAGCACAGATCGAGTTCACGGTCTCGGAAAATGAATCCATTGTCATCGGTGAGTTTGGCAACTATCCAAACCCATTCACCGATGAAACAGCATTCCTATTCGATCATACCCGACAGGGCGAAGATCTGGAAGCACAGCTAAGAATTTACAACCTGATGGGGCAGCCCGTGGCCGAACAACAGTTTTCGGTTACCCAAAGTGCCTACCGGGTATTACTCACCACGTGGGATGGACAAACCCCGGACGGCACAAAAATTCCGAACGGAGTATACATCGCCCGCCTTGTAGTTCGTTGTTTATCAGATGGTTCAAAAAATGAGGCTGTAACCAAGCTTTTTGTATTGAAATAACTATCTTTACCTCTCTTATTCCCTGATTATGAAGATCTTGACGATAATTCTGGTGCTTGGGTACTCTGTGGCTTGGGCACAATCTCAAGGAACTGGGGTACTTATTGGGCAAGATACACTGAATAACGTCATCACTACTGGTGTTCCCTTTCTCACGATCACACCGGATGCACGTGCAGCGGGTATGGGTGAAGTAGGTGCCGCACTCTCACCCGATGCGAATGCCGCCTATTGGAACGCGGGCAAACTAGCCTTTATCGAACAGGGTTATGGCGTATCGGCCTCCCACACTCCATGGTTGGGCAAAATTATAAACGACATGTATGTCTTCTACTTGTCCGGCTTTTACAAGATTTCGAAAGAGCGCACGGTGGCCGCCTCCATGAAGTATTTTGATTTGGGCGAAATTCAGTTCAACAAGGGGCCCGCCCCGGCCGATCAACTCGGTAGATATAATCCGCGTGAAGTTGCATTCGATATCACGTACTCTCAAATGCTGACACAGAATCTCGGTCTAGGAGGAGCATTGAGATATATTCACTCCAACCTCACGGGTGCGGTATCGGGAGCTGTGGATGCCCGCCCCGGAAATACCGTGGCCGTGGATATTGGAGTCTACTACACTAAGCCATTGGTCTCCTCAAACGCCTCGTATTCACTTGCCGCATCGATCACTAATATTGGCGGAAAGATCTCATATGCTGATGCCTCAAATAATGATTTCATTCCTACTAATCTCCGATTAGGCGGGATTTTTACTACAGAACTAGACGCTTTTAATTCCATGACTTTTGGCTTAGACCTGAATAAGCTGATGGTCCCTAGTCCGGAGCCGGGAAGCAAAAACAAATCACTCATCAGTGGTATGCTCGGATCATTCAGTGATGCCCAAGGTGGATTTAGCGAAGAAATTCGCGAGTTCATGTTGTCCATAGGAACCGAATATTGGTACAACAAGACATTTGCTGCGCGGTTGGGTTACTTCAATGAGGCGCGAGATAAAGGCAACCGAAAATACCTCACGTTTGGCCTAGGCTTCCGAAAAGATAAGTTCGGAGTTGACGCGGCCTATCTGGTGCCCGTCAACAAACGGGAAAATGCGTTAGCCGAAACGCTTCGGTTCACGGTCATGATGAACTTCGAAGCTCGGGCCGAGCAAAAACAATCGGGTGCGGAGAATTGATGCTAAATCGTAATACTCCACCGCCTTTTCAGGAGGCGGATATTATTGCAGCACCCATTCCGAAAAAAATACCGACTGGTGATATTGACCTTTGGTGGTTTGATCAGGTTGACCAACCTGCGGTTCGAATTGAGGTGGTGTGGCCGGCTGGCCGCTGGTTTGAACCAAAGCCGGGGGCATCGCATTTTTTAGCAGCCCTTCTCGATAAGGGTACCCGAAATCGTTCGGCTATCCAATTTGCCGAAACGCTTGAGTTTCACGGATCATCCGTAGAGGCGCAAAGCGGATATGATTATTTAACGCTGACATTGCTCTCCATCGAAAGCCAGTTGGCTAACGTACTTCCGTTGCTATTCGAAATCATCAATGAAAGTTTGTTTCCGGAGGACGAACTTCGAATGGCCAAGAATATTTACTTACAAAACCTGCAGGTCAATCGGCAAAAGAATAGCTTCCTCGCATCAGTGGCCATGCGCGAAAACCTGTTTGGAGCGCGTCATCCCTACGGCTCCAGGTTGGAAGAGGCTGAGGCAGAAGAAATCTCAGTTAATTTGCTAACGCATTTTTTTCAGCAGGCTGGTCGCCCCGTTGTGTTTGTCACAGGTCGAATCTCCCCGACCGAGATCGAATTGCTCTGCAATTTCTTTCGCACGCATTCTTGGCGAGAAACACCAGCCAAGACATTTGAGCCTCGATCAGGCCCGTCAAAAATTCGGATTGATAGAAAAGAAAGTTTGCAGACAGCACTCCGCCTTGCCAAGCTCTCAATTAACCGGCAACATGCGGATTATGCTGCCGTAGTGTTACTGAATCATATACTGGGCGGCTACTTCGGCTCACGCTTGATGCGAAATATTCGTGAGGAAAAAGGTCTAACCTATGGAATCTACGCAAGCATCAATCCATTCCTCAACGGAAGCGTTCAGTTTATTGCAGCAGATGTCAACAAGCAGAATTGTGATCTTGCCCTTGACGAGATTAGAAAAGAACTCGGGTTATTGAATATCCTCAATGAAAATGAGCTAACCCTTGCTCGAAACCACTTCCTGGGCAGTTTGCAATTGGAAGTAGCTAACCCGTTTTCGATCGTAGATCGCTTTAGAACAACCCGACTAATGGGTCTCACCCCGACTTTTTACGAACAACTGGCAACCGAAATCAAAGCCCTCACCCTAGAGCGCCTTAAGGAAACGGCCAAGATTCATTTTGCTCCGAACGCCTTCAATGAAATCGCAATCGGATAAAAGTTTCGATTGTTAGATCCTGACTTGTCCCTTTTAGTTCGGAGAGAATATGCGATTGGTCATTTCGATCATTTTAGGAGTTGGTTTGGCCTTAACAGTGACGATTTTCTGAGTTGCGTGGTTTAGTATTTCTCCTTCAACCACCTTTTTGGACTCGTCTATAAGTTTTCTGATTGAGATGCCTGTTTTCAGTTCAATGTGCTTTAATACAACCAGTGCCATGAAGCAAATCAAAAGATGAAGCTTTATAGGCTGTTCTTTAAAATGAAAGATTGGCCTTGTTTGTAGGTGTCTCTTCAAATAGGTTTCCACGCATCGGAAAAACCGAAGTGGACAATGACTGCGACTAGCTAAACGACTGAGCAAGTCACCCGTTTGCCCAATATAAAACGAGCCGTCTTTTTCCGACTGCAAGATGTAAACAACAAAATCCATTAATAAAAAACCCCGCTCGAAGCGGGGCTCGGGTGAAAGATGGGGCTCGAACCCACGACCCCCAGAATCACAATCTGGTGCTCTAACCAACTGAGCTACATTCACCATTTAGGACTGCAAATTTAGACCTTCCTTAAAACAAAACAAAAGCTGATCTAACAGAGGTTGGAGCCGTTAGTTTGGCTGGAGCCGGCCCCCTTGCACATAATGACCTTTCAGCCACCGATACACAACTACCTTTAAAAAACCGCAACAAAGTTGTAGCTTTAGCTATGTCTTCGACTTTGCCATTCGAGAAGCTTTCGCGCGATGATCAAATCAAACGACTCTATGAAGAGGGGCTTTTTGTCGTGGGCATACGATACTATGGGTACAAAGTGAACCTGTTCTTGTTGGGAAACGAGTATTTTGAGGTTTTTATCAATCATAAAAAAGCGTACCTTGAGCGCATCGGCCGGTTAGATACCCAACACAGTCGCATGAAATTTTATGCCGACCAGGTTAGGTTACCTCAGCTGTAAATCGAGTAGGAAGGTAGCGATTATTTCGCTACCTGTCCTCTCACACCACCCTGCGTACCGGTCTGGTACAGGGCGGTTTGTTAGAATA
>JAJTGY010000025.1 GCA_021298015.1 Flammeovirgaceae bacterium
ACTTATTTTATCCGGGTGAAGATACAACCTTGAAGCCGTCAGGTATAATCTTCACCCTCTTTTTCTAACTTGACAAAGTAGGATTAGTGGTAAATGCTGATTAAACTGTGAAACAGGATAACATAGTTAGGGAGAAGAGTTTTGAGTTTGCGATAAGAGTTGTGAAACTGTCCAAAGGCTTAGCGGAAGAAAGGAAAGAGTTCATCATGTCAAAGCAGCTTTTGAGAAGTGGAACGAGTGTAGGTGCGATGGTGCGGGAAGCTGAGCATGCGGAATCAAAGAATGATTTTATACACAAGCTTGGCATCGCTCAAAAAGAAATTAATGAAACTATTTATTGGTTGGAATTGCTAAGGGCAACCGACTACCTAGAGGAAACAGAATTCCAAGAAGTTCACGTTAAAGCAGTGGAGGTAATAAAATTGATCACGGCAATCATCAAATCAGCGAAGATGAATCTTAATAGAAGTGTCAATTAACCATTCATCACTAATCTCTAACAATTAAGAGAATGCAGTCTGAAGCGATACTGGAACAAGCGCTCATGAGTCAATTACATGGCCTGGGCTATTCCTTTGTGCCTGTGCACGATGGCGATACACTATTAGCAAACTTAAAATCTCAGCTTGAGCGCTTCAACAAAACTTCCTTCACTGCAAAAGAATTTGATGCGGTCTTGAACCATCTCGCCAAAGGCAATGTGTTTGAAAAGGCGAAGACCCTGCGCGATCGGTTCAACCTGACCAAAGAAGACGGCACCACCTTTTATGTTCGCTTTTTTAACAACGAAGATTGGTCAAAGAATCTTTACCAAGTCACTAACCAGGTTCAGCAGCAAGGCTCTTTTCTCAATCGCTATGATGTAACGCTGCTGGTCAACGGCCTACCGCTGGTGCAGATTGAGCTGAAACGGAAAGGCATTGAAATCAAGGAAGCGTTTAACCAGATCAATCGCTACCAGAAGCATTCGTTTTGGAGCAATAACGGGTTGTTTCAATACGTGCAGGTGTTCGTCATCAGCAACGGCACCAATACCAAGTATTTGGCCAATAACCCGCTGCAGTCGGTGATGCAGACGTTCTACTGGTCAGATGTTAACAACAAAATCACCAGCGACCTCACGTCATTTGCCAACGCGTTTTTGAATACCGATCATCTTGGCAAATTCATTTCGCACTACGTGGTGCAGAATGAAACCTTTAAAAACATGATGATTCTGCGGCCCTACCAATACTATGCGGTCGAAGCCATCATCCACCAGGTGAAATCGAGCAACAGCAACGGCTACATCTGGCATACTACCGGGTCGGGCAAAACGCTTACCTCATTCAAGGCAAGTCAGATCATCATGGACTTGCCGGAGGTGTACAAAGTGGTGTTTGTGGTAGACCGCAAAGACCTGGACTACCAGACCATGAACGAATTCAACGCGTTCAAGAAAGACAGCGTAGACGTAACCAACAACACCGCCTCGCTGGTGCGGCAACTCACAGACGATACCAAGCTGGTGCTCACCACCATTCAGAAACTGAACAACGCCATATCCAAAGCCCATTTCGAGAATAAACTCACCCACCTGCGCGATAAAAAGGTGGTATTCATATTTGATGAGTGCCACCGCAGCCAGTTTGGCGATACGCACGAGCGCATCACCAACTATTTTCAGAAGGCGCAGCTATTCGGGTTCACCGGTACGCCCATTTTTGCCGATAACGCTACGAAAAATGAACACGGCAAGCGCACCACCAGGGATTTGTTTGGCGGGTGCCTGCACAAGTATGTGATTACCGATGCCATCCGCGATCAGAACGTACTGCGCTTTGGCATTGAGTACATCGGCAAATACAAACAGAAGGGCAACACCTTTATGGATATCGAGGTAGAGGATATTGACCGGCCCGAGGTATATGCAGACGAAAAGCGCCTCGCGAAAATCGTGGACTACATCATTGCCTATCACGATCAAAAAACATTTAACCGGGAGTTTTCAGCACTGTTCGCCATCAGCAGCATCGACACGCTGGTGAAGTACTACGAAATCTTTAAAAAGAAGAAAGAAGCGGGCGAACACGACCTGCGCGTGGCCACCATTTTTACGTATGGTGCCAACGAAGACGATGAAGATGCACAAGACAATTTGCCGGGCGATGAACTGGCCATGGCAGCCGAGGCAAAAGAGAACTATAAATCGAAACACAGCCGCGAGAAGCTGAACGAGTTTATCCGCTATTACAACAGCCTGTACGGCACGGCCTTCTCCACCGATGACGACAAACTGTTCGAGGGCTATTTTAAAGACATCAGCAAGCGGCTGAAAGAGCGCGAGAAGGAGACATTCAATGACGAAAAAGACCGACTTGATATTCTGCTGGTAGTGAACATGTTCCTCACCGGCTTCGATGCCAAGAAGGTAAACACGCTCTATGTCGACAAAAACCTGAGGCACCACGGTCTTATTCAGTCCTACTCCAGAACGAACCGCATTTTGGGCGAGAAAAAGTCGCAAGGCAATATTCTGGCTTTTCGAAACCTGAAGGATGCCACCGACAAGGCCATTACGCTTTTTTCCAACAAAGAGGCAATCGAAGAAATCATTCTGCCTCCGTTTGAAGCCATCGCCAAACGCTTCGATGAGGCCTTAGCGGAATTACATAAGCTTGTGCCTACGCCTCAAAGCGTAGATAACTTAGTCAGTGAAGAAGAGGAGGCCGCTTTCATTCAGGCTTTTCGCGCCCTGCTGCGCGCCAAGAATGTGCTGGAGTCGTATACCGATTTCAGTTGGGCTGCGCTCGGGATTGACGAGGATACATTTCTGGATTACCAGACCAAGTACATCGATCTGTACGCCAAGGTAAAGCGCGAAACCGCCAAGCAAAAGACCTCCATCCTCAACGACATCGACTTTGAGGTGGAGCTCATCCACCGCGACATCATCAACGTAGCCTACATCATCAAGCTGTTGGCCAAATTAAAGCAGGCCAAAAAGTCGGAGCGCGAACAGCAGAAAAAAGCCATCATGGATTTGTTGGGCAGCGATGTGCAGCTGCGCAGCAAGCGCGAACTCATTGAAAAGTTCATTGAAGAGAACCTGCCCAGGATTGAAAATGCCGACAGTATTCAGGAAGAGTTTGAACAATACTGGCAAGATCAGAAAGTATTAGCCCTCGCGAAACTCTGTGATGACGAGCAACTGGACAAGGAACAGTTTAAAGCGTTGATCGACACGTACATCTTCAGCGGTCAGGAGCCCCTGCGGGATGATGTGTTGAAATGCCTCGGCAACCGCCCCAGCATTTTGCGCGCGCGCGAAGTTGGCGAGCGGATTATTAACAAGATGAAAGAATTTGTGGAAGTGTTTGTGCAGGGGATGGTGGCATGACACTATTTGACAATGTTTAAAGCGATAAAGCAAATATGTTCACGATAACTTGGAAATTATGATATGCAGCATCGATTGGAATCTAGTTTGGTCAGCACTTAGCGCTATTTCAGCTTTTTTCAGTCTAATTGCTGCCATCTTTATCTATGTTCTCGCTAAGAATGAATTGGCTAAAAACAATAGCATTGCAGAATTAGACATCTACTTCAAGATAAATTCTAGCTGATTCACAATAATCGCCATTTAACAAATGTCAAAACCCAGAGGCCCGGAAATTTAGGAGTTGAGGTGAGACATTTGTAAGCGGCCGGCCACTAACAACATTTTTGCCCTACCGCCTGTCCTGGTGTAATATCAGGTTTTCGATTTCACTGTTTTCTTTTTCGCGCCCAGGCAAAAGACTCTGAAAGGAAAGGCTGTCACCCTGTACTGAGAGCCCCTTCACCCCACCGCCACGCTTTCGAAATATCCCACCACCGCCTTCGCTACATCACGCCCTTCGCGGATGGCCCACACGACCAGTGATTGGCCCCTGCGCGCATCGCCCGCTGCAAACACACCGGGTACGCAGGTTTGAAAGTTTTTCGCCCTCGCATTCCCGCGCTCATCGCGCTCCACACCAAATTGCTCGAGTAGCGCAGCCTGTGGGGACAGAAATCCCATCGCCAGTAACGCCAGGTCGCACGGCAACACGCGCTCGCTACCCGCCACTTCGCGAAAAGCGGTTTCACCGGCTGGCCACTCTACGTCCACCACGCGCAGGCCGGTGACCTCACCGTGGTCGTTGCCGGTAAATGCCTTCGTCACCAGGCTCCACTGCCGTTCGCAACCTTCTTCGTGCGAAGTAGACGTGCGCAAAATCAGGGGCCAGTTGGGCCATGGTGTGGTCAGCGTGCGGTTGCCCGGGGGCTTGGGCAGGATTTCCAGTTGCGTAACCGAGCGGGCACCATGCCGGTTGGCCGTGCCCACGCAATCCGAACCGGTGTCGCCCCCGCCAATCACCACTACGTGCTTGCCGGCCGCCATAATCTCGTTACCCGCTATGGGTTGTCCGCTCACTCTCCGGTTTTGCTGGGTGAGAAACTCCATGGCGAAGTGTACACCGTTTAATTCCCGGCCGGGTATGGGTAAATCGCGCGGCACGGTTGAGCCGGTGCACAATACTACGGCATCATATTCCTCCTGCAGTTGCCGAGCGGTAATAGTGGTGCCCACCTGCACCTGGGTTTTGAACATCACGCCCTCTTTCGTCATGAGGTCAAGCCTGCGGTCGAGTACTTGTTTGTCCAGTTTGAAATCCGGAATGCCGTAGCGCAGCAGTCCGCCAATTTCATCGGCACGCTCCAGCACGGTAACCTCGTATCCGGCATAATTCAACTCGGCCGCTGCGGCCAATCCGGCCGGACCGGAGCCCACCACGACCACGCGCTTGCCCGAACGGTGCAAGGGTGTGCGTGGTTGAACCCACCCGTTGTCAAAGGCCTTTTCGATGATTGACTTCTCAATGTATTCGATGGCCACGGCCGGTTTGTTGATGCCCAGCACACATGCGGCTTCGCACGGGGCCGGGCAGATGCGCCCGGTAAACTCCGGGAAGTTGTTGGTGGCGATGAGAATATCATACGCCTGTTTCCAGTTGCCCTGATACACCGCATCGTTAAACTCAGGAATGATGTTGCCCAGCGGGCAGCCCTGGTTGCAAAACGGTATGCCGCAATCCATACAGCGGGCAGCTTGCTTTTGCGTGAGTCCGGCATCCACCGCCCCTTCTACTTCGAAGTAGTCGCGCACGCGCTCCGGCACGCTTCGCCTGGCAGGAAGCTCGCGGGGTATTTCCAAAAATCCGGTTGGCTTGCCCATGGTTAGTTGGTGGTTGTTAGTTGTTAGTGTCTAGTTGTTAGTTATGAGTTGGTCGTTGATAATTTTAGTTGTGGGTTGTTGCGGCCAATAACCATCAACTACCAACTAACAACTTCTTCCTTTCCAGTACAGCTTTATAATCCACCGGCATAACTTTAATGAATTGTTTGATTACCCGCGGCCAGTAGCTGAGCACGTGGGCGGCCACGTCACTTTTGGTGAGTTGCTGATGCGCCATGATCAACTCCCGCAGAAACACTTCGTCTTCCCCATCCAGCGTGTCGGGCAGCACCATTTCCAGGTTGCAGTTCTTAACAAACGTGTTATTGACATCCCACACGTACGCGATGCCGCCACTCATGCCGGCCGCAAAGTTTCGTCCGGTTTCGCCCAGCACAATAACGCGGCCACCCGTCATGTATTCGCAGCCGTGATCGCCCACACCTTCCACAACCACCGTAACGCCTGAGTTGCGCACGGCAAACCGTTCACCGGCCATGCCGCGAATGAAGGCCTCACCGCTGGTGGCGCCAAAGAAGGCCACGTTGCCCACGATAATATTTTTTGCCGGATTGAATCTGGCCTGTGCCGGAGGATAAAGGATCAGGCGAGCACCGGAGAGCCCCTTGCCGAAGTAGTCGTTGGCATCACCTTCGAGTTCGAGCGTGAGCCCGCGAATACCGAAGGCGCCAAAACTTTGCCCGGCCGTGCCGGTAAATTTGAAGTGAACATCGGCCCGGTGAGGCTTGCCTACCAACTGATGCGACAACATAGTGCCAGTAGCGCGATCCTGATTGGAGATGGGGAACTCGCGAAAGACCGATTGTTGATGCTGCCACGCGGGCGAAGCGGCTTCGATCAACTGAATATCCAGTACCTGGCGGATGCCGTGATCCTGCTCCTCTTGTTTGAACATGGCCACATCCAGTTGCGTGGGTTCGCGGAACAGAATCGGGGAAAGATCCAGGTGTTTGAACTTGGGATGCTGCCGCACATCGCGCACCGTAAGCCGATCGCTTTGCCCCACCATTTCCTGTACGCTGCGAAAGCCGAGTTCGGCCATTACCTCGCGGAGTTCGGTGGCGAGGAACGTGAACAGGTTGACGACATGCTCCGGTGTTCCGGTAAACAGTGCGCGCAATTCTTTATTCTGCGTAGCCACGCCTACCGGGCAGGTGTTGAGGTGGCACTTGCGCATCATGATACATCCCACGGAAACCAGTGCGGCCGTGGCCACGCCCCATTCTTCAGCGCCAAGTAAAGCAGCGATGGCCAAATCGCGCCCCGTGCGAATTTGTCCATCCGTTTGCAACACCACGCGGCCGCGCAGCTTGTTGCGCACCAGCGTTTGATGTGTTTCAGCCAATCCGAGTTCCCAGGGCAATCCGGCATGCCGGATGGAACTCAGCGGTGAGGCACCCGTGCCACCGTCATGACCGGAAATGAGAATAACATCGGCATGGGCTTTCGCTACACCTGAAGCCACAGTGCCCACGCCCGCTTCCGACACCAGCTTCACGCTGATACGCGCTTGCGGGTTGGCGTTCTTCAGATCGAAGATGAGCTGCGCGAGGTCTTCTATGGAATAAATGTCGTGATGAGGCGGAGGTGAAATGAGCCCAACACCGGGCGTAGAGTGGCGCACACGGCCGATCCATTCATCTACTTTGTGGCCCGGCAGTTGCCCGCCCTCGCCCGGTTTGGCGCCCTGCGCCATCTTGATTTGAATTTCCTGTGCGTGGGCCAGATATTCGATGGTGACCCCGAAACGGCCGGAGGCCACTTGTTTGATGGCGGAGTTTTCCCAATCACCATTTTCTTTTCGTTGGAACCGCGCCTCATCCTCTCCGCCTTCGCCACAATTGCTCTTGCCGCCAATGCGGTTCATGGCAATCGCCAGCGTACTGTGCGCTTCGTACGAGATAGAGCCAAACGACATGGCCCCGGTGGCGAAACGTTTAAAGATAGATTCAATCGGTTCTACTTCGGCCAGCGGCACCGGAGTGCTGCGCTTGAATTTCAACAGGCTGCGCAGCGTGATGGTGCGCTGGCCCTGTTCGTCAATCAGGGTCGAATATTTTTTGTAAAGGTGGTAGTTGTTGGTGCGTGTGCTGTGTTGCAGCAGGTGAATGGTTTGCGGATTGAAGAGATGCGTTTCGCCATCGGCCTTCCACTGATACACTCCGCCACTCTCCAGCCGCGGCAGCGTGTTGGCCACTTTGGGAAAGGCCTTGCGGTGTTTAGCCAGCGCCTCGGCCGCAATGTCGTCCAGCTTCAATCCACCAATGCGCGATACTGTGCCCGTGAAATACGGATTGACTACCGTTTGATGGATGCCCACGGCCTCGAAGATCTGCGCTCCGTGGTAAGATTGCAGCGTGCTGATGCCCATCTTCGCCATGATCTTGAGCAACTCGCCCGCCACGGCTTTTTTGTAGTTGTAGATTGCCTTTTCTTCCGTAAGCTCTTCGGGTAACAAGTTGCGCTTCTTCATGTCGTGTATCGTTTGATACACGAGATAGGGGTTGACCCCCGAGGCGCCATAGCCCAGCAGCGTGGCAAAATGATGGGTTTCCCACACGTCACCGGCTTCTACCAACAGTCCTACTTTTCCGCGCAGGCCTTTGCGGATCAAATCGTGATGTACGGCACCCAACGCCAGCAGCGAAGGAATCTGGGCGTGGCCGCTGTCAAAGCTGCGATCGGAGAGAATAATGATGGTAAACCCGTCTTCGATCGCATCGTTCACATATTGACAAACGCGATGCAGGCCTTTTTCCAGTGACCCCGGCTGGCCATCGGCTTTGAAGTAGGTGTAGATCGTTTTCGTTTGCAGATGCCGGTGGTCGATGTAGCGTATTTTTTCCAACTCGCTGTTGGATAGTACAGGGGCGGGCAGTTCGAGCATCACACAATGCTCGGCTGTTTCTTCCAGCAGGTTGAGCGATCCGCCCACGTGCGAGGCCAGCGACATAATCATGCGCTCGCGGATGGGATCAATGGGGGGGTTGGTGACCTGGGCAAAGAGTTGCTTAAAGTAACCCGACAAATGTTGGGCCTGCTGCGACAACACCGCCAGTGGCGTGTCATTGCCCATGGAGCCCAGGGCTTCCTTGCCCGTTTCACACATCTGCGCCAAAATCATGCGGATGTCATCGGTAGTGTAGCCGAAGGAAATCTGCCGCTTGAGAAACGTAGAGGGATCGTATTTGTGAAAACTGCCGCCCGGTTCGGGAAGATCTTGCAGCCGCACTTTGTTTCCGCGCAGCCATTGGCCGTACGGTTGCTGCGTGCAGATTTTCTTCTTCAGCTCATCATCCTGGATGAGGCGACCTTGCTCCAGATCAACCAAAAACATTTTGCCTGGTTGCAGGCGTCCCTTCGCCACAATTTTTTCGGGCGCAACATCCAGTACCCCGGCTTCACTGGCCATGATCACGCGGTCGTCATCCGTAATCAAATAGCGGGAGGGCCGCAGGCCGTTGCGATCCAGCGTAGCGCCCACCAACGTGCCATCCGTGAATGTAATGGAGGCCGGCCCGTCCCACGGTTCCATCAGGTTCGCGTGGTATTCATAAAAGTCGCGCTTCTCCTGGCTCATCTGCTCATTGCCATCCCAGGCTTCGGGTATCAGCATCATCATCACATGCGGCAGCGAGCGGCCCGCGTGCACAAGCAGCTCAATGGCGTTGTCCAGATTTGATGAATCAGACTGAATGGGGTTGCAGATCGGTAAGATCATGTCCAACTCCTCGCGGGTAAAGTAAGGCGATGCGAAGAAGGCCTCTTTAGATTTCAGCCAGTTGATGTTGCCGCGCACGGTGTTGATCTCGCCATTGTGGGCAATGAAGCGGAAGGGCTGGGCAAGCCGCCACGAAGGGAACGTGTTAGTGGAAAAGCGGGAGTGAACAACGGCCAGGGCGCTCACCACTTCGTCATGTTGCAGATCGGCAAAGTAATGACGCAACTGCCCCGAGGTGAGCATGCCTTTGTAGATGATTGTTTTGTGCGAGAGTGAGGAGAAGTAGAACTGGTGGTTGACGTCTTTCACCGATTCAGTCACGATGCGCGTGGTGTATTTGCGCAGCACAAACAGCTTGCGTTCGAAATCCGCCAGGTCGGTGATGGTGTTGGGGCGTTGGATAAAGACCTGTTCCATGACGGGCTCGGCCAGCCGTGCAGTGTCGCCCAAATCGTGCGGGGCAACGGGCACGGGGCGGTAGCCTAGCAGTTTCATGCCCATCTTCCGGATTTGCCGGTTGACCACCGTCCGGCATTCCTCCTGAACACGCGCCTCGCGTGGGAAGAAAATCAGCCCGACAGCGTATTGCCCCACCGCGGGCAGTTTAATGCTGAGTTTATTACACTCATCGGTAAAAAACTCATGCGGAATTTGAATGAGAATGCCGGCACCATCGCCTGTGTTGGGCTCGCACCCGCAAGCTCCGCGGTGCGCCATGCGTTCGAGCATGGTGAGCGCGTCACTCACCAACGTGTGCGACTTGCGCCCTTTGATGTTGGCAATAAAGCCCACTCCACACGAGTCGTGCTCAAATGAAGGGTGGTAAAGTCTGGGTAAAGAACTCACGTAGTTGAAAAGTGAAGCCAAAATTTATCAAACCGCGCACGGTTCTGCGAGTTCTTGTTTCACTTTCTTCAAAAAATCTTCAAAACCCAACTAACAGTTAGTAGCGGAAACGATTGTATTTCCATTACCTTCGTACCATGCGTTACCTACACATCGTCCTTTTGTGCAGCAGCAGCTTCGGGGCCCCGGCCCAGACGGAGGCGGAGTTCGATGCCATCGCACAGAAAACCTGTGACTGTATCACTCAGAAGAAGCCTAATTTCGCGATCAAGTCAGACGTGGAGATGGCGTTGGGCTTGTGTATGCTGGATGCCGCCCAGACGGCAGGCCTGAAACTCGATTTAGGCGATGCCAAGGCTATGGAGTCGTTGGGTGAAAAGGTGGGCATCCGGATGGCGGGATTGTGTCCGGCTGTTTTCCAGTCTTTTGTCGGTGAAGAAGCAGACGGTTCAGGTGCAGAACCCGAGTACCTCGAAGTAAGCGGCAAGGTAAAGTCGGTCGAGTACGGTGATTACACCACCGTGGTTTTGCAGGAGTCATCCGGCAAGGAACATCGTTTACTTTGGATTCATTACTTCCCCGGCTCTGATGCCTATGCAGGTGACCCTAAGATTTTGATCGGTAAATCGGTGACCGTGTCGTACTCGCTGGTGGAAGTATTCGTGCCGAAAACGAAGGCTTACGTTACGTCCAAGCAACTCTACGGACTGCGGGCGAATTAGGTCGCCACGGCAACTTTCCCCACTCGTTTTTCGTTACCTCGTCAGTAGTTGACAAGATTATCAGCAGCCTGCGCGGAAAATTTTTTGCCGGGCACAATACCTAAGCAATTCTTTTGTGGGAAGAGTAATTCACCAAAGCTTGTTTGGTCAAGAATTTTTATGAATTGGAGTACAATATATATTACTGGAAAGGCAGGTTTTGAACGTGAGGTACAGCGCAAGCTAGACCGGGCTGACATTGCCGTGATGAACGGGACATCCGGAACGGTCAGCGGCAGCCGTTTATACTGGATTGCGGAGTCGGTTGCGTTGCGCGAATTTAAAGAGGCAATTGGCGCAGATATCATTTGGAAGTATCGGCTTCAATTCTCGCCTGTGATTGAACAACCTGACACATCGCTTGACGTTGACTTCACCGAAGGGGAGAAGAAGTTGATTCAGGATATGGAGGAGCGTTCACGACTGCCCATTTTGTAAATCTTCTTACCGGGGCGTTACGTAGCCGGTAGTCAAATCCTGAACAATTTCGCGTAGCGGCCGGATGCTGTGCACGTGTTCAATGGCGGGGCCTGCGCACCACACGGTTTTGTAGGTGGCGCCAAAGGCGGCTTTCTCCACGGCTTTCATACCACGGAAGGCCAGCAGCATCTTGGCGTATTTCTTCAACGTTTTGTTGTTGTTCAAAATCCACTCCAGCCAGTTGGCCTTGGTGCCTAGTTGCTGCACGTACGGTGTATTGATAACTGTGAGTGCGGAACCCGAAAGCTTGGTGGTGCGCACAATGTCTTTTTCGCCATAGTCGATCATGGCTTGCTTGTATTCGGGCGAGATGTCAGCCTCCTCGCACGCAATGAAGATCGTGCCCACCGATGCACCGGCCGCGCCCCATGCCATCACTTCGGTTAGTTGCTGGCCCGTGGCAATACCGCCCGCAGAAATAATGGGCAGGCCGCAATTTTCTTTCAACATGGTAATCAACTCGCGGGGTGCAATGTTGCCCGCATGGCCGCCCGCGCGCGAGTTCACGGCAATCAGCGCATCGGCCCCCATTTGCTCCACTTTTTTGGCGTAGGCCAAATCAACCACATCGCAAAACACTTTAATGCCCAGTGGCTTGCATTGATCGATCACTTCTTTGGGGCTGCCGAGTGACGTGATGATGTAATCGACTTTCAGCTCCAGCAATGTTTTGAGTTGCGATTTGTATTTGGGATTCGATTTGTTCACAATCAGGTTTACCCCAAACGGCTTGGATGAAAACGCTTTGATTTCGCGGATGGCCGTGCGCAACTCCGCATCGGTGCGGTAATTCAGCGCGGGAAAGGCAGCCGTTACGCCACTGGCCAGGGCGGCCTTGATCATCTTGGTGTTGGAAATCAAAAACATGGGGGCGACAATGACGGGATAGTCAATGCCGAGCATCTGATCAACAGTTTTGGCAACTTTTGTTAAGCTCATAGAAGAAGAAAAAAGAAGTTTGGAGTTTCAAGTTCAAATTTTTCCAATCAATCGGCTGGCGACTGAGTATATAATCGACTTTTAGCTTGTTATGTAGGCGAAAGCGCTCCTCATTCGGAGCGTTGCTGTCAAACACGATGTTAGTGGTATACATGATGGGCTCACCATTTCGGGTTGAATACGGAAGTAAGGCCTGAGCCGCATGGCCATAGTCATACTCGCTATAACACCATAGAATAACAACGCTGCCGGACTTATCGATATGATCAGGAAGGGATTGCAAAGCCTCTTCAAAACTGACATTATTTGCCTTGTTTGCATAGGCAGCTTGATGTTCAGCAATGCTTGCTGCTTGTTGTGCCCAGGTGCTGGGTATTAGAACTACCATGGACAATCCGATCCAATACTTAACATATGACGGGGACTCGCGAATGGCTACTATGAGCAGTAGTGGAACAAGCATTGCCGTTTGTTTAACAAAAAAAAATGGCGATGCCGTATAGTAACATAGTAACGTAATCACAAGTGTTGACGCAATTAGGAAAGCAGCCAATGAAACGCGGGACCGCCTGACGAAAAACAGGACAGCAACTATGACCATTAGCCCAAGCACGAGATAGGATGGTTGCCCACTTTTGAAGATTAGCTCCTTAAGTTGAAACACGAATGCTTTGATGCTTTGCTGGGCAAACGACCACAGATTAAGTTTGTATAGCTCATTAATCTTATGCATGTCGCTTGCATATGCCGGAGCGATGAATAGCTTCATGTAGACCAACGCCACCAGAACCCCCCCAATGAACAGTACCACGAGATGAAGCAACTGCTTTCGATTGGCGGCCAATGGAATTAGGCCGGCCAACCAGAAAATCATGGTGATGCGACACAGCATAAACGTGAGGCATAGGCAAATGTAGATCATCTGCCACCGCGCTAACATCCTTTTTTCGTCACCAGATGTTTCATGGATTTTTACAAGCACCCCGGCCAGAATGGTGGCCATGAAAAAATGTAAAGTTTCAGGAAAGTAGGAGAAAATGAAAACCGTAAACTGAGTGGTGGCAAAAAAGGCATTGGCTGCCAGAAGGTTGCTTTCAGGTTTTCCCGAAATCAAAAGCGTGGCAAAGACAGCCAATAAAGCTAGAGCGAAGTGAACCCAGATAGTTACGGACAAACCGTCCCCGAATAGCAGACGAAGCATGCCGTAAACTACTGAATAGCCAGGGCCGTACCAGTTGATTTGTCCAACTGGAGAAACATCTTCGGTTATACAACTTTCAGCCTGAACACTGCCAGTTTCAGCAAAAACCTTCGCTGACCCGTAGTAAATTACTTCATCCTCATGTGCGACAAAATAGCGATCTCCCTTAACAGCAGTCATTAGCACGTCTAGTACAACGAGAGTATTGACACCAAGCAATACTGCCAACAACCATAGCCGATAGCGGTAACTTGCCCCCCATGCCTTCTTTATCTGATCTTTCATATTATTTTTACAAAAAAAGAGAAAATTGTCGAAGCGCGTACTAATTACGGGAGTTGCCGGCATGATTGGGTCACATCTGGCCGAGGAGTTGCTGAAAAGAGGCTATCAGATCACAGGCATCGATAACCTATCCTATGGACGATTAGATAACCTGAAGCAGGTGTCGGTAAACCCGAACTTTCAGTTTTACAAGGTCGATATTCTGGATCTGGATACCCTTAAGATCCTTAGTCGCGACTGCTGGGCAATCATCCACTTGGCGGCCGTCAAGAAGATTGCGGAAAAGGATGTTAGTCTCCCAACACTTCAGGTAAATACCACGGGGACCGAACATATTTTCGAGGTAGCAAAAATGTGGGGAGCCCGTGTGGTGTTTGCTTCAACTTCCGATGTTTACGGTATGTCGCCAGACTTGCCGCTGCAGGAGGATGGTGATCTGCTGATCGGCCCAAGTCTCATCAAGCGTTGGAGTTATGCCGTTTCAAAGTTGTATGGCGAACAATTAGCCTACGGTTATTTCCACGATCAAAATGTTCCCATGACGATCATTCGGTATTTTGGTGGCTTTAGCCCCCGATCTAGCTTTGCATGGAGCGGTGGGCACATTCCAATTTTTATTCGAGCTGTTTTGCTGGATGAGGAGTTGATTGTTCATGGAGATGGATCACAGACAAGGTCTATGGGTTTTGTGACGGATCTGGTCAGAGGTACAGTACTAGCGATGGAGAGTGATCGGGCAATTGGGCAAGTCATTAACATCGGGAATGACGAAGAACTTTCCGTCATTGAGACTGCCCGATTGATTCACAAAATTGCCGATACCGGTAAAAAACTAAAGCTGAAGCTTGTTCCAATGGATCAAGTCTTCGGTAAGTATAAAGACATTCAGCGGAGAATTCCGGACTTAACCAAGGCGCGAACGTTGCTCGGATATCAGCCGCAGATAAAACTTGAGGAGGCAATTCGACTGACTATTGCCGAAATTTCGGAGAACTTGCGGGCATGATTTACTTTCTCGTCCCGATTTACAATGAATCTGCCAATATTCCCAATCTGGCAAATGAATTGCTCGCCATACACCTGGACGATTCCGTACATTTTGTTTTCTCTGACGATGGTTCAATGGATCAGTCGGTAGCTGAAATTCATAAGCTTTTTCGAAACACGCAGTATACTGTTTTGGGAGATGGTGTTAATCGCGGTCCGGGTTATGCGTTTAATCAGGGGTTTAAATGGATATTGGAAAAAGCCAATAAGACTGACTGTGTCGTAACAATCGAGGCAGATTGTACGTCCGATTTGTCCTTACTACCCGTCATGCTATCACTTAATAAACATGGCTATGATATGGTCTTAGCATCCGTTTACGCCCAGGGAGGGGGATTCGACAACACATCGTTTCTGCGCCTGACAGCCTCATCACTTGCGAATTTGATTTTTCGTTTTCTTTTCGGTATTCGAGTGCTAACCCTAAGCTCATTTTATCGTGTTTATACTATCACGATCCTCGCGAAGATAAATGCACAACACGGAGAACTAATTAGGGAGTCAGGGTTTATATCGATGCTTGAAATATTGGTTAATGCACTAAAAGCTGAAGCACGAGTGATTGAGGTGCCCATGAGACTTCACTCAGGCAAGAGAAACGGCAAATCAAAGATGAAGGTTTTTCGAACGACAATCGACTATTTCAGATTTCTCGTGATCAGAAAGTTTCGAAGCTAATTTGATTGCTCCCGCAGAATGCCGAGCATCTGGGTGAGCGTAGGGCGAACATTCATGTTGTAAAGAAACAGAATAATTCCGCCTGGCGAGCAATATCAAATGCCAACTATTTTCCCCGAACCAGGGCCATACACCACATAACGGCCGGCCGGACGACCTTGTAGGAGAACAACCCAATGACGCACAAGAGGGATACAATGATAACCGGAAGAACTCCGCCAAAGGTATAGGTGAGCCCGACAATCAGGCCAAGAAAAAATTCACCCCAGTAGATCGGAAAGAACAATGAAAACGCAATCAGGGCCACGAGCATATAAAAGGGAACGTCTTCCACGCCCTGACTAAAGCAAAACGCAATGGCCCCGCCATACACCAGCGTACTGAGAAAGGTGAGGATGACGGAAGTTGGAATTTCCGCCTTCGGGTTTACTGTGGCTACGCGTTGCTGAACACGATAGGTAACGAAGGCGGTAAGCAGCGGAAGCAGAAGACCGCCCCACCAGTTGGAGAAGGCAGGCATGTCTTCGCGGGCCAGAAAGTGATGAACGGGAACACCGCCATGAAAATAATCCCAAACCAGCAAAGCCCAGACATACAGGGTTACACCACCAACGATCAACAAACGAGTCCGGAGCGCCATGCGTTTATAGTGCCAGACGTGCGACACGCGCTTTTGTTACACGCCCACTACGCTAAAGCGTAAATTACCCGAAACACGTCCTGGTTATCGCACTATTGTACGCGGCAGTGCCTACTGATCTTTTGGAGAGTTAACCGGACGGTTTTTGATCTGGTGAATACACGCCTTCCGCTCAAGGGTCTGTCCCTTCACCAATATATTTTTTTACTTTCAGGCAACAGCGCCACCCTTTCGAGCATTTACTGGATTAGATACTTGTCTTAACACGTGACCGAATCTGAACTGATCCGCCTTTGTCAGCAAGCCAGCCCGCGGGGCCAGCAAGAGCTGTTCGACCGGTGGGCCGACTCCCTCTACCGGGTGGCGCTTCGGTATGTAAAGACAGATGTTGATGCGGAGGATATTGTGATGATGTCATTCACCAAAGCGTTTCGCCACATCACCAGTTTTAGGCCACAGGGTAAGGGAAGCCTGCACGCGTGGTTACGCAAAATAGTAGTAAACGAGTCGCTCGGCTGGCTCAGGCGCAGGCACAACTTCAACATGGTCGAGAGTCTGGACGACACCTTGCCGGTTCCGGACTTGAATGAGGTTTGCCATTTACCGGCAGAAGATATTCTTCGCCTGGTGATGGAGTTGCCGGCCGGTTACCGTACCGTTTTTAACCTGCATGTGGTCGAAGGGTATAGTCATCAAGAAATTGCGGAACAACTGGGCATCAGCGAAAGCACGGCCCGAACACAATTATTTAAAGCGAAAGCGCACCTGAAAAAAATGCTCATCCGGGAGGGGTCTCAGTATGGAACATAGTGAACAATTGATTCAACACAAACTGCGGCAACTGGAAAGCCAGCCCGTAAAATGGAATAAGCAAGAGACCTGGCTGCGGTTAGAAAGACCAAGGCGAAAAAGGACATCCGTTTTCGCGTATGCTGCTGCGGCCTTGGTCATTGTGGTTGGTAGTTGGGTGTTGTATGATAGTATGACGTTCAATAGCTCTGCGTTGCACGATCGTATTGCTGCACTTGAAATACGTCTGGCGCAGGCGGGTGACAAGCTGATTCTCGCCTCACCTGATCCGGAGCGTATGTGTGCACCGGAGATGGCCGTGCAGCCGCAAGAAATTCAACGAGTAAAGCCCCGCGTGAATACGGCCCTCCCATCGGTACTCATAGCCGATCAGCTCAAGCCAGCCATAGACTCAACGCAGCGAACAACCGTAGCCCTGCAGCCGCAAGAACAACCAACGGTAACGGAACCGACTGCTGCAGTCGAAAGGCCATCAATTCCCATTATTCTGGGGCGCTCACAAGGTGCTGCCTATGCCCGCTCCAAACGATTTTCGTTTCGCCTTATTTTGTCCGATCCTGATCTCACCGAGCAACCCATTACGGTTTCAGAGGTTGACATCGTAGCCGGATTAAAACAAAAACCCAACTAACAGTTATGAAGACGATGACATTGATGTCAGCCCTGGTGCTGACCAGTATTTCCCTTGCTATTTCGCAACCGAAGTTCAATTTGTATCCGGATTCCATTCGCATTGAAATGACCGACATCCAGGCGCTGGTGGTCGTGGAAATGCGGGAGTACCGGAAGGACAGTTTGCTTTTGCGAAATTTCCCAACCCATCTTGGCCAATTGCTCGAGCACATCAAAGTGGGCTACAGCCCAGAAGTTTTCGGGAAAGGGCCCATGCGCATTGAGGTGAACGAAACGCCCGAGGGTGTAAAGGAAGTCAAGCTCAAGCAAGTACCTTTTGGGCAAAAGCAACTCGTGAGCTTGAGCGCTCAGCAAAATGCGATTACCCAAATGACCATTACCGCAGAGAGGGGAATCATCGAATTGCTGCCCCCCGGCTGGGAAATGTACGTCATCACACCGCGGTACAAAGCAAAAATCTATGCGGCCGATCTGGCAGGTCTGGAGAACATTGCCAAACAGGATTTTGGTGCGATCGTCTCGTCTCTTGGTTCCGAGAAGCGGGTGAAGGAACTTGGGCGCAGCAGCATTGAGTCCGTGTACGTATTGCGAAATAGCGAGATCGCGGAGCGCACGATTAACTATACGTTTCCGGGCGATCAAATTTCGCTGTCGGCCCAGGCAGGTGTAGGTCTTTTCCGCGACAAGTTCTTTCCCGAGTTGTCCGTGAGGCTGGGTACTCAGTTCCGCGACCGTTTCCGCAGAGAGAATTTCCGGGCTTCGCTTAGCTATAACTTCATGTTTTTTGCCGAGCGTGCTCCCGAAGGGGGGTTTACCACAAACGTCAATTCGTTTTTATCCGGCACGTATGAGATCAACTTTAATCGTGGAAATGGTGCCGCACGGTGGTCGGGGCTGGGGGCCGGTGTATTACTACGCAGAAGCGGGGATTATTTCACGGGCAATACGGCCAAGTTTTTTGTCACGCATCATGTAGCCGGCAACCGCGTTCAACTTGTCCCTGAGTTTTACCTCACCAATGACTTCAAGAGCTTTGCCTTCGGCATGACGCTGCGGTATCAGTTCTAGCCGAGAGGCTGAAACGCAGCCGGGCGACCAGTCAGGAACCCGCCTTGGGCGTTATCGCGGGGTTCCAAATCCTGAAAATGTTTACGGGGTTGTCGCGGTAGGTGGTCGTTCGGGACAAGGTCAACCCATTCTTAATGGCGACCTTCGTAGACTCTACATTTTCGACATGAATGATCGAAATCAGGGAATCGCGTAAACGATGCGTAAACGCATAGTCGATGCAGGCGCGGGCAGCCTCGGTGGCAAAACCTTGTTGCCAATACTCTGGCATAATGGAGTACGCTACTTCCAGCTCCTCTTGCGCATCAACTTCCTGCAGCAACAGGCCACACCAACCCACCACTTGTTTTGATTCGCGGTGAACCAACAAATTCATGCCGCCACGGTGGTGTTCATAACGCCACAGCTGTTTGTTAAACCACTCCCGCGCCAGTTCATTCGGGTCGGTTATGGCACTTTTCCAATACCGGTTCGATTGGGGATTCAGAAAGAACGGACGACAGGCGTCAAAATCGGTAACCTCGATTTTCCGAAAGGAGAGCCGGGCGGTAGTATGTCCATCGAGCAGGTATTTTGGCCGGCTGGTCATGCGGTTTAAAGAACGTAAAGATAATCGGTCGGGTTGAAGATCACCTCGGCTTGTTTGCCTGCTTGAGTTCATTCCTCTTCTTTCGAAACCTTACAATGTCCGCAATCAGTTTTTTGGGCAGCGGCTCATCCAGCGGAAAACGAATGGTGCCTTTCGAGGTGTCGTAGGGTTTCAGCTCTTTCTTAAAAGCTTCGATGGCGGAAGGCATCGCATACAGCCCAATATGTTTTTGTGCCACTCCGAAGTAGATTAATACACCTTTGTATTGGTATCCGGGCATGCCGTAGCTGATCTTCTCTTCTACGCCCGGCACGGCTTTAAAAATGATGTGACGGATCGTTTCCAGCTTCTCGCGCAGCGCGGGCGACTGGGCGGCCACATAGTCGTCAACCGTTCTGAATATTTCACCTCGCATGGTTGTGTTTTTTGAGCGGGCCAGGCTTAACGGGCGGAAGGTACAAAAACGAGTGATCAGGGGAATACAAAAGTGACAAGGGGCGGCTAGGAGGTTGAAAAGGTAGCGGCAGACGCGAAGTTTGCCCGACCTCTACTTCTTTAGCCAAAAGTCTTGAGCCTTCACAACTTCACCATTCACAACCAATTCTAACCTGTGTTTCCCGGGGAAATGCTTGCGCGTGGTAAAGTCCTGAAAGCGCTGTTTTTTTGTGATGAGAACGGACTGTGCCGGCTTCAACGCGAGTTCTTTTAGTTTGAAAACCTTCGGTAAACGGGCGCCATTTTTTTTAACATAGTGAATGCGATAGTCCACCATTAACTTCTGGTTAGCCTTCTTTTTTGAGATCAACTCAAATTCGATCAACATGGAATCCCCTATTCGAATGGTGGTCGGGGAAAGCGTCATATTCCGTATCGCTACCTGAACCCTGTTCGTGAAGTTAAAAGCAGCTAATGAGTTTTTATCACCTTGTTTGAGGAGCGAACGACAACCACGTTTGATAATCCATGCGGTGTAGGGATGAACCTGATCCCAACGTTTGACGAGCTGCAAAACGTATTCGGGTGAGTCTTTTGAAAGATCGTTGAGGTGATTGGCCACGGATTTCCGCACGTAAAGCGAGGGGTCTTGCTTCAGATTCTCGAGGATCGGTCGTGTGATTTCCGGATGCCGGATCACGGCCTCCAACTTAAACGACCATGGCAACCGCGGGCGGCTGCCTTCGGACGACAACCTCCGCACCTGATCGTTTTCATCCTCACTCCATCGGTAGAGGTGCCGGATCGTCTGGTCGAAATCCAGCTTCAAAAAAGTACGAATGGCAAATTCAGAAGAACCGAAACGCGTAAAGTAGTGCAGCGCCTTCAAACTGGTTTCGAAATCATGCTGACCAAACTGGCTCACAAAATCCGGAAATACCAGGGTGGTGTAACCGGTGTTAAGTAACGCAATGGCTTCGGTCAGGATCCGGATCGTTTTCGGATAGTCGGGCGGTAAATGTTCCTTCAGGACTACACTCGTGTGCCTCATCCGCTCATTAAGTGAGAGCGAGGCCAACGGCTTCAATACCTGCCGAAGAAATCGCTCGTTGGGGAATGCGGGATAGACACGCTTCAGCGCTTCGGCCAACTTGACGTAATAAGGCCCGTAAAACATTTCTTTCAGGGGGTCCATGCCGCAAAGAAATAACATCACCGTGACAAGGGTATGTCAGCAGTGGTGATCGGTTCCACGATTTCTTCAGAAAAAAGCAATGGCATCAAAAGGGTGAGGGTGAATTCAATTCCGGAACCTTCACTACCTTGCACAACCAATTTTGAGTCTATGGTACACGCCTACATTGAATCGAATAAGCAACGTTTCTTAGATGAACTGTTTGAGCTGCTGCGCCTGCCCAGTGTGAGCGCGGACAGCCGCCATAAAGCCGATGTGCGCAAAACGGCCGAGCGGGTGATGCACCGCATTAAAGAGGCGGGAGCCGACCATGTAGAGTTGGTAGAAACCAAAGGTCACCCGATTGTCTTCGGGCAAAAAGTAATTGATCCGGCTAAACCCACCGTGCTGGTGTACGGCCACTACGATGTGCAGCCGCCCGATCCGCTGGAGTTATGGAAGAGCCCCGCTTTTGAGCCCACCGTACGCGATGGGAAAATCTATGCCCGCGGTGCGTGCGATGACAAAGGACAGTTTTACATGCACATCAAGGCATTTGAAATTCTGATGAAGCACAACTTGCTGAATTGCAATGTCAAGTTCATGATCGAAGGCGAAGAGGAGGTGGGTTCGGATAACCTGCCCACCTTCGTGAAGCAATACCGGGAAAAACTGAAGGCCGATACTATTCTGATTTCCGATACCGCCCTGATTTCGCTCGATCAACCGTCCATCACGGTAGGCCTTCGCGGTCTCAGCTACGTAGAAGTGGAAGTAACCAGCGCCAACCGCGATTTGCATAGTGGCGTGTATGGGGGCGCAGTCGCCAACCCCATCAACGTGCTGGCCCGCATGATTGCCTCGCTGCACGATGAAAACGGACGCGTAACGATTCCGGGATTCTACGACAACGTGATGGAGCTCAGTGCAGCCGAACGCGAAGCCCTGAACAAAGCACCTTTCGACCTGGAAGAATACAAAAAGGAGTTGGGCATTACCGAAGTAAGCGGAGAGAAGGGTTACACCACGCTGGAGCGCACGGGTATTCGCCCTACGCTGGATTGCAACGGCATTTGGGGTGGCTACACGGGCGAAGGCGCGAAAACCGTGCTGCCGTCAAAAGCTTCTGCCAAGATTTCTATGCGCCTGGTGCCCAACCAAACTCCGGACGAAATCACCGAGATGTTTCGGAAACATTTTATTTCCATTGCGCCCAAAACGGTGACGGTGAAAGTGACGCCCCATCATGGCGGGTTTGCAGCCGTAACGCCCACCACATCGAAAGCCTACAAGGCAGCGGAAAAAGCATTTGAAGAGGTGTGGGGCAAAACACCCATACCAACGCGCGATGGCGGCAGCATCCCCATTGTGGCGCTCTTCAAAAACGAACTCGGGCTGGACACCGTGTTGATGGGCTTCGGCCTTGATAGCGATGCCTTGCACTCACCCAACGAAAGCTACGGCATCAAAAACTTTCTTATTGGAATCGAGACGATTGTAGCTTTCTACAAACATTTTGGCCGGTGACAACGCTGCTTTGATATCCCCGGTGTCCACGCGTGTACGTGGCACGGTTTATTGATTTTCCGGTTTTGCAGTCGCTATCGTTACCTTTGCAGCTTATGACTCTGCGACTTCTGGCTCTTTTTGTTTTTGTGTTGACTTTGTCCGCCCACGGGCAAATTCTAACGCCCACCAAATTTTCGCACACAGCACCTAAACAGGTAACGATCGGGCAAGAGATTGAGTTGGTGTTCACCGCTAAAATCGAGAAGACCTGGTACCTGTATTCAACGGAATTTCCCTGCGAAGACGGGCCGCTGAAAACCTCCTTTACGTTTGAGCCGAATGATTCTTATCGCCTGGTGGGAGGCATCGTGCCGGTGAAGCCGGTGGATAAGTACGATGAAATTTTTGAGTGTGACGTCAAGATTTTCAAAGGGACGGGCGAGTTCCGGCAGAAGGTAAAAGTACTTGCGGCCAACCTAAAAATTGCCGGTAACATCGAATTTCAAACGTGCACGGAGGTTAACGGCCAGTGTGTGCCGGGCGAACACGATTTTGTTTTTGATGGCTTTACCGTAACGGGCCAGGCACCCAAACCCAAAACCGAGGAGAAAAAGCCGGACGCAGAGACTCCCGTTCCGGCAGCCGCTGACACGACCAATACGAAGCCCTCTCCGCCCCGATTTACTGCAAAAATTGAAGGTCCGCGGTTGGACCCCACCATTCTGGAGGGACAGTCGGAAGTCGAGCAGGAGTCCTTTTGGGCTTATCTGGTTTTCGCGTTTGTCCTGGGGCTCACGTCACTCATTACCCCGTGCGTGTTCCCCATGATTCCCATGACGGTGACTTTCTTTTTGAAAGATGATCAATCGCGGGCAGCCGGTATACGCAAAGCCCTGGTTTTTGGATTTTCGATTGTTGCCATTTACACCCTGGCCGGAACGCTGTTTGCCGTGCTGTTGGGAGCGGATGGACTAAATGCACTGGCTACCCACTGGGCGCCCAACCTTTTTGTGTTTGTCATCTTTATCGTTTTCGCATTGTCGTTTCTTGGTTTATTCGAAATCAATGCGCCCCATCAGTTGGTGAACAAAGTGGATCAGCAGGCCGAGAAGGGTGGATGGGGGGGTATCTTTTTTATGGCGGCCACGCTGGTGCTGGTTTCCTTCTCCTGCACGATTCCTATTGTGGGTAATGTGGTGGTGATGGCGGCAGGCGGGCAGGTGATTAAGCCCGTGCTCGCGATGCTTTTTTACTCGCTGGCGTTTGCGCTTCCGTTCACACTCTTTGCCATTTTCCCGGAGTGGATCAAATCCTTGCCCAAATCGGGCGGATGGCTGAATACGGTTAAAGTCACGCTGGGTTTTTTGGAACTGGCTTTGTGCCTCAAGTTCTTCAGCATTGCCGATCAGGCCTACCACTGGGGCTTGCTTGATCGTGAAGTAAACATCGCCATCTGGATTGTGTTGTTTGCCCTGCTCGGGTTTTACATACTGGGAAAAATCCGTATGCCCAGCGACATGCCCGTTGAACGTATAACCGTGCCGCGGTTGTTAATCGCCGCGTTCATCTTTTCGTTTGTACTCTACCTGATTCCCGGCATGTGGGGCGCTCCGCTCAAAGCGTTGGCCGGCTACCTGCCCCCCCAAAACACGTTGGACTTTGATCTGGTGGCGATGACGCGCAGCCAGCAGGAAAAAGATATGTGCGAAGAACCGCGCTTTTCTGATTTCCTGCATTTACCCCACGGCCTGCAAGGCTATTTTGATTACCAGCAGGCATTAGCTTGTGCCCGCGAGCAAAAGAAACCGCTGTTTATTGACTTCACCGGCCACGGCTGCACCAACTGCCGCGAAATGGAAGCCGTGGTGTGGAGCGAACCGCAGGTGCTTCAGCGTTTGCAAAATGATTTTGTTCTTGTGGCGCTGTATGTGGATGACAAAACGCAGTTGCCGGAGGCCGAGTGGTACACGTCCGCGTACGACAAAAAAGTCAAAAAGACCATTGGCAAACAAAATGCGGATCTCCAGATTCGCAACCTGGAAAACAATGCGCAGCCTTTTTACGTGCTGGTCGGGGCGGATGAGCGTGTGCTCGCCTGGCCCTACGGCTATGACCGCAGCGTGGAGGAGTTTGTTGCCTTTCTCGAGCGCGGAAAGAGAAAATACAAAGAATTGTATCCGTGATGGCATCCGGCTCGAAAAATAACTATACGTGATATTCGTTGGTTGAGGATCCATGAGATGGTCACGCAGATCGATAGCTCAAGTGTTGCTGGCAATGTCAGTCACTATCGCAGTCGGTTTCTTTGCCTTATGGCTGTTGGAATCGGGTTTGCAGGCGGGGCCTGCGCCCTCGCCACCGCTCCTGCCCGAGCCTGATTCCGTGCGTTGGGCCCGCCTGCCTAAGCCGGAATTTGTGGAAGGAATACTGGCCAACGGACTTCACACCCACCGCGACACGGTAGAGAAACATCAGCGATTCACGGATTTGCTGCAGGGCTATTACGTATCGCCCGTGGTCTGGCAGCAGCTTAATCAACTGGGTCGCAACACGTTTGACTTTCGAAAAGTAACAGCCGGAAAAAAGTACACCGTTCTCTTTCAACCGGATTCCCTTCGGGCACTTCATGCCCTTGTGTATGAACCAAACGATGTGGAGTATGTAATTTTTCATTTTGATGATTCGCTTCGCATTGAACTGTGCGCGCCAGGTTCAGGTGGTGGAAAAAAGCGTGTCCGATGTTATTATCAGTACGCTGGTGGAAAGCTTACGCGAGCAAGGGCTTTCACCAGAACTCACCAACCGCTTTGTGGATGTCTTGGCGTGGCAGGTGGATTTTTATCATCTGCAAAAGAACGACCGGTATAAATTGATTTATGAGGAGGAGCAAGTAGAGGGGCGCACCATCGGCATTCGCGGCATCACCGGCATCTACTTTTGCAACACAATACGCGGTATTATGCTTTTTGCTTTCGATCAGGGCAATGGTATTGATTTTTTCGATGAGCAAGGCAAAAGTTTACGCAAGGCGTTTCTGAAATATCCCATTGAGTTTACGCGCATCAGTTCCCGCTTTTCCAAGAAGCAGTTTCACCCCATTGCCAAGGTATTCAAACCTCACTTAGGCACCGATCGGTCGGCTCCTCCGGGTACGCCCATCCGCTCGGTGGGCGATGGCGTGGTACTTGAAGCCCGGTATAACTCGCGCAGCGGTCGGTACGTCAAAGTGAAACACAACGACACGTATACCACCGGCTATTTGCACATGTCGCGCATCGCCAGCGAGATCAAACCGGGCATTAGGGTAAAACAGGGCCAGGTGATTGGCTTTGTTGGCAGCACCGGTTGGGCCACGGGCCCCCATCTGTGTTACCGGTTCTATCCCGAGGGTGTTCAGGTAGATGCAAAGCTACCACCGGCAGAGCCTATTGGCGAAGTCAACCGACCGGAATTCGACAGGCTGCGGCAAGTGATTATCCGCAAACTGGATCGGCTATCTTTTTCTGCAGGTCATGACCTGGCCGGTAACTAAATATCAATTTTTCACTTATAAATTTACCGCCCAACAACAACTAATGTTAAGTTTACCTCGTTGGGATTTAGGGTATGCGTGTGTTGCAGGCCATCATAGCAGTTTCGATTTTCACCCAGGTTGCGTTTGGGCAGCAGCGGGTGGCCGTTGTCATGAGCGGTGGAGCCGCAAAAGGCATTGCGCATATCGGGGTACTGAAGGCTCTGGAAGAGAACGAAATCCCGATTGACTATGTAGTGGGCACCTCAATGGGCGGCATTGTGGCCGGTTGTTATGCGGCTGGTATGAGCCCTTTACAAATTGAGGATATTGTACTTTCTGAAGAGTTTTTAAACTGGGTGAATGGTCGGCCGGAGCGGGGCTATAACTACTACTTCCACCGCGATGACGACAATGCAAGTTTTCTAAAGCTTAATCTTTCGCTCGATTCACTTTTCAATGTTCAGTTCAATTCGGCTATTGCCAAAGATCTGTCGCTGAATTTCGCGCTGGCCGAAAAGCTGGCGCAGCCGTCAGCGGTTGCCAATAATAACTTCGATAGCCTGTTTGTGCCGTTGCGTGTGGTGGCGGCCGATGTTTTCACGCAAACCGAAGTGGTATTGCGCAGCGGTGTACTCAGCGATGCTCTTCGGGCCACGCAAACGGTTCCGTTCTTCTACTCCCCGATTCGCGTGGACGGCAAATACCTGTTCGATGGTGGTGTGTATAACAACTTCCCGGTGGACATAGCCGAGCGCGACTTTCAACCGGATGTGGTCATTGGTAGTAATGTGTCATCGAAGTTGTACCGCGAGTACCCCTACGGTGAAGATGATGCCCTGATTTCGCGTTCGTTGTTGTATATGCTGTTGGACAAATCAGACCCGGGCGAGGTGCCCCCAACGGGCGTGTACATTCAACCCCCGATTGACGGATACACGGCCTTTGATTTTGCCAAAGCGCGCGCACTGATCGACAGTGGCTACCGCCAAACGGTGCGCCAGATGGAAGAAATCAAGTCGAAAGTACAAAGACGGGTATCGTGCGATGAGGTCACGCTGCAGCGAAATCACTTTAACAGCCGCATGAAGCCATTGGAGGTGGGTGAGATTCAATATGATGGATTCAACCCGAACCAACAACGGTTCATCAACCGTTTTTTCCGCGATGGCAAGCGACCACTGTATTATACCGATGTCAAAAAGGGGTATTATACCCTGGTGAGCAATCCCTACTTCCACAATGTGTACCCCAGTTTCGGCTATGACACCGCGCGGCAGCAGTACCGCTTTAAGATAGTACGAAGACCTCAGAACAACTTTCAGGTTGATTTTGGAGGCGTGATTGCTTCACGAAACATCAGCAATATTTTTCTGGGATTGAACTATTACAATTTCAATCGGGCCCTGACTCACTTTCAGGCCAACTTCTCAACGGGCAGCTTTTATAAGTCGGCAAGTCTGATTGCCCGCATGGATTTACCCAACTTTGGGCAATTTTATCTTCAGCCCGAAGTTGTTCTTAACAGTTGGGATTTTCTGGAGGGCCGCGATTTGATGGATCGAGAGTTTACGCCCACGGTGTTAGATCGAATTGACCGAAGACTGGGCTTGCGCATTGGCATCCCGGCCAGTAAACATTTTAAAACAGAGGCATATGGCTTCTACGTCAACAATACAGATGAGTTCACCGATACCGAGGTGCTGTCCTCCACCGATACACTGGACGTGCTGCGTCTGCGGGGGTTTCGTGCCGGGTTGTCGTTTGGCACCAACCAGCTTAATCGCAAACAGTACGCGTCCCGGGGCCGCGCCTTTCAAGTTTCGCTCGATTGGTTTGACTTGACGGAATATTTTGAACCCGGCAATACCTCCCTTCGAAGTGCGCCTGGTAAGGTTGATCATCGGTGGTGGCGCGTTGGTCTCACAGCCGAGCAGTACTTCAGTGTGGGAGCGTACAGCACAGGTTATTTCCTCCAGGGCACATTCTCTAACCAGCCGGTGTTCAGTAATTACACGGGCACCATTGTAAATGCGCCCGGCTTCTTTCCCATTCAGGACAGCCGTGCGCTGCTGCTTCAGAATTTTCGAAGCTTCAATTTCGTGGCTGGTGGCTGGCGCAATGTTTTCTCGCTGGCCAAAAGCCTGGATTTCCGGCTTGAGGCATACTGGTTTAAACCCATTGAAAGCATCGTCCGGACAGATAATCAGGAAGCAGCCCTGGCCACCGATGTTACGCAAATCTACTTTGCCGCCACTTCGGGCCTGGTTATGCATTCCACTGTTGGCCCTATCAGCCTGAGTGTAAATTATTATGACGATGACGAAAACCCATTAGGTGTGCTTTTGCATGTGGGGTTCCTCCTGTTCAATAAAGCAGCTACCGATTGAAACGGCAACAATTTTTAATATCCTATGCCGAACCGCATTTCGGTTACGAATTTTTACTTATGTTTAAAGTCTGATTGGTAACCCGACCGTTTTTTGCTTATGAAGCGAGTTCTACTGGTGTTTTTTGTCATAGCCGCTCCGTTTCTTGCCCAAGCCCAAACTGTTCAATGGGCATCCAAAGTAATTGAATTCTCCTCTGAGCTAACACCCGTTCAGTACTCGGCCGAGCAGGCGCTGGGTAAGCCGAACGTATTGCCGGCTGGGGGCCAAAACCCCAATGCCTGGACTCCCGACAAACCCAAAAGAAGCGAATTCATCAAGTTGGGATACGCTAACCCCATGCAGATCCGTCAGATAGCGGTGGCAGAGTCCTACAATCCGGGCGCTTTGTTCCGGATCTATTTATATGACGAAGCGGGAAAAGAATACCTTGTTCATTCGTTCAACCCTCAGCCAGTCCCCTTGCAGGGCCGTATGCTCAACATGGTGGTTGATCGTACGCCTTACAAGGTAACGGCCGTGAAATTGATGTTCGAGGGCGAGGTGCTCTCAGATTATTTTTCTGTTGATGCGGTTGCCATTTCCGACTCGGATATTCGCATTATTCCCGATATCGATATGCCCGAGTTACTGGCGAAAGGCTTGCAGATTGAGCAGTTGGATGAGAGGGTTAACAGTTCATCCAGCGAGCTTAACCCCTTATTGTCGCCTGATGGCAAGACCCTTTATTTCAGCCGGAAGAACCATGAGGGAAATATGGGTGGTGTAAACGACAAAGAAGACATCTGGTATTCGGAGTTAGGTAACGATGGCAAGTGGCAACTAGCGCAAAACATGGGGCCACAATTTAATAACGCAGGGCCGAACTTCGTGAATTACTTCGGCACGGCAACACCCGATGGCAAATCGGTTTTAATGCTGTTGGGTAACCGGTATTTGGATAATGGCAAAATGCTGGCCGGTGTTTCCATGGCCGACAACATAGGGGGCAAGTGGTCGGAGCCCAAACTCCTGGAAATTGAAAACGATTACAACTTCAACGAGCGCGCCAACTACTTTATGACAAACACACGCAAAGCGCTGCTCATGTCGGTTGAACGCGAGGACTCGCGCGGCTCCCGCGACATTTACGTAAGTTTTCCAAAAGAGGGTGGTAAGTGGACTGAACCCCTCAATCTGGGCGCAGTAGTCAACACTGCGGGCGAAGAATCGGCCCCGTTCCTGGCCAGCGATGATAAGACACTTTACTTCTCTTCAACAGGCTTCAGTGGCTTTGGGGTGGCTGATATCCTGGTTAGCACCCGATTAGACGATACATGGACAAACTGGAGCCCTCCTCAAAACCTAGGGCCCGAAGTGAATTCGAAGTTGGACGACTTATTTTTCAATATCCCCTCCAATAGTGATTATGCGTATTATTCCAGAGGGGTTGATCCGGAGAACATGGACATCTTCCGGGTGAAGTTACCCCTGTTTGTTACCCCCCAACCGGTTATAATCGTAAAAGGCAAATTAGTTGATGCGAAAACGGCCCAGCCGGTTGGTGCAAAGATTGTATATGAGCGTCTCTCAGATGGTAAGGTAGTCGGTGAGACGTTCTCCGATCCTCGAACCGGTGAATATGAAATTCACTTACCCGGAGGCGAGTTATATGGATTCCGGGCGGAGGCGAAAGACCACATCTCCACCTCGCAAAGTCTGGATCTGCGAAACTATAAATCAGACGCCACTCTTGCAGGTACAGACGTAACCCTGGAGCCTATACAGGTTACGGTTGTGGATACCAACGTATCCGTCACGCTGAACAACATGTTCTTTAATTTTGACAAAACAACATTGAAAAACGAGTCGTTCGTGGAGTTGGATCGCCTGGTGAGCCTGATGAATGAGCGCCCAACCATGCAGGTGGAAATTTCAGGCCATGCCGATGCCACCGGTGCGGAAGAGTATAACCTCCAGTTATCTGCCCGCAGGGCCCGGTCGGTTTCCGATTATCTGGTGAAGAAGGGTATTGCACATGACCGGATTACCACCAGCTTCTTTGGTGAAACCAAGCCATTGGAATCAAACGCCACGGCAGCAGGCCGTAAAAAGAACAGACGGGTTGAGTTTAAGATTGTTAAGCTTTGATGTTTAGGTGTACCGCGTTTCTCGTGTGGGGATGGCTGGCCGGTGCGGCAGTGTGCGCTCAAAATGACTCTCTGGTTTATGCTGTCGGAAGCATTACCAACGCAGTTACCAAAGAGCCGGTAAATGCCAAAATTACCTATCAAAGTTTGCCCTACGGCAGTAAAGTAGGTCTCTTGAAGGGGAACACGTTTTCATTTCCCCTCCATGACAACGAGAAGTATGAGTTAACCGTGGAAGCTGCCGGCTTTGCCCGCGCCCGTTACATGATTGATCCTGCGGAGGCAAATGCAGATCGCAAAGTTGTTCGGGATATTGAACTCACTATTCCACAATCGGCCATGGGCAATGCCGAAACGGTGCATGTCGTGGGCGAAGTTATGCGCCTGGATAACTTGATTTTTGAAGTTGGGAAATCGAAAATTGATCCAATCTCTTACTCCGAACTGGACGAAGTAGTGCAGATGATGCGCAATAACCCCAAGATGGTTATTCAGCTCGAAGGCCATACAGATGTGCGGGGTGACCCTCGAAAAAATATGGAGTTATCTCAACAGCGCGTAGGCGAAGTGCGCCATTACCTGATCAAAAAAGGTGTCCAAAAGGGTAAGGTGCGAACTAAGGCGTTTGGCGGTACGCAAGCGATCTCGCAAGAGAATAATGAAGAGGCGCACAAGCTGAACAGACGAGTGGAAGTTCGGATTCTGGAGAATTAGGCAAACTAGAAGCTGGACGCCACATCTTGCTGGCGGTTGAGCAGGACGGTGTAAAACTGCCGCACAAACTTTAACCTCTTTTCGTCCGTCCAGGACGAATCCTCGGCTACTGCGGTAATCAGTAGTGCACCCAAGCTTGAAATTCGGGGAGAATGATATCCCATTGAAGTTTTTTCCAAAGCAACAGCGCAGCCTACCCAATCCTGATGGTTAAAGGCGATTACCGCCTGGTTGTAGTGATAGAGATTAATTAACTGATTGGGGCTCACTTCGCGAAGCAATGCGCCCGGGTGTTGAAACTGTACCATGTTACCGTTAGCCCGGGGCAACTGAGACTGGTAGCGCAAAAGCCGTTGCTCAATTTCGTTCGCTCCGGTGACAAAACCGTTAAAGCGGTCCGTTGCCTCCAGCATGATCTCACCGTCAGCCGTTGAAGCAATGAGCACAACATGGTAGTTCGTCTCCACGATGCGAAATGAAATCCTAAGTTCAGTCAATAGCGAAGCATACAGGGAGGTTGCCGAGAGGCAATCGTAGCGTCCCGTGCTGAACAGATCGGAAAAAGCGACCTGAGATTGGTATGTCTTCAGAAACTGGCGCTGCACTTTGGCAAACATGTATTCCAAAAATAACCGTTCGGAATTGCTGCTCACCTGCTTTTCCTCGAGATGTCGCACCAGGCCGGTGTATTTCTTTTCCGTTAACGCATTAACCGCACCTCCTTCGGCCCGGACCAGTTGCCCGAACAGGTTACCCGATTGCGCGGTCGCAAAGGCGGGTGCGATGAGGATTGCGATGGTGAAGAATACTTTCATTTCGGTAACACTAAGGTAACAATTCGGTAATGTAAAACAATGAATAGGTAACATTTCGGTAACATTCGGGCGGATATCGCCCGAAACCGCTATCTTTTCATCTTCTTACCTGGCTTTGCATGTCACCTGTAGCATCTTCCTCGATTGACTCACTCAACCGCCTTTTTGCCGCACACAAGGCGCGCAGCCTTCGGCTGCGGACGCAACCCTTGAGTGAGCGGAAGAGATTGCTGAAAGACTTTGAAAAGTACTTTGCCGCCCAACGCACCCGCATTCAAGAGGCCGTCTTTGCTGATTTTGGTAAGCCGGCAACGGAGGTGGACATGTCGGAGGTGTACCCGGTGTTAACGGAATTGCGGCACACGTTGGCCAATATTGACGAGTGGGCCGCGCCTGAGGACATTGAAACCCCACTAACCTACCTGGGCTCGACCTCCGAAGTCAGGTACGAGCCTAAAGGCGTTTGCCTGATTATTTCGCCCTGGAACTTTCCCGTAAACATTTGTTTTGGTCCGTTGGTGTCGGCATTGGCTGCCGGCAATACAGCGTTTATCAAGCCCTCGGAGTACACACCGCACACCTCGCACCTGGTCCGCGACATGGTGAACGAATTCTTCGATGAGGACTTGGTTACCGTGGTTGAGGGTGGCGTAGACGAAACCCGCGAGTTACTCCGGTTGCCGTTCGATCACATTTTTTTTACGGGCAGCCCGCAAGTGGGCAAAGTGGTGATGCGGGCCGCTGCCGAGAATTTAACATCGGTGACGTTGGAATTGGGCGGAAAGTCACCCACCATCATTGACGAAACGGCCAACCTGAAAGATGCCGCTAAACGTGTCGCATTCGGCAAGTTTCTCAACAACGGTCAAACCTGCATTGCACCCGACCACATTTGGGTGCATGAAACCGTTGCGGAAGAATGGCAGCAATTGCTGGTGGCCGAAGTGAAGAAGCTATTTGGTGATAGCGGCCAAATCAATGAACAGAGTCCCAGCTACGGTCGTGTCGTAAGCGATAAGCATTTCGCCCGGCTTCATGCCATGGTTGATGACGCCCTTCAGCGTGGCGCCACGGTGCGATTGACCGGTGAGCACAATGCGGCCACCCGATTTATGCACCCGGTGGTGCTGGCCAATGTACCCCCGGATGCACGGCTGATGGAAGAAGAGGTTTTCGGTCCCGTGCTGCCCGTGCTGACCTATCAAAACCTCGATGACGTGATCGGGCACATCAACGCGCACCCAAAGCCGTTGGCGCTTTACGTATTCAGCTCCAGCAAAAGCACTCAGGAACGCCTGTTACAGCTTACCTCCAGTGGCACGGTATGTGTCAACGATTGCATTACGCAATACACACATCCGAATTTGCCGTTTGGTGGCGTGAACAACAGCGGTATCGGCAAAGCGCACGGCAAGTACAGTTTCATGGCTTTTTCGAACGAGAAACCGGTATTGCGCCAAAAGCGGGGTTTTGCCCTTCCCTACCTGCTGCATCCGCCCTATACGGAAAGTGTAAAGCGCTCCGTTAATCTGATGTTAAAGTGGTTCTAACGTAGCCCGGGCGGGTCAAAAAAGCGGCCCGGTATGAGATTACTCTTTAATTTTGTTCTACTCAAACTCAAAGTTGTATGAAATGGTTTAAGCGAATAGGTATTGCCGTTGGCGTGGTGCTGATTTTGATTGTTGCAGCTGCATTCATTATTCCGGTTGTATTCAAAGATGATATCAAGCGAGCGCTGGATAAGGCTCTCGCGGAAAACGTGAATGCCGATGTCGTCATCGATCTGGATAAATTCAGCTTGTCCGTGTTTCGCAACTTTCCCAACATCACGGCTGAAATTCGGGAGATCGGGGTGTTTAACCGGGCACCTTTCGAAGGTGTGCCGCTCTTTGTCGCCAACCGCTTCGATGTGGAGGTCAACCTGATGGACGTGCTTTTTGGCGACCAACTTTCCATCAAAGGCATCACGCTGGAGAAACCGCAAATCCTGGTTAAGGTACTGCCCGATGGGCGTGCCAACTATGACATTGCCCTGCCATCGGCTGATACAGTGTCCGCAGCGAGTGAGGAGCCCGCAAAGTTTTCGCTCGCTATCGAACGTTGGCAAATTATTGATGGCGACCTGACCTATGATGATCAGTCGCTCACCTTTCGGTTGGATTTGAAACACCTCAACCACACGGGCAGCGGCAATTTCAACGAACAACAGTTCGACCTCAATACCCACACCGTGGTTGATACCGTTACGGTGGCGTATGCCGGAGTGGAGTACCTCACGAACAAGCGCGTTGAAATCGATGCTGTGTTGGGCATCAGTGAGGCCTATACCCGATACACCTTCAAGGAAAACACAGCCCGGGTGAACGACTTTGTGATGAGCTTTGATGGTTGGTTCAAAATGAATGAGAGCGACTACGGCATGGATATCGCATTCAAGAGCCCCGAGAATTCATTCAAGAGTTTACTGTCGTTGGTGCCCGGTGTTTATACCCAGGATTTTGGCTCAATCGAAACCAAGGGCGATCTCGCTTTTGCGGGATTTGTAAAGGGCGCCTACAGCGATACGCAAATGCCGGCTTTTAATCTGGCGTTGAACGTCAACGATGCCATGTTCAAATATCCCGATCTGCCCACGGCCATCTCCAACATTCAAATGGATTTGTTAGTGGATAACAAGACGGGAGTTATCGAGAATACTGTAATCGATTTGAAGAAGCTCCATGTTGATTTTGGCGCTAACCCGGTGGACGCCCGCTTACTGATCGAAAATCTGAAGGACTATCGCATGGACGGAAACCTGCAGGCTAAACTCAACCTGGCTGAACTTTCGCGCATGTTTCCGATCGAAGGGCTGGAGATGAAAGGCATCCTGGGTATCAATGCGTCAGCAAAAGGGATTTACGACAGCGTTCGGAATGTAATGCCGGCCGTGGATGCCGCACTAAACTTAAGCAGTGGATATGTGAAGTCGTCTGAGTTTCCGATTCCTTTGGAAGATTTGAAGATGGAGGCCACCGTGAAGAATGCTTCGGGCAAAATGGCCGAGACGGTAATAGCCGTAAACCCATTTGCCATGCTTATGGATGGCGAAAAGTTTACCGCCTCGCTGCTGCTGCAAAACCTCAACGACTACACCTGGGATGTGAAGGCCAATGGCGGAGTTGACCTGGAGAAGATTACCAAAATTTTTCCGCTGGAGGGCATGACCCTGGCCGGTAAGGTAAAAGCTGACCTTGAAACAAAGGGTAAGATGTCAGACCTGAATGCCCAGCGTTATGACAAGCTGCCGACCAGCGGTAATGCTTCGCTGAATAATTTCAGGTTCATGTCTGCGGATTTGCCTTACGCGGTTACCATTGCCCAATCGGCCGCCACATTTGATCCGCGAAAAATCGAGATCAAAACCACAACCGGAACCATCGGCAAGAGCGACTTTACGGTAGCCGGTGCCCTGACGAATTATATCGGTTACGTATTCGGCACCGAGACGGTGAGAGGCAATCTGGACTTTTCGTCAAACCTCCTGGATCTGAATGAATTTATGACCGAAACGGAGGAGAGCGCAACCACAGATTCAGTATCCTATGGTGTTATCCCCGTGCCTCAGAACATCGACTTCGTACTGCATTCCGATATTAAGACCGTGAAAATGATGGATTACACCATCACCCATGCGCAGGGCGATGTAGTCGTAAGAGATGGTGTTGCTAACCTCAGCGGAGTAAAGTTTAATTTGTTGGGCGGTGCTTTTGTGATTAACGGGGCATATGACACCCGTGATCTCAGCCATCCCCGCTATGATTTGGCCGTGAAAATTGACAACATGTCCATCCAACAGGCAGCCAATTCTTTCTCCATCATTCAAAAATACGCGCCCGTGGCCGGGTTAGCCAATGGCACGTTCAACACCGATTTCAAAATCAATGGGGAACTACAACAAAACATGATGCCCAATCTGGGCACTGTAAATGCCGAAGGGCTCATCAAGATTGTTCAGGCTGCACTCACGCAATCCAAGCTTGTGGCCGGCATTACTTCGCTCACTAAATTGGATGACACGAACCAGGTGACGTTAAAAGATGTGGTGATGAGCGCGCAAATCAAAGATGGCCGTCTGAGCGTAAAACCGTTCAATGTGAAGTTTGGCGACTACGTGACCACGGTAAGCGGCAGCTCCGGGCTCGATATGTCGCTGGCGTACAATTTGAAGATGATGGTGCCGGCCGGTAAGCTGGGAAGTCAGATGCAAAGCTTTGTGAATCAATATACCGGCAGCACCAGCTCCACCAGCGAGATTCCCCTCAACATCGGTATGGGCGGCACATTTACCGATCCGAAATTCAGTCTGCTCGCCAGTGAGCAAAAGCAGCAGGTGCAGCAGGCCGTTACCGAGGCCGCCCAACAGAAAGGGCAGGAGGCCGTTGATCAGTTGTTGAAAGGCGACAAACCTCAGGACGTGTTGAACAGTATTGTGGGAGGCGGCAAGAAGGACACCACGAAGACAACAAACCCGGCTGATACAACCAAGAAGGATGCCGTTAATCAGATCATCAACAACCCCGAGTTGAAGAACAAGCTGAACAACTTATTGAAGAAGAAAAAGAACAACTGATCGATGAAAATGGGTGTGGCCCAGGTTCGGGCCATTAGGGGCGACATCAAGGCAAATTTGAATGTACATCTTCGTTGGATGGAGAAAGCGGCAACGAGTGGCACCGAGTTGCTCATTTTCCCGGAACTTTCCCTCACCGGGTACGAACCCACGCTGGCCTCAGCGCTGGCTATTGACCTGCATGACGCTCGACTGGATCTGATTCAGGCTTTTTGCGATCAACACGGTATGAGCGTGGGTGCAGGTGCCCCTATCCGAACAGGCCCGGGCATTGGCATCGGTATGATCATGTTTCATCCCCACCAACCCCGCTGGGTGTACACTAAAAAGTACCTACATGCCGATGAGGAACCCTTTTTCGTATCCGGACATAATGAGCGCGAAACGTTCTATGAATATCCCCGAATGGCTCCCGCCATTTGTTATGAATTGTCGGTGCCGGCTCACCGCCAGCGTGCCGTGCAACTTGGAGCGGATGTATATCTGGTAAGCGTGGCGAAAACGAGACCGGGAATGGCCACAGCAACCGAAATGCTCACCTCGTTTGCCCGAGAGTATAGGATTTGGGTGCTCGTGGCCAATGCCGTGGGTGAGGCCGATGGTATGATCTGCGGAGGCGGTTCCTGTATCATTAGCCGCGATGGAAATATCAATCAACAGTTGGGAACCACAAATGAAGATATACTGACGGCCGATGTTGAATAGTCATGTTGCTAGTTGCCAATTCGTTCAAGGGTTTCCTTTTTAAAATGGCCTTCTTTAATTATCTCCATCAGCTGTGCCGCGGACGGGTTGATCTGATAGTACGTGTCTTGGTCACGTTTGATCTCTTTCACCGGACCGTACTTCGATAACTTCTTCAGAAGGGTTTTTCGATTTTCGTTGTCTTCTACGTCCAGCCCCATAAAGTGAAGGTCGCCATTCGGCAAACGTTTAATAACGCGCAGTACCCATTGATCACCCGAGCGAAAGTTGACGAAATAATAATTCTGATGGGCCTTCACAACCAGGCTGTCGCTTAGTCGCCCCTGCCCCAGCCAGTCTTTGTCGTCTTTATCGCGCAGATGATATCCCCACGCCTCCACCGTAATCGTGTCGCCACCCGAGCCATCGGACTCGCGCGCCAGGTATTGCCCGCGAAGTGGGGCCGGAATTTCTCTCGCGGCTTCAATTCCACGAGGTTGAGGTTCGGGGAAGCTCACTTCTTGGCACGCCACCAGCGTACAAAGCAGGGCCAACAAATACAGGTATCGAATCATAGGGCAAGGTGAAGATATAACGAAAAACGATGCGTAAACGATACAATCCGTCACTATCTTGGTACACAAAATTCTGGTGAATGAAATCGGTGCGTTTGGTGCTGGGCAGTGGAGGTGCGCGGGGTATGGCTCACATCGGGGTAATTGAAGAGCTGGAAAGGAATGGCTATCGGATTGTGGAGGTGGCGGGCAGCTCCATGGGTGCCATCGTGGGCGGCATTTACTGCACGGGTCACTTGCCCGAGTACAAACATTTTTTGGTAGGGCTAAGTAAACTGGACGTTTTCAATCTCCTTGACTTCACCCTGAACGCCCAGGGGTTCGTGAAGGGCGAGCGGGTGCTGAAAGCGGTTGAGCAATTGATTGGCGACCATTTCATTGAAAACTTCAGCGTCCCGTTTACAGCCGTGGCTGCCGATGTGGTCTCCCGCAAGGAGGTTCACTTCCGCTCGGGCAGCTTGTTTCGTGCCCTGCGCGCATCGATGGCCATCCCGACCATATTCACGCCCGTTACGGAAGGCCGCATGCAATTGGTCGATGGCGGTGTGCTCAATCCGCTTCCGCTGGATGTGGTGAAACGCGAGCCGGGCGATTTGCTGGTGGCGGTAAATCTCAACGCGTATTGGCCACAAGAGAAAAAGCAGGAAGTGGTGAATCAGGAGAAAGCGGCTTATGAAAAAATGCTTGAGGCTTTTCGCACACAAATTCTGCGGATCGATAACAAGGCCGAAGAGAAAGTGGAGAAGTTAGGCCTGTTCGACCTGTTGAACAAATCGGCCGACATGGTGCAGGAGCGAGTCACCGAACTTATGATCAAAGCACATCAGCCCGATGTGTTGGTCAACATCCACACCAACGTGTGTGGTATCTTCGAGTTCTACCGCGCCAATGAAGTTATTGAGGAAGGGCGAAGGGCGTTTTACAAAGCCATGGAGGAACCTCGAAACAAAATGAAAGATGCCTGGATTTAATGACTTTCTGGATCGAACTTCATTTCAACTCCCTCAGATAAAGTTGAATCGTATTCTCTAATCCAAAATACAACGCATCGCAAATCAAAGCATGGCCGATGGAAACCTCATGCAATGCCGGAAGTGATTGCTTGAGAAATTTCAAGTTCAGCAGGTTTAGATCGTGGCCTGCATTGATGCCCATCCCGCAGGCGATGGCGGCTTCCGCTGCTTTTATATAGGGGCGAACGGACTCCGTGCGATTCTTTTCATAACCAGCTGCATAAGGCTCTGTATATAATTCAATCCTATCCGCCCCGGCCGCAGCAGCGCCCTCCACCATGCCCGCATCAGCATCAACAAAAACGGAAACCCGGCAACCGCTTTTTTTAAGTTCGCGAATGATGTCCGTAAGAAAGAGGCGATGCTCGTGTGTATCCCAACCGGCATTGGAGGTAAGCACGTGCGGCCCATCGGGCACCAGCGTTGCCTGGGCAGGCCTCACTTCGCTGATGATCTTCATATAACGGTCATCCGGGTAACCCTCAATGTTGAATTCAGTGGTTACCACCCGGTGTAAGTCCAACACATCGCGGTAGCGAATGTGTCGCTCATCGGGCCGCGGATGAACGGTTATGCCCTGTGCGCCAAAACGTTCGCAGTCCAATGCACCACGCACAACGTCTGGGTTGTTACCCCCGCGGGAATTGCGCAGCGTGGCGAGTTTATTGATGTTGACACTAAGGCGGGTCATTCCGTTTGGTTTGATAATTTTGTCCCGAAATTAAAGGAAAACCATGAGCTTAAAGACTACGATCGATAGCGATATCAAAAAGGCCATGCTGGCCAAAAATAAAGAGGAGTTAGATGCCCTGCGCAGCATCAAGTCCATGATCTTACTGGCCGAAACGGAGAAGGGCGCAGCAACAGAGCTAACCCCTGAGGCGGAAAACAAACTGCTGATGAAGGCCGCCAAGCAGCGCAAAGAGTCGGCTGAGATATTTCAGAAAGAGGGACGAACCGATCTGGCGCAGAAAGAGCAATTTCAGTTGGATATCATCAGCCGCTATTTGCCCAAGCAATTGACCGAAGCCGAGATTGTTGAGGCGGTTAAGAAAGTGATCGCCCAGGTAGGCGCTACAGGCCCTCAAGACATGGGCAAGGTAATGGGCGCGGCCACCAAAGCGCTGGCGGCTCAGGCCGATGGCAAAGTGATTTCCGAATGGGTGAAAAAACTGCTCAACCCTTGAGTTACGCTGACATTGCCCTGCTGATCGTACTGGCATTGGGTGCCTTTTTCGGCTATCGCAAGGGGTTTTTGATGGAGTTGTTCTACCTGCTGGCCCTTTTGCTGGGCGTGTGGTTGGGTTTTAAGTTGATGGCCGTGGCCATGGAATATCTGGCGCGCGAGTTTAATGCCGACCGCGTGTACCTGCCGTACATTGCCTTTTTCACCGTTTTTCTGATTGTGGTGATTGTGGTGGTGGTGGTGGGCCGCTGGGTGAGCGACCGGGTAGACAAAACCTTTTTAGGACGGGTAGATGAAATAGCCGGTGCCTTACTCGGCCTGTTCAAGTATGCCTTTTGTATCAGCATTGTGTTATGGCTCATGCGCGCAGTAAGTCTGGAATTGCCCCAGCGCTGGACGGTCGGCTCCTGGCTGTATCCGCAGGTTGTTGATTTTGCGCCTCAAGTAACCAATTGGTTTGCTTCATTTTTGCCGTTCCTCAAAGAAGTTTTTCACGATTTCAAAAATGGCTGATTGGCCAAATGCCGGCCAGCGTTCATTTTATTAATTTTTCCGCTTTCGCTGATTTTTCAGTTATTTATCCCCAAATCGGGCCGGTATGGCGCTAAACGTAAAGGAAAAAGAAGGGTTTAAGTACGTTGACGAAGGCACCGGCCAGGTGCTGATGTTGCTGCACGGACTCTTTGGTGCCCTGAGCAACTGGGAAGGTGTTGTCAATCGTTTCCAGGCCAAGTACCGGGTGGTGATTCCCATGCTGCCGATCTACGAAATGCCCATCAAAGAGGCAGGCCTGGAGGGATTGCGCCAGTTCACTGAGCAGTTTGTGAGTGCCATGAAGTTGGGCAACATGATCATCATGGGTAACTCGCTCGGTGGCCATGTGGGTTTACTCTACACGCTGAGCAATCCGGAAAAAGTTTGGAAGCTTATTCTCACCGGCAGCTCAGGTCTTTTTGAGAACACCATGGGAGGATCGTATCCCCGCAGGGGAAGTTACGATTATATACAGGAACGCGTGGCCTATACATTCTACGATCCTAAGGTGGCCAGCAAAGAGCTCGTTGACGAAGTATTTGAAACAACCAAAAGCATTCCGAAATGCATGCGCATTGTGGCCATTGCGAAATCCGCGCAGCGCAATAATCTGGCATTAGAATTGCCGAACATTAAATTGCCCACGCTGCTGGTGTGGGGTTTGAATGATACGATCACTCCGCCCATGGTAGCTCATGAGTTCAACCGACTGATCCCGAATTCCGAGTTGCGGTTTATCGACAAATGTTGTCATGCGCCCATGATGGAGCACCCCGCGAAGTTCAATGAACTGGTAGACGAGTTTTTATCTGCATAACGTGGTTGCCGCAGAACTTATCAACTATATGATTCCGCCCCTTAAGGTGACGGACGATGCCCACAAGGCGGTTGTGTGGATCGAAGAATTTCGCTGTAATCATTTGCCCGTAGTAGAAAATGGTAAGTTACGGGGCTTTATTTCGGAAGAGGCTATTCTGGAGTCGAACGAGATTGACAAACGACTGGGGGACTTTCGCCTCGAAGGTGAGGATTGCTTCGTCTCCCTTGACTCACACTTTTACGATATTCTAAAAGTAGCGGGCGACAATAAGCTTGGTATTGTAGCTGTACTGGATGAGGACAACCATTACGCAGGTGTGATAACGGTGCAAGACATTATGACCTCCTTTGCGCAATCGGCTGCGGTGCAAATGCAGGGCAGCATTCTGGTGCTGTCGATGGACCTGATTGATTATTCCCTTGCTGAGATTTGCCGATACATCGAAGAGAATAACGCCAAAGTGTTGAGCAGCATGCTCGCGGAAGACCCCATGGACAAGGGCAAGATCAAGCTGACATTGAAAATCAATCAGGATGATTTATCGCGTATCGTGGCCACGCTTGAGCGTTTTGGTTACCGGGTCATTGCCCGCTACCGGGAAACTAAACGCGAAGACGAAGGGAAAGAACGCATTGACTTGCTCATGCGTTACCTGAATATCTAAACCCTTTTGCTTACCTTCGCTCATGCGCTTTGGTATTCACGGCCGCGACTTCCAGCAAAAATCAAATCGATTCATCGAACGCCTGGTCGATTACCTCCACCGGAGTCGTGTTGAGATTTGGGTTTCGGACAAGTTTCTAAAGCAAGTGAAGTCTCCCCGAATTCAATCGGCCAAGCTCAAGTCGTTTTCGCTGGGCCAAAGCCTGAAGGGCCTCGATTTTTTTCTTTCCCTTGGCGGTGATGGCACCTTACTCGAATCGGTTACCTATGTCAACAAGGCCGAGGTTCCAATCCTTGGCATCAACACCGGCCGGCTCGGATTTTTGGCGACCACGAGCCGTGAAGATTCCGAGAAAGCGATTGCGCACCTTTTAAATGGAAATTTTTCCATCGATTCTCGAACCCTACTGAAGTTGACCGCAATACCCCGGCTATTTGGCGGACTTAGCTTTGCGTTGAATGACTTTACGATCATGAAAAAGGACACCTCATCCATGATTACCGTTCATGTTTATGTGGATGGTGAGTTGCTCAATTCGTATTGGTCAGATGGTATAATTGTATCGACCCCTACCGGCTCAACAGGATATTCCCTCAGTTGCGGGGGTCCGCTCGTTTACCCGCGGTCTGAAAGCCTGATCATTACGGCTGTGAGCCCGCACAACCTGGGTACGCGCCCAATTGTAATATCAGATGATGCGGAGATCACATTTCAGGTCGAAGGGCGCAGTAAAAAGTATCTGGTATCGCTTGACTCGCGCTTCGAAACTATCGATGAAACCGTCAAACTTAAAGTTACCCGCGAGCGATTTAAGGTCAAGTTGGTCCAAACACCAGGCCAGCACTATTTCAAGACCCTTCGTCAGAAGCTTAACTGGGGACTCGACCTTCGAAACTAACAGCTATTAGGCCATTTTTCACACCCATCCGCACGTAGATGTCAGGTTTATTTTTAGTTTTGTACTTCCCAAATACTTTCTGACCATGAGAAGGTTATTTTTTGTTTTGGTGGCCCTCTTTTGGGTCGGTCTCGCGGGCGAGTCTATAGCTCAATTTAATCGCAAGGCGATCAAAAAGGGAAATGCCAAGATTGCCAGTTTCCGCGGAAGTAAATCGAGTTTCAAACCGAGGGTTTACAATTCGATCGGCTTTTCAGTTAGTGCGCTCAATTATTACGGTGACCTCGCGCCCACGCCTAGACGCCTGAGTACCGATATCTCCTTTACGCGGCCGGGTTTCGCGGTTTCCTTCACGCACCGTTTTGGCCCGCGCTATTCCGTAATAAGTCAATTCATGTTTGGTACTTTGAGAGGATCCGATTCGGAGTCCGCAAAGCCCGATGACCTCGATAACGGCATTTATCGCTACCAGCGCAACCTCAGTTTCCGCAACCAAATCAAAGAGCTTTCGGTAGTGGCCGTATTTGATTTATTCGAAAACACCGGAACCTACATGAGCCGTGTGCGGTGGACGCCTTACGTATTCCTGGGCGTGGCTGGATTTTTGAACAACCCACAGGGCAAGGCACCCGAGCGCGACCTCAGGGGTAACCCACTACCGGAGGCTGGTCAATGGGTTAATCTACGCAAACTAGGCACCGAAGGTCAGAATGCCGATCTACCCACAACGGCAGCCAATCACGGTATAAAACCGTATAAAGCGGTTCAAGTAGCTATACCATTTGGCATTGGCGCTCGTTTTAAAGTCAATGAAGTATTTGATATTGCAGCCGACCTGTCCTTTCGTTACACCTTTACGGACTACCTGGATGATGTCAGTCGCAATTTTGTTGATGTTACCGAGTTGGATTCCGAATTGGCCCGCGCTATGTCGTACCGATCCAGCGAGTTGCCCGAGGTGCAACAAAAGATTGCGCAAGGCAATGCGATTTCGTATGGTGGCTACACGGTTTTGCCGGGTTACGGCCACGAGCATCCCGATAGTGGTCGCGGAAATAAAAATGACCGCGATATCTACATGGTTACTTCGGTGCGGCTTACCTACATCTTGGGTAATATGCACCGGGCTAAATTCAGATAACCAACTGATCCTCGCCAAATGAAAAGGTTTCATCCGATCAGCCTGGCGGTGGTGGTTTGGGTCGGGTGGACCTCAGCCTCCGGTCAGCTTTCTGTGCAGCGAGCCGAGATTGGTGGTGGCGTGGGAATGTTCAACTACACCGGTGATCTTGCCCGGTCGTATAACCTCCGGTTTAGCAAGCCCGCAGCTACGGTGTTTTACAAATCCAATATCAGCAACGTGGTCAGCTTCCGGTCAACGCTCACCGCGGGTAGGCTTGGGGCATCCGATATCACAGATCCATTAGATGCTTTTGCGGCCCAACGCGCAGCTTCGTTCGATATATTTCTCATGGAAGTGGGCGCTGGATTTGAATACCACTTTCTAAACTGGCGTGATAATGTTCGGAGGTTGAGGTTTACCCCTTATTTATTTGCCGGAGCTGCGCTGTTTGGTATTTCGGGCGTTCCCAACAAAACGGGCGAATACAGCAACGTTCAATTGGCTATTCCTTTTGGCGGTGGCATGAAATACATTTTAAATCCCCGGTATTACCTCTCGTTTGAGTTTGGTATCCGAAAGACCTTTTTCGACTATCTGGACAATGTTTCCGATGGGGATGTCACGGTAAAAAACTATCAATACGGCAACCGGTTTGATTACGACAACTACTTCTATACCGGTTTTTCCATAACCTATACGTTTTACGAAATCCCCTGCCCCTCCAGCCCTTACAGGTAAGAATTGGGCAGTTCACATAATCCTCAAAAAAAGGCTAATTTTGCCAGCTTGTGAGTTCATTTAAGGAAAATATTGACCCCAATAAGATGCCGCGCCACCTGGCCGTAATTATGGATGGCAACGGGCGGTGGGCCCGGCACAAGGGGGCTGCGCGAATATTTGGTCATCGCAATGCCATTCAGGCGGTAAAGGATGTAACTGAAGGGTGCGGTGAATTAGGGATTAAATACCTCACGTTATACGCCTTTAGTACCGAGAACTGGAGCCGACCGAAAGACGAGGTGAATGGTTTGATGGAATTGTTGGTCAACACGCTTCAAAAGGAGATCAAGACGCTGCTGGATAACGATGTGAAGTTGGTGACTATTGGCGATATCAATCATTTGCCGGTTGACTGTCAGCGAAACCTGGCCTCAGCCAAGGAGGCAACTAAAAATAATACTGGGCTTCGCATGATTTTGGCCCTCAGCTACAGCGGGCGATGGGAGCTGGTGCAAGCCATGCGCAAGATGGCATTACAAGTACAACAAGGTAAACTCAGCCCGGACGATATTGACGAGAAGAAAATCAGCGATTTGCTGGAAACAGCCGGCATACCCGACCCCGAATTATTGATACGCACCAGTGGCGAAATGCGCGTGAGTAACTTCCTGCTGTGGCAAATCGCCTACACCGAATTGTACATCACACATAAACTTTGGCCAGACTTCCGTAAGGAAGATTTGTACGAGGCCATTTGGGCCTATCAGCAGCGCGAACGAAGATTTGGAAATGTTTTAGACCCCGCAGTATGAGGCGTGTGATTTTGATTTTGGCGGTTTTTACTCTGACGTGGGGTTCTGCTGATGCACAGTTTCGCAGACGCACCAGCCCGTCTTCTTCGGCTCCATCCTCGGTGGAGGAGCAAACGACCAATTATGCCAATCCGGTTGAGTATACCATCGGGGGAATTGAGGTAACGGGGCTTAATGTTCTCGACAAGAATGCTATCGTTTCTCTTACCGGTTTGCGTGTGGGAGATAAAATTCGAATACCAGGTGATGCTACAGCCAATGCGCTGCGCAAGCTCTGGAAAATGGGTTTGGTGGGAGATGCTGCACTCGTAATCGATCGATTAGAGGGAGATCAGGTTTTTCTCCAATTGAAGTTGGCCGAGCGACCCCGGTTGTCGGGTTTTTACTTCACCGGCATTTCGAAAGGGAAGCAATCGTCTCTCAAGGAAGACATCAACCTCATTCGTGGCAAGATTGTGAACGATGCCATGATTCGGAATACCGAGTTATCGGTTAAGAAGTTTTTTTTGAAAAAGGGTTTTCTCAACACTCAGGTTAAAATCTATCAAGAGATAGACACCATCAGTCGCGGTAATGTTCGGCTGCGCATTGATGTTAATCCGATGTCAAAAGTGAAGATTAACCGCGTTTGGATTGAGGGAAATAAAGAAGTGAGCGACAGCAAATTGAAATCTCAACTAAAGAAGACAAAGGAGCACCCGCGTTTTGCTCTTCATCGTGCCCTGCTTAACGGGGCCCTCCATTTCAAGCCCCGGTATGTCCGCGAGTTTTTCGACTCAACACGTCAAACCAATTGGCAGGAGGTAAAGCAGTTTTTAGGGCAATATGTGAAGCTCAATGTATTCGCTTCATCCAAATTTATACGGGCTGATTTTGATGAGGACAAGCAAAAATTGATTTCCTATTATAATTCACTGGGCTATCGCGATGCGGACGTGCTATTCGATACACTGTACAATGTGGACGATTCGCACATCGATGTGGTCATGCAGGTTAACGAAGGACGCAAATACTACTTCCGCAATATTACCTGGACGGGCAATTACATTCACAGCACCGCCACGCTCAACAAGATTCTGGATATTCAGAAAGGCGATGTCTACAACCGGGATTTGTTAGACAAGAAGACCTCGTTTAATCCAAAAGGGGCTGACATCAGCGGCTTGTATATGGATGATGGGTATCTCTTTTTCCGAGTTACACCCTTCGAAATTGCTGTAGAGCGCGACTCCATTGATATTGAGATGCGCATCTTTGAAGGCGACCAGGCTACGATCGACAAAGTGATTATCTCCGGTAATGATCGCACGAGCGACCATGTGATCAGAAGAGAGTTGAGCACGATCCCGGGCCAGAAGTTCAGACGCTCCGATATCATTCGCACGCAACAAATGTTGTCGTCCATGGGTTATTTCAATCCACAAAAAATCGGGCAGGACATTCGGCCGAATCCGGCAAACGGAACGGTTGATATTGAATGGAAGTTAGAAGAACAATCCAACGATCAGATTCAGCTCTCGGGTGGCTGGGGAGGTGCATTTGGCTTTGTGGGTACCGTTGGTGTTACGTTCAACAACTTCTCCATGCGCAAGGTGCCTTACCTGAAACAATGGCGTCCTCTTCCGGTGGGCGATGGTCAGCGATTGTCCGTCCAGGTTCAGGCAAATGGCCGGTCATTTCAAAGCTACAGCATATCCTTTACGGAGCCTTGGCTGGGCGGGCATAAACCCAATTCGCTCACGGTGAGCCTTAACCACTCGATTTCACGTTTTGCCAATCAGAACTTTGAGTTCACCAGCGACCGGCAGTTGAGAAACTATGGGGTCACTGTTGGTCTCGGCAGACGACTGGAATGGCCTGACAATTATTTCAGTCTGAATAACTCACTGTCATATTTGATTTATGACTACGCGAACTATTTCAATACACCCTCGTTGCCGCGGGTGGGGGTTACCAACAGTTTAATGTTCAACACCACGCTCGCACGAAACAGCATCGATAATCCCATGTACCCGTCATCGGGTTCACAGATTTCCCTAAGCCTGAGCTTGACGCCTCCGTGGTCGTTGTGGCAAAGTGACGAGGAGTTACAGGATATTAATACCCGCTACAAGTGGATCGAAATGCACAAGTGGATGTTTGATGCCCGGTTCTATATCAAACTGGCAGGTAGTTCGAAGCCAGAAGGGCGAAGCCTTGTACTTGAAACACGAGCTCACATGGGTTTTGTCGGTCAATACAATCCCGCTGTCGGGTATGGTCCCTTCGAGCGTTTTGTAATGGGTGGAGCCGGTCTGGCCGGTGGGTTTAACTCGTTTGTATTGGGCCAGGAAATCATCGGTTTGCGCGGGTATGAAGATAACCAGGTGACGCCACCGCTCTATGCTAACCGCGGTCAACCCTCAACTGAGATAGAGGGTGGTATTGTGTACAATAAGTACAGCATGGAGCTGCGCTACCCGGTAACAACCAGCCAGGCAGCTACGATCTACACATTCTTGTTTACCGAAGGCGGAAATAACTGGAACAATTATCAGGAGTTTAATCCGTTTAAACTTTACCGCTCGGCCGGGGCCGGGGTGCGTATTTTCATGCCAGCTTTCGGTTTGATCGGGTTGAATTGGGCCCATGGATTTGATACGCTGCCAAACTCCTTCCAAAAGAGCGGTACGCAGTTCCACTTCACCATCGGTCAGCAAATTCGTTAGGAAAATGAGGGTTTTTGCGCTTTTTCTGATCCTTTCCATTTTTGGCGTGCCTTTTGCCAAAGCTCAGAAGTTCGGCTACATCGACTCCGATTTTATCTTGAGCAAGATGCCCGAGTACGGCAAGGCGCAGAGTGAAATCGAGCAACTGAGCGCTGCGTGGCAGAACGAGATTGAGGAGATGCAAAAAAAAGTGGAGTCGCTGTATGCTACGTTCGCGGCTGAACAGGTACTGCTCACGGAGGAAATGAAAAAGGAGCGGCAAGACGAGATCCGCAAGAAGGAAACCGAACTGAAAGAATACCAAAAGAAGGTTTTTGGCTTTGAGGGATTGTTTTTTTTGAAGAAACAGGAATTGATTAAACCGCTTCAAGACAAGGTTTTTGATGCAGTAGAAAAAGTGGCTAAGTCGAACCGCCTTGCCATTATCTTTGATAAGGCAGGTGAGCTAGTGATGATCTATACCGATCCACGCCACGACTACACCGACTTTGTACTCGAAGAACTTGGCTTAGGTGATCCAAATGATAAAATAAAATAGAACCAAACTATCAATACGATTAATTATGAGAACACTAGTAATCCTCCTGGTTTGCGCCCTTTCCCTGCCGGCATTGGCGCAGGAGCAAAAAATCGGTTATGCCGATTGGGAATACATTTTCAGCCAGATGCCGGAGTTCAAGCAGATTGACGCTGACCTGAAAACGCATGGCGCGCAATTGGAGACTTCGTTAAAGGCGAAAATGCAAGAGTATGAGGGAAAGGTGAAAGCCTATCAGGCAATGCCGGCCACTACACCTGAACCCATTCGTGCAGATAAGGAACGGGAGATAACCATGCTTCAGGAGAACATTCAGAAATTCCAACAAGACGCTCAAACATCACTGCAAAAGAAGCAGAACGATCTGATGGATCCGGTGTTCAAGAAAGTAGGCAAGGCAATTGAAGACGTAGCCAAAGAAAACGGCTATTCGTTTATCATCAACCCTCAAATTATGGGTGGCGGAGATGTGTTGTTGTACAGTGATGAAAAATTCAATATTTCTAATCTGGTATTAAAGAAAATGGGCATAACCGTTCAGCCGGCACCGGCCGGGACTAAGCCCAACTAACGGACGCGCAGTAGAAACAAAAAATCCCGGCCTGTGAAGACCGGGATTTTTTTATGCGGCTGCTTCCTCCCGCAGGGCTCTTCGCAAAATCTTGCCCACGTTGGTCTTGGGCAATTCCTTGATGAACTCGATATGTTTCGGGCGCTTATAAGAAGTGAAATTCTCTTTACAGAATTCCCGAAGCTCGTCCTCCGTCAGGGAATCATCACGTTTCACCACGTATAGTTTCACGGCTTCAGTCGAGTGGTCGTCTTTAATGCCAACCGCGGCCACCTCCAATACCTTGGGGTGCGTTGCCACGATGTTCTCAATTTCATTCGGGTACACGTTGAAGCCAGAGACCAGGATCATGTCTTTTTTGCGGTCAACAATCCGGATGTAACCGTCCGCTTCCATCACAGCAATGTCACCTGTTTTAAACCAGCCGCCCGTATGAAACACCTGGCTGTTGTCTTTTTGCCAATAGCCTTTGAATACCTGAGGACCTCGTGCACACAACTCCCCGGCCTCGCCATAGGGCATGGTGTTACCGGCATCATCCTTCATGGCTATTTCCGTGCTGGGGATCGGCACACCAATACTCCCCATGCGCTCTTTGCCTGGCATTTGGAAGGTAAGCACAGGTGAGGTTTCGCTCAGGCCATAACCTTCGGCAATGGTACAGCCGGTCATCTCCTTCCAACGTTTGAACACGATTTCTTGTAAAGCCATACCACCGGCCACACAACTCTTCACTGGCTTCAAATCGACTTCTTTAAACAGGGGGTGATTGAGCAGGGCATTGTACAGCGTGTTCACGCCAATCATCACATGGAAAGGTTTTTTCTTGAGCTCCTTGATGAAAGCCGGCAGGTCTTTCGGATTGGTAATCAGCAACACGTTCATACCAATGCTCAGGTAGGCAAAGCTTGCCGTCAGGGCAAAGATGTGATACATCGGCAACGGAATAACCGCAACATCGCCCGGAACGATATCTCCCTTATTGGTTGCTCGCAGCACGGGTAAACATTGCGTGAGGTTAGCCAGTAAATTTCCGTGCGTAAGCTCAGCACCTTTTGATAACCCCGTGGTACCACCCGTATACTGGAGAAACACCGTATCCTCATTCTTCAGCGGGGGCACTGTTACTTTGTGATTTCTGCCGCCTGCCAGTGCGGTTGAAAACGAAATGGCACCGGGCAACTGATAGGGGGGCACCATCTTCTTCACCTTTTTCACCACAAAATTGACGAGCAGCTTTTTTACCCCGCCCAGCATGTCACCAATTTCGGTTACGATCACGGTTTTGATATCCGTGTTGCTGATAATCTTTTCCAGATTTTGAGCAAAGTTCGCCAGTATCACAATGGCCACCGCACCGCTGTCGCGGAACTGATGCTCCATTTCGCGGGCGGTGTAGAGGGGGTTCGTATTCACAATAATTAACCCGGCTTTCATCGCACCGACCATGGCAATCGGAAACTGTAAAAGGTTCGGCATCTGAATAGCGATGCGGTCCCCCCGTTTCAGTTTACATTCATTTTGCAGAAAGGCCCCAAAGTCATCGCTCAACCGGTCGAGCTCAGCGTAGCTGATGGTTTTGCCCATGTTTTCGAATGCGGATGACGAGCCGAATTGCCTGGTGTTCTGTTGAATCAAATCCACCAGTGAATCGAAGGGAGGCCGTGTAATCTCGGCCGGCATATAGGCCGGATAATGCTGTACCCAGGGTTTATCTTGCATAGCTATTGATTTTGTCGGTTGAAGTTTGTGATGATCCAATTTTGGGCTTCCGGGAAATTCTGAAATACCGAGTCCGGCCCGTATTCGTCTTTCGCGAAGTCAAGCGTATAGCCCAGGCAAACATCGTTGACCTGCGTGGCACAGGTGATCTCGGCAAAGTCGTAGCCGTCAGCGCGGAGGTAGCTCCAGTTTTGAAGATCGTCTTCGCTGCCCGGGGTTACAGTCAGGCTCTCGGGTAACGGCTGGCCGGCCACCGTGCTAATGCCCGGATTGGCTTTTAGCCCGCCCTCCAACGTAAAAACGGAAGCAAATCTCTTGGCGCGCAAAGCTTCGGCAGCCCGGCCGCTGCGAATACCAGAAGCACAGAACACGAGATATGTTTTCGAGCGGTCGATAAAGTCGAACGCCATCTCAAAAGCCGTGCTGTTGATGTCCAGGTGTCGGCTGCCGGGCACATAGCCTGCCATTAGTTCTTCCAGCGTACGCACGTCCAGCATTTCCGTGTTCGCTTCTTTTGCCTTTTGCATAAAGGCTACCGCGTCCAGCGAAGTGGTTTCTTTCTTTTTTTCGGAGTGGCCGCAAGACCAGGCAACCGCAAAAGCCGCAACAAAAAGCAAGTGGCGCATCACATCAATGAGTTTATACGCTTCGAAAATACAAAACAAAGGCTCCTTTCCAAGCGATTAAAACGATTGCAGAAGGGTTTGTTTAAGGAGGCACAAACTCAATCTCTACTGATCGAGTAGAGTTTTCTATTTTTACGCCCCTATGGATTTTTTACTAGCCCCCTGGCCGTGGTATGTTGCCGGCCCAACCATCGGCCTCACGGTGCCGTTGCTCCTTCTCATGGGTAACAAGAAGCTGGGCATCTCGTCAACCTTGAGGCAAATCTGCGCTGCGTGTGTGCCCGCCCGCATTCCGCTGTTTCAATATGACTGGAAGAAAGACAGTTGGAACTTGTTTTTTGTTGGGGGGGTGCTGGTGGGGGGTTTTATAGGTGGCGCGGTGTTGGCGAATCCAAAACCGGTTGCTCTTTCGGCAAGCACCATGGCGTACATCGCGCAGTTCAACATTGCGCATGAAACCGGGCTGATGCCAGCTTCGCTTTTTGCATGGCAGGAGTTAGCCACGGTGAAAGGTTGGTTGCTCATGGTGCTGGGTGGTTTCCTGGTTGGCTTTGGAACGCGCTATGCGCGAGGCTGCACGAGTGGCCACGGGATCACCGGATTATCCGCCCTGCAATGGCCTTCTTTATTGGCTACGTGTTCGTTTTTTCTGGGCGGCATTTTGTTTTCACGTTACATTCTCCCTTTCATTTTGGCTTTATGAAGAACTCGAAATACGCGTTAGTAGGAATGGTTTTTGGGCTGGCGCTTACCAAAGGTGAAGCTATTTCGTGGTACCGCATTCAGGAAATGTTCCGGTTCGAGAGTTTCCACATGTTTGGAATATTTATGACCGCCATCCCAACCGGTGCCCTTACACTTTGGCTGCTTCGCAAGACTAATGCGAAGACGTTCGAAGGGGAGGCGCTCGTGGTTCCCCAAAAGAAGTATCACCACGGCATCATCATCGGCAGTTTAATCTTTGGATTTGGATGGGCCCTTACCGGGGCGTGCCCGGGCCCACTGTATGCACAGATCGGTGCGGGTTTTTCGGTTGTGATCGTAAGCCTGCTGGCAGCGCTGGCGGGCACCTGGACCTTTGGCCGATTCCAGCGGTTTTTGCCAGATTGACAGCCTCATTCGTTTGAAATGCGGCCTTTCGCATTTCTTCTGCTAATTTGGGTGCTCAAACAAGCCCCTCGCTATGTCATTAGCCGACTACCTCCAATATGTAAAGCAACGCAACGCCCACGAGCCTGAATTTCTGCAGGCGGTAGATGAGGTGCTTCAATCCGTGTACCCGGTGCTCGAGCGTCATGCCGAGTTCCGCAAGTTGAAGTTGTTTGAGCGCATGACGGAACCCGAGCGCCTCATTTCCTTTCGCGTTACCTGGCTCGATGACAAAGGGGATGTGCAAGTCAATCGTGGGTATCGGGTGCAAATGAATAGCGCCATTGGTCCGTACAAAGGTGGTTTGCGTTTTCATCCCTCCGTAACACCCAGCGTGCTCAAGTTTCTGGCATTTGAGCAGATATTTAAGAACGCCCTTACCGGTATTCCTATGGGTGGCGGAAAAGGCGGAAGCGATTTCGATCCGAAAGGCAAAAGCGAAAACGAGATCATGAAATTCTGCCAGGCGTTTATGGGCGAGTTGGCGCGGCACATCGATGACCGCACCGATGTGCCGGCTGGCGATATTGGCGTGGGTGGCCGCGAGATCGGCTATCTGTTCGGCACGTACAAAAAAATCAAGAATGAATTCACTGGTGTGCTCACGGGTAAAGGCATCGGGTGGGGCGGAAGCCTCATTCGCACGGAAGCCACCGGTTATGGCTTGATCTACTTTGCGCAAAACATGCTGCAAGCCAAGGGCGATTCCCTAAAAGGGAAAGTCTGTTTGGTCTCCGGCTCGGGCAATGTGGCGCAATATGCCATCGAAAAGATCATGCCGTTGGGAGGCAAAGCGGTAACCGCTTCTGACTCCAACGGCTTTGTATATGACGAGGCAGGCTTCACGACAGAAAAACTCGAGTTTCTCAAAGAGTTGAAGAATGTAAGACGCGGGCGAATCAAAGAGTATGCGGATAAATTCAAGGGCGTGGTGTATCAGGACATTGATGCCAAGGCCGATCATAATCCGCTTTGGGCGTTGAAGGCGGATTGTGCTTTCCCCTGTGCCACTCAGAATGAGGTGAACGAAAAGGACGCCCACAACCTGGTAAAAGGCGGAGTGAAGTTGTTGGCTGAAGGTGCTAACATGCCGACCACCATCGAGGGCATCAACGTGATTCTGGATGCGGGAGTCATGTATGCACCCGGCAAAGCGAGTAATGCCGGGGGCGTGGCCACCTCCGGATTGGAGATGACGCAAAACTACATGGGCCAGAACTGGACGCGCGAAGAAGTGGATGAAAAACTTCAGGACATTATGAAGGGCATTCACGACACGTGTTTAGCGGCAGCGAAGGAATACGGCAAGCCGGGCAACTACATGGCCGGTGCCAACATTGCGGGCTTCCTCAAAGTTGCCCGCGCGATGCAGGCACAGGGAGTGATTTAGCGCCTAAAGCTTTGGGGTAATATTAACGAAAAACCTACACAGCTAAGTTTTTCAACTTTTTGGCAGCGAATTGAAGAAGTCTTTCAATTCAGTTCCATGAATTTCCAACAAATTGCACAGCGTTCGCAGTGTAATGTTCGATTTGCCCCTCTCAATACGCCAGTATTGTACCCGCGAGAGGTCGTGATCATAGGCGAACGTCTCATGGCTCGCATATCCCTTCTTTTTGCGCAGTTCGGCCAGCTTTTCGCCAATTTTTACCAGTTGTTTCTGAAAGGCGGCCTCATTTTTCACCGCGGCAAATTCTGACCATTTCGCTTAAAATATTATATCGTAAAAGTGTACAACTTATAAGTGAAACGTAAATGGTCTTGATCTGCACAAAAGCAATACTATTTTTGACACAAGGCTTCCGGCCGGGGCTGA
>JAJTGY010000098.1 GCA_021298015.1 Flammeovirgaceae bacterium
AAAAGCTGACGAAAGCCGTAGAGGCTCAAGGGCTTGAAATCAACAAGATACTGACCGGCAAAGGCGGCAACAAAGACAAGTCTGTGGCCGAATTGATCGAAGAAAAGAAAGATGTGATGGGGCGCATTGCGAAGGGCGAGAAAACGTCTTTCAAAATTGAGGTGCCCGTTACCAAAGCGCCGGTACTCCGCTCGTCCGTTACCAACACCACGCAGGCAATGCGCTTGGATGACATTGGCCAAGTGGCATATCGTAGTTTTACGCTTTCATCTTTGTTCCGTCAACGCCCGATTGCGCCTAACTCAAACGGGATTGTTCGTTATGTGGATCAATCGGCACCTACCCGCGCGGCTGCGTCCGTTGCTGAAAATAACGCTTTCCCGGAATCTACCTTTCCGTGGCAAGAGTACACTTTGTCGCTGCAAAAAATTGGCGACCAAGTGCCGGTGTCAATGGAAGCCTTTAACGATGTTGACTACATCGCTGGCGAAATTGAACAACTGTTACAAGTTAACGTTGGCTTGCGTGAAGATGCTGATTTGTGGAATGCCAATGGTATTGCTCCAAACATTACCGGTATCCTTACGTACGCGCCAACGTATGTAGCGCCTGATTTGCAACTGGATGAGCCGAACTTGTTTGACCTAATCGTAAAAGTGGCCGAGCAAATTAACGCTGAAGCGTACTGCGTTACTCGTTCGTAACGTTGACCTGAATGCATTTGCAAAAGTGACTGACATTCCTGCTGCTATTGCATTGCTTGACTAATCGAATGGTGTAACGAAAAAGTAAAAGAAGAAAAATGAAAACTAAATTCAATTTCCTGATCGTGGGCTTGGTAGCCTTGTTCGCGATTATTGCTGCGCCTTCGAATGGCCAGACGGTTAACTTGGTGTCCGGCACATCGGCACTTTTTGAAACCGTTGTAAATACCGGTACTGCGTTTCTGACTACTCCGCGATTGCTGCAAGAACGTGCAAGCTATACGGTCGTACAGGTAAACGTTACGAAAGTATCCGGTACGGTTGGTGGCACTATTACGCTACTTGGCTCGCTGGATGGGACAAGTTTTGTTGCATTGCGAACCATTGAAACGCAAACCGCTCTGCCAACGATTACCGCTGCTGACGCTACTGCTGCCTATCACTGGCGCATTAACGGTAGTCCGTTTCCGTTTTACCGCGTGAGCTGGACGGGAACTGGTACCATGAACGCCACGTTCACGGCTCAGGCTTATTTTATGCGGCAGTAAAAAAAACAATTCGATGCTATTCACAGCCCTAACGGATTTTGTTGCGCCTCCTTACACGGTGCGCCAATCGCCTGATAGCGATAGTGGCCTCACTGCGTTCTTTACTCGTAAAGAAAAAGAGATATTACAAAAGACTTTAGGGCTGATTTTTTGGAACGCTTTAAAATCTGGCGTTGAAGCCTTGCCTGCTGAATGGACGACAACGCCGCATCCACACTACAGTATAGGTGATCGCGTGGTTTATGGATTATCGATTTATCAATCGACTATCAACAATAATCAAAACGTGCCCGATACTTTAATTGGCTGGACGCTGCAACCTGTCGACCGATGGCTGGTCTTAAAAAAAGGCACCACGTATAACTGGAGCGGATTCGAACAACAATGGTTAGGCTTTAACGAGGCAATTGTGCCGTACCTACATGCTGAATACTTGCGTGAATACGCGCATAGCATTACCGGGTCTGGTGCGGTAATAAGTGCCGCAGAAAATGCCACTATTGTAAACCCTACTCCGATGATTGTTGCGGGGTACAATCGATTCGCGGAACTTATCGGCGTGTTGTACGATGACCAATATCCATCTGCCAACGAAAACCAAGATTCGCTATATGGTTACCTTTACGAAAATTATGAGGACTTTAATGACCTGGTAACAAGTAAAGGGTACACCGACTTCCGCGAATACCTGGCAGACAAATTCTGTTACCCGGAATACATTAACGCCTTCGGTTTATGAGAATCATCGAGGATGATATCGGAACCGTAGTGCAGTTAATGCGAACGCTGAACGGAGATGCCGCAGAGGATGCGCCTTACTACATGTTTGGTCACGTTGCCGAAGTTAACGAGCGCATAGTTGCAATGGCCAAAAGCCCGGCAAGGTACAATAAAAGGTTTCCGCTAATTGTTTTGCGGTTGCCCACCACACCTGAGCGTGATGGCGACATGCTGCGATATAGCCTTAACCTTGCCATTATTGCGGCCACTGAAAAGAACCTGAACGCAGAGGAGCGATTAACGCGGGTGTTCAAACCAACATTGTTTCCGCTGTACGAACGATTTTTTGTAGCCCTCAAACGTTCGGGTTTGTTTATGTGGAGCGGCAATTTGCAACGCCCAGAACACACGTCTATCAACCGTTACTTTTGGGGCACACCCGAAGAAACATTGAACAATAAAAAAGCGGCTCAGCGTCAGGTTTTTAGCGATCCAATTGATGCAATCGAAATTGTGAATTTGAGAATTAACCAAAAAGAAACTAACTGTTAAAAAATTATGGCAGAAATAATCTGTTCTACTGACCCTAAGCAAAACCTTGGTGCCAGTAAGTGTAACAAGTTGCCCGGTCTGTTTGCTGGAGCCATCACGACTCCTGCCAATTTCAGTATCCCGGCTGCAACGTTGGCTAACCCTGCCGCACTGAAGACGTTTCTTCAGAATGCGCTCAAGGCTGGTCTTGCTTCCCGTATTTACTTGTGGCCTACCTTCTCGAATTGCGAGGCTGTGAGTGAAGAGGTGGTGTACGAAGAAACTCCACTGACTGACATTCGTGTCCGTCAGGGCAAGTATCGTTTTCGTGCACACATCTCCAAGAATCTGTGTCTGCACAAAGCTATGTTCAGCCACTCCGGCTCTGACGACCGTGTGATTTTCTTTGATTTGAACAACAACTTCTTTATGACGGAGCTGTCCAACGGAGATGGCGCTGGTTTCCGTACCAGTCTTATCAACGTTGAGAAGTTGATTATCAGCGATGGAAGTGTTGCGACCAAGAGCCCGGTGTATTTTGTACTGAAAGACCACAACGAGATTGACGATCGTGGGTTGATGATCCCTGCCGACTTTGTTGGTGAGTTGATTCCATTGACTGACGCGGAAATCATTCTCAGCAGTGTTCTTGCAGGCTCTTTCACTGCTACGGTACGCTCGAAGTGTGACGGCACTCCTGTTAGTGGATTACTGCTGGCAGATTTCCTTGCCTTCACAGCCGCTGGAGGTGCACAGAATCCTACCTCAGTAACGGAAACTTCCGTTGGCTCAGGGGTGTACAACGTAGTCCGTACGGGCAATTTCGTTGACGGTACTGTGACGCTTCGAGATGCTTCGTTGCTGACCGTGACAGCGTTTGAGGTACTGACTTCGGCCACACTGGATGTGTCTTAATGCTTGAGAAGCTAAAACAAGCTGCTGTTAATTTAGCTGCCTTAGACCTGGAGCGTGTCGCGCTTCAGGCTCTAAGACAGAATGAGCAAGCCGTATTGGACTTTAATAGAGAGCAGCTTCAAGACTCCTTTGATCGGGAGGGGGAACCATTGGGAGAGTATGCCAGTATTGCGTACGCAAACATGAAAGGTCGAATTACAGTAGACCTGAAATTGACTGGTGGATTTTACAACGCAATGTACCTGAAAGCAGATGAGTTCCCGGTATTATTTGATTCAAGAGACGAGAAGACTACAGAACTAAAAGCGAAGTATGGTGAAGAGATTTTTGGAACGGATAAAGTCAACACTGAAAGAGTGGCGCAACAGATTGT
>JAJTGY010000026.1 GCA_021298015.1 Flammeovirgaceae bacterium
AGCAAATTGTTGTCCTTCTTTTTTAGGGAAATAAAAAAAGGTGTCCATTTCTTATTTTTCAATTTGTTGCGTTAGAAACTTGAGACCACCTATCATAAAAAAGGCTCTCATGGATATAGCACCGTCTGGGGAACCACAGCTCCCCTTGTTCAAGTTTACAGGTTGTCTGCTATTGCTCAACTACGATAGTATTCATGTTTCATAGTTTAATCCAAGTCTAGTCGCTACCATTACCTTATGCAAAACACCGATCAGAAAGCAAAAATCCTCGTGTATGGAGCTCTTGGTTATACCGGGAGTCTGTTTGTCGAACATGCGCTTGATAAGCGTATCCCCATTGTGCTTGCGGCTATGCAACATGAAGTCAAGAACCTATCTGAAAAGTATGGCATCGAGTATCGTATTTTTGAAATCAGTGACGTGCAACATATTGTTGCTTACTTATCCGATGTGAAGGCTGTTATCAATTTGGCTAATGTCTCCTATTGCATAAACAGGCATCTTATTGAGGCTTGCATACAGACAAAAACTCACTATGTCGATCTTGCAGCAGAATATCCCGACATTTTGGAAATTTATAAACTTCACCATGTGGCATTCGCCAACGGGGTAATGTTGATGCCTGGTGCGGGTTTTAACCTGGCTCCGACCGATATCGCGGGCCGCCTGGCATCGGAGGGGTTACCTGATTCGGAAAAACTATTTCTGGGTTTTGCAACTTTTGGAGCTGCATCCCGAGGAACAATCAAGACGGTATTGAAATTAGCTACAGCAGCGGGATACTCGCGTGTGTCTGGAGATCTGATTATGTCAAAACCTCCCTTTGAGAAGCGTTTATTCCGGGCTGACGGAAAAGATTACAATCTAATTCATAATCCGCTCATGGGGGATTCCTTAACCGGATTTATCACGACAAAAATCCGGACCATCACTACTTATTCGTATTATCCCTGGATACTGATCCAGTTTATGCAGGGACGTATGAACTGGCTAAGGAAGTTCCTCTTTCGCTATTCAAACCTTTTTTTTCCGTTGGGGCCAACTCAAAATGAGCTAGCCAAACAATATACCTACACATGGGCTCAAACTGAAAATAAGCACAATCAAAAACTTATTGTGACTATAAAAGGTCCTCAAGCATACCTGTTTACCGTAAAAATAATTGGTCGTGTTATTGCCCAACTAGCCGTAAACAACACCTATCCCGGGTTTACGCCACCCTCTGTTTATGGGCGATCTCTCATTGATGGCATTGAAGGTGTTCAGATCAGTATTGAGCAACACTAAATTACTGGAATCTCAAAAATCTCCCCACTCGCTAGTTTTGCGCGCAGGCGAAGGGGGTAGTTTGATCAAACAGGCTAATTCAAACCTCTGCTTTTGCTCTCCTCCCGGTGGTGTGCTTATGCCCCGTCAGGTGCTAACACCTGGCGGTCTGCCGCAGAAAATCAGAAACATAACCGATAATCTCTCGAGTGCAGGCAAATCAAGAACCTAAAAATCACATACTGTGCATCTATCAAAAAATTAGTCAATAGGTTGTGACAAAGTAGTGTACGGCAATTGAAATTATTCAAGCAGCACCCGCGATTGGCCGGGTGCACAACAGTTAAACAAATGAAATCCCCACAAAAATATCCGGGGTTAACGAAGGCTGTGTGCCTCTCTCAAGGAAGTGCGCTTATCTTTCGGTTACGAAGTAGACTTTCTCGATCAGTCCCGTTTTTAAATTGAAGATGTAATTACCTACGCCCTTTTCGGGTGTTGGCCCCACGCCAGAAATTGATTCGATGGCCGTGCACTTGTTGCCAATAACGGTGCGGCTTGTTACGTGGCAGTGCAATTCCGGAAATTGTTTAAACATAGCTCCCCATATCTCTCTAATTTGACTTCTCCCTTTTGCAATGGGCACAGTGGGATTTGAGAGGTCGTAAATTTCAGCATCCGGAGCATAGCGGGAAACGAATGCTTCAATGTTGCGCGCATTATAGGCATTCACTTCAGCCTTTGCCAATTCTTCAACCGTTTTAGGCAACAAATCCGCTGGTGTGTGTCCGTATCCATTCAAATACACGGTTTCAATTTTTTCCAGGGCTTTTAAAGATTGAAGTGGGTTTTCACTTAGCAAAATGAAGTTTGCCACCTTGCCGCGATCTATGCTTCCATATAAATTGGCTGCGCCAAAACTTCTGGCCGCATCTAAGGTAGACGCTTTAAGTACTTGCCAATTGGACAGCCCCGCTTGCTTCATCATCTCCATTTCACGCAGGTAAGATGCACCGTGGGCTACGCCCGGATTACCGGCATCGGTACCGGTGGCAATGGTAATTCCATAATCGGCAGCGCGCTTGAGGTTCACCAGCATCATACTGTCTGCTTTCGATGGCACGGCAAATTGGGAACTGATTGCTTTATAGTTAAATCCATTCAATTCTTTTGGATCGAGATGCTGAAGATCGAGCAATGAACTCAATTGCGTGGCATCCGACCACGCCAGCTCGTGTGGAGTAAAATCAAACTGCTGTTTTAAAATGCGGTAAAATTGCTGACTTACCTGCAAGGTGGGGATGTACATTATATTCTTTGTCTTGAGGATTTTCAAAAAAGCATCATCGAGAATGGCATCGTCTACACTGTGAACCAAAATATCAGCACCTAGGCGGATCGCTTCTTTGGCAGTCGCTAACTCGGTAGCATGAACAGCCACTTTCAAATTATTTTTGTGCGCCTCGTCAATGGCAGCGGCCACCTCGGCACTAAACTGCTCGGCTTTTTGACCGGGCAAAACCACAAACCAGATTTTGATAAACGAAGGTTTGAAGGGCAATTGCTTGCGCACGAGTGCCCGTGCTTCCTCTGCATTGTTTACCTTGATGATGGGCGGATCGATTGTATCCAGGTTAGGCGGGCTGTAGGTTGAGATCAGTGGGCCCGTTACAATGGTATGAGGAGCTATTATTTTTGTGTTGACAGAATCACGAATGGCGTAGTTGTAAAACGGACCGCCTACATCTACTACACCGGTGATGCCAAGGGCAATGTAGCGCTTCATGGTGATCCCGTGATGATCGCGGATCCATTGCTGATCTTTTTCATAAGGCATCACGCTGGTAAAATCGAGCCCATCGGGCCGTGTATAGAGCCCGGCACTTTGGAAGAAGTGAATGTGTGTATCCATCATTCCGGGCATCGCAAATTTGCCCTGTCCATCAACCACAACCGCATCGGGTGGAAGGATCGTTTTGTTGCCCGGTAAAACAGAAATGATTTTACCTTCCTTCCAAACGATCGTTTGATTCGGCAGAATTTTTCCTGTTTTTACATCAACTACAGATACATTCTTGATCGCTTTCGTGAGCTTGAATTCCTTCATTACCGCGTCAAATTCTTCGCGAGACGGATTCGCTGCAATTTGGGTTGGTACGTCTTCCGATTTTGCCAACACATATTCAATACGCTTGTTGACTTCGCGATTCAGCAAAACGACCTTGTTTTTTGAAATGGAAATGATGCTGTCTTTTCTTTCGTTACCTCCCGCCATTTGTGTGATCAGGTAGTTATCCACTTTTTTCCAGGTGCCCGTTTGTTTCCCCTGCGCTGAACTTGCCTCATACACACCGTTTTCACCGAATGAGTACACGATTCCCTTTACTAATTCGGCAACGGCTTGCGGGTACGCCTCCATTTGCTTGGCCTGCTCCGGGTTAACTTTACTCACTCTGAGCAGCATCACTTCCGAAAATACCGGTATTGATTTTTCATCGATTTTCCACGCGTTGATCAAGGGGTTAGCTTGCCCGAATACACCGTAGGGGTTGGCAGCACAGAACAACAGCAACACAAGAAACACAGCAGATTTCTTCATACCTGAGATTAGATTAGGCTCAAAGAAACGAGTCTGCATTTACACAAGATGCATCAAAGATCATTTTGATGACAAAACCCCTTTATTTAGTGACGAACAAACGCGCTGGCCGACATGGGGAACACACCCACGTCATTGGTATGCTTATCTTTCCCCCATGAATCGCTTCATGAGTCCACTGCTGCGAACGGTTATTGGTCACCTTTTGGTTTGGTTGGCCTGGCTCTCGATGGAGGTTTCCTTCTTGGTTTTTGCCAATCAGCAAATTGATGGAAGATCGCTTTTGCAACTGGTTGGTCACGCCATCGAATTAGCCCTACTCATTTATTTTAATTTGTTTTTGCTGGTGCCGCATTTACTGGACAGAAAAAAGTACATGTTTTATGCACTAAGTGCAGTTAGTTGTTTGCTGATTGTTTCGTTTGCGAGTATTCATATTGATTTAGGAATCACCCAAAGCAGGGAGTTTTTACCTCACGTGATGGGTGCCGGTTTTTACTTTTTGGTAGGAACGCTCATTGGATTGTTTCATCGGTCTGTAACTATGAATAAAGCACTTCGCGAGCAACGGCTGATGGCTGAGATGGATCTGCTAAAGGCGCAGATCAACCCACATTTCTTTTTTAACACGCTGAACAGCATCTATTCGATTTCACTTGTTAATCCGGAAAAAACGAGTGTTGCCATTCTGCAACTTTCGGAGCTCATGCATTACATGTTTGAAGTCACGCAGTTGCATAAAATATCCCTCCGGCAGGAAGTAGACTACATTTCGCACTACGTTAACTTGGAGAGGCTGCGATTTGGGGATAAATGCGAGGCCTCCATTCATGTAACCGGTGCAACGGACGCTTTTGAAATTCCTCCTTTGCTGCTGCTTCCGTTTGTTGAAAATGCCTTTAAACATGGTACAGAGGTTGCCACGGCACACTCTTTTGTTCGAATAGATGTAGCGCTGCAGCGCAATGAATTGTTTTTTCAGGTGTCTAACTCAATTGGCGATCAACAGCACACAAAAGCAGGCTCACAAACCGGACTCAAAAATGTGAGAAAAAGGTTAGAGCTTCTTTTTAAAGACAAATACGACCTTCAGTTGGTTTCTGAACAATCGGTTCACATTGCTACCTTGCGTCTGGAATTGTATTGAGTGTATGGTATCAGATGATAAAACTCCAGTTCAGTTTCGGTGCGTAGTTATTGATGACGAGCCACCGGCCATCACTGTGATCACCAACTACATCAAAAGAATCAGTAATTTGAGGATAGCAGCCGTTTTTAGCAACGCGATGGAGGCACAGAAGTATATCGAGGCAACCCAACCGGAAGTTATCATTTCTGACATAAAGATGCCGGGCAAGTCTGGAATAGATTTGGTGAAAGGTTTGGGGTATCAGCCCTCGGTTATTTTTGCTTCTGCGTACGGTCAATACGCAATCGATGGCTTTGATCTGGGGGTGATCGATTTTTTACGCAAGCCATTCTCTTTTCAGCGGTTTAGCAGCGCCATTGACAAAATCATTAACCCAAAGGTTCCTGTATTGGCAGAGGTACAAAAGAAAGATCCATCTATTTTTCTCAAGGCAGACCGGATCATCCACCGGATTATGCTCTCACAGGTTTTATACTTTCAGGCGTTTGGCAACTACTGTAAGGCATATTTTACTGATGGAAATGTCCGTGTTTACAATTCAAAAATCTCGTCTGTGGAAGCGCTGGTTAAGATTCACGGCTTTTTGCGGGTACACAAGTCCTTTGTCATTTCTATGGCCAACATACAGGCGATTTCCAGTCACGCAATTTTGGTCAATCGCACGGAAATACCGATTGGGGAGAGCTACAGGAAGATCGTTGTCAACGATCTTCGCAATCGCCCACAAATCTGAAACGAAAAATAGTTGAGTCCTTAGCGTTAGCCTCAGGTAGTCACAAGAATCGGCCTGTTGGAGTTTCTTTTCCGGTATTTGCGGCCATTCACGCATGAGGTTTTGGTTTAAGTCATCATCGCGTTGAAAACTCTTCGGAGCTAGAGCCGATTTCGCACGTTGTTGTATCGGCTTGCAAGAAGTCACCTGCTGAGCGCACCCAAACGAAAAACGGGGGCGTTTCTTAAAACAGAGCCGCGCTTTTACTCCGTGTTTGCGGAAGACAGTGCCACCCTTGGCGAGGCCGAGATGGAAGAAGTCAGAATGCTTTGCTTCACCATCAACAGCGGTTGCTGTACATCATCGGTGAGATTTTTGGTGGCGACCACCGGCTGCGGGCGGAGTGGTGCAGTATCACACCCGCCAACGATCAGGTAAAGCTACAACGGGCACAATCGATTTGCTCAACTTTGTATCCGGTATATGTGGCATCATCAATCCATGCCATCCTTATAGGTGTCCGAAGAAAGCGCGCGTTTACATCGATAGTAGCATTGTGGAAAAAAACGAATGTGTTTCAACATGCAACGAAAGCCGTACAGCAGATTGTCACTGACCGAAGAAGCGGCCTTCCCGGCTTCATCGGTAAACTGAAGGATGGCAACGGATCGGTCAATTTCTTCGAGGCAGATGTTTTGAACCCACGGCTCGCCAAAAACGGTTTCGGCCACTACTGCATTTGCATCTTTGCTTTTTTCAAAAGCCAGTTTGACTTGCTCAGCCGCGGTGGTCACCAAAAACCCCATATTAGCCGAGTCGACCCCCGGGTGCTGGTAATCGCTGCCCCACAGCCCCACCACATCGGGCCCGGAATGCGTGTGCGTGGACGACACCATGATACGCGCTTCGTTTAGTCCACACAGCCGGGCTGCCTGCTGCCTGATTTTGAGCACATCCGGATACAGCAGGCCAATGCAATCCAGCGTTACAATGGCCAACTCCTCATCGGCTTGCGTCATCACCACGGCTTTGGCAAACAGGCTGTCATACACGCCTGTGAGTCGCCTGTTCTGCTAATCGCCTGCAATGAAAGCGCCCATGGGTGAATTGATGGGCGCGGCCGATACGCCCACTTGCACGTGGGGATCATTACTCTTTTTTGACTGGCAGGCCCCTGCAACCAGCAAGGCTGCCCAACAGGGGGCAGGGCGAAGCTTCATAAGAATATCGTTTGGGTGTTCATACAGCACACGAATATGGGTGGGGTGTCTACCCATTTTGACTATTTCACACCAAACTCCCGGTCGAGGGCTTTTTCCAGTACTGCAAGTGGTAAGTTTCCGGTGCGCAGAATAGCATCATGGAAGCGCACTACATTGAAGTTGCTGCCCAGCGCGGTTTGGTATTTCTTGCGCAATGCAATTAGTTTCAGGCTGCCGATTTTATAGCCCAGCGCCTGAGCGGGTATATCGCAACTGTATCGAATGCTTTCGGTTTTGATTTGTTCGTCAGACTCGATCACGTGGGCGCGCATGAAGTCCATGGCCTGCTCACGACTCCAACCCAGGTCATTCATACCGGTATCTACCACGAGGCGCACCGAAATGAACATGTCCATCAGCAGGCGCCCGCAGTAGTCGTAGGGATCGCGATAGAGGCCCAGTTCGATTCCGAGCCAGGAAGCATATTCGCCCCAGCCCTCCAGATAGGCCGTTACATATGTATTTTTCCGAAACTCAGATAGGTGGGTGTTTTCGCTTTGCAGACAGATTTGCCAATGGTGGCCGGGCATGATCTCATGAAAGGCCAGACTGGCCGCGCTGGTTAACGGGCGCTGCTCCAGTTTTGAGCCATTGAAATAGTAGATTCCCAAAGGTTCAACTTCGGTGGGGGGCAGGTAGTTTCCAAAAGTTATGGCCGGTTCCAGTTCGGGCGACAGCCTCCGGATGTCGTAACCTGCTTTCGGCCGGATTGAAATCAGTTGGTGAATGGCCGTGTCCATGCTGAGGAGAGGTTTTTTCAATCGTGCGGCTACTTCATCAGGGGTGGATGCCAGAAAGCGTTTGTCCTGTTGAAGAAAACGGTAGAAGGATTTCATGTCGCCCTCAAACCCCGTGGCCACTCGAATGCTGTCGAGCTTGCGATAAATGCTGTCGACTTCACGCATACCCATCTCATGAATTTCCGCAGGCGTGAGGTCGGTGGTGGTGTGCCATTTCACCAGGTAGCGATAGTATTCTTTTCCTCCCGGATATTGCCCCAATCCGACTCGATTGGTAGCGCGGCTTCGGTATGGGCCGGCCAGCCAGGACGCCAGCGAATCGTGGTAGGGAATAATGCGGTTTACCAGCAGCGATACCACCTTCTGCTGAAGGGCAACTCGCACCGGGGAGTCAAGCTTCTCCAAACGTGCAGTCTGAGGGTAGCACGCGTGCCGGGTGGGCTCCACCTGCATCGACTTGATCAGGCCGATTGTCAGGTCAATTTCGGGCCGGGCCATGCGTATGCCCCGGCTGTCCATGGCGCGCAGTCGCGCCAAATCACTTTTCTGAATTTCGTGGTATTGCTCCAGCAACTGATAGTAGCGGGCGGCTTCGGCTTCAGTACTGATGGACCCTTGCTTGAGGATGGACTCACTGCCGGAGAGATGATGGGCATAGGGCGTTACAATGGGGAACACGTTGTCGTAATAGCGCGTGGCCTCCAGCCGCACTTCGGCAATCCAGTGGAGTAAATCGTAATCCACCAAAGCCGTTGGTGGCAGGTTCGTGATGTCTATCCCTTTGAGTTTTGTCAATAGGTCAGCGAAATAAGCCGAATCGTCTTTGAAGTCCTCGCGTGTACCTATATAGAGTTTCTCCGGCAATGGAGATTTGCCTTCGGTTAATTTAACCGCTCGCCCGGTGTTAAGTTCCCGATGCCAAAGCTGTTGACTGAGGCTGTCTAATTCCGCCTGGTCATTTCGGGGTGTTGGCCTGTGGCAGCACGCCAAAAGAAGAGTGATGATGATAAAGGGAATGTATTTCATATTGCGAATGTATTGCGTTAGCGTCTTACTTCAAGGCGAAAGAGAAACACCCGGGCTTTCTTGAGTTTAAAGGTCTGCCTGTTGGTAGGTTCAATTGATCCGATTCAATTTTTTCTGCGCATGGTCGGAAAATATGCCGCTGCCGCACCCCCTCGTGCTGCTGACAACGGCATGTACCCCCGGTTCTGGCTGCATCGTTGAGGCAGACCAGGCATGCGCTCTTTTTACCATTCGTTGAAAAACAATAAAGGTCACCCGGCAACGAAACCATTCCTGAATTTTTCAGCCGAATCGTTTGGCATTTAGAAAACCAATAGGCTGCTGAGTGGTTCCCTTCATGGCGAGGTCAGCCATGATTTCGCCTACCACGCTGGCGAACTTGAAGCCGTGGCCGCTAAAGCCGCAGGCGATGACCACATTCGGTTGGCCGGGGGCAAAGTCGAGAATGAAGTTTTCATCGGGGGTGTTGGTGTAGAGGCATGTTTTGAGGGCGAGCGTGGAGGCATACGCTCCGGGTATGAATTTTTCGAGAACCTCGATCAGGGCGGCTTCATCTGCACGCGTCACAGTGCGGTTTACAGAGTCGGGATCGGTGGCCGCCCCATGCAGGTGGTGCGCGAGTTTGAGTCCGATAGGGCCACCAAATTGTTCGGTTGGCAGGAGGGGGAAACCGTAAAAGATGCCGGGCTTTTCATGATCGGCAATAGTCCAGCAGGGGAAATTGGCCGCGTTAAATTTCTTCCAGTCTTTCGGCTTCACCCAGCCTACCACCTGGCGCGTTACGCTAAGGTGGCGACTCAGTTGGGGTAACATTTTACCGGCCCACGGACCCGCTGTAATGATGAGTTTAGAAGCCTGGTACGTGGCGCCTTCGGTCTTAACGATTACGCGGTTACCAGACGTGGTGTGCGACAAAATTTTTTCGTGGGTGCGGATGGTGGCGCCCAACTGCAGGGCCCGCTGTGTATAGAGCAACACCGCCCGCTCGGGTGTAACGAAACCGGCATCGGGTTCGATGAGGCGATCGTAGCCGCCCGGCAGTGTGAATTGCGCAAACCGGGCGGCCTGCTGCTGAGCTGTAAGATCATCTACACGGATGTGGTACCGGGTGGCCGACTCGCGCAAGCCCTTGATAAGCGCGTGGCCGGGTTGGCCGAAGTAGAGCAGGCCGGTTTTGTGGTAAAGGCGTGCCCCGGTCTCGGCCTCCAGGGCCTGCCAGTTGTGGTAAGCGCGCTCCAGCAGCGGCACGTAGTCAGGATGCTCGAAATAGGCTTTGCGGATGATGCGGCTTTGCCCGGCATGCGAGCCAAGCTCGTGGGGGATGTCGAACTGTTCGAGGCCCAGTACACGCCAGCCTTGACGGGCAAGGTAGTAGCAGGTGGCGGAGCCCATGCTGCCCACGCCCAGCACAATGGCATCGTAATGCGTTTCGGAGGTCACCGACTGCGCGGCCTCGCGGTGCACCTGAGCCGAAAGCTGCGGCAGCGGCAGCGTAGCCGCTGCGAGTGCGGCCCCGGCTTGCATAAAATTCCTGCGGTTCATGAAAAAGGGAAAAGTAGGAAAGATTGAGCAGGGTGGCAACCACTCCCGCTGGTTTGAGTTACCGAACTGCAAACTCCCGATCCAAAACTTTTTCAAGAACGGAAAACGGCAGGGCGCCATTGGCTAAAACCTCATCATGGAACCGAACCACGTTCCAGTGATCGCCCGATGCACGTTCATATTTTTCCCGCAGTTTTTCCAGTTGAAGCGCCCCGATCTTATACGATAATGCCTGACCGGGTATGTCGCAGCTATAGCGCAGCGTTTCCGATCTGAGCGGTCGGTTTGCAGAAAATGGTAAAATGTTTTTCGGTCGCCTGTGAACCCGGTGGCTAGCTGAATACTGTCGAGTTGCCGCGCAAGGATATTAACCTGCCGGAGGCCCAACTCATAGATGGCTTCGGGTGTCAGGTCGGTGGTAGTGAAAAACCGCACGAGATACCGATAATAGTCGGTGCCTCCGGGGAATTGAGAAAGCCCTACCTGATCGGATGATTGCCGGTAATAGTCACCCTTGAGGTAGTTCGACAGCGAATCGTGCTGCGGTAAAATTTCTTCGAGCAGGATTTTTCTGGCATTCGCCTGAAACGAAGCCCGGGCAGTGTCTGCCCAACGGGTGAGACGTGTGTCAGCCGGAAACAACGGATGTTTTTCGGGCGGCACACGCATACGGGTGATCATCGCTAGAGCAACCTCCAGCTAAGGTTTGCCCATGCGAGTGCCGCGTGACGCCATCCAGCGCAGCTTATCGCGGTAGTTCTGTTGAACTGCGCAATACTGCTTGAGAAGCAGGATATACTGAGCTGCCTCGGCTGGCGTGTCAAGGGACGCTTGTTTGAAAACCGTTTCGATGCCATAGAAAAAGTCGGCATAGGGGTAACAGGCGGGAATACCTGGCTTTAGTATTGTGTTCCCTGCAGGCGTATCTCAGCCGTCCATCTCAGCAAATCGTAGTCTGTTTTTTTATCAACCGGCAGGTGGTCTGGCTCAAGTTGGTCGAGTTTTTGGATTAGGTCGGAAAAGTAGGCGGAGTCTTGGATAAAATTCCTGCGGGATCCGGCATAGAGGTTACGGGGCAAAATTGATTTCCCGTCCGAGCTGTTGACGGCTCTCCCGTTTGCCAGGTCGCGTTCCCACATCTGTCGGGCTAAGCTGTCGACCCACACGGCCGACCGGGCTGGATCTTGGGAATACCTGCACCCGGCCAGTGCCAGCAGAAGCAAAACAAGACTGAAAAAAAGGGTCTTCATCAGATGCAGCAAGATAATCCTTTGCGTTACACACGTAAAAGGAAAATGTCTGAATCCGGTTTGGTGCTACCTCTTGGCGCGGCAATCACCGGGCGGGTGGGTATCACCGGTATGAAAGACCCGTCAACTTTTTGAAATCACATGTCGGTTTCTCAGCTTTGGTTTGGCCTAAAAAAAACGACTGGATAGAGAAATCAGCCAAGGCCTATTCCCACTATGAAAAACCTCCTGTTACTGATTTTTGCTGCACTTGTTTCACTTCCGGCAGGTGCGCAAAATAACGGCAGCGTAGTTGTGGGCACTATTGACAGTATTCAATCTAAGGTGCTGAATGAACAGCGGAAGATTTGGGTGTATTTGCCACAGGGCAAGCAGAATCCTTCGGGCAATCGGTATCCGGTGATTTACTTGCTGGACGGAACATTTCATTTTCTCTCGGTTGCCGGCATGGTGCAGCAATTCAGTCAGGTCAATGGCAATACGCTGTGCCCGGAAATGATTGTGGTGGGTATTGTTAACACCGATCGCACGCGTGATTTGACCCCTACCCACGTGGCGGCCGACCCGCCCTACATGGACAGCACGCTCTCAAAGACATCCGGTGGGGGCGAGCAGTTTCTGTCCTTTGTTGAAAAGGAACTTATCCCGTATATCGATTCCCATTACCCCACACAGCCCTACCGGATGTTGATTGGGCACTCCTTCGGTGGATTGATGGCCATTCATTCGATGTTGTATCATACCCGTTTGTTCAACGCCTATATCAGTATCGACCCAAGCATGTGGTGAGAAGACATGAGCTATTTGAAACGGGCAAAGGAGATGCTTCAGCAAAAAAAATTCACCGGGGTTTCCTTGTACCTGGCCTATGCACACACGCTGGATGAAGGTATGGATGTTCAAAAAGCGGAAAACGACACCTCCCGCATGACCCGGCACTTTCGCGCTATTCGGTCCATCGATCGGGCTTTTCAGGATAAAAAAGACAGCGGACTTCGCTACGGCAGCAAGTACTACAGCAGCGAAACTCACACCACCGTACCGTTGATTGCCGAGCACGATGCCTTGCGCTTCATCTTCAGCCGGTACCAGTTCAAAAGCAGCACCACAGACTACACAGATCCTGACGTGGATATTGCGGGCAAGTACGAAAACCATTTCAACGAAGTCTCGCAGTTCCTGGGGTACCGGGTATCACCTGCCGAAAATTTTGTTCAGGGGTGGGCTGCTGAGTTTTTCCGGATCAAGCAATACGCAAAGGCGGGAAAATTGTATGCGTTGACAGTAAAATACTACCCGGAAAGTGTTGATGCGCACCAGTCAATGGGTGATTTCTAAGTTGCCACCGGTGATCGAATGCGGGCTATTGACAGCTATCAAAAGGCGATTGCCCTGAAAGAACGACCCAAAATCCGATCAAAACTAAATGAGTTAAAGAAAGCCGGCAGCAAATGACCCCGTGTGCTGCCAATAGGGGGTACCTGAGTCCGTTTTTTTTCAAAGCTGGTTATCCTCTCCGGCTTGGTTATTTGTCTCGGAAACTCTACCTACAAGAAAGTTTGAATTCTATCCGTGCTGACTGTTCAGAGGTTCTGTGGCTTTAGTTGCGGATGAATGTGAATACACGCATAGTTCAGCACGATTTGATGCTACAGGCGAATAAGAAGCCTATGTGGTTACGAACTACCCCGAACTTGAAGATGTTGACTTAACGAAGTAAATTGAGCCATCAGAGCGAAGAGTTCCCTTTAAATTTGTATCAAGATAATTTTCTATCAAATCATGATGGATAGTAATTGTTTTTCTGCTTCTTTTTTCTTTTAAAAAAAATGAATTTGTGGATAACAGTAAACCCCGGCAGGGGTGAATTAGAAAATCGAAACGGAGAGTCAGCGGAAAAAGAAAAACATGAATAGCCTTGCGGAATTCTAAAGTACCCGTACTAGTTGGTAAATACTCAAACCACAGGCAAAGCAACTTACTCATTGTGAAGTGGTTTTTCTGGTTCATCCACTATTTTCATTACCTCACGCACAATAACATCTAGTTCTTTTGAAGACACTTTTAAGTATGTTATCAGTACTTTATCTTCTTCCGCCATGGTAATACGATCGATAAGATTAACTAGACCTAAAATTCTCGCAAGAGGCGCTCGAAGTTTATGTGCAGCAATGAAGCTATACTCTTCCAGAGCGCGGTTTTTTTCCTTTAACTCTCGTGTTCTAGTATGTACAATTAACTCGAGATTCTCGTTTATAGATTTAATATATGCCGCGTGCGTCTCGATTTCCGATTTTTGCTCAAACAAAAGCATTCGACTTTTCTTCTGTTCACGATAAAGGTAGCCAATCGTCACCAAAAGCGCCATAACTATCACTACGGCAGTTCCCAACAAAATTAATTGTTCACTTTTTTTTTTGAGCGCCAAGTCCTGGTAGCTAAGTTGCACGTTCTGAATGCTTTTCTCGCGATCTAGTAGTCCTATTTCATTTCCTGGACTCAGCGCCTCAACAAAATGATACAAATCTATATTGATGTAACGACCTATCAACGTTTCGATTTGACTTTGAAAATCCTCACTCGTAAAAAATTCATGTAGCGGCTCGTCCCAATCGCTTGTGATTGGCAGTCCAACGACACGTCCGTGATAGCGCTTGGTCATAAAAGTGTGTCGTTGCAAGTTGGTTATACCTCCGTTCATTCGCATCAGGTAAACTGGCAGATCCAAAAATCCGAAGCTCTTCTTGCGCTTCTGCAACAAATCAATTACTAAGTCACTACCACCGGTATATTCTATTTTAAAATCAAGATCATTTTCCGCTCGTAAAACAAGTAGCTCGCTTTCGAGAATACTTCCTTTAGCGGCTAGTGCCGTGGCACCACAAAAGTACTTGGCCAGATCTTGTTGGCTTTTTACTATGGGAATGTCTTTGGTTGAAACTAATACAGCCATGTCTGCCATAAATGGCGGTGAAAACTTCATAAATGCTTTTCTCTCCTCCGTGAAGGAAAATCCAGCCGCACCGAAAATACCGCTTAGCGAATCATACTTCATATGATCCAAGACTTGTTCAAATGTGCTTTTTCGTACCCAGTTGACTTTGACTCTTATACCATACCTTTTTTCTAAATACTGCTGAAACGCGTAAATGATGTCAACTTCGATACCTTTTAAATTTCCCGAAGCATCTTGATATTCAAAGGGTTTGTTTGGAAACCAATAAACGGTGATCGTTCCTTTTTTGAGCTGCTGCGCATCGCACCATGTGAAACTACCCTGGCCCTTGACACTAATGGTTAGCGAAAACAGTAATGCAAAAAACAAGTAGCGCATAAAAATACACGGTTGGCCTTCGCTAAAGAGATTTCAATAAATGCAAGATAGATACAACAATGGATTTTTTCGTATCTCCCGCGATATTTTTAAGCTGTGGTTTTACCTGATGGTCGGACGACCGGTTTACTCTCTCAGGCACAAACGTCACGCTTGTACCACATTCTAAAAAATATACTATAGTTCTATCAAGCCTCTTGTATCACCTTATGTGAATCAGGTTCAGGTGGACGAGTCAACGTTGGAGCGTGACAAGAGACTCAATAGCTCCCCGCTGCCGTATTTGATCCTAAACCTTCACGTGATCCAGCTTACTCCGCAAGAGGTGCGTATGAAGGCGGTTAGAGGCGCACGTGACAGTTTCATCAACCGAAAAGTCAAACCGGGCGATCAGATCAAGATTGAAATCGGATTTGTAGACGACCTGAAGGACCGCACCATCGAATTCGAGTATGAGATTGTCTTTCTCAATGAAAAGAGAGATCCTCAAAGCCGGATCCATTTGTTTGTTGACGAGGACGGCACCTTTAAAATCAATGGCGAGGTGCGGGGTAAGTTTTAACAACCCGTTCACATAAATCCCGCCATGGTGGGGTTTATTTTTTTGTACGTTTAGGCCTGATTTCATATATCCAGTATGAGGTTTTTCTTCCTCTTATCGCTTCTCCCGGCTTTGTCATGGGCGCAATATCGCCAGCCGAATGCAGCTGAAATAAAACTGCGGCTTGAGAAGCTCAATGTGCTTGGGTCGGTACTTTATGTGGCGGCCCATCCCGATGATGAAAATACGCGGGCCATCGCATTCTTTGCGAACGATAGACTTTTTGCTACTGCTTACTTGTCGTTAACGAGAGGTGATGGCGGTCAGAACCTGATCGGGCCTGAACTTCGCGATCAGTTAGGACTCATACGAACGCAGGAACTGATGGCGGCCCGGCGCCTCGATGGAGGTCAGCAATTTTTTACCCGCGCGAATGACTTTGGGTTTTCTAAGAATCAGCGCGAGACAATGGAAATTTGGGGTAAAGAGAATGTTTTAGCGGATGTGGTGAGGGTTATCCGCCAGTTTAAGCCCGATATCATTATTAATCGCTTTCCCCCAGACGAGCGGGCCGGGCATGGCCATCACACGGCATCCGCCATCCTCTCACAGGAGGCCTTTGACGCAGCGGCCGACCCCACACGCTTTCCCGAGCAGGTAAAAGAGTTTGGCACATGGCAGGTGAAACGCATTTACACGAATACCGGGCGTTGGTGGAATCAGACCATCAATGAAAATACGCCCGGTGTCGTTAGCCTGAACGTAGGCACGTACAACAAACTGCTGGGGAAGTCATATTCTGAGATTGCGGCTGAAAGCCGCAGCCAGCACAAAAGCCAGGGGTTTGGATCACCGGGACGAAGGGGGGACGCACTCGAGTTCTTCGAGTACGCCAAAGGCGAACGAGCTGGCAAAGACTTGATGGAAGGCGTTGATGTGTCGTGGACCCGTGTAAAGGGCGGTGAGAAGGTCAAGCCATTAATTGAAAGGGCGATTGCCGCCTACCATGAAGAAGAGCCTGAAGCCAGCATAGCCGCTTTACTCGAGATTCGGACGGCCATTTATGCTCTGGAGCCGTCCGTATGGCGCGACCGGAAGCTGAAAGAGACGGAGGAACTGATTCAGGCGTGCGCGGGCCTTTTTGTAGAAGTAGTGGCTGACCAATACCGGAGCGCGCCCAATGAGCGGGTATCGGTGTCGTGGGAGATTATCAACCGATCAAAAGCCGATGTGAAGCTTCACAAAATCGTCTCCAGTTGCCTGCAGATGGACACGTTGGTACAATCTTCACTGACAAACAACATCCCGCTCACATTCAAAACATCTCGTGTGCTCTCCCCGTCATTGACGTACAGTGACCCCTATTGGCTGCGCGCGCCTCACACCCAAGGACTGTTTACCTTGCCGGCTGAGAAATTTATCGGCAAGCCGGAAAATGACCCTTCCGTGATGTGTTCATTCGAATTTTGGGTATCGGGCAAGCCTCTGGTGCTTAAACTACCGGTCATTTACAAATGGACCGATCCGGTGAAGGGCGAATTGTGGAGGCCACTCGAAATTACACCCCCGGTTTTTGTCCGATGCCAAGAACCTGTCTATCTCTTCCAACAGCCGGCACCCAGGCCCGTGACGGTGCTACTCAAATCGTCTTCTTCGAAGAGCCTGAAGGGCAGGGTTTTTTTGAAGTTGCCTGAAGGTTGGAAGTCGCAACCGACTGAATTCGCTTTCGAGTTGCAAAAACGAAACATTGAATCTGCTTTTACTTTTCAAGTTATCCCTGCGGCCGCAGAGGACACATTTACGATCTCACCGCTGGCTGAGATTGACGGCAAAACATACGACCTGGGCCTTCAGGAGATCATCTACGATCACATTCCAGCCCAAACGTTGTTGCCCAAAGGGGAGGCAAAAGCATTACGCGTCAACCTGAACAAGGAGGGTTCAACCGTTGGTTACATCCGCGGAGCGGGTGATGAAATTCCTAAGGCACTCCGAAACATGGGCTACGAGGTATGGGAAATGAAAAACGAGGACGTAACGGCCGCCAACCTCGCCCGGGTTGATGCGGTGGTACTTGGCGTGCGTGCCTTAAATACCAATGAGCGCATTCGCTTCTTCATGCCGGCCTTGTTGGACTATGTAAAAACAGGCGGAACTTTGGTGGTGCAGTATAACACCAATTTCGATCTTGAACTTGACGTGGATAAGATTGCACCCTATTCGCTCACCCTATCGCGCGAACGCGTAACCGAAGAGAATAGCGAGGTGAAAATTTTGAATGGCGATCATCCAGCACTGAATTATCCCAATAAGATATCCAAGGCTGATTTTGATGGCTGGGTGCAGGAGCGAGGCTTATATTTTCCTTCACAATGGGCCCCTGAGTTTCAGCCCTTGCTCTCATGCCATGACCAAGGTGAGCCGGCCCGGAATGGGGGTTTGTTGGTAGCGCAATATGGAACCGGTTACTATGTGTATACCGGGCTCTCCTTCTTCCGCGAGTTACCAGAAGGTGTCCCCGGGGCTTACAAACTGTTTGCCAACCTGGTTTCACTTGGTAAGAAGACGAAACCACAAAATCAGAAAGTAAAGGCTAGTCGTTAATGATAGACGAAGAAAAGCCTCCTCTGTTTAGGACGTGGCGGGGTTGGTACCTGGCCCTGATTGTTGCCTTACTGGCTCAGATTATTTTTTACTACTGGCTCACCCGGTTGTTTGTATGAATACGCTCGACTGGCTTGTCATGTTTGGTACGCTGGCGCTGATCGTAGCCTACGGCACGTGGAAAAGCCGGGGTAGCCAGAATATTGAGGCATTCTTGCTCGGCAACAAAACGCTGCCCTGGTGGATGGTGTGCCTGTCGATCATGGCTACCCAGGCCAGCGCCATTACGTTTCTTTCAACACCCGGACAGGCTTACGAAGATGGCATGCGGTTCTTGCAGTTCTACTTCGGTTTGCCGCTGGCCATGATCATTTTGTCCATCACGGCTGTCCCTTTATATCACAAGCTAAAAGTATTCACTGCGTACGAATACCTGGAGACACGTTTTGATCTGAAGGTACGGACGCTGACGGCTTTCTTTTTTCTGATGCTGCGCGGACTCTCAGTGGGTATCACCATCTATGCGCCTTCGCTCATTCTTTCAACCATACTGGGCTGGAATATCAATGCCACGACACTGATGATCGGCCTGCTGGTGATGGTGTACACGGTCTCCGGGGGCACTAAGGCCGTTAGTTTAACGCAGAAGTACCAACTCACCATCATCATGTCGGGCATGGTGCTCACCGGTGCCATTGCATTCTACCATTTGCCCGAGGGTATTGGATTTATGGATACGTTTCGCCTGGCAGGCGAGACGGGAAAGATGAATTTGGTAACCATCATTCCGGATGCGGTGACCCAAAACCCTGAGCTGGGAATGTGGGAGCGGGTCAAGCTCACACTGGCTGATCGGTATAACTTGATTTCGGGTTTGCTGGGTGGGTTGTTCCTGTTCTTGTCCTATTTTGGAGCGGATCAGTCACAGGTGGGTCGCTACCTGGGTGGCAGTTCGGTTCGGGAAAGTCGATTGGGATTGATCTTCAATGGCTTATTGAAGATTCCCATGCAGTTTGTGATCCTCTACATTGGTATTCTGGTTTTCTTGTTTTATCAGTTTAACCAGGCGCCCTTGTTGCACAACGTGCATCTGAAGCAGAAGGCAGAACAAGCGGGTGCGCAGTTTGGCGATGCCCAACGTGCGTATGATTCGTTGTACATCGCGCGGCACCAGAAGATGGTTCAATTGAATGAAGCCATACAATCGAATGACGCTTCTTCAGTGGATGCCATTCGACCCGAGATACATGATTTACAGCAACACGAAAGAGCTTTGCGGCAACGCGTAAAACAACAAGTGGCGGCTACGTTGAATATCCGGGAGGCCGATTCACAGGATAAGGATTACGTGTTTATCAATTTTGTGATGAGCTATTTGCCGCACGGGATCATCGGTCTGCTCATGGCGGTGGTGTTTTCGGCCGCCATGTCGTCATCGGCTGGTGAAATGAATGCGCTGGCGTCAACCACAACAGTGGATATCTACAGGCGCTCGATCAATCGTCATGCCGAGCCTTTGCATTACCTGAAGGCGTCCCGGTGGTTAACCGCGGGATGGGCGGTGTTTGCCATGATCTTTGCTTCGTTGGCCAACCAGGCCGAAAACCTGATTCAGTTTGTCAACATTATCGGCTCATTGTTTTATGGAACCATTCTGGGGGTTTTTCTGTCGGCATTCTACATCAAGTATTTGAAAGCTACACCGGTTTTTATTGGTGCGGTGGTGGCCGAGTTGTTTATTCTGTACTTGTATTTTTTTCAACGCGAAGCTGTTGCGTTTCTCCACTACAACTACATCGGTTGCCTCGTGGTGATTGGGGTTGCTTTTCTTGTTCAGATGCTGCTGCCCAAAAACACTACCCCTGGGGTAACCGCTCAATAAAGTCCTGACAATACTTGCGGATTTCCTGGCGTACCCGCCTGAACTCCGCCATAATCTCGTCTTCGGTGCCCCTGGCTTTGGCAGGGTCGGTGAAGTTATGGTGAAACATCTTTATGCGAGCAGGAAAATAGGGGCAGTTTTCCTTGGCGTTGTCGCAAACGGTGATGACATAATCAAACTGCTCCTGGGCATACTCGTTCACGTTGTTGGAGGTATGATGCGAAATGTCGATGCCATCCTCTTTCATGGTGGCAATGGCTCTGGGGTTCACCCCATGTGTTTCGATGCCAGCACTTCTGACATCTACCCGGCCTTTACCAAAGTACTCCAAATAACCATGGGCAATCTGGCTTCGGCATGAGTTGCCGGTACACAGTACTAGAATTCGTGGTTTAGACATATGATCGATTGGGTCTTTCTTTTTGTTATTTCAGTTTCATGATCAGGCAAGCCGCGGAACTGGGGCATACACTGGCAAATTGAGTAGATTGCCGGATTGCTTCGGGTATCTGGTCGCGTGATATCTCGCGAAATCCGTTGTTCAGAAAGAAATCGTATGCGGTTTCGGTAAGCAAAAAAAGTGATTGGACCTGGTGATCTCTCGCTTTGGCGACCAAATCATAGACAACCCGCTGTCCCATGTTTTTCCCGCGTTCCTTTTTTCTGACCGCGATCGATCGAAGCAGGGCATATTCACCATAGAACTCAAGCCCGCCCGTGGCCATCAACTCACCCTGCTCGTTCGTGTAGCCCACAAACCAGTTTCCGGCAAGCTTAACATCCGAGTAGGGCAGGTTGCATTCCCTCAGAAGGTCGCAAAAGTTCTCCAGTTGGTCTTCACTGATCGGAAAAGACGTGAGTTCGCGGGTCATCGTACCAGGGTTAGTTACAGCAACCCGGTTCGCAGCATCCGTCTTTCTTCACCAAGTTACCAGCCGAATCCGTTCCAGTGGGTTTCTCAGCATATACGGTAATGCTGTGGATGCCGATCCGGTTTTTATGGTAGTCATTTAACTCGTTTTCGTTGAGATACTCGCGAAGAATCTCATCGGGGATATGGATCGCCTTGTCCTTTTGAATCTTGATATTGGTGAATCCCGCCTCGCGAATGGTCGACAGGTAGGCTTCTCGCTGAATGGCGCCTGATACACAACCGGCATACATTTCGGCACTCTTTTGTAAACCCGCAGGCAACTGGCCGTCCAGCACGATATCGGAGATGCTGAAATGCCCTCCCGGTTTTAATACCCGGAATGCTTCGGCAAAGGCCTGTGCCTTATTGGGCACCAGGTTCATCACGCAATTGCTGACCACCACATCGGCTATGTTGCTCGTTACGGGAAGGTGTTCGATATCCCCCAAACGAAATTCTACGTTGTGGTAACCAAGTTTTTCGGCATTCATCCTGGCTTTGGCAATCATCTTTTCGGTCATGTCAATGCCGATTACTTTCCCTTCGGCACCGGTTGCAAAACGGGCTACAAAGCAGTCGTTGCCGGCTCCGGATCCCAGGTCAATGACCGTATCGCCTTTTTTGATCATGGCAAACTCGGTGGGCAGTCCACAGCCTAGTCCAAGATCCGCATCGGCATGGTAGCCTTTCAGTTGCTCGTAGCTTTCTGCCATGATGGCGGCATCTACCGTTGCACATCCGCACGATGCGCCACAGCAACTGGTTGCATTTTGTTCGTAACTCTGTTCGGCAATCTGACCGTATTTTTCCTTGACGATCTCCTTGATTTGGTTAGCAGATGTTTCCATACTTTTTCGTTTATCGTAATATTTCGATGATAGAATACAAATTTTTTTCTAACAGCAGTTAACTTGAACAGATGTAAAAAGATTCGCCAGTGCATCTTTGGCCCGTGCCAGTGCTTTGGTATCGATACAGTAACACACACTTGGCCCCTCAATTTCACCTTTGATCAACCCGACCTTCTTTAGTTCCTTCAGGTGTTGAGAAACAGTGGACTGCGAAAGGGGAAGTTCATCCACAATATCCCCACATACACACGACTGACGCTCCGATAAAAATTGAAGGATGGCTATGCGAGCCGGGTGTGAGAGTGCTTTGGCCAGTGATGCCAACTCATTCTGCATTTTAGTGAACTCTTCCGTTTTGGCTAGCCCCATGTGATGACAAATCCTATCTACCTAATCGTAATATTACGATAAAAGTTTCATGCTTCCTTAGTTTTTTCCAAAGGGTATCCTTTTTAGCGCGATTTGACCATTTCAGATCGAATCTTCTTATCCTGTATGCGAGACGGTCGGAATGATTGCTTACTTCGGTGTAGACTTTGACCAGGCTCAGGAGTATTTTGAAGAGTCTGTTAATCTAAATCCCGAAATCGTTAATGATGCCTACGTTACCAGCCCGGTGTATTTGGGCAATACCTAATTGCGGGGAAAGAATCTGGTGGACTCGGAGGTCTACCTACAGTGTGCATTTGAATTGCGCAAGCGCGAACTGGAAATGGGGTCGTTGGACGATGAGTTGGCCTTCTACCTGGCGGGTATCAGTGCCGCCCAGGGCAAGACGGACCAGGCCATACAATGGCTTACCGTAGCGCGTGAGCGCAAGTGGGTCGATTTTCTCTTGGCAGAGAAAAATCCGCTGTTTCTATCCGTACAAAATGATCCTCGGTTTAAGGAGATGATTTCATCGATAAAGGCAAACTCTGCCGTCATACTTGAGCGGACGAGAGAACACTAGACTTTTTGCGATCGTTTACTTTCGGGACGTTACACGTATTGCTGCTTCCACAATGTTCTCGGGGCTTAGCCCATACTTTTTCAACAGTTGAGCAGGTGTTCCACTCTCGCCAAACGAGTCATTGACCGCCACCATTTCAACCGGAGTGGGGCGGAAGCGAGCCAGCACCTGGGCAACACTGTCGCCCAACCCACCATTGATCTGGTGTTCTTCGGCCGTCACAACGCACCGGGTTTTCTCTGCCGACCTGAGGATGGCTTCTACATCCAACGGTTTGATCGTATGCAGATTGATGACCTCTGCACGGATGCCTTTTTCACGTAAAGCGGCTTCGGCTTCAATGGCTTGCCACACCAAATGGCCGCAGGCGAAAATGGTCACGTCAGGTCCTGTAATCATGACATCCGCTTTCCCGATGGTAAATGGGCGGTCAGAAGCCGTGAACACGGGCCAGCCGGGTCGGCCGAACCGTAGATAGGCCGGGCCCACGTGCGATCCCAGGGCTATGGTGGCAGCCTTGGTTTGGTTGTAGTCGCAAGGCACAATAACCGTCATGCCGGGAAGCATCTTCATCATGCCAATGTCTTCCAGAATCTGGTGAGTGGCTCCGTCTTCCCCCAATGTTAATCCCGCGTGAGAGGCGCATATCTTAACATTCTTACCCGAGTAAGCGATTGATTGACGGATTTGGTCATACACTCTACCCGTTGAAAAGTTCGCAAAGGTCCCGGTAAAAGGAATTTTACCCACAGTACTCATCCCTGCGGCCAGGCCAATCATATTGGCTTCCGCGATACCTACCTGGAAGAACCGGGCAGGGAACTCCTTCTTGAAGGCATCCATTTTGAGTGAGCCGGTAAGGTCGGCACAAAGGCCAACCACCTGATCGTTCTGCCGGCCAAGTTCAAGCAAGCCGGCACCAAAGCCGGAGCGCGTATCTTTCTTTTCCGTGAATGAAAACTGGGTCATGGTTTAGGTTGTTCGACTGCGCTAAAGTCGGACAAACAACAGACTTGGGAAAGCGGCTGTTAAAGTTTTGTTAATCGAACAACCGCAAGTTCACCCATGCGTACAGATGGGTATATGAAATCGAACCGAAAGCTCCTGATCTGGACACTGGTAACGTTCGTCATCGCGGTACTGCCCTGGGTTGCCATTGCCCTGGGTTGGATATGATCCACGTCAATTTTTCCGCAAGCTATCTTGGTTGCTCCAGCAGAAAGCTGACAACCGGTTTCAGGGATACGTCCGGATTCTCCTCCATAGGCACGTGACCAAGATCAGGCAGTTTAACCAGAGTGCTTCCGTTAATCGCGCTGTGAAGTTGTTCGCCATAGGATAACGGAATCCACTTGTCTCGTTCGCCCCAAAGGATGAGCGTTGGCGCATGTACAAAACGTAAACTATCCGCAGGTAAAGTACAGTTGCGCATTTGCTGGAGTCGATCGAGGGTAGCCTGCCGGTTGCCCTCGCGTAGCATTAAGTCGTAATAGCGGTCAACAGTAGCTGCCTCAATGCGGTTGGGATCTGCATAGACCTGTTTCATGTTCCATTTGAAAAGCCACTTCGGTGTGATGATTGTCATGCCGTTGGCCAGCCAATGGATACTCAGCAGACGGAAAATCAGCGGCCTCTTTTGGCTATTCGTTGGGGCACTGCCGCTTTGGAGCGAAGGTCCGGAGGAATCGACCAGAACAAGCGCAGCCACCTTTTGCGGGTAGCGTGCCGCCACCCTGAGTGCCACGCCACCACCCATTGAATTTCCAATGAGATAGACGCTATCAAGTTCCAGTTTATCAAGTAGTTGTGATACTAAAACAGCATAGTCAGATGAACTGTACCGGCCCGATCGCGAAGGCCCGGTGAGCCCATGACCGGGGAGGTCAACCGAGATGGTTCGGTAGTGAAGACTCAACTCATTTTCCCATTCGTTCCAGGTGTGCAGACTTGCAAAACTGCCATGCAGCAGAATGACCGGTCGACCGCTACCGCGCTGGCGAACATGTATCTGCGCATCATTCAATTCAATGTAGGAGGATTCGGGCGTGAGGTATTTCGGTTCCAGTTCGGCAACGGGAATATCCCCGTGGTAGGAGGTCAGGATGAGGATTACCAGCAAGCCCACACTGGCGAGCAGCGCATACCCGGTCCTCCGTAAAAACGTTTTCAACGAGGTTCAGTAATCACCAACAGTCTCTTCCAGTTGAGCCAGTGCTTTCTTGAGCTCTTCGTCATTGGGTGCAACACCGTGCCATTTGTGGGAACCCATCATGTAATCAACACCCTGGCCCATTACGGTAGTCATCAGGTTAAGCACCGGTTTGCCCTTTCCCGCCAGTGTTTTAGCCCGTTCTAATCCGGCAATTACCGAATCGAGGTTATTGCCATCAAACTCCTGTACTTCCCATCCGAATGATTCCCATTTTGCTCGGAGATTCTTCAGGTCGATGATCTCTTTTACCGGACCGTCAATTTGCTGCCCGTTGTAGTCTATCGTTGCGATCAGATTATCCACTCGATGGTGGGCGGCATACATGCCGGCTTCCCAGATTTGCCCCTCTTGTTGCTCGCCATCACCCATGAGCACATAAACAAAGCGATCGTCCTGGTTCAGTTTTTTGGCTTGTGCTGCTCCTATGGCCACTGATAGACCCTGGCCTAAAGAACCTGAGGCTACACGAATGCCTGGCAGGTGTTCGTGTGTAGCCGGGTGCCCCTGCAGTCGCGAATTGATTTGCCGAAACGTGGCCAACTCTTTCACATCAAAATAGCCCGCCCGGGCCAGCGTGGCATAGAACACCGGGGAAATGTGGCCGTTGGAAAGGAAAAACAAGTCTTCGCCATGGCCTGCCATCGAAAACCTGGGGTCATGCTTCATGATGCGGAAGTAAAGCGCCACGAAGAACTCGGTACAGCCGAGCGAACCACCGGGGTGCCCGCTTTGGCAGGAGTGAACCATGCGGACAATGTCTCTGCGAATCTGCGTGCAGAGCTTGTGAAGATCAGAAGTAGGTTTTGTCATACCGGGTTTAAGCAGCGCAAATTTGGATCAAAAACTACTTACTGCCTAACAACTCGTTCACTAATCGGTCCGTCTTGTAGATATACTCCAAAACTGCGACTACACCACCGGCCTGCACGGAAACCGTTCGGTTTGTTTCGGGCAGGAAGATTGTAGAGGGTTCTGCCATTTGGCGGGCAAATCCCACGGGTAATTTTTATCAAATGAATAATAGCGATCGTAGAGCCCATAGAACGTGGTTTTGCAGGGTGCCCGTGTTCCATTGTAATTATATCCCCAAACCCCACCATCGGCATTCCGGATCGAGAAGGTGGCATCCGGAGGGATTGAGGTAACGTAAAATTCAAAAGGGCTTTCCAGTGATCGGGCCTATTTCGCCCGCTTTTTCGTATTTCTTTTGGCTGGCGCTTTTTGGGTTTCCAATTTTTTCACGGCTTTTGAAGATGGTTTCTTCGCTGCTTTTTTGACCGGATTTACTTTAGCCACTAGAACTCCGCCCAAAATCTGCTGTGCATGATTTTTGGTGTCTACCTTCTCAATAACTTCTGCAATTACGCCCACTTCATCAATAACGTAGGTGACGCGCGCGGTTCCCATGTACTCCCGGCCATACATTGACTTCTTCACCCAGGTATCATAGGCTTCGTGAAGTTTTCGGTCGGTGTCGGCCAATAAACGAAAGGGGAGTTTCTCTTTGGCAATAAACTTTTGGTGGCTCTTCTCGTTGTCCGTGCTTACACCGAGTACTTCGTATCCAGCTTTCATCAGCGCGTGGTAATTGTCGCGCAAGCTGCACGCCTCGGCCGTGCAACCCGGAGTCATGTCTTTAGGATAAAAGTACAGTACTACTTTTTTGCCTTTGAAATCCGATAACTTCACTTCTTTGCCATCCTGATCCTTCGAGGAAAAAGAGGGGGCTTTGGTTCCAGCGGTAAGTGCCATTTGTTTTAGGGTATTCGTTGTTGGTAGGTTGCCACATTGCCGGCATTGTCCGTAACGGTCAGCACAAAGTCACCTTTTAGGGGTTTTGACCGGTCGAGCCGTTCGCTTTGTAAGATGCCGGTTTTGTAGTCGTAGTTCATTAACAACCATTCCCCATTAATGGTTGCCTCATATTTCGCAATTCCTGATTGCCGGTCGCGAATGCGCAGCCGGGCCGATGAGTTGCTGATACTGATTTTGAAGATCACCGGCTTTAGATCATCGCGCGCAATCGTGAAGTCACCCAACTCACGGGTGAAGAATTGGATACCATTTCCCAGCCACGTTCCTCCCTCATAGTCTAAACCATTTCCTTGCACGCGATACACCGCATATTTCTCGCGATCGGTTGCAGGTACCTCCGCCTTGAGCAACACCCGGGCTGAGCGTTTCAAGGGTGTAGTCCGCGTGCCGACCGTGAAGACCTCGCGCCCCCCCGCTAACCGGTGGTCGACTTTCAGGAATACCGTATCATAAAGGGCCCGTTCTGGAAAATGAATATCAACCTTGTCGCTGTAATAATCATACGATGAACCGGAGGGTACGCGATCGCGCAGCAGCAACTCCACACTGCCGCCACAACCCGATACCGAATCCGGAAGGTGCTGTTGCAGGTTGATCAGGTACACCCAGCGGTTTTGATTAAAGTAAGTGGGCGTGATGGCGAATTGCCCCTGACGGGTGAACACCTGGAGGGCGTTTTGGTTACCACACGGCTTCTGCGCGACCATCAAGGTATTGTCGATCAGATCGTATTCGATCTCTTTTTTCATGGCTTCCAAAAGGGGAACTTCTTTTACCGGTTGGTCGGGGCGCAGGGTCAGACTCACCGTGGTTCGGTTGCCGAAGGAATCGGTCAGGCGTATTCTGACGGGAATGTCACGATCTTTCATGACAATTTCGCCATTGCCCAGTGCGGGATCGTAATAGGGTAACCGGTTGCCATCGGCTATGTAGAGTTTATTGAATCGATTTCCACGTGTTACCATCGTCTTGAAATCCATCAGCGCCACAATATCCCGGGTGTTTTCAAAATCAACTTCCTCAATTTTTTGATTAAACACCCGTAGACTGTCGGCCCAAACTTCGATGTAGTTGATGCCGCACCGGTAGTGATCTTTTACCAGTTTGTCGTAGGCCAGCAACTCCAGCCCGATTCGGCCGTGGGCAAAAATGGGCGCTGGCAATACATATTCGTTGGATGATTTCCTGACCACATAAAACTCGTGGCGCCCAAACCGATCATTGACGCGTGACTGGATGGACAGGGTACGGAGGGCCACTTTTTGAACGATCGGGGCCAGGTCATCGGAAATTTCTTTAAAACCCATGCGCAGCGGGTTGATTGCCCGGTTCTGCGGATCGCGAATTTCAAAGTGAAGGTGGGGACCGTTTGAGCTTCCGGTATTCCCCGAGATAGCAATGGTATCGCCCCGCTTCACGCGAAACTGGCCGGGTTTGAACTGAATATCTTTTTCAAACGAGCGGGCCGTGTACTGCTCTTGCCGCACGTACTCGCCCAGTTTTCCCTTAATGCCATCGAGATGGGCATATACACTGGTCATACCATCGGTATGGGTAAGGTAAATCACCTTTCCATAACCGAAAGTCGACATCACCACCCGCGACACGAAACCATCCTGTACGGCTACCACGGGCAGGCCTACCATGTTGTTGGTGCGGATGTCGATGCCGGCATGAAAATGCGTTGCCCGCAACTCGCCCATGGTGCCCGATAGGGTATTCGGAATACCCGGACCGATGGGAAACAAATAGCTGTCATCGCCTCCGCCTCCAGCTGTCTTCTCGGGCGGGCTAAACTGGGCGAAGGCCGTCAGGTGAACGGCACAAACCACCGCGGCTAAAAGTGTACCGACCCTGAGCAACTTACTTAACCTCGAATTCCAGCAACTTTTCATTTTCAATATAGGCGCTAAGTTTATCACCGACAGCCACCGGGCCTACGCCTTTCGGGGTACCCGTAAAAATCAAGTCACCTGGCTTCAGTGTAAAAAATTTGGATAAATACGCGATGATATACGAGAACGGAAATAACATCAGGCTTGTATTGCCGCTTTGCTTTAAACTTCCGTTGACCTCCAGTTTAAAGTTGATGTTGGTCAAATCCGGAAAATCAGAAACCGGTTTGAACGTATCGGAAAGGGGAGCCGAACCATTGAACCCCTTTGCAATGTCCCAGGGCAGGCCTTTGTCTTTTGCCTTTTGTTGAAGGTCGCGCGCGGTAAAGTCTATGCCCACGCCAATGCTATCAAAATATTTGGAAGCGAATTTTTCTTCGATTTTTTTTCCCTCGCGGCAAATGCGCAGTACCAGTTCCACTTCGTGGTGGATATCTTTAGAAAAATCCGGATAATAAAAGGGTGAGTTTTGGCGCAGCAGGGCCGTGTCGGGTTTGGTGAAGATAACCGGCTCATCGGGGCGGTCGTTGTTCAATTCCTTGATGTGCTCGGCATAGTTGCGACCAATGGCGAAAATCCGCATAACCTGTGTTTTGGCAAAGGTATAAACAATCCATGCGCGTATTTGTATTTTTGCGCAAATTCTAATGGTATGATGCGCAAGGTAGGTTTGTCTGTTCTGGTAGCCGCTCTGGTTTACGCATGTGCTACCGTGCCCGTAACCGGGCGTAAGCAAATGAATCTGATTTCAAATGCCGAGATTATTCAAATGTCGGCTCAGCAGTATGACCAGGTGTTGCGCGAAAGCAAGCTCTCGAACAACCAGGAGCAGGTGAACATGATTAAGCGCGTAGGTACGCGAATCCAGAGCGCGGTAGAACGGTACATGACGGAACGAGGCCTTACTGCTCAGTTAGAGGGTTTCAATTGGCAGTTTAATCTGATCGAGGATGATAAAACAGTGAATGCCTGGTGCATGCCAGGCGGTAAGGTGGCATTTTATACGGCCATATTGCCGGTGTGTAAAGATGAAACGGGTGTAGCGGTGGTCATGGGCCATGAGGTGGCGCACGCGATTGCCAACCACGGGCGTGAGCGCATGAGTCAGCAGATGGCGGCCCAGTTTGGGCTCAATGCCGTCAGTGTGTTAATGGGGCAAAACCCCACGGCCGGCCAGGAGTTGCTGATGCAGGCGGTTGGGGCGGGCACCAGCTTCGGGATGCTGAAATTCAGCCGTGACCATGAATCGGAGGCAGACCATATGGGATTGATTTTTATGGCTATGGCCAGGTACGATCCCAGCCAGGCGCCTGCTTTTTGGGAGCGTATGAGCTCCCTGGGCGGGGGGCAGCAACCTCCGGAGTTTATGTCTACGCACCCTTCGCACGAAACACGCATTTCAGATTTGAAGAGCTGGATGCCGGAAGCCCTACAGTATTACAAAAATTGACAGGCGAAAGTGGCCTTTCCGAAGAGCCTGATTCTGTTTACTTCTTCAGCGCGCTGAGTTTTAATTCTGTCAATTTCCTTTTGGTGTCTAACGGAAAATCTCCGTTCATCATCCAATCGTAGTAAGAGGGTTCATTTTTCAGAACCTGAAGAACGCCTTTGTTTTTATGTTTACCGAAATTGAAAACAACATCCCCGGTTTCGGTGCGGATCATTCGACCGGCCAGGTCCACGACATCTTGCGTGGTCAGGCGCGCCAGATCTTCGGTGTTGTTTTTAATTATCCCAATTTTTTTGCCCAGCCCGTCTGTGACTTCCTGATTCTCGTATCGGGCCACCTGGGCCAACAGTACGTCCAGCGTGGCCTGAGTGTCGGCCTCGGCTGTGTGAGATCCCGTTAGCTCTTTTGCACAATAGAAGCGATAGGCAGCGGAAAGCGTTCGCTTTTCCATAAGATGGAAAATGCGTTGCGCATCTACGATTTTCTTTCGGGAGTAATCAAATTCAACACCGGCCCTGAGGAACTCCTCCACCAGCATGGGCAAATCGAATTTCACGATGTTGAACCCGGCCAAATCTGCGCCCTCCAAAAACTTAGCCAGTTCGCGGGCAATTTCGCGAAAGGTTGGTTTCTGGGCTACATCCGCGTCCGTAATGCCATGTATGGCCGAAGACTCGCGTGGGATGGGGCGTTCGGGGTTAACCAAATAGTGCTTCCGTACTTCTTCTCCGGACGGCATCAACTTGATGAACGCCAATTCGAGTATGCGATCTTGCGTGACATTAGTGCCTGTGGTTTCGAGATCGAAAACACACAGGGGAATTTTGAGATTGAGGGTCATGGGAGAGGAGGTGTGACGTGTCAGGGCACGAAAGACGGAAAAGCCCGATAAAACTGCTCAGACGTGATACCAATTTTTTTTAATAATTCTTTTGCGAGCGATACCCAAACCCATTCATGCTTTCCCGAAATCCGGGAGCCAATTCGTGTTTTCTGAGATGTGATCAGGAACTGCTCGTGGCCGGCAACCTCATGAGGATGTGCTTTGGCACTTACGTACTGTACGTCCGCCCGCTCCTTATTGCATAACACGCTGCATAGCCGGTCGGTCTCATTAAAGAGGATGATGCCGCCTTTAGGTGTTCGGTCTGTAAACGCATCATACTGTTTAAGATACTCTTCCTCAGTGGCAAAAGGCATGTCGGGGCTCCACTTCATAGCGGTGAGCACGGCCACGTGATGATTCCATTCGTTGAATGGCAACCACCCGGGTTCCGGCTTCACCATACCTTCAACCAGGAGCACCGGTGCATTGGTGAGTTGGGTGCTTTCGGCCATCGGCAAAGAGGTGCGCACCACGTCTGCCGTTCGCTGATGGAAACGCAACACGTGTACGATCAGCGAGGTAACCAATGGCACACCGTGACTGCCGGCAATTACAATCCGTTGCTTGTCAGCACTTTTTGTTAGAAGTTCCGAAGCGTTCATTGATGCAAATCAAACGAAAAACCAAAATTAATCGGGAAACTTAAAATTCATATGGGCTTCTTCACTATTTTGGGGGAATTGTTATTCACAATCCAACGTTAGTGGAATGTGAACAATGTGTAGATTCTAAAAAAAAATGATGCTGTACGTTTGCTGCCTTACGAATCAATACGTACAACAACCACTTGTATGGAGCAACGATCAAAGTCCTTGAGGTCAAGCCTCGCTTCTGGCGTGGCGGGCAGCAAGTCGAAGCTTTTGGTGCGCGATATCTCCGAAAGTCTCGGCAAGTTGCCGCCTCAGGCGCTTGATCTGGAGGAGGCCGTTTTGGGGGCGCTGATGCTGGAGAAGAATGCGCTCACGGCCGTTGTTGAATTCCTGCGGCCCGAACACTTCTATTCGGAACAGCATCAGGAGATTTACAATGCCATCATCGACCTGTTCAAATCCTCGGAACCGGTGGATATGCGCACGGTGGTTGCCCAGCTTCGTAAAAACGCGAAACTCGACCTCATCGGAGGAGCTTATTACATAGCCGAACTCACCTCCAAAGTCAGTTCTTCGGCCAACATTGAGTATCATGCCCGTATCATCATTGAAATGGCGATCAAGCGCAATCTGATCCAGATTGCTTCCCAGATTCATCACGATGCCTACGAGGACACCACTGATGTATTTGACTTGCTTGACAAAACGGAGCAATCTATTTTCGAAATATCAGATTCTAACCTGCGCAAGAACTACGACACGATGAAGTCGTTGATGTTCCAGGCCATCCAGGAACTGCAGGAGAAAAAGAATCACAAGGACGGCCTCACCGGTATCCCGACAGGCTTCTCTCGGCTTGACCGGATCACCTCCGGCTGGCAAAAATCAGATTTGGTGATCATTGCGGCACGCCCCGGCATGGGTAAAACCGCATTTGTTGTATCGGCATTGCGCAACGCAGCCGTTGATTTCAACTACCCGGTAGCCATCTTCTCGCTTGAAATGGCATCTCTCCAGTTGGTTAATCGTCTGATTTCAGCCGAGGCCGAACTGGAGTCTGAAAAAATCAAGAAGGGAAACCTGGCGGAGTTCGAATGGCAGCAGTTGGTTCACAAAACCAATCGTTTATCGGCTGCGCCCATTTTTATTGATGACACACCCGCTTTGTCCATCCTGGAGTTACGCGCCAAGTGCAGGCGTTTGAAAGCAGAGCACAATGTTCAGTTGATTGTGATCGATTACCTACAGTTAATGAAAGGTGATGCCGGTGGTAATCGCGAGCAGGAGATTGCTTCCATTTCAAGAGCATTGAAGGGAATTGCAAAAGAATTGAATGTTCCGGTGATAGCCCTTTCGCAGTTAAGCCGTGGTGTGGAAACCCGAGGTGGCGACAAGCGGCCTCAACTTTCGGATTTGCGTGAATCCGGTTCCATTGAACAAGATGCCGACATTGTGATGTTCCTCTATCGTCCCGAATACTACAAGATAACAGTGGATGAAGACAACATGCCGACCCAGGGCATGGCTGAAGTAATTATTGCCAAGCATCGAAATGGCTCGCTGGATAATGTGAAGCTCAAGTTCATTGGCAAGTATACCAAGTTTGCCGACTACGATGCCCCCGAAGGTTTTACACCACTTGCCAGCATAACCCGCGAAAGCCGGATGAATCAGGCGCCTCCGCCACCACTGCCGCCTCCGGGAGGCGAAGATGACGCACCGTTTTAAACTCGGGTGGGATTGAGTAGTATTGTGCTAATCCGCACATGCGCTACATTCTTCTATTTATCTCTCTTCTTCCGACCGTTGTTATGGCGCAGACGGTTGCGCCCTACCTGGATTCCATCCGACAGACTATGCGAGATGACCCGGACCGGGTGGGGTTTTACGTGGGGGAAGCGTTGCGGGTTGCTAGTCTTCAACAGGCAGTCCATCAGCGCGAACTGGCCGACATTGTCATCACCCTTGATTCGTTACAGGCCAGAGCCGAACTGGAGAAGACACTGCGCGAACGATCAGAGCTGCAGGCCGAGGATTCTCGCCAGTCAAACGTCTTGTATGGTTCGATTATGTTTGGCGGGCTGGCAGCAATTATCATTCTCCTGTTGGTTGACCGGCAGCGAAGGCAGAACCAGCACGAGGCTGAAGTTCAGCGTCTCAAGGATTTAACCGAGTCGTTAAACGCTACCCACCAAAGGCTTTTCAACATACTTTCGCGCGATCTGGCGGCACCCACCCAGGCCTTTACCAACTTGGTTCGAAGCCTGAACAGTTCACCGGAACGCGATAACCCGGAGTATCTAGAGCGTCTCCGCGATCAGGGACAGCTCGTGGTACAAAACCTTCATGGGGCTTTGGAGTGGACGTTCCAGCAAACAGGCCAGGCCGTCCTTCATCGCGAACGATTTATGGCTGCGCTTTGGGCACGGGAAGCGGTCGAAAATTGCCGGGCAGGCTGGGAGGAGCGCAGCCAGAAGGTCGAGTTGCTGGTGCCCGAGGGAATCACTGTGTATGGAGATCGTGCTACGCTGTTGATTGCTTTGGAGAATGTGATGATGGAGTTGATTTTCCATACGCCCACGCAGCAGGTGTTAACCGTTTTTGCCGGCAATAGAGATGAACTTGTCACGCTTGGGGTAACCAGCCATTCGTGCAATCGTCCGGTCAGCGATTTCAGTCTTAAATCGGCCGATCACAATAAGCTTTGGCTGGCCGATGAAATGGTGCGGAGAAATGCCGGCAAGGTAACTTTAGAACCGGCCACAGGCGGGGGCCTATCCATCATCTTTACACTGCCTCGCTAAATCCGCGGGCTTTCCAAGCCCACCCGATCAGCACGGGGTGAATAATCAACAGACGCGCCCAGCCCACCCAGGGAGGTACACATAGATTGCCCACACAGTGGCCGGCTTGAATAAAGTGTAAGTGTGCGGGTATAAAGGTGACCAGCATACACACGATGCCCAGCGCGGCCCATCTGCGGGTGGAACGAAAGAGCAGAGTCAGCGCAAGTCCGACTTCCGCCAGGCCGCTCATCAGGTTGAGAAGATGAGGTTTCGGCAGGTAACCGGGAATCAGGGGCAGATAGAACTCGGGGTTCAGGAAGTGGTTTAATCCGGCAACAAGGTAAAACACAACCATCGCATAAAATGATACTTTATTCATTGCTACGTAATATGCTGTAAAATAATGCTTTAAGTCATTTGATATCTAAATGAAGTAAACATCATGACCAACCGACAACTACCGTTTTAATGAACGTTGAGGCGAAAATGTTTTGCAAACTCCGGTTTGCTCGCTGCAATTTTCCGCTGAACGGTATATATTTATTCGGTTATGCGAGCTTTAGTTTTAGTTGCTCCTGGGCGCGTTGAACTGGCCGAAGTGCCACGACCTGAATTGAGTTCGGGTAAGGCGTTGGTTAAGATCAAAGCCGTTTCACTGAACAGGCGAGACGATTGGATTCGGGAGGGAAAGTACCCGAACATCCGGTATGGCGGAATTCTAGGTTCAGATGGAGCTGGTGTGGTTGAGGCCGTTTATGATGAGGGTGACCAACCCTGGGTGGGACAGGAGGTAGTGATTAACCCGAATATCGACTGGGGTAATGATCCGGAGGTGCAATCGGGCAAGTACTCCATACTGGGTATGCCCGTCAACGGCACCTTTGCTGAGTTTATTGTGGTGGGTGTTGATCGGTTACAACACAAGCCGTTCCATTTGGACTTTTTGCAGGCGTCAACCTTGCCCTTGGGGGGCCTTACTGCGTTCAGGGCCCTTTTCCGAAGGGGTGTGTTGCGGAGTAATCATAACGTGCTGATCAGCGGGTTTGGTGGAGGTGTTGCTCAGTTTGCCTTCCTGTTTGCCCAGGCGGCAGGAGCCAATGTGTATGTCACCTCGGGCAGTGATGATAAAATTCAGCGAGCGTTGAAATTGGGAGCCAAGGGCGCCTACAACTATCGAAAGGACAACAGCATGCCAGACCTCTGGCGAACGAAAGGTGGGTTTGACATTGTCATTGATAGCGCAGGGGGCGATCAGATCAATAACTTCATCAAGGTCCTGCGCCCCAACGGGCGAATTGTGATTTATGGCGCCACCAACGGGTTGCCGTCAAAAGTAGATTTGTACAGGTTGTTCTGGAACCAGTTAACGCTGCAAGGAACTACCATGGGTAACGACCACGAGTTCAACGAAATGCTGGCTTTTGTCAGCAAGAATCAGATACGGCCGGTTGTCGATTCGATCCGGCCATTCTCTAAAATCGTGGAGTCTTTTGCGGATATCACACGTCCCAATCGCGTGGGTAAAATCGTCTTTCAGGTCTGATTGATCAGACAAAAAATTCCAGTTCAAACACCGCCTCCTGGCCTCGGTGTTGAAGCGGTCGCATGGCTAAAATGGGCGAGTCGTTGTACGCCTTGATAAACTCCTGCCGGCTGATGCGGAGCTTACTATGCCCGGGACGGATGCGGTGATATTGCATCCGGCCGGATTTATTGGCCGTGGCGGTATACGCCACTTGATATTGAATTGGAATAGGGGAGGGGATGTACTTCACGCTACCGCGGAATAAGTCGTTTTGAAATCCACCAGAATAAGTCGGTTCTGTGCATGATTGTACTGAGCCAAAAGAGCGTAAGCATGAGCGGGAACAAATTGATAGGTATGTTCATACTCATGAATCTTGGCACATAACTCGTTGACGTAGAAGCGAATCTGAGCAAGATTTCGACAGTTACTTGGAGATTCGAAGTGCCGCTGGACAAACTTTTGGAAATCCATCTCAAGGCATTTCCTTTCACAATCAGTCATGTTTTTGTGCATTAATGCACAATTATAAAACAATTTATTATAAAAATGCAATTTTTTATGTGCAAAAATGTACAAAATTCGGACAAACAATGATTTTGCCCCGTCAAAGCGGGTTTCAAGGTGTAGGGTGTTAGTCGATCGCGTTGCGGGTTACCCAGTAGCGATAAGCGATGACAACCTTCTCCAGCCCGTTGAGGCGGGTAAGATCTTTGCGACCAATACTGGGCAGCAGAACTTTGTTTAACCGGGCAAGAATTTTGAAAAGCTGGCGTTTCATCAGCAGCAGAAAGGTAGAAATATATTAGTTACCTTTCGAAGTTAGAACAAAAACGGGTATGAATGAAATAGAATTTATGGATTTGTGGCATCAGGCCATGCTGGTTGGCCTGATCGTATTTGTAGCGTTGGCAGTAGTCGTATTTCTGGTCTACTCGATCCGCGTGGCGAGCATTTCAGACTACAAAATCAAGCATGACTTTATTAATGCCAGTGAGGTAGCATGGTTAAAGCGGGTAGCGCTGATTTTCGGAATCGGCATAGCATGCCTGATTAACCTTTACGGTTCCTCCAAGTTCAACCAGCTTGGTGTTTGGTTTGGCGTTCGTGTTTTTATGTCGATAGCTGGTGCTACGGTTGTTTATTACACGTCATCGTTGATTCTGGATTATTACTATCCCACCCGGCTGAGCCGCAAACTTCGCAAGTGGCGCTACATGCCGCGCCTGAACCCCAAAACCGGTAGCAAGTTGCGCCTGCTCACCGAGGCGGAGGAGGATGTCCATTTGGATGAGGGTATGAAGGCGGAAGAAAACATCTTTTCCATCGATTATGATGTCTGGATTGATGACCAGACTAAGGAAGTAAAAATTGAAAAATACCAGGGACACCTTCTGGCGCTGGAGTGCCATAATTGCGGATTTTATACCATGCGGGTGAAACGTGAAGAGATTATGGAGCGGAACGAGGCCGGGGAGCCCACAATGCTGTTGAAGCATTATGAATGCTCCTACTGCAAGAATGTGCGGGCCACGCAGTTCCCTATTTCGAGCAAACAGGCCGATGATTACCGAGAGGAAAAAGCTCCAGCAAAGCGTGTTCACAAGGATATTGAGGGTATAAAGATCGAAATTCTCAATGCCATTACGGGGCGGCACTCGTATGAATTCCAGACACTTGACCAGGCACAAAAGTTTCTGGAAGAATACGATATCAAGAATTAATCCAATTCGGCATTGCTTTTGATCTTAACAAATAAATGACTGGACGATTCATGAAAATCCGACTATTTGTACTGGCCGGAGTATGGTTGCTGATCAGCCATGCCGCTGCAGGATTTAAGCGTGATACCACCGCGCTCAGAAGCAAGCCGGTGTATGGGAAAGAGGCCCGCGTGATCGCCTATATTCTCGATGGAAATCACTACCGAAAGACGAAGCTGAACGATTCACTGTCCGCTGTCATTTTAGATCGGTACCTGCGCGAACTTGATAACAGTAAAACCTACTTCACGGCTACTGACGTAAAAAGTTTTGAGCGCTACCGTTTTTCGCTCGATGAGCTCACACGGAACGAAAATGTGGAGCCTGCCTTTGAAATCTACCGGGTTTTTGAAAGGCGGTTTCGTCAGCAAATGGATTATGTGATAAAATCGCTGGTGGCGGAGAACTTTGACTATACCATTAACGAATACTACGAAACCGACCGCGATAAAGTGGCCTGGGCCGCGGACGAAAAGGAACTGAACGAGACATGGCGTAAAATCATCAAGAGCCAGGCCTTGAGTCTGCTACTGGCAGGCAAGAAGGAGGATGAAATTGCGTCAACCTTGAAAGCCCGGTATGAGCGGTTAGTCAAATCGGCTTCCCAGGTGAATAGCGAGGATGTGTTTAGTATCTACATGAACGCGATCACCGAGTCGTACGACCCGCACACCAACTACCTCTCGCCCAAAGCTTCGGAGTTATTCAAGCAGAGCATGTCGTTGTCGCTCGAAGGCATTGGTGCTCAACTGCAGACGGAGAACGATTACACCAAAATCGTTCGCATTCTGCCGGGCGGGCCCGCTCAGAAACTAGGTATTTTGCAGCCGGGTGATCTGATTACGGGCGTGGCCCAGGGAAGTGATGGGGAGATGGTGGATGTGATTGGTTGGCGAATCGATGACGTGGTTAAATTGATCAAAGGCCCGAAAGGTACCACGGTGCGCCTGCAGTATCTGCCAGCCGCTACGGGCTTGAATGGCAAGTCGAGCGAAATCACGATCGTTCGCGAGAAGGTTAAACTGGAAGATAACTCGGCTAAGAAAAACGTCATCCACTATCAGCGCAACGGTCAGGATTACAAGTTGGGGGTTATTACGTTGCCTGCATTTTACATGGATTTCGAGGCTTACCAAAAGGGCGATCCGAATTACACCAGTACTACGCGTGATGTTCGCAAGCTGATTAAAGAACTTCAGGCGGAGGGTGTCAATGGCCTGGTAATGGATCTTCGAAACAATGGGGGCGGATCGCTGCATGAAGCGGTTGAGTTAACCGGGCTATTCATTAAGGAGGGTCCTGTGGTTCAGGTGAAAAACAGTACCCAGCGCGTTGACGTTTTGGATGATCAAAACAAAGAAGTAGTCTATGGCGGGCCGCTCGTGGTGCTTACTAACCGGTTTAGTGCATCGGCCTCTGAAATTTTTGCCGGTGCCATTCAGGACTACCACCGGGGTGTAGTGGTGGGGGAGTCAACGTATGGGAAAGGCACGGTGCAAATGGTGCTTGATCTTGGTCGTTTTGTTCAGGACTCAGAAAAAGTTGGTGAGTTGAAAATAACGTATCAGAAATTCTACCGTGTCACCGGCAGTAGCACACAGCATAAAGGTGTCACACCGGATGTTGAGTTACCAACGCCTTTTTCAACTTCCGAGTTTGGTGAGAGTTCGAATCCCAATGCGTTGCCCTGGGATGTTATCCGGGGAACCGGCTATCAGCAAACCGGAGATATAACGCCAAAAACGATTGCCGAAATCAATAAGGCTTACCAGAACCGCCTAAAGTATGACGAAGTGCTGAAACGTTATGTAGCCGAGACGGAAGTGGTTCGGGAGAACCTGAACGAAACCCGAATTTCGCTCAATGAGCAAACCAGGCGGAAAGAAATGGCTGACCAGGAGGCACGTAAAGCTGCGATAGGTATGGATACGCGCGTAAACCCCGAGGGTGCACCCGTTACCGAATTAGAAAAACTCACAGATGAATTTCTACGCGAGAGTTTACTCGTGTTATCCGACTTGATAGTAAAGCGTATCGGTTAACCGTCACCGCGCACTGATCGGAACCGGAGTCAGCACATATCCCTTCGCGCGAAGCAGTTCGAGCAATCCTTCGCGGCCCTCGAGGTACGAGACACCCACCGCAATAAACGAAGGGTTTTCGCCCATCTTTCTTTCAAGCTTCGGTTCCCATTCCCGGTTGCGCCTCAAGTAAAATTCGTTGATGAAACTCTCATTGTTATCAAGCGGATGAAGCGTGTAGGCAAAAATCTCCTCAAGGTTTCCGTGAGGGTAGTCGGCCATCAATTTCCTGAACTCGACCTTTTGTATTTCAAAGTCGTTAACCGACTGAAGGAGAGCCTTTACCTGCTCCCCCATCGCAAAACTATTGAGTGCTTGTGCTTCGCGGTCAATCGCTTCCAGCGAATAGGACTGAAGCCCGTTCCGTTTTGTGATCTTCAACAATTCGATATCATAAAACTTAACCCCTTCGTGCAGCGATAGCCGTGTCATGGCAATGGAAAAGGCGAGGGGCTTCAGGCGCGCATATTTCTTTTCAAAAACAGATTTAGTGATGCCAAACTCCCGCTCAAACAACTGAACCACAAGCGGGTAGTCCTCGGCAGTCATGACACTGGCCAGCGATTGGCCTTTCGGAAAATGAAGTGCCTGATTCAATTCGTGCTGGGCGTGGTGGTCCACAGGATCTTCAATGGCGAAGGATTTGCAATTCTTCATCTTCGCTATTGCTTCGGGAGGCATAAAGTACTCCTTCTCCCCAACAAACTTGATCGTGGCCAGCAAGTAGGAGGGTTTCGCAAGTCCGTTGCCGGTAACTTCCCACAGGATTGGCAAGTTATCTTGTGCGGCACCCGCATACGAAACAGCAACAACAAGAACGAGGAGCAAATGCTTTTTTATGTTGTCGATGCTATACAAAGGAAAATCAAATCACTTTATTTCTGTCAAGATTAGACATTTTTATCTATTTTTTCCGCGGCTCCGGCCAAAATCCCCATGAGTGAAGAATTATTAAAGGCCATTGTTCAGCTGTTTGCGATTGTTGCGAAGGAACGCATCTCCGATGAGGAGCGTGGAAACATCAAGGAATTCCTGGGCCAACATCTAAACCAAGATGCCACCCGCTATTACCTTTCGCTGTTCGATGACTTCTGCAAGGCCAATCAACGCATGGCCAGCGCACACCTCACCAATATTGATTCGGAAACCGCCCAGTTTGTGGATGATTGGGCGCAGATCATGCAGATTGCCAAAAAGGTAAATCAGGCACTCACCATGCAGCAGAAGGCCGTATTGGTAGCTAAAATTATTGAGCTGGTGGTCGCGGATGGGTTCATGTCCGATCGTGAAGAAAACCTGATTTTTTATATCGGAGAAGCGCTCAAGTTTCCCCCGCGCGATTTGAAAGATCTGCGGTCATTTGTCGTTGGCGAGGATGCACAGGAACTTAGTTCGCGCAATGTTCTCATCATCGATGAAAGCCCGGATGAACCCGAAGTCTATCATGGACCCCATATTCAGTCCAGGAGCCTCTCCGGACTGATTGCCATCCTGCGCTTACCCGACATGAATATTTTTTTCATTCGGTACCTCGGCATTACGCCCATGTTTTTGAACGGCATTCCACTGAAGAGCCGGAAGATTGACATCTTTCCCACTGGAAGCACCATTCGCGGCAGCAAGATTGAACCGGTGTATTACAGTGATGTAACTAGTAAATTTCTGATTGAGGACCAGGATGCGAAAGTCACTTTTGTTGCTGAGCACGTGTTTTATCATTTTAAGTCTGGCCGTGCAGGACTTCAAAACATTAACCTTGCGGAGAAGGGCGGTAAGTTGATCGGTCTCATGGGGGCTTCGGGATCCGGAAAATCTACGCTGCTTAACGTACTTAATGGCACCGAGAAACCTTCCAGTGGAAGCGTGGTGATTAATGGTATCGATCTGCATCGCATTCCTGAAAAACTGGAAGGCGTAATCGGCTTTATTCCCCAAGATGATTTACTTATCGAAGACCTTACGGTTTTCGAGAATCTTTACTATGCGGCCCGGCTTTGTTTTGGACACTATACCCGTGCCCAGATTGGTGAGCTAGTCGAGCGTGTCCTGATCAGCCTGGGTTTGATCGAAATCCGCAACCTGAAAGTGGGTAACCCGATGAATAAAACGATATCGGGTGGCCAGCGCAAGCGGGTAAATGTTGGTCTTGAGCTGCTGCGCGAACCGACCATTCTTTTTGTTGACGAACCCACCAGTGGCCTCTCGTCCCGCGATTCGGAAAATATCATGGACCTGTTAAAGGAGCTGGCCTTGCGGGGTAAGATGATCTTCGTAGTTATTCACCAGCCGTCAAGTGATATTTTTAAGATGTTCGATTCGCTGGTGATTCTGGATGTTGGGGGTTTTCAGATATATTATGGCAATCCCATTGAAGCGGTTGAGTATTTTCAGGAAGTTGTCAATGCCGCGAACCGAACCCCCGGGGCATGCCCGGAATGCGGCAATATCAACCCCGAGCAGATATTCAACATTATCGAAACCCGGGTGGTAGATGAGTTTGGTAAACTTACTCATACACGCAAGACATCTCCCGGTCAATGGTATCAATACTTCAAGAAGAAGATCAGACTTCTGCGTATCGACATGTCTACCGATGAACTGAAGGCTACACAAAAAATACCCAACGCCTTGAAGCAAACCTGGGTGTTTGTTGTACGCGATGTGCTGGCAAAAGCAGCCAACCGGCAGTACGTCATTATCAATGCCCTGCTGGCCCCCTTGTTGGCTTTGTTTATTGCTTTTTTTGTTAAGTATTACGATGCCCTCGGTGCCACAACATCATCCTACACATTTTTTCATAATGACAATATTCCGGTGTATTTCTTTATGAGTGTGGTGGTGGCCCTTTTTGTGGGCCTTATCATCAGTGCTGAGGAGATTTTCCGGGATCGAAAGATATTGAAGCGCGAAAAGTACCTCCATTTAAGCCGCAATAGCTACCTGATATCGAAAGTGGTTATTCTGTTTTCCATTTCCGCTGTACAAACACTATTATTCATAGTTGTCGGCAATGCCATTTTGGAAATACCGATGACGGAGTACCGCTATTGGCTGATTCTGTTCTCAGCAGCCTGTTTTGCGAACATGCTGGGCTTGAATATCTCTTCGGCCTTTGACTCGGCCGTAACGATTTACATTTTGATTCCCATTCTTATCATTCCACAGTTGTTGTTAAGTGGCGTGGTGATTAGTTTCGATAAGTTTAATCCTTCTGTTAGCCGACCAAAGAGTGTGCCGCTGCTGGGTGAGTTTATGGCCTCGCGATGGGCCTTTGAGGCGTATATGGTAACTCAGTTCAAAGACAATCCGTTTGAAAAGCCTTTTTATTCAATTGATCAAAAGCAGGCACTCGCGGAGTACAAGCGAACCTATTATATCCCCAAACTGGAAAGCCATCTCGCGAATGTTGCCAATAATCGATCGGATTGGCGGCAAACTGACCCGCAACATGCGGTGAACAAGTCGATTCGTACGCTGCGCAGTGAGTTGGAGCATGAAATCAGCCGTATTGGTGCTGGCCGGTACGATGAACTTGAGAAGCTAGTGCCCGGGAAATTTGATTCATCGGCCCAGGTTGCCACCGCACGCTTTCTGGAGACCTTGAAGCGATATTATGCCCTGCGGAGCACCAACGCTATGGCCGCGCGCGATAGTTTAGTCCGGACACTGACAGGCAATCAAGATGCGCTCAATCGCTTTCAGTTATTACGTTTGCGTTACCAAAACGAGGCCGTAACGGAGACAGTGGAGAACAAAAACAAAACCCGGATAACCGAATTTGAGGGTGAAATTGTGCAGAAGATCTTTCCCATCTATTTTGACGACCATCGGCCAAGCCATCTATTTGACTTTAAGGCTAGCTTTTATGTGCCCACCAAACACTTTGCCGGGCGTTACTACGACACGTATTATTTCAACATTTCGATAATCTGGGCGATGACAATTGGGCTCTATTTGCTGCTCTATTTTGAAGTACTAAAGAAAATCGTTCATGGACTTGAAATGCGAAGAAAATACAAGCGCGCGGTTAACGTGTAATTCTTATTTTTGCCAAAATATTCAATACTATGAAGCATATCTGGATAATTGTACTTGCGCTGGGCTTTGCCCTGGTAGCTTGCCAATCAAAAGAACAAAAGACTGAAGAAGCGGCCGAAGAACAAATAGAATGGGCGGAAATGGATGCTTATCACATGCTGATGGCCGAAGCTTTCCATCCGTACAAAGACTCCTCGAACCTGGCACCCGCAAAGGCTGGTGCAGCGCAATTGGCTGCGGAGGCAGTAAAATGGGCAGCCGCCCCGCTACCTGCCAAGGTTGATAACGAGCAAATGAGGGCTAAACTGCAACGCCTGAAGTTTAATGCTGGTGTGCTGTCGGATAAGGTTCAGATGAACGCAAGCGATGCGGAGATCGGACAGGCATTAACTACAATTCATGATGACTTCCATGCGATTATGGAAGCATGGCATGGAGGGGGACATGAACACGGTAAGCACAAACATTGATCATTCGTTGAAATCAAAACAAAAGGAGCAGCGGTAACGTTGCTCCTTTCATTTTATACAATGCTAAAAGTCGCCTGGTCGGAAAACTACGTGCTGCCGCTGCCACCCCATCATCGTTTCCCGATGAGCAAGTACGAGGTATTACCACAACAATTGTTGTATGAAGGAACGCTCACCGAGGCTAACTTTTTTAAGCCAGGTTGCATATCGGAAGCCGAAATTTGCCGAACGCATGCATCGGACTATTGGAGCCGCCTGAAAGGTTTACAGCTCACGCCCCGCGAGGAGAGGCGCACGGGCTTTCCTCAATCGCCCGAACTGGTGGATCGCGAGGTGACCATTATGCAGGGCACGGTAGAGTGCGTGCATTTTGCGCTGCAGTTCGGGGTGGCCATGAACATTGCCGGGGGTACTCACCATGCGTTCACCGACCGGGGAGAGGGCTTTTGCCTGTTGAATGATATTGCGTTGGCCGCCCGACATGCGCTGGAAAACCAACTGGCGCAACAGGTGTTGGTTGTTGACCTGGATGTCCACCAGGGTAACGGCACGGCTCAGATCTTTCAACACGACAAGAGGGTGTTCACGTTCAGCATGCATGGTGCCAACAACTATCCGCTGCACAAGGAAATCTCCGATCTGGACATTGGCTTACCAGATGGCGTGGGTGACGATTTCTACCTGAGCACCCTGGATGTGAACCTGAACAATCTGCTGGAACGTGTACAACCTGACCTGATCTTTTTTCAGTCAGGAGTTGATATTTTAAGCACCGACAAGCTGGGCAAATTGGCCGTGACACGCGAAGGCTGTAAGCAGCGCGATAAGCTGGTGCTCTCAGCGGCCAAACGAAATCGAATTCCTTTGGTAGCCAGTATGGGCGGTGGCTACTCGCCCGATTTCCGCGACATCATCGAAGCCCATGCCAATACCTATCGACTGGCGCAGGAATTGTTTTTCTGATTTTTCATTTGGTTACAAGACGGCCCGGCACATTGCGTAGGCGCCATCAGCGCGGAGTCCATACCCACGCGTTTTGCAATAGGTGTTTTGTCCGTTTGCCAGCATTAATCGAACCGATCAATGATTCCCCAAACGCAGATTACGGGCTGCCTGCCCAAAACAATAGTGCCTTATCGTTACTCGCCCATGCGAAGGGTACCACTTTTTTGGCGTGGCGGAAATTGCTGAAGGGAGAGGTAGTGCTGCTTCAGCACATCCTGGATTTGTCCACCCCAGGCCACGCCTAATTTCATGGCTACTTCGCGCGACTTCCACTGATCATGGCGCTCGAAGGGATCGGTTCTGAGGTTGAAAATCAAGGCGCTGGGTTTATTGTAATCAAAAAAACCTTCACGCTGCTGCATGTGTGATTTCCAAGGCCCGATACGGACGGCCGTAAGGTCATTCTCGTTGTAATAGATTTCAAACGTGCGATTGGATGGCGCATTTCCCGTCCAGTGGGTGAGGTTGTTCACACCATCAATGTAAACCTGATGCGACTGCTTCAGCTTTTCGTGAACATTGTCAACACCGGCTGCTGCCGCCAAAGTTGTAAACAAATCGGTATGGTCCTGAATACCATTTGAAACCGATCCAGCCTTGATCTTGGCGGGCCAACGAACCAGCATTGGCACGCGAACGCCTCCTTCCCAGGTCGTTGCCTTTTCACCACGGAATGGGGTAGTGCCACCATCGGGGAACCAATCGACCATAGCTCCGTTGTCGGTCGTAAACACCACAATGGTATTCTGGGCAATGCCCAGGTCATCCAACTTCTTCAACAATTCGCCTATCATCATATCCAGCTCCATCATGCCACTTCCGTACACATCAAATTCCGAAGAGAAAGGCGTAGCGAGGTTCCTGCGCTCCGGGCGAAGATGGGTATAGATGTGCATTCGGGTGGGATTGTGCCAGATGAAAAACGGTTCACCGGCCTTTACGGCCCGCTCCATAAAATTGATCGTGCGCGCGTTGAACTCGTCATCCACGGTTTCCATTCGCTTGGGGTCAAGCGGCCCCGTGTCTTTAATGGTCTGTTTACCCACTCGGCCAAATCGCCCGTCTACTGCAGGGTCGTCTACATTGGTGGCTTTGCAATCCAGCACACCACGCGGCCGGTAGCGGGCATTGAATCCCTCGTCTTTAGGCCAGGCAGCGAGAAAGGGTTCCTCTTCCGTGTTTAAATGGTAGAGGTTTCCATAAAATTCGTCAAAGCCATGTACAGTGGGCAAATGTTCGTTTCGGTCGCCTAAGTGATTTTTTCCAAATTGCCCGGTGCGGTATCCGGCAGTCTTTAGCACTTCGGCCAGTGTTGGATCCTTCGGGCTCAAGCCAATAGGAGATCCCGGTAACCCCACCGTGGTCAAACCCGTGCGAATCGGCATTTGACCAGTGATCATCATGGCACGTCCTGGGGTGCAGGTAGGCGAAGAGTAATGATCAGTGAAAAGTATTCCTTCTTTGGCGATTCGATCGAGATTAGGTGTTGGCACCATCATGCCATGGCTGTAGGCGCCAACATTCCAGTAGCCGACATCATCCGTGCAGATCAACAGAATGTTTGGTTTAGTTGGCTTGGCAGGTGCAGCGGTTGATTTTTTCTGGGCAACCGAGTAAACACTCGCAAGGCAAAGTAAAACACATAGAACCTTACGCATAGTTTGGGATTGAGGTTGGATCATAGAGATTTTAATTCAGCGAACTATATTTTTCCGGCAAGTTAACGACTTTGGTGTTCATTTTTAGTTTCAATACGTGGTCCATCCGCCATCTGTGGCGTAGCAAGCCCCCGTAATGTTACTGGCATCGGCTGAAAGCAGAAAAAGAATTACGGCAGCCTGCTCCCAAGGGGTGGCCCCGCGCTTGTCGGGCTCGTGGGCAGAGAGAAGGCTGGCCGATTTGAAACTCGCCATGCCGCTGCCCATACCCTTGTCGATTGCCCATTTCACAAATTCCATTGCGCGAAACACCATGGGCGTGTCTGTTTGAGCCATGTTTACGGAATTGACTCGAATGCCAAATGGCGCATAATCGATCGCAGCATTTCGCGTAAGTCCAGTCACTGCATGTTTACTTGCGGAGTAGGCAGGGTTGCCGGGCAACCCAATGATTCCGGCTATCGAACCAATGTTCACGATTGCGCCCCCCTTTTCCTGTGCAACCAGTTGCCGAAGCTGCGCGCGCATCGAATAAAAAATCCCGTTGATATTTGAGTTCATCACGTTGTGCCAATATTCGTCAGTAGCCGTGTGAATCGCGGCCGGAAGCAAATGGGTCGTGTTTTCGAAGTCAGGTGGGCGTGAGGGATCATTTCCGTCCATGACACCGGCAGCATTCAACACGAGGTTTAGCCCGCCAAATTGGGCAACACATTCAGCCACAGCGTGATCGGCCGCTTTCGCCTCGCACAAATCGGTTACGAGAGCAATAGCCTGCCCGCCTTGCGCTTTTATCTCCTGAACGGTCTGATTCAACTTATCGGCTTTGATATCCACGCAAAAAACTTTTGCGCCCTCGCGGGCCGCCCGAATTGCTGTGGCACCGCCAATGCTGCTGTGCGCTGCTCCTGTCACAAACAAAACTTGGTTCTTAAATCGGTTCGCAAAAAACGAATTCGGGTCAACGGGAGTGATTCCTTTGCTCATATTGAATTATTTTGACTTCATATTGTAGGCAAATTGAATCATAGTTTCAGCCGGTTCATCCAGTCACTTTCTGAAATTTGCCACGTTGACGGAAAGTCTTTTTCTCGCCAAGAGACTTCGATTCCCCCGTCAATCGTAACGACCTGCCCAACAATAAAACGAGCTTGCTCGCTCAAGAGAAATGCAGCGAGGCCGGCAATGTCGTTCGCAGCGGGAAACTCACCAAGGGGTTTTGGCAGTGCCCGGATTACCGGTCCCTTGACTGGATCGATCAAGTCCCTCTCGAGAAGCGGTGTGCGCACCGCCCCGGGTGCAATTGCATTCATCGTGATGCCTTCCTTTGCCCATTCTACTGCCCGCGCACGCATCCAACGTACCAGAGCCAGTTTGCTTACCTGGTAACACACATTCGATTTTGACCCGACTATCTGAATGGCCTCTTCCAGGCTGCCACACAACAGATGATCCACCGCTTGTTCAGGTATTCCAGGCGTGATAAACATTGAATTTGACGAGGTAATCAATACGCGTGCTCCGGAATTGGCGGCCAGCGAAGGTCGCAATCCGTTTAGCACATCAATCACACCCTCATAGTTAATGGCAAACACGAGCCGTGAGTCCTCACTATCAATGCCGGCATTGGCAATAACTCCGTCCAGGGGCTTTTGGCATAGGGCAAGTACGCCAGCTACGGCCGCATTCCGCCCGTCTTTGGTAGAAAGGTCGGCCGTTACTTCGGCACCCTTTCCCGGAAGATCAATTCCGATCACCTGATGGCCCAATCGTTCTAAGTTCGCACGGAATGCTAATCCCATCCCCGACTGACTACCCGTGATCGCGAATATGTGGTTCATGTGTTACGAACGATGGACATCAAAGAGGCGCCTATGTAACACTGTTTTTGCGAACTTTTTTATTTGAGCGACTTGACAATACGACTAACAAGACTAAAAGGTATGCCGAATTTGACCGAAAAGCAAGTTACTTTCCTATATTTCATTTCCATTTCGTGTATGTCGAGTAAAACCCAAAAACTCTGGCCGGTCATCACAGCCTCATCGGTGGGCACACTCATCGAGTGGTATGACTTCTACATTTTCGGTAGCCTGGCCGCCATTCTTTCGCAGCAATTTTTTCCCCAGGCCAATCCAACGGCAGCATTCCTATCTACGCTCGCTACGTTCGCTGCCGGTTTTATTGTCCGTCCTTTTGGTGCGCTGGTTTTTGGCCGGCTTGGTGATTTAGTGGGGCGAAAGTATACATTTCTGGTAACACTGGGACTGATGGGCGGCTCAACGTTTGCTATTGGCCTGGTACCCGACTACAATACGATTGGTTTGTTTGCGCCTCTATTGGTGCTGATTCTTCGGTTGGTGCAGGGATTGGCCTTGGGCGGAGAGTATGGCGGTGCGGCTACCTATGTGGCGGAGCATGCGCCCAAACATAAGCGCGGCTACTATACCAGTTTCATTCAAACAACCGCCACGTTAGGTCTTTTTGTTTCCATTGGCGTGATCTTACTCGTGCGCCAGACCATGGGTGTGGAGCAGTTTGAAGCCTGGGGTTGGCGCATTCCATTTTTGTTGTCGGCATTTTTGGTAGCCATTTCGATTTACATCCGGCTGCGAATGCAGGAGTCGCCCTTGTTTCACAAAATCAAAAGTGAAGGAAAGCTGGCGAAGAATCCCATTCGGGAAAGTTTCACCAAGAAAAAGAATTTACGTCTGGTCTTGATTGCCCTGTTTGGTGCAGCAGCCGGCCAGGGCGTGGTTTGGTATACGGGGCAATTTTACGCCCTCACCTTCATTCAGAAGACACTGTCGATCGAATTCGTCCAGTCCTACTACATCATTGGCACCGCACTGGTGATCGGCACGCCATTGTTCATTTTCTTCGGCTGGTGGTCAGACAAAATCGGGCGAAAGTACATCATGCTGGCGGGCATGTTACTGGCGGTGCTCAGTTATCGACCAATCTACCGAACCATGTACGACCTGGCCGATGTAACGCAAAAACAGGAAATCCCGGGGGAGAAAACGCTGTCGCGAACCACATCGATATTGGCGGAGGGCGATACTCTGGTTACGCTCAAGACCTCCCGTGCTTTTCAGGATGGAACGCTGCTGGTCACCACCGAGCAGATGCAAGGGCGCGAACGGAAAGGGGAACTGAAACACGAGGTGTTGCTCAGCGGAGATCGGTTTTATTATATGATCCTACTCGTGTTGGCACAGGTGGTTTGGGTTACGATGGTTTACGGTCCGATTGCTGCTTTTCTGGTCGAGATTTTTCCGACCCGAATACGGTACACGTCCATGTCGCTGCCGTACCACACCGGAAACGGTATCTTTGGCGGGCTCACACCGTTCATCGCAGCCTCGCTCTATGAGTTGAGTAAGTCGACTGAACATCCGGCTGGTAACTACCTGGCCGGCCTTTGGTACCCGATTGGCGTGGCGGCCGTTACGTTGCTGATCGGTTTTATCTTTCTGCCAAATCGTTCACATCACCACCATCACGAAGAGTAATGCCTTTTACGGCCTCTCATCCGGCTATCATTATTCCGCTGATGCGCGGGCGTTATTTGTCGGCCACCGGTCTGGTGATTGGCAGCCTTAGCCCCGACTTCGAATACTTCCTGAAAATGAGCGTCTCGAGTAAGTACAGCCACACGTTTTGGGGACTCATCTATTTTGATGTGCCCATTACCGTTGCGCTGGCATTTATTTTTCATCTGGTGGTGAAGCGACCTCTTTTGGAGAATGTGCCCGGCTTCGTAGCTGATCGACTACAACCTCTTTATGAATTGAATTTTGTCGCTTACTTCCGCGATAATCCGCTTAGTTTTTTGGTGTCGGCCTGGGTGGGGGCAGCATCTCATGTATTGTGGGATAGTTTCACACACGCCCACGGGTTCATGGTTCAGCAATTCCCTGCTTTAGTTCATACGATTGTTCCCTTCGATGGCGCGCGGTATCCGCTTTACTATGCGCTGCAGCATGTATCTACCGTTGTTGGCCTTGCTTTCCTCGTGGTTTTTCTTTGGCATTTTCCGAAGACCCGTTATGCACGCGCGTCAGGCCATTGGACGTTTTGGCCGCTCGTAGCATTTTCAGTGATCCTGGTGTTGGTGCTGCGTTTTCAAAACGGATGGAACGAACAGATTGGCAATCGTGTGGTATCATTCATCTCGGCCGGTTGTGTAGGGTTGACCCTTGCGGGAATCTGGCATCGAAAATCGTCTGCGCATGGCTAAGCAAAAGCATTGGGTACAGGTGGACAAACGCAAACTGGAAATCTCCAATCTGGACAAAGTACTGTTTCCGGAAGACGGCATTGTAAAAGCCCAGGTCATTGAATACTATCTCTCAATTGCCCCGACATTGCTGCAGCATGTAAAAAACCGGGCGCTTACGCTCATCCGCTACCCCGATGGCATTCACGGTGAGATGTTTTACCAAAAGAACCGGCCCGAGTGGGCCCCAAAATGGGTTGAGTTTGCCGAACTGGGTTCAGAAGACAAGAAGGACTATATCGTGGCCACTGAGCCGGCCTTGTTGGTATGGCTGGCGAACCTCGCTGCGCTGGAGTTACATCAGATTCACTCCCGAAAACCGCACTTTGATAAGCCGGACTACATGGTGTTCGATCTTGATCCACCGGAAGGCTATTCCTTTAAAAAGATCGTTGACTTAGCCATCCGGCTCAAGACGCACGTAGAGGACTTTGGCTACACACCCTTTGTTAAAACAACGGGCGGCAAAGGCGTGCACATTTGTTGCCCGCTGATTCCGCACCACCATTTTCATGACGTGTTTGAGGCTGCGCAGGCCATTGCACAACCCTTTGTTGATGCGAACGGGAAGGAAACCACACTCCATATCAAAAAGGATGCGCGTAAAGGAAGAGTGTTGATTGACATTTACCGCATTCGGGCGGGACAAAGCATTGTGTCGCCCTACAGCCTTCGGGGGCGGGTGGGGGCGCCCGTTAGCATGCCACTGACGTGGGAACAATTGAAGGCCACGCAGTCGCCACGCGAGTATACTATTCACAACGCAATTGAGCTCGTTACCCGTCTGGGCGATGCCTGGGCCACGTTCGATGCTTTTGCGGTTGAGATTCACACGCATCGCAAGAAGGTGAGCGCCAAAAAACTACCGGAGTCAAAAAAGAGAAAAACGCCCGAGCAGCTTAAATCGTATGAGCAGAAGCGTGACTTCTCCAAAACGCCCGAACCAGAGGCGCGGATTGTGGAAGCCGGAGGAAACAACGTTGTAGTCCACCGCCACCACGCTTCGCATCTGCATTATGACTTGCGCCTGGAGCAGGAGGGTGTCCTGAAATCGTGGGCCGTGCCCAAGGGACTGCCACCGTTACCGGGCATCAAACGGTTGGCCGTACAAACAGAAGACCACCCGATGGAGTACCTTACCTTCGATGGTAAGATCCCGAAAGGACAGTATGGAGCGGGCGAAATGTGGATCTATGCGCTGGGTAAATACCAGATTACTAAAGAGAAAAAGGACGGTTTTTATTTCCGGCTTACAAGCAAGGAGGTCACAGGTGAATATCGCATTTATAAGATTCAGCGGGCCAAAGAATGGCTGCTGGAGCGGGTAGACCGGCCGCAGGTTGATTTCCTTACTCAGCCTTTTGAACCCATGTTGGCCGAAGCCGTTGACCGGCCACCACAACGAGAAGAAGAATATCTCTACGAAGTTAAATGGGACGGCATTCGGGCGTTAATTGTGCTAAACGAGGGGCAGATTTCGATTCGTACGCGCAACAACCTCGACATTACGGCTCAGTTCCCGGAGTTGACCCAAAGCGAAAAGTCGTTTCGCGCCACCTGCGGTGTGTTTGATAGTGAGATTGTGTGCCTTGATGCAGACGGCAGGCCATCCTTCAAAAATGTAATCAAGCGAATGAACGCCAAGGGTTCGGCCATCGCGACTACCCGCAGCAAGCATCCTGCAGTTTGCTACGTGTTTGATTGCCTTTACCTGGATGGGCGACCGATTGTAAACGAGCCGTTGCTTCGAAGAAAATCATGGCTCAAAGATGCGTTGAAAGCCGACAATGGCTACCGCTTCAGCGAAACCGTTGACGATGGCCATGGCCTGTTTGAAGCCGCCCGTGCGCATCGTTTGGAGGGTATCATGGCCAAACGAAAGGACAGTCGCTATTACGTGGGTAAACGAAGCGATGCCTGGCTGAAAGTGAAAGTGCGCGATACCCGGGACTGTGCCATTATCGGTTATACCCCCGGCAAAGGCAATCGCCACTCGCTGTTTGGCGCCTTGCAACTGGCGGAGCACGTGGACGGGAAATGGTTGTACAGGGGCAAAGTGGGTACGGGCTTTGATGATCAAACCATGCAGACGATTTTTAAATGCATTCGCGCTTTGAGGGAAACTCGGAAGCCGGCCATGGAAGGCGGCAAAGTGATGGATGAGAAGGTGACCGTGTGGGTGCAGGCGAAGCTAACCGCAGAAATCAGCTTCGCCATGATCACTGCGGACGGGATGTTCCGCGAACCGGTGTTTGTGAAGCTGATGAAGTAATCTGGAATCATTTCTTCGATTCAAAAGTTTAGCGCAACAAATTACAAAAAGTAACTTGTTGCAAAATGAAAGAATACAAAAGACTTACCTATGAGGAC
>JAJTGY010000027.1 GCA_021298015.1 Flammeovirgaceae bacterium
TATCTACTTTCTTGCAGATTTCTTCAACGCAAGAATGCCTGTTTTATGCGTAAACAAACTAAAATAAGGTTTTTAAGGGACGACTATCTACTCAACGATAAACCCATTTCTGATTGGCAAGGAAAGAGACGCGATTAGGTGGAGCTTTCCTACATTGTCACCTCCTCCAAGCAGACAGCACAAAAAAAACCCGGACTCATCGCCCGGGTTTTTTGTTTCCAGCTATATGAAAATCAATAGCGGTAGTAGTCGGGCTTGAACGGCCCTTTTACCTCCACCCCAATGTATTTGGCTTGCTCGCCCGAGAGTTCTTCCAACTCCACCCCAATCTTCTTCAGGTGCAGGCGCGCCACCTTCTCATCCAAATGCTTGGGCAGCATGTACACTTTATTCTCGTACTTGCCCGAGTTCGTCCATAGTTCCAATTGCGCCAGCGTCTGGTTGGTAAACGAATTACTCATCACAAACGAAGGGTGACCGGTGGCACAGCCGAGGTTCACCAGGCGGCCTTCGGCCAGCAACAAAATCTGGTTGCCATTCTTAAGCGTAATCAAATCCACCTGCGGCTTAATGGTATCCCACGTGCCGTTACTGCGCAGCCACGCTACGTCAATTTCATTATCAAAGTGACCAATGTTACATACGATGGTCTTGTCTTTCATTTTTTCAAAATGCTTCGCCTGTACAATGCCGAAGTTGCCGGTGGCGGTCACCACAATGTCGGCTTCTTTTACGGCATCGTCCATGCGCTTCACGGCAAAGCCATCCATGGCGGCCTGCAGCGCACAAATCGGATCGATCTCCGTTACAATCACGCGGGCACCCGCGCCCCGCAGCGAAGCGGCCGAGCCTTTACCCACATCACCATAACCCGCCACTACGGCTACTTTACCGGCCATCATCACATCGGTAGCCCTGCGAATGGCATCTACCAGCGACTCCTTACAGCCGTACTTGTTATCGAACTTCGATTTGGTTACTGAATCGTTGATGTTAATAGCCGGCAACGGCAGTTTGCCGTTGTGCTGGCGTTCAATAAGGCGGTGTACACCCGTGGTGGTTTCCTCCGAAATGCCTTTGATAGCGGGCACCAACTCCGGGAAACGATCCAGCACCATGTTGGTGAGGTCACCCCCATCATCCAAAATCATGTTGAGCGGCTTGCCGCCTTCAAACGCGTGCAAGGTCTGCTCAATACACCAATCAAACTCCTGCTCGTTCATGCCCTTCCAGGCAAACACGGGAATGCCGGCTTTGGCAATGGCCGCTGCGGCATGATCCTGCGTGGAGAAAATATTGCAAGACGACCACGTTACTTCAGCGCCCAGTTCTTTCAGGGTTTCGATCAATACTGCGGTTTGAATGGTCATGTGCAGGCAACCGGCAATGCGGGCACCCTTCAACGGCTTTTGCTTTCCGAATTCTTCGCGGATGGCCATCAGACCGGGCATCTCGGCCTCGGCTAATGTGATTTCCTTGCGGCCCCACTCGGCCAGTGAAATGTCTTTTACCTTGTACTTGAGCTTCTCGGCAACCATTAGTGTGATGTTTGATTTTTCAGCTGGCAAAGGTACGATAAAGCGCGGTATTGGCGGTGAACCCTGCGAAAATAGCCCTTAAACAACGAACTTTGGCAACCGGGCCGGTGTTGCCCATTTTATTTCAGGGGCGATGGAAAAACCAAAGATTAAACTGGATATCGTATCGGATGTGGTGTGCCCGTGGTGCTACATCGGCAAGAGGCGCGTGGAGAAAGCCATGGCCGAACTGGCAGATGAATTTGATTTTGAAGTGCGCTACCTGCCGTTTGAACTCAACCCGATCATTCCGGCTACCGGTGTAAACCAAAAGGAGTACCTCACGGCCAAATTCGGGGGCCCCGCGCAGTATGAAAAAATTACCCGGCACGTAACGGACGTAGCCGCGGGCGAAGGGCTGGCCTTTGATTTCGAGAGGCAACACGTGGCGCCCAACACGCGCCAGGCCCACCGCCTGATCTGGCTGGCCGGACGTGAAGGCGCACAGGCACGCGTGAAGGAGGCGCTGATGAAGGCCTACTTTGAACAAGGAGTTGACCTGAGCCAGGCCGAAAACCTGGCGGCCATTGCCACGGGTGCCGGGTTACCCGCGGAACGCGTGAAAAATTTCCTGAACACCGATGAAGGGGCACGGGAGGTAGCTGCCCTGGAAGCCATCCATCCGCAAAGGGGAATTACGGCCGTACCGTTTTATATCGTCAATGACCGCGTGGGAATTTCGGGCGCCCAGACTCCCGATGTTTTTGTGCGCGCGTTCCGGGAGATTAGTGCGCAGAAAGCCTAACCCGAAAAAGTCATCCGTATTCTGAGCGGATGTTGAACCCCAATCATCGGTAACACACGCGCGTGTTATGCTTCACCAAAGGAACTCATAACAAAAGAGAAGCGAAGAATCCCCCGTTAGGCGTTCGCGTGTTTCGAAAAGGGGATTCTTCCCTTGCCTGTAGAGATGAATCAGGGTATCTCTAAAAACCTTATCAAAATTCACCGTCATTCCAGTCCCGCAAAAGCGGCCTGCCAGTATCTGCCCCGGTGTACTCCGAATGAGATGCCGGGACTAGCCCGGCATGAAGTCTCTTAATAAAGGATTTTTTTTGAGATGGCTCTACTTCAAATCCGCATCCTTAATCACGGCCGTCAGGACGCTGGTCTTGCCGTTATCCATGCGTGTCCAGATGGGTGTGATGATGCCTTTGTGCGCTGAAATGTTATTGTAGTCACCGAAAAACCGGGTGGGGTCGGGCACAAACGGGCTCTCGCTGATCTTCACTTCTTTAAAGCTGGAACCGCCATCGCGTGAGTAGGCCAGGTAGACATCCGTGCGGTTGTCATCGTAGTCGCGCCTGTCGTAGTACACAATATAAATGTAGCCGGTAGCCTGGTCGACCGTCATCCAGGGAAAGAACTGATGTTTGCCCACACCATCTTTATTGATTCGCAGGGGTTGCGACCAGTTGTCGCCATAATTGGTAGAGCGGATGAGCCAGATGTCCGTATCCTCGGCTCCGTTCTTCTGATCGGCATAGCAGATGTACAAACTTCCGCCAAACCGCGAAGGGCTGTTATCAATACCCAGCACCGGTAATCCATTGGCACGTTTCAGTCCGGGTATGGTCATGTTCCACCCTCCATATTGATGGGCAATGGCCAGATCGTTATTGAGCCAACGGTTACCGCCATCATAGGAACGATCAAACACGATGTAGCCCTTGGAGGCCCACGCCACAAAAATCTTTCCGTCCGGGTTAATCACCGGCACGGCACCTTCTACCGTTTCATCATCATCCAGGCAATTGCCCGATACGCCATTGATGCGTTTGGGCCTGCTCCATTTCTTCCCGCCATTGTCGGAGAAGCTGATCAGGATGTTGGACTTGCAGGTGGTGTCAGTGGCACCATATTTGTCGAACTCCGTCCAGCTCACAGCCATGAACTGCTTTTTCGGATGTACGCCCGGCCAGGGTTTGTCTTGATCTTTGGTCGGATTGTGACCAATGCTTTCGCCTTCATCCCAGCTTTTGCCTTTGTCGGTTGACTGGTTGACGACAATTCGATCGAGCCAGGCCTCATTCTGGCGACCTTCGTTACTGGGGTCGCTCAGGTGAAAAAAGAAGACATCGCCTTTGGCATCGAAAATGATGGCGGGGTCGCCCTTTACACCAAACGGGGAGGTCAGCCGCGTGTCGCGCCAGCTAATGCCGCCATCCAGCGAATAAATGGCGCGGTCGACTGCCACTCCGGCCACAATGTTTTTCGGGTCGCGGGGGTTAATCGCAATACTGGGCTCCAGCGGTGGGTATAGTCCCTCCTTCTCTACCGCAATGGTAATGTTCCGGAATTGGGCCCATGATGATTGGGCGAACAGCATCAATACAATCAACTTCTTCATACCGGTGGCGAATTACGGCAAGCGTTACAAATATTTCAAGCTACGCAACACGGCCACCCAATGCTTGTAGCCGGCCGCGGTCAGGTGCAGGCCATCATAGGTATAGGCGGCCTTCAGGTTACCCTGGTCATCGGTAAACTTGCTGTGCAGATCGATATACGTGCCGCCCAATGCGGTTACGTGCCTGGCCAGTTGGGCGTTAATCGTCAGGATATGGTCGGCCTTGTTAAACCGCTGGGGAAATTGCTCCACAGTCGGGTTGACCGGCAGCAGGCTTTGCACATAGATTTTGGTTTGGGGAGAACCTTTGTGCACGGCATACACAATCGACAAAATGTTTTGTAAGACAATCTCATCGGGAATGCCCTTCGACAAATCGTTAATGCCGATCATGAGAAAGAGTTTGGCCGGCTTCAGGGCGATGATGTCGGGCAGCCGTTGCTGCACACCAAAGGTGATATCACCCGAAATGCCGCGGTTAATCACCGAAGAGTCGCCCAGCAGTTTTTTCCAGTTGCCGCTTTCGGTAATCGAATTACCTAAAAAAACCGTTTTGCCCTTCACCACCGGCTGAGACTTAAATTCGGCCACCCGCTTTTGATAGTGTTCGGGCTGGTTAGGAATGGTATCCCACGTGCGTTGCTGCGCATACCCGCTCCAGGCGCTAAACCACAACAGCAACGTCAGCCAGCGGTTCATGGCTTACATCCCCAGCACGTAGGCAAAAATCAGCGGGGCCACAATGGTGGCATCGCTTTCCACGATATACTTCGGAGTATCGATGCTCAACTTGCCCCAGGTGATTTTCTCGTTGGGTACGGCACCGGAGTACGAACCATAGCTCGTAGTGCTGTCGCTGATCTGGCAGAAGTAGCTCCAGAACGGTACGTTGTCGCGTTCCAGGTCCTGGTGCAACATGGGCACTACGCAAATCGGGAAGTCACCGGCAATACCTCCGCCAATCTGAAAGAAGCCGATGCCTTCTGATCCTGAATTTTTAGTATACCAATCCGCCAGCCACACCATATATTCAATACCGCTCTTCATGGTGGAGGCTTTCAGTTCACCGGTTACGCAATAAGAGGCGAAGATGTTGCCCATGGTGGAGTCTTCCCAGCCGGGTACAACCATCGGCAAGTTCTTTTCGGCCGCGGCAATCATCCAGCTATTCTTCGGGTCAATTTCGTAGTACTGCTTCAAATCGCCACTCAGAATCATGCGGTACATAAACTCGTGCGGGAACAGGCGCTCGCCTTTGTCTTCGGCATCTTTCCACACCTTATATAAGTGAGCCTGAAGTCTGCGGAACGCCTCTTCTTCGGGGATGCAGGTATCGGTCACGCGGTTGAGGTGATTCTGCAGGAGATCCCACTCCTGCTCGGGTGTCAGGTTGCGGTAGTTGGGTATGCGTCTGTAATGTGAGTGCGCCACCAGGTTCATGATATCTTCTTCCAGGTTGGCACCCGTGCAGCTGATGATGTGCACTTTGTTCTGGCGGATCATTTCGGCAAAGCTGATGCCGAGTTCCCCGGTGCTCATGGCGCCTGCCAATGACACGAGCATCTTTTTTCCTTCGGCCAGATGTTTGCGGTAGCCTTTGGCGGCATCCACCAGGGCGGCTGCGTTAAAATGGAGGTAGTTTTTTTCGATAAAGGCAGAGATAGGGCCGGTCTGGCTCATACGTGGTGTGTTAAAATACGGGTGCGAAATTACGCAATAGGCTTGGTGTTGCAAGGCGAAGACTCACGGGCAACATTTGAGAATAAGGTCTGGTGTTTGAACCGGGCCCAATGGGAAATCAGCATTTCGCGGATGCCAATCCTTTGTACAGACTCACATTAAGAACGCTTCCGTAAAATATAGTAACTTTCTTACCTGCAAACACGAAGCCATGGCCGAGGTCAACTGGAAAAAAGCGATTCAACCGCTGCTGAAAAAGTACAAAAGTAAAAAACACCCGTTAGACTATCAGAATTTCTACCAGCTCGTGGTCATGGTGGTGTTGGGTGCGCAGGAATCGGACCGCCACATAAATCAAGTAGTGCCTCCTTTTTTTGAAGCCTTCCAGGATATGCCGGCACTAGCGAAAGCTGATGAAGCTATGCTCCACAGGTACTTGCGTGGGGTGCGGAACTTTGCTAATAAAACACGTTGGTTACTCGCCTTGGCCAACGCAGTCAAAGACAACCATAGCATACCCACTGCGCTGAACGCGCTCACGGCCTTGCCCGGCATTGGTCGAAAATCTGCGAATGTCATTCTGCACGAGATGGGATTACCGGCCGAGGGCATCATCGTTGACCTGCACGTGGTGCGGGTGGCACCCCGGCTCGGCATAGCCAGTGGCAATGACCCGAAGAAACTGGAGAAGCAACTGATGGAGGCCATTGCCCCAGCCGATTGGGGTGAAGCCGGGATGGCCATTTCATTCCTGGGGCGCGAGACCTGCCGGCCCACCCAACCGAAGTGTGACGAATGCGTGATGAACACCGTGTGCGCGTTTCATCGCTCCTCAGCCGGATCAAAAAAGAACGAAAAGGGAAAACAAAAGGCCAAAAAGAAATAAGCACCAAGTGTTCTGTCAGGTCGAAAGACCTGACCACAAAAAGAAAAGACCTGACAGCAAAAAGGAAACTTGTTACTCAGCCAGTACAGGCCGGTCGATGATCGACTTGGCCGTGGCCTCGAGAATTTCGAACGCACTCTCAGTGTTGCCATCAGGTCTTTCGACCTGACGGTGATAAACTAAAAGAACTCGCGAAAATCGGTCACCTGGCAGGGGCCCTGTCGCGCAGACTCATAGTATCTGGCGCTCGAAAACTCATAGTCCTCAGGCGTCACAGCAAGCTTCCAATGCTCTTGCAATGGATTGTAGTGGATATAGTCCAACTTCACTTTCAAAATCCTGCTATTGTTCAGGATTACATCGTCAAATCGGTCTTCCCAAACTTTAAACACTTGCTTTTTGTCGGGAACCCTCAAGCGCTCTAAAAAGCTAGTTTGCCCCAGTCGTTCAATCTCCTGCCGTATCCGGACAGCCGTGAATTTCTTTAAATCCCTCATCCAGTCAGACAGTTGGTTTGTCTCAGGAAAAAATAAGATCAAATGAATATGGTTGGGCATGATGACGTACCCTAAAACATGACTTTTGTACTTCGCATTGAGAAAGTCAATACTGGTGCAGACTATTTTCTTGCATTGGTCACTTGCCAGGGCGAGATACCATTTGTAACAAGTGGTAGTGACGAAAAAGCAATCTGCTTCAGGAAAAAGCAAGCGACCGCGTAACCCCATGGACGAAGGTAAAACTTATTACACAAATCCCGGGAATCTCTGTCAGGTCGAAAGACCTGACAGCAGAAAGAAAAGACCATACCGCAAAGAGAACTTGTTACTCAGCCAGTACAGGCCGGTCGATGATCGACTTGGCCGTGGCCTCCAGAATTTCGAATGCGCTTTCAGCCATGCGATTCTCGGTATCCAGAGTCGGGTTCACCTCAACGATCTCCCAGGCGCACACTTTCGGATCTTTTGCCAGCTCGGCACTGAGGCGCTTCGCTTCATCTACCGTGAGGCCATTGGGCACCGGTGTACCCGTGCCGGTGGACACGCGACTGTCGATGCTGTCCACATCAAACGACACGTAAATCAATTCGCAGTGATCCAGCATCTGAAGCACTTTCGAGGCGGTAACTTCAGGCCCGGCCTTCTTCACATCCTCCGTCTCCACAAAGTTGATGTTGTACTTGTTTATCAGGTAGTTCTCCGGCTTTTCGAAATCACGCACTGCGATGTACACGATATCTTCCGGCTGAAGTTTCGGGCTAGGACCGCCCACGATTTTCAGCTCTTCCCAGTACTCAATGGTTTCACCGCGTGGATCGTTCACCTTGCACTCGAGGTTGTCAAGTCCGCAGGCCATCGCCAGCGGCATGCCGTGCATATTGCCCGAGGGCGTGGTGTAGGGCGTATGGATATCCGCGTGGGCGTCAATCCAAACCACGCCCAGCCGCTTCTTGGGGTAAGCCTTTCGAATGCCCGCGATGGTGCCAAATGCCGTGCTGTGGTCGCCTGAAATAATCAACGGGAAAAAGTCATCAAACAACTGCTCGTACACCTCCAGGCAAACCCGCTCTTCCATAATCAGTACGCCATCAATAAACTTCGCGTACGCGTGCTTGGCCCCATCGAACAGGAGTTCGTTCACATGCTCCACTTCAATGGAGTCGTGCTGCTTAAAAAAGTCCGACTTCAAATCAAGGCTTGCAATTTTAATCGCCTCCACGCCCAGGCTGGCCCCGCGGGTACCTGCCCCGATCTCCGACTTTACCTCGATGATTTTTAACTCTTTCATAAACAACAGAAACTTAATCTAGGATGAAAAAAACGAATTGAACCTAACGTAAAAACCCCCGCGAACGGTTACTTATAAGTCGGGCCATCCGGCCATGCCGGCCTGGCTGACAACATCTTGAATATGTGGAGGTTGGTTCAACATCACCCTGCGGTAATTCTTTGCAAAGATGGCAAAATAATGTGAATATTGCCGTTTATTATCAGACCCAACAAACAACCACTAACTGACCTTTTGCCGAAATGAAGAGCTACCGCGAGCTAATCGAACAGACGTTTGAGTTTCCGCAGCGCGAATTCAAAGTGCGCGATCACGAACTGCTGTTCAACGATGTTCCATTAATGGATATCATTAAGCAGTATGGTACGCCTTTGAAAGTCACCTACCTGCCGCGGATCAGTGAAAACATACGGTTCGCCCAGGCCACGTTTAAAAACGCGATGGAGCGTTTCAAGTACAACGGCAATTACACCTATTGCTACTGCACCAAATCGTCCCATTTTGACTTTGTGCTGGAGGAAGCGCTGCGCAACGATGTGCATATCGAAACATCATCGGCTTTCGACATTCCGATCATACGAACGCTCTTCGAGCGGGGCAAAATTTCGAAACAAACGTTTATCCTCTGCAACGGTTACAAAATGCCGCAGTACCGCGAGTATATCACCGGGCTGCTCAACGATGGTTTCAATTGCGTTCCGATTCTCGACAACCTGAGCGAGATTGACACCTACGAAAAGAACGTAAACGTGCCGTACCAGGTGGGTATTCGCGTAGCGGCCGATGAAGAACCCAAGTTTGAATTTTACACCTCACGCCTGGGCATCCGCTACAGCGACATTACCACGCTTTATAAAGAGAAGATTCAACCCAGCAGCAAGGCTACGCTCAAGATGCTGCACTTCTTCATTAACACGGGTATTAAGGATACGGCTTACTATTGGAGTGAACTGAGCCGTTTCATTTTTAAGTACTGCGAACTGAAGAAAGTCTGCGACTCGCTGGATTCGATTGATATCGGTGGCGGCTTTCCCATCAAAACGTCCCTTACATTCCACTACGACTATAAATACATGATCGAACAGATCGTGGAAAACATCAAGTGGATTTGTGAGAAGAACAACGTGCCGGTACCCAACATTTTCACCGAGTTTGGCAGCTTCACGGTGGGCGAAAGTGGCGCCACGCTCTACTCGGTAGTTGATCAGAAACTTCAAAACGATAAAGAGTTGTGGTACATGATCGATGGATCATTCATCACGCACTTGCCGGATGTGTGGGGACTCAACCAGAAATACATTCTGCTTTCGGTCAACCGCTGGGACGACCCCTACCACAAAGTCAATATCGGTGGGCTCACCTGCGACAGCCACGATTACTACAATTCGGAGGCCCATACGGGCGAGGTGTTCCTGCCCATGATCACGGATGACGAGCCCCTGTACATCGGTTTTTTCCATACCGGTGCTTACCAGGAGTCGTTGGGCGGTTACGGTGGCATTCAACACTGTCTGATCCCGGCACCGAAACACGTGCTCATCAACCGCAACGAAGACGGAGAGATCACTACCGAACTATTCGCATCGCAGCAAAGCAGCGATAGCATGATGAAAGTGCTCGGATACGAAGGCGCAGATACCGGGGTAGCGTCCAACAAGCCGGCACACGCTCCTATTTCAGTCGACTGATTTCATTTGCCGAATACTAAAAACTACACGCTCACGGTAGCCACTGCGTTGGTTATGGCCAACATGGTGGGCACCGGGGTTTTCACTTCGCTGGGCTACCAGGTGGGTCCCTTGCCTTCGGGTTTTGTCATACTGGTATTGTGGTTTGTGGGCGGTGTCGTAGCATTAAGCGGTGCCCTGGCCTATGCTGAGATTGCTTCTACGTTGAAAAAATCGGGAGGCGAATACACGATGCTGACCGAGCTGGCTCATCCCTCAATCGGATTTTTGGCAGGTTGGACCAGCTTTATTGCGGGTTTTGCCGGAGCCATCTCGGCCGTGGCCATTGCCATTGGCGAATACGCTACGGAACTGACCGGCTTCCCGGTCAAAGTCATTGCGATCGCAGCGGTCATCATCGTCACTATCATCCATTGGTTTGGCGTTCGCTCGGGTGGTATGGCTCAAAATCTGCTGACATCCCTCAAGATTTCCCTCATCGGCTTTTTTTGCCTCGCCCCTTTTTTCATCGAATACTCCGCACCCGAAAACGTCCGCTTTGTGCCTCAAGCCGGAGATCTTGACCTCATCCTCTCGGTTGGTTTTGCCACATCACTCGTCTTTGTGGTGTACGCCTACACCGGATGGAATGCAGCCTCTTACATTGCCGGAAACCTGGAGAACCCCGGGCGCAACCTGCCCCGGGCGCTTCTGATCGGTACGCTCGCGGTGGTTGTCATCTACCTTGCCCTCAACGCTATGTTTCTGTCGGTTGGCGGATTTGAAGAGTTAAAAGGTCGGAATGACATCGGCAACGTAGTGGCGTTTAAGCTATTTGGATCGACCGCTGGAAAAGTATTTGCCGGGCTCTTCAGCTTCGCCCTGCTGTCCACACTAAGTGCCATGACGGTGGCAGGCCCCCGCGTGACGGAGGCAATGGGAAACGACTACCCCGCGTTACGCACACTGTCGAAGAGAAATACATTCGACATGCCGGTGGTTGCCATTGGCGTGCAGTCCGGGTGGGCCATTTTTCTCATTCTCGTCAGCTCATTCACGGAAATCATCAGCTACATTTCGGTTTCGTTGTCGATGTTTTCCATGTTTGCCACGTGGACTGCCTTTCGCCTTCGGAAAAAATATGAACCGGTTGACCGTGCCTTTTCCATGCCGTGGTTCCCGCTGCCGATTGTCGTGTTTACCATCGCCACGGGTTGGATGATGTATTTCGTATTCACCAATCAATCCTTCATCCTATGGTACGTAGTGGGCAGCCTGCTGCCCGGACTGTTCATCTATTGGGTTGTCGCACGCAAAAGATGAGAGCGTTCCTGTACATCGGTTTGCTGTTGATGGGGTTTGCCTGCCAGCCCGTGCGTGAGGAGGGTAACCGCGCCACCTACGACACGATGACGCACCCGGTGGCCACCGACACGCTTACCGTAGCTGAACCTGAGCCTGCGCCTGCGCCCGCCACTCCGGTTGTAGATACGGCATTGCTGCGGCTGAGTCGCTTCTATGCCGGTCTCCCGCAGTACGACTCGAACCATTACGCGCCACTGGAACGAGAGAACGCCTGGCTGGATTTCCATTATGCCATGCAACTCAACTGGGAATTGATGGACAGCCTGCGCCTGCGCAAAATGAGCGCCTGGCAAAAAGAAACCCTCGCACCCGCCTATGGCAACTCGCAGGTTGTTTTTTACCCGTTCTCCGGACCTGACTTCCTGCACATGCACCGCCTGTTTCCCGATGCGAGCGAATACATCATGGCGGCACTTGAACCGATCGTTGAACTCCCGCAGCCCGATACGCTGTCGGCCTCCGTGCGGGAGAAATTATTTGACAGCCTCACCGTTTCGTTGCGCGATGTATTCGGCAAAAGCTATTTCATCACCAGCCATATGCGTAAGGATATGAAACAAATTCAGGGTGTTTTACCCCTGATGTATTTCTTCAGTGTGCGCGAAGGGTTTGACGTTATTCAACAGGATTTCCTTTACCTCGATTCCAGCCCCCGCGAGGTAGTCATTCCGCATCATCAGCTTCATTGGCATACCACCCCGGGCGTGCGGTTGGTCTTGCATCAACCGACAACAGGCGCAGTCAAAACCGTGTATTACTTCAGTATCAGTTTGTCGAATGCCGGTTTGCGCGACCGCCCGGAGTTTGTTCGCTTTCTGGACAGCCGGGGGTCGTACAATACGTTCATCAAATCAGCTTCCTACCTCATGCACACGAAGGATTTCACCCGCATTCGCGATCTGTTGATGGAATCATCGGCAGCGCTGCTGCAGGATGATACCGGTATTCCCTATCGGTCATTCCGCGACCGTTTGGATCAGGAACTTTCGTTGTTTGGTGAATATGCGCGACCCGTACAGTCATTTGGCGAGGAGGTATACCAGGCGGCACTGGACTCGTTGTACCGCGTACAGACTGCTCAACCCCTTCCCTTTTCGTTGGGCTACCATTGGAAGACCCGGAAGCAGAACTACATGCTGATTAACCGCAGAAAAGCTTCTGTTGGTCGAACATTATAGTGGCCAACGATCAGCAAAGTGGCTGCCCGATTTGAAATCCACAATTTCGGATTCGGTGAGTAAACAGGTCTGCAGCCGGGCCGTAACAAGAGCCTCGTCCAGCGCTTGACCGATGAAAACCAATTCATTGAGCCGATCGCCCCAATCCGAGCTCCACTTCTTTTGCAGTTCTTTCTGGTTGGCCAAAAAATCGCGGCTCTTTCTGCGGTCGGCCTCCGGAACCGATGCCCACCATTTACCGTACACTTCCGCCTGGGTGGAGCCGCCCGCCTGGCCCCACAGCAGCGCATGATCGGGGCGGGACGCCAGCCAGAAAATTCCTTTACTGCGAATGATGTTCGTTGGAAATTCCGACTGGATAAAGTTCCAGAGCCGCTCCGGATGAAACGGGCGATGATCGCGAAAAACGAACGAGTTAATGCCGTATTCCTCCGTCTCCGGGGTATGCACGCCATTGAGTTCTTTTATCCAACCAGCCGACTGTGATGCCTTGCCGTAGTCGAACGTGCCGGTGTTGAGAATTTCACGCGGGGACACGCGGCCAAATGTTGATTTAATCAACCGGGCTTCCGGATTCAGCTTGCGGAGCGTAGCTTCCAGAAATTGCAAATCAGTCTCGGAAACCAAATCGGTTTTGTTGAGGACAATAACATTGGCAAACTCAACCTGATCGGTTAACAAATTGACAATGGTTCTTTTGTCTTCGGCATCATCCGTGAGTTTCCTACGCTGAAGAGTATCGGCACTTCCAAAATCTTTGAAGAAATTCAGGGCATCGACTACCGTAACCATAGTATCGAGGCGGGTAATCTGTGTGAGGTCATACAGATCCTCGCCTGTCACGAAACTGAAGGTCTGCGCTACCGGAATCGGTTCCGAAATTCCTGTACTTTCGATCAGCAGGTAATCGAACTTATTCTGGTGAGCGAGCTTTTTCACCTCGTTGATCAGATCTTCGCGCAACGTGCAGCAAATGCAACCGTTGCTGAGCTCCACCAGCTTTTCCTCGGTACGGCTTAGCTTTACTTCATTCCTTACCCATTGGGCATCAATGTTGACTTCACTCATGTCGTTGACAATGAGTGCAACCCGAAGTCCTTCCCGGTTGTGAAGTACGTGATTAAGCAGGGTGGTCTTGCCGGCTCCCAAAAATCCGCTAAGCACGGTAACGGGGAGCTTCTTGGTTTTCCGTTTGAAGATATTTTCCATGACTTATCGTTGGCGTTGAATGCGCAGGCGTAAAGCCTCAATTTCTCTTTTGAGCTCTTGCTGAATGTCCAGCATTTCACCGGCACTGACGTTGGGCGCAGGCGTGTGGTGATGGTGTTCGCCATCGTGATGATGATGCTCATCCTCGTAACCGGGTACCTCCACTACGTCTTCGTGCCATTCTTCCAGTTCCGCCAGCCAAACCCGAACGGAGTCCGCTCTCGGTGCGCTGGTGGCCTGATCCGCATAGGCCTTCAACTGTTGTTCGAATTCCTCAGCCACAGCCATTGCCTCCTGATGCAGGGCAAAGGCACGGTCCAGCGTCTTTTTATCCTGATCGGCCCGGCAACCGGCCAGGGTCAATAGAGCAACCGCCATGATGAAATATCTCATGATCATCAGTTAATGATTTCAGCCTCTTCGAGAATGAAATTCATGTGATTGATGTCGGTATTGTTCAAACGCAGTTTGCCTTTTACCACAATCACCTGGTCGACTTTCAATTTGGGCGGCTTGCTGGTGAGGTAGACTTCGGCCACCGATTCGGGCCCTGCCCCACCGCAGAAAAAGCAGGCCGCGTAGGGGTACTTCGAGACGATCAAGGCATTGTCAGGCAACTCGAAGGGCATGTAGTGACCCCGGATGATGAGTTGCTTGCCTTCTTTGGCCCGAATAGACGAGTCGAAATTCGGCACGAGATAGTATTCATCATACTCTTTGAAGAATGTGGATTTAAATGCAACCCGCGCAAAAGCAGCCCATCCGTCTTCGGGAGGCTGTTGGTCAAAACCCGCCAGCGCCAGGGCAACCAATAGAAAAAGAAATATTCTCATAATGAAGTGCGAAAGAGGAGCTGTGCAGATCAACTTCGCGGTACGTTCAGGAGAATCTACCAAACCCAACTGAAGCGAACCCAGCTCCTCCGTATCCTCGACCGAATTCTGTACAAAGATAGCGCATAAAAACATTATTGCAACATTGTTGCATAAAGAAATCTAAAGGGTAACCGCCTAACGATTAAACGGATACGGGCTCACCCACCTGAACTTTCGGGTTTTCAACAACATGCTGTCGGTAGCAAAACGTTTGGTGGTGAGGTGTACCGTGTCCGTGTTCCATGTGCCCTGCCACCGCAGCTCTTCGGGCGACTTCACCTCGTAGCTTAGCGTAATTCGCTGCAACGTGTCGTTTGCCAGATGGCCGCTTACCTGTCGGTTCAGCGTGTCCCACGCAATCTGGTACTGCAACCGGGTGCCGCTTACCTGCTCAATCCACAATCGTTCCGGCCGGAAGTCATCAACCACCAGCTTGCGCCAGTAAGTGCGATAGGCGCTCGCAATACTATCCGTACTTGCCGGGTGCGAAAACTGCACCACATCGTGCACCCCGCCAAGCGCTGACGTTTGCTTGAGATTATCGGTGTATTCTTTTTGTGCCAGCGCGGCCGATAACATGGAGTAGAACACAAACCCTACCAGCAAAAACTTCACGACCTGCGCACCCCAGAACCACGCTTTCTTTTCAAACAACGGACGCTGATCCATCGGCTCGGTGGGCCGATTGCGAAAGAAGAGATTAACCAACGGCTTTCCGTACACCACGGCCAGCCCGATTGAGAACAACAGGTAGTGGGTGGATGCCAGTTTCACCGGCACATCAAAGCAGTAGTTAAGCATCACCACGTTGGTCATCACACCCACCAGCACCAGCGCGCCCAGCAGTGTCGTGCGCCTGAACAACAACAACACCGCGCCCAGTACTTCAGCCACTCCCCCGAAGATTTGATACGCAGTACTGTAGCCCATAAAGTTCCACAGCAAACCCATCGGAGAGCTGTCGCCATACATTTGCACCAGCACGCGCGCAGAAGGTTCATTGAACTGCGTGGGCACGATTTTGAACAATCCGTACGAAAGCAGAATCAACGCCAGGTAATAGCGGGTATACGTAATCAGTAGCTTTTTCAGCCACGGGTAGTCTGCGCGTTTGCGATCCACGGCCGACCAGATGATGGCAACAATTATGGCCAGCGTAAGTTTGGTGATCCACAGCAGCCAATACAACAGCATATCGCCACTGCCGGTTTCCTCGGTGGGCACCGCGTCTACCCCCCAGGCGATTTTGCCGTACCACAAGGCGAGGTCTTGCAACGCACTGCCGATGGGATGGATGAGCGTGGGTGCGCCTGGTATGTAGTAAAACGGAAAAGCAAAGCCGTACAACAAAATGTAGGCAAACAAAAAGCGGAACAGCAGGGTGTTCCACGATAAACCGGATTGCGATGGTTCCATACAAAAGTTAAAATTGTTTTAAATAGGCAATTTTCAACACGCCCTGCTGATCCACTACACGGCTGGTGAGCTGCGTTCCACGATTCAAAACATCCGGGCGATCATTTTTCACCACCAAAAATAGAAACGACAGCCGCTTGTACTCCCATTGCACCCACGTGTTCAATGTATTTCGTTTGGCGGCTGTGGTGTATTGATTAAAACCGGGTGCAAGAATGGGTGGACTAAACGTTGCCTGAGCTTGTACAAAATAAAACGACATCACCGCGAACAGCGGGAGCAGTTTTATTGCCAAACGGTTCATGCGTCCAGTCTCAGCAGCAGTCGCTTTTCCTTTTGGGCGGAGACCGGTGGCGAACGGTGAACGATTCCCTTGCCGTAGTTGGCAGCCGATGCTTCTCCTTTCAAAATGGCTACATCGAATTGCCGCAGGCGGTTTACCCGGCTCCATTCGCGGATGATCTCATCGTTGGTGCCGCCCATCAGTTTCTTCCGGTTGACGTTGTCGTCCGGTGTCCATTCCGTGCCTGGCCCGTAATACGTACAAAGCAGCCTCAGATCGTATCGATCAGTATGAAATCGCTCACAGGCATCATCGCTAACCACTTTCAAAATCAACTTGACTTTCGACCGGCAGGTGATTTGGATGAAGGCCCGGGTGATCGTGGCCAGATCGAGCACAAATTCTTTTGCGATGGCAGAATCTCCCCCGACACGGGTTAGCTGGGCGTCCAGTACAGCCTCAACGGTGCCAACTGAAACCACGTAATCAATACCCGAAAAATCAATTTGGATCAGTTGCTCGGAGAACCAACGGATACCCGCTGTCACGGCACGCGGCATGAAGACCAGATTAACGTCCGGCTGATGAATCAAATGCCACTCCTGCCAGTCGCCCACTTGACACTGCCGGCCATGCGTTGTCTTTTGCGCTACCGCAAACCAATTGTTCAGGAGGCTAACCATCGCTCGGCCGAACTTGTCTGGTATACACGGAAACTAACGCCAAGAACCACCGCAGCAAACACGACTATCAGCAGCAAATCGATGGCCCAAACCGGTTGAACGCGGCTTTGATAGCGCGGCTCGGGAAGCTGATCTAAATCGGAGGCTTGCAGCAGTTCATTGGCAAACATGCGGGGAATGAAGTAATTCCGCCAGGTCTCATTGAACTCAATCACCTGATGGCGAAAATCCGTGTAGTGGGCCGTGGATGTACCCGCCAGATCATTTAACCCGTCCTGAAACAAGATAGCCGGAGACAACACTTTGAATCGATCTACCCATTCCTGTTGCTGGGCTAATGCACCATCGTACTCGTCCAGCACTGGTTGCACCGCCTTCTTCAGAACATCGACCGAAGCAAAATACTTCAGCCAGAACTGATACTGGTTAGCTACAGTTGAGTCCTGTTGACCGAGTTCCGGATGATCGCGGTAGTAGCTGGTCAGAATTTCGCTCGCCCTTTTTTCGGCATCCGCTTCAGCCACCCGGTAGTTGTGAATCATATTGATGCGGGAAGGAACAGGGTAAACCGCATTCGCCAATTGACTGACGATGGAAGGCACAAGTAGCACCAACACCACCCAGACGGAAACCAGCACAATCGCATTTTGCCCCGAAGACCATCCAAAAAGACTGACCAGGAAGGAAACGGCAAACCAAAACAAGACATAAACGCAGATCAACAACAGCAGCCAAAATAACCCGGTAGACATGGCAATACCGTGCCAGGCCAGAACGATGAGTAGTGTGGCCGCGATGAGCCCGACTACAACAGCATAGCGAAGCGCCAGTTTGGCCACAAGCCAACTGAACAACGAAACTGGCTGCGATAAGGTAAGCCGTAAAGAACCCGACTCCTTATCGGATGACAGCAGATTATAGCTGAATGCCAGCACCAACAACGGCAACAGGTACACGCAGACAAATGCCAGATCAAATGAGCCGAAAAGCAATTGCACCGGATTGGCCAGTTCTGAAAAACCAAGAGAATAGACTTCTCCGTACAGTTTCGGTTTGGCAAAATGGGTAAACAAATCGCTCTGCCCGGTTGCCACAAACGCCAACGGCTGGGCATCCATGGCCACCACTTTACCCATGCGCTGACCGTACGTGCTGAGTAGGCGCGGATTACGCCTGGCCTCGCCATATTGCCTAAGGCCCCGTGCCACCGAATCAATTTCTCCTCTTCGCTTCGACTCGGCTTGCCGCAACTCTCCACGGGCCTTTGCGATTGACGCCTGCCGTTCCAAAACTTTCTCCTGGCCATTGCGAATGGCAAAAAACAGTAAACCAAAAAAGATCAGCGAGAGCACGACCACCCACCGGTCGCGCCAGACCGAGACCCATTCGTACTTGACGTGTAAGCGAAACATACGGGGGAATTAAAAGACTTTCATTTGACGAACGGCAACGAGCATGCCCACTCCGGACAAAACCCACCACGCCAGCAAAACCAAAAAATGGCCTGCATTCGCCTCTACTATCGATTGGTACCGAACGGGCTCATAGGCAAAATCCGGCACGGCACGCCACAACTTTTCATCGGCCCTGTAGTCCCACTGGCCGGTGCGCGAGTTATCTACCATATCGCCATTCAGCCTGCCCACCAGCATAAGCCGGTACTTTTCAGCTTCATCGGCAAAGTGCCAATGTGCGTGGTAGTCGGTGCGGCACAGGGCCATGGATAGAAACCGGGCCGGCAAAAAAGGAGAAAGCGCAGCAGACGTGCGGTACACCTTCGATTGCTTCTGATAAATTTCTTTCAAAACCTGATAATGCTTGAAGTAGATTTCGGCCTCATGCTCCTCTCCTTTCTGCATCAGGTAACCGTCCCAATTGAAAGGCAACTTCTTCACGCTGTCGACACCATACTTCTGCAGTGTTTCGGCTTCCAACTTTTTCGACTCGGCATTCCAGGGATCATGACCGTTCAGCCCATTCGTTTTGTCTTCCGCTATTTGTTCCTCAAATTCAAGTTGAGTCGGATACGGATAGAGTGCATCCGCCACCACCGATGTCGCCTTAGGCATGCCGAGGCACGAGAGAATCCATATACCCAAAAGCAAAACAAAAGCGAGGCTTGATTTGCGCACCGATGCCGATACTAAAATGGATACATTGATAAATACGCCATAATACAGGAGATAGACTAACGCCAGCAGGATCAGCGGCCACCAACTAAAGAGCCCAAAGTCTTCGAGGTTTGCCAGCAGAACACCACCGACCAAAAACACCAGCCCTGTGAGCACCGCTACCGGTGTAAACACGGCCAGCCATTTGCCTGAAGCCAGTTTCCAGGGAGATATTCCCTGGCTCATCATCACCCGCAAGGTACCGCTCTCGCGTTCGCGACTTACCGAGTTGAACGCAATCAGAATGATAAACAGCGGCACCATGAACATCAAAATGAAATCTGGCGACAGATCGCCAAAGCGCGATAGGGCCGTTTGATCCTGCGCAGCCATGTACTGGGCATCGTTCCGTTTATGGGCTTCCAGATAGATGCTCACACCCGAATACTTGTCTACCCCATTATCGAGCAACGACATCGGGTATTTCGGCTTAAAGGCATAGGTGCCATAGTGCGCAGCCGAATGCGGATTCTTCGAACCCTGACTGACCCATTCACTTCGCGCATTTCTGCGGGCTGCTTCGTGTTGTTCGTTTACCTGCCGGTAATACTGACGACCGACCCCGATGGCCGTCACCACCAGAATCGCCACCGTAAGCAAGGCCACCCTGAATCTTCCTTCACGAAAAATTTCCAGCAATTCCTTTCGAACGATTTCCCTGATCATAGGCAATGTCAATTCATGTGTTTCAAATACAACCGCTCCAGGTCCTGGTGATTGATCTGGTCGGTGGTCATAGACTCCACCAGGTTGCCCTCCTTCATAATGCCAATGTGGGTACCGGTTTCGATGGCGCGAAATAAATCGTGCGTGGCCATAAGGGTGGCAACGCCCAACTCACTGAGTTTCTTCAGCAGCGCAGCAAACTCATTGCTGGCTTTTGGGTCAAGACCGGAGGTCGGTTCGTCCAGCAAAAGAACATCTGCCTTTTTTGCCAACGCAATGGCTACACCTACCTTTTGGCGCATACCCTTGGAGTAGGTGGACACGCGCTGGTGGTGGGCCACCTCCTGCAGCCCTGCTTCGTTCAAGTAGTTCGTCAACTCGGCTGATGGATATTTTCGCCCAGCCAGTGCAGAGAAATAGTGAAGATTCTCAACCCCGGTGAGGTTGGGGTACAGCATGAGGTTTTCAGGAATGTACGCCAGCATTTTTTTGGTGGCCAACGGTTGCTGAGCCGTATCCACCTGGTTGATCAAGGCCTGTCCGGAGGTTGGTGATATGAAATTGAGAAACAAGTTGATCGTTGTGGTTTTGCCCGCACCATTGGCGCCAAGAAGGCAAAAGATATCGCCTTTGTTCACCTTGAAGCTGACACCCTTAAGGGCGGAAACTCCATTATACGACTTCGAGAGATTGACCGCTTCCAGCATCCGTTGTTTGATTAATGAGGTCAAATGTAGGACCTGTATTCATTAATTGCAACATTGTTGCAATTACAAAGGTGACGAATTCTACCCGATCGGCCTTACCATCACTTTGTCAATCTTCACGCCATCCATATCCAGCACTTCCAACTGTAGTCCCTTCCACTGAATTTTCTCACCGGTGCGGGGAATATGGGCAAGCCGATGGAGAATGAGGGGGCAATAAAAAAGCCTAAGTTTTTTGTGCTCATTGGGTTTCCGCTTCCAAAAAGTGTTTCTGCTTCGTTATTGTCTTGTGCAAACAGGCTTACTTGAAACATGGTCAAGCAAGTGAAAACAAATGCTGAGATGCCTTTCTTATTCATTTTTATTGTTGCTTTAAGTGATTACTGTTTTTGAAATTGTACTATGTCGCCATCGTCTTCAAAGCGAATTGTGGTAGCATTTTGAGAAACGAAGTACCAGTCGTCTGAAAAGTTCAAAAAGAAGACTATTGGTTGGAAATGTCATTCGTAATTCAGTTCTGTTATCGTTACGAAAAACCAAGCAAGTTCCATTTACTATTTCACTGGTTTGAGTTGCTCTGACTGTACCATTTTCATTGAATACTAACAGGGCAAAGCATAAAAATCAATTTCCTCATATCTTCTCATTTCAAACTAGTCGAAACAGCTGTAGTGTTTTAAAATTGCCATTTCGCAGGTGTCTTTTTGGTTGCTATTACTGCCAACTTACCGCCACCCGCCACCCAGCGCCCGGTACACCTGAATCAGGCTTTGGTGTTGTTTTTTGCGTGCCTCCACTAAATCCACCCGGGCATCCAGTGCGTTTTGCTGCGTGAGCAGTACTTCCAGGTAGTTGGCCCGCCCGGTGCGATACAGTTCGTTGGCGGTAGCAATTGCGCGGGTCAATACTTCGGCTTCCTGCCGTTTTTGGGTGTACATCCGATTTAAGTTTTCATAGCGGTTCAATTCGTTAAACACTTCGGTGTACGCCCCCACGATGCTCCGCTGATAATTCAGTAAAGCCTCCAGCTGATACGCACTCGCACCCTTGAACCGGGCCTTAATGGCGTTTCGATTTAACAGCGGTGCCCAAAGCCCGCCCAGCAAATTGAAAGCAAACGACTCCGGTGTTTGAAACAACAAATCGGTGCGGTAGGATTGAAAACCAACACCAGCCAAAACATTCAGTTGCGGATAGAAAGCTGCGCGCGCAGCCCGCACATCGGCCTTGGCGGCAAGTAACTCCAGTTCAGCCGAACGGAGATCGGGGCGGTTTCTCAGCAACTGCACGGGTGTGCCGGCAGCAAATGTCGGGCGTGGGTCTTGTTCGAGTGTGGCCGTGCTCCGCGGGATGGGCTGCGGAAACCGGCCCAATAAAAAGTTAATCCGGCTTTCGTTCTCAATGATGAACTGGCGGGTTTGAATCTCCAGCGCACGCGTGTTGAGAAGTTGCGCTTCAAATTGGTTAACGGCAAGTTCGTTGGCTACCGCATTTTCTTTTTGAATGGTAACCACACGCAACGCATCTTCCTGAAGTTTTACCGTAGCCGTGATAATCTCCAGTTCGAGATCAAATGCCAACAGCTCATAATACGCAGCGGCCACTTCCGCCACGAGGTTGGTGATCACAAACTGCCGCGCCTCGGTAGACGCCAGCACCCGTGCCACTGCCGCCCGCTTTTGATTACGCAGTTTGCCGGAGATATCCACCTCCCAACTGCTTTGCAGGCCAACGAAATAATCCGGCAAGTTGGTGGGCACCACTTCTCCGGGACGGATGTCCGTGCTGGCGTTGCCCGCACCGTCCATCGTGTATAACCCAAACCTGCGGATGCCGGCCGTGCCTCCGCCCGTTACGTTCGGCAACAGTTGGCCCCGGGCTGCGAGCACACCCGCCCGCGCTTGTTCGATGCGTTGGGCTGCCATACGCACATCAAAGTTGTTCGTGAGGGCTTCATCCAGTAAAGCCATCAACAATGAGTCGGTCACCAGCGCGCGCCACGGCAGGCTTGCGAGGTTGGTGGTGTCGGCCAACGCGGGCGAGAACCGATCCGGTAACGGCAGCGATTCTTCTGCGGTTGTATCGCGTGTAACCCGGCAGCCAGTGGCCAGCGACAGCGTGATGATGAAAAAGATAATGCGTTTCATTTTTATCAGATCGTTTCCGTATAAGGTGTTTCAGGCAGGCGGCTGGATCTGTTCATCCGGTCAGTCAAGGATGCAAAAACAACGTATAATCCGGGAATAATAATTACTCCGAAGACCGTTCCGAATAACATTCCCCCGGCCGCAGCCGTACCGATCGTTCGATTGCCGATAGATCCGGCACCGGTCGCCATCATGAGAGGCAACAGCCCACCAATAAATGCGAAAGATGTCATCAGAATAGGGCGCAAACGAATTTTGGAGCCCTCCAGGGCGGCCTCCACCACACCTATTCCCTGGCTGTGTTTTTGCGCAGCAAACTCAACAATCAAAATGGCATTTTTTCCAAGTATGCCAATGAGCATCAGCATCGCGATTTGTGCATAGATATTGTTCTCCAAACCCAATACACTCAGTAAGAAAAACGCACCGAAAATACCGGTGGGCAAAGAGAGGATTACAGGCAAAGGCAGCAAAAAACTTTCATACTGGCCGGCCAAAATCAAATAGATAAACAAAAGGCAAACCAGAAAAATGATAATGCCTTCGTTCCCGGCAGTAGCTTCATCGCGCGAAATCCCGGCCCAATCGATATCGTAACCTCGTGGCAGTTTTTCTTTGGCTGTTTGCTGCACTACATTCAGCACGGTTCCGCTGCTTACACCCGGTTTCCCTTCTCCATTCAATTCGGCTGACGGAAACATATTGTAGCGGGTAAGTTGATCAACTCCATAGGTCTTTTCCATCGTTACAAAAGCGGAAAGGGAAACCATTTCGCCTTTGTCGTTCTTGGCGTACAGATTCAATAGATCTTCGGGCTTTGCCCTGTACTCGGGCGAAGCCTGCACCATCACTTTATACATCTGTCCGAAGCGGATAAAATTGGTCGCGTACTCACTTCCTAAAAGCGTTTGTAGCGATCCCATAGCATTGTTAATCGTAACGCCTTTCTGGGCTGCTTTGTCGATATCGATATGCAAGGTGTACTGTGGAAAACTTGCATCAAAAATGGTGAAGGCACTGGCAATTTCAGGTTGAGCTTTCAAGTCCGAAATGAACTGTCTCACCACTTCTTCCATTTTCTTAAAATCACCACTTCCTGTCTTGTCCAGCAACCGCAATTCAAAACCGCTGGCATTTCCATAGCCGGGAACAGCCGGTGGTGGAAAAAATTCAATCTGCGCATCTTTGAGATAAGAGGTCTTTTCCTCCAAGGCAGCAATCACATCTTCAACAGAAACCTCGCGGTCTTGCCACGGCTCTAGGTTGATGAGCGCAGTGCCATACGTAGCACCAGTTCCGTCAGAAAGAATATTGGTACCGGCAAGTGTCGAAACACTTTCAACGCCTTCGAGATTCTGTGCCTCCCGCTGAATGGCATTCACCACTTCCTTGGTACGCTCAAGCGTAGCGCCTGAAGGTGTTGTGACACTGGCATAAAATGTTCCCTGATCTTCATTGGGAATAAAGCCCGTAGGCAAAACCTTTGCTAAAATTCCAGTCGCTGCACAAAATGCAAACAGGACACCAAATGTTACCAATCTACGGCTCACAATTTTCGAAAGCAGATTTTGGTATCTACTCTCTCCCCGTTCGTACCAACTATTGAAACGGTTAAAAAATTTTGAAAAGCCAGTCTTCTTCTCCTCCCCATAATGATTTTTTAGAAGCAACGCGCATAACGCTGGCGTTAGGGTCAAGGCAACCACGCCCGACAACACAATGGCGATGGCCATGGTAAGCGAGAACTGGCGGTAAAAAATCCCGGAAGGCCCGCCCATAAAAGCTACGGGAACAAACACAGCCGACATCACCAACGTAATGGCAACAATGGCTCCCGTGATTTCTTTCATCGCCTCTTCAGTCGCTTCTAGCGGTGAAATTTTTGAACGCTCCATCTTGGCATGCACGGCTTCTACTACTACAATAGCGTTATCCACCACAATACCAATGGCTAACACCAAAGCAAAAAGCGTAATGAGGTTGAGGGAGAATCCAAGAAATTGCATAAAGAAAAACGTACCAACTAGAGAAACGGGTACGGCTAGTGCAGGAATCAATGTAGAGCGCCCATCTTGCAAAAAAATATACACCACAAATGTTACCAGGATCAAAGCTTCGATAAATGTTTTAACTACTTCGCGTACCGAAGCATCCATAAAGCGAGAAATATCATAACTCACTTCGTAGTCCATTCCTTTGAGGAACATGGTTTCTTTAAGTTCTGCAAGTCGGGATTTTACATCATAAATAACGGCTCTCGCATTTGAACCTGGTAGCTGTTTAATCATAATTGCCGCGCCCGAACTACCATTGAATTTTGATTCTACATCAAAATACGTAGTTCCAAACTCTACATCGGCCACGTCCCGGACTCGAAGAATTCGCCCATCTTCTGTCGATTTCAGTGGAATATTTTCATACTCCTCTTCGGTATTAAACTTACCGGTGTATTTGATAGTGTATTGCAGCGCCTGTGCCTTTTTATCGCTGCTTTCACCGATTTTTCCTGGGGCTGCTTCGATGTTTTGTTCTTCCAGTGCATTCAATACATCATCGGTTGAAATGGCATAGGCTAACATTTTGTCGGGCTTCAGCCAAATACGCATGGCATATTGCTTAGCGCCTAACATATTGCAGTAACCAACGCCTTTTATTCTTCGCAACTGAGGGATGATATTCATCTCGGTAAAGTTGTAGACGAACTTTTCATCCAGTGATGTATCGGAACTGTATACATTTAGATACATCAACATGGCGTTTTCCTCCTTCGCTATCTTTACCCCATTCTTAACAACTTCGGGCGGCAATTCTCCCATAACTGCACTCACGCGATTTTGCACGTTTACCCCAGCCGCATCAGGATCAGTTCCGGTTTCAAACAAAATCTGAACTACACCCACACCATCATTTCCGGCATCGCTACTCATGTACTTCATGCCGGGCACACCATTTATGGCACGCTCCAGCGGAACTATGGCTGCTTTGGTTACCGTTTCCGCATTGGCTCCGGTGTATTCAACTGTTACGTTTACCTCCGGGGGAGCGATACTCGGGAAAAGTGACATGGGCAATTGCATCAACGACAAAATGCCCAGAAATAGAATAATCAGCGATATAACAACCGCAAGTATGGGGCGATGAATAATCTGCGCTATCATTTTCTTTTACTTTTGGGTGTTCATGCGTGTAGAAAATGAAATAACCTGCGGGATAATGGGATCACCCTCTTTCAGTTTTTGTATGCCTTCGTAAACAAATTGGTCGTTTGGACTAAGTCCAGAACTGATGACGTATACTTGTGGCAATCTGAACGAGGGGACAATTTTTCGTTGCTGAACTTTATTCCCTTCCGTGACAACGAAAACATAAATATTTTCCTGCACCTCAAAAGTTGACTTTTGTGGTACGAGCATCGCACTCTTGAGTGTTTTTGAAAATATGATTTTTCCACTTCCACCATGCTTTAACAGCTGGGTTGGGTTAGGAAACCTGGCCCGAAAAGCAATGTTACCGGTACTGCTGTCAAATTCGCTTTCGGCCGTTTCCACCTGCCCCGTAAAGGGATAAACCTGACCGTTGGCCAGCAGCAATTGCACTTCCTTCGGCTTGCCTTCGCTGGAGGTGGATAAATAATCCAGGTATTCGCGCTCAGAGACATTGAAATACGCCAACATCTGGTTGTTGTTGGAGATCGTGGTGAGCAGCGAACCCTCAGTAATGAGGCTACCGGCTTTATTCGGAATGCGGTTGATGTAGCCCGCAAACGGGGCGCGAATTTGGGCGAACGAAAGTTCCAGCCGTGCGTTAGCTTCGTGGGCGCGGGCTTCTGCCGTGCGGGCTTTCAGCGCCTCCACTTTCGCCTGCGCCAGCTCCAGTTCGCTCTGCGATACAATGTTTTTCTCCACCAGTGCGCGGGTGTTTTTTAATTCTACTTCGGCCGCTTTGGTTTCGGCCACAGCGCTGGCCACGGCTGCCTCGGCTTGCAGCACTTCCTGTTCATATTGCTTGCGGCTGATGGTGAATAGCGGCTGACCGGCAGCTACAAACTCACCTTCATCTACGTGAATAGTTTCCAGATAGCCGCCCGCCTTGGCGCGTATCTCCGTATTCTGCACGGATTGGATGTCGGCCACGTACTCGCGCAGGTACACCGTGTCTTTGATCAGGGGTCGAATCACCTGAAAGGTTTCGGGACTTGCTGTGCTTTCCTGGCGGGGCGTGCAGCGTTGCCCGAATAAAAGCAACGTCAGCGCCATGATACCATGGCTGCTGACACGTGAAAAATTCACTGTCATAAATGAGATAAGCAGTTTGATTATAGAAAAGAAAAGAATGCGCATGCGCAGGGCATGCGGCAAGAGCGGGTCAGCCTCGTGGTGGGGGCCCGTCTATTTCCACCAGTACACGCGGGGCTTTGGTGGTCACGAAATCGGCAAATCGCTGATCAAGGGGATCGCCCTGCGGTTTGATGACTAATGCGGTAGCCGGTTCCAGGTAACACTTTTTAAAGTCCAACGCCCCGCCTTCCTCCTGGTCGTGTTCTTCATGTTCTTCCACCGCGTTGTCAATCCCGGCAAGGGCTTCCAGCGCAAATTCGTAGAAGCTTTCAATATCGTTAAAAGCCAGGTCTTCTGCTACAAAGTCGGGTTGGGCATCGCGTGAGTCGATACTGAAGTTGAACAAATACACCGCCATCACCAGACAAAACGGGCGGCTGACAAGTCGAAGAAGTGAAAATAGGCGGCTCATTTTCGGCTGCAAAACTAAACAACGTGATTGATATCAACCAACACCCATTTAAACCCTATTGTTTTGCGCGATCGATTGCTTTTCTTTTCTGAGAGTTATCCTGTAGCTTTATACCGTGAAAAAGCAAGTCGCCCTTGTCCTGCTCTGCCTGCATCTGTTGTCGGGCACCGAACTGCATGAGTTATGGCGACTGCCGATCTTGATTTCCCACTATTTTGAACACAACAGTAACGGCCTTTCAACATCCTTCAGCCAGTTCATTGCCCTCCATTATTTCGAAACAGAAGCCCATGACGACCGGGATATGGAATTGCCCTTCAAGCAACACGATTCCTGCCTGGCTTCGGTAGTGATGGCCGTGCTCCCTTCGTTTCCGTTACCGCAAAATCCTCCCGTGGCCACCACCGGTGGCTACCAGCATTTCGATCAAAACCTGCCACTCAATTTCTACCGGGCTGACATCTGGCAGCCGCCCCGTGCTTAAGCCGTAGTTCTTTTTTACTCGGTCGGCACACTGTGCCCGGCTGCTTTTTCTTTCATTCTACGACTTTGCTTTTATGATTAATCAGATCATTCTCTATTCTATACGTCACAAGCTGGTAGTGGGGCTGCTCGTGCTGGCGCTCATTGTCTGGGGTGTGTATTCCTTCACCCGCCTGCCGATTGATGCCGTGCCCGACATCACCGATAACCAGGTGCAAATTATTACCGTGGCCGGCTCCCAATCGGCTCTTGACATCGAACGGCTCGTCACGTTTCCGGTGGAACAAACGATGGCCACCATACCGGGGCTGGACCACATGCGCAGTTTCTCGCGCTCCGGGCTTTCGCTGGTCACGCTCGTTTTCCAGGAACACGTGGATGTGTACTGGGCCCGGCAGCAGGTGAACGAGCGGCTGGTGACTGCAAAAGAATCAATACCGGCCGGTATTGGAAATCCTTCGCTGGCACCCGTCACCACCGGCCTCGGTGAAATCTATCAATACGTGTTGCGCCCGAAAAAAGGATATGAAAACCGGTACTCCGCCATGGAACTGCGCACCATTCAGGATTGGATTGTGCGCAGGCAACTGCTGGGCACACCGGGTGTAGCCGATGTGGCAAGCTTTGGCGGCTACCTGAAGGAATACGAAGTGGCCATTGACCCCGACAAATTGCGCAGCTACAACATCAGCCTGACCGAAGTGTTGGAAGCGCTTCGCCAGAACAACCAGAATACCGGAGGGGCTTACATCGAGCGAATGCCGCAATCCTTCTTTATCCGCAGTGAAGGCCTGGTCGGCTCCCTGGAGGATCTGAAATCTACTCTGGTGAAATCCACTTCGGAAGGCATGCCCATCCTGCTGCGTGACATTGCCGAAGTGCAGTGGGGCCATGCCGTGCGTTACGGGGCGATGGCTTACAACCAGGAAGGGGAAGTAGTGGGGGCTGTGACGATGATGCTGAAAGGCGACAACTCCAGCGCGGTGGTGAACCGGGTGAAAGAGCGCATTCGACAGATTGAAAAGAACTTGCCGGAGGGCGTAACAATTGAACCGTTTCTGGATCGCAGTGAGCTGGTTACGCGTGCCATTAACACGGTGGAAAAAAACCTGACCGAGGGTGCGCTCATTGTCATCTTCATTCTTGTTCTGTTTCTGGGCAACCTCCGCGCGGGCCTGATTGTGGCATCGGTGATTCCGTTATCCCTCCTCTTTGCCATCGGTATGATGCAAACCTTCGGGGTGTCAGGTAATCTCATGAGCCTCGGTGCCATCGACTTCGGATTGATCGTGGATGGCGCGGTGATTATTGTCGAGGCCACCATGCATCACCTTGGCCTGCGCAAGTCCGTGCAACGACTTACGCAAGCTGAGATGGATGACGAAGTCTACAAATCCGGGTCGCAGATTCTCACCTCGGCAGCATTTGGCGAAATGATTATCCTGATTGTTTACCTGCCGCTGCTGACGCTCATAGGCATCGAAGGCAAAATGTTTCGGCCCATGGCCGAGACCGTGGCGTTTGCTATCGGTGGTGCCTTTCTGTTATCACTCACCTACGTACCGGTGGCCAGTTCCCTCTTCCTTGGCCGCGGAAAAATTACGTCCCTGAAAATTTCAGACAAGTTGATGGCTTTGTTTTATAGCTCGTATGCTCCGGTGCTGGCGTTCTGCCTGCGGTTCAAGAAAACGGTTGTGGCCGTTTCACTTGGATTTGTGATCCTGGCGGGCGGTATCTTCTTCTCCATGGGCGGTGAGTTTTTACCCACCTTGGAAGAAGGTGACTTTGCTGTGCAAACGCGGGTGCTGTTAGGCAGCAGCCTCAACCACACGGTGGAAGTGTCGCAGAAAGCAGCCGGTGTGTTGCTCCGCGAATTCCCGGACGAAGTAATAAAAGTGGTAACGAAAGCCGGATCCTCTGAAATCCCCACCGACCCGATGCCGCTGGAAGAGTCTGACATGATGGTGATCTTACGCGATCGTAAGGAATGGAAAAAAGCGAAAACCCGCGAAGAGTTGGCGGAAAAAATGGGCGAGGCACTGGACGTCATTCCGGATGCCAACTTCGGATTTCAGCAGCCCATTCAAATGCGCTTTAACGAACTGATGACCGGTGTGCGGCAGGACGTGGCCATCAAAATCTATGGCGAAAATCTGGACGAACTGAGCCGGCTGGCCGAGGCGGTGGGTAAACTAACCGAGCAAGTAGAAGGCGCGCAGGATGTTTATGTAGAGCAGATCAGCGGCCGGCCGCAAGTCGTAGTTAAAATTAACCGCGATGCGCTGGCCCGCCACGCACTGAATGTTTCGGATGTAAACGAAGCGCTCAATACCGCATTTGCCGGGCAAACAGCGGGGATGGTGTTTGAGGGTGAAAAGCGGTTTAGCCTGGTCGTTCGCCTGCGGCAAGAAAACCGAAAACAGGTAGACGACATTGGCAACTTGTTTGTCACCAACCCCGCGGGCGAACAAATTCCGTTGCGCCAGTTGGCAGACGTTCAACTCGTGATGGGCCCCAACCAGATTCAACGCGAAGACGCGAAGCGCAGGATCGTTGTAGGTTTCAATGTCCGCGGCCGCGATGTGCAGAGCATCGTAGAAGAAATCCACACGTTGATCGATCAAAAGATCGACTTCCCTGCCGGATACTACGTTACCTATGGCGGGCAATTCGAAAATTTACAGGAAGCGCAGCAGCGCCTGGCTGTAGCCGTGCCGGCAGCCCTGCTCCTCATCTTTATCATGTTGTTTTTTGCGTTCAATTCGATCAAGCAAGCGCTATTGATTTATTCGGCCATTCCGCTGGCTGCCGTGGGCGGAGTGTTCGCGTTGCTGCTGCGCGGCATGCCGTTCAGCATCTCCGCGGGTGTTGGATTCATTGCGTTGTTTGGTGTGGCCGTACTGAATGGTATCGTGTTAATCGGTGAGTTCAACCGGCTGCGGCTGAAGGAAGGGCTTACGGATCTGACCGACATCGTGTGGAAGGGCACATCCACCCGGTTCCGCCCCGTGTTGATGACGGCAGCCGTGGCCTCGCTCGGTTTTTTGCCCATGGCCCTGGCGCAAAGCGCAGGCGCTGAAGTGCAGCGGCCATTGGCTACCGTGGTGATCGGAGGTTTGATTACATCCACCTTCCTTACCCTGGTAGTACTACCGTGCTTATATATCCTGTTTGATAAAATCCAACTCCGAATGAAACCTTCCGCATCACTCTTCGCAGGTCTGCTCATGCTGGGTACTGCTTTGGCCGCCCAGGGCCAGGACTTACCCGCACTGCTGGAGCGCGCCCGGCAAGAAAACAACCTGATCAAGGCCGCTCAACTGGAAATTGATGTTCAAAAAGAGCTGAAGCGAACAAGCTCGGACATCGGCAAGACATCGGTGATGTACATGCGCGGGCAGTACAACAGCTTCTACCGCAACGACAACAACCTGACGGTGATGCAAACCCTGCCCTTCCCTACAGCCCTGAGTGCACAACGCAAACTGGCCGAGGAGCGCATTTCGGGTAGCCTGCTTCAAAAGCAGGTGAGCGAAAATGAACTGGCCTACCAGGTGAAACAGGCCTACTACCAGCTCTGGTACCTGAGGGAGTATCGGGCGTTGCTTGGATTTCAGGATTCGCTTTACAGCGAATTTGCCCGCGCAGCTGATCTTCGTTACCGGACGGGCGAGACGCGCATGCTGGAAAAAACAACCGCCAGCACACAGGCCCTTGAAGTGCAAAACCAACTGCGCCAACTGGAGTATGACGAACAATCGTGGTTAGCTGTGCTGCGCTCATTCCTTCACGATCCGGGTGCAAACCCGGTATTCTCCGGCAACTTACCCACGCGCCAGACCGATACCACCAATGCGTTTGGCAACAACCCTCAATTGGCCCTTCAGCAACAAGCGGTTGCCGTGGCCGATCAGGAAAAACGCGTGTTGAAAAACCAGGCCCTCCCCGACCTGACGATTGGCTATTTCAATCAAACCCTGATTGGTATACCGCTGGCCGAGGCTGGAAGCACGGCATCCACGACCGATCGGTTTCAGGGTTTCTCCGTTGGCTTGCATATTCCGCTGTGGTTTGTACCGCAAACGGCCCGGATCAAATCGGCCGAAGTGGGCCGCGAACGACAGCAAGCCTTGCTCGGCTGGCAGCAGCAACAGCTGCGGGGCGCATGGCAACACGCTGTTCAGCAATACGAAAAATACAAGAGCAGTGTCAACTATTACCGATCCTCGGCCTTGCCCAATGCCGACATCATTCGCTCACAGGCCGACAAGGCCTATAAAGCGGGTGAAGTGGGTTATCTGGAATACTTGCTGGCCCTGCGGCAAAGTCTCCAGATTCGCGAAGCCTATTTGAAAGACCTGAATCAATTCAATCAGTCGGCCATTTACCTTGACTACCTGGCCGGTAACACACAACCCTAAGCATTTGACATCATGAAAAAAATAATATCAATCGCACTGGTCGCCCTCTCCTGTCAATCACCCGACACCCGGCAAGAGCCTGAAGTGGTAGCCCATGTACCCAATCGAATTGCGCTCACGGCCGCACAGCGCCAAGAAGCTGCCATCGAGGTAGGCCGGCTGGAGACACGCACGATCAGCCAGAGCCTGGTGGCCAACGGTAAACTGGATGTGCCCCCCCAGCAGATGGTGAGCATATCGTTGCCCATCGGGGGATTTTTGAAATCCACTGACTTGCTGCAAGGCAGTCGGGTGAAGAAAGGTCAGGTGCTCGCCAACGTAGAAAGCCTCGACTACGTGCAGTTGCAACAGGACTACCGCGAAGCCGTGAGCCAGTACGACTATGCCCACGCGGATTTTCTCCGGCAGTCGGAGCTTGCCCGCGAAAACGTAAACGCACAAAAAACGCTGCAGCAGGCTAAACGAGAAAACGATTTATGGGAAACCAAGGTAGCCGGGCTGCGCGAAAAACTGCACTTGCTCAATATCTCGCCTGCCGAGGTGGAGCGAGGCGTGATCACGCGAAGAATTGAACTGCGGTCACCACTAAATGGCTTCGTTACGCACATCAACGGAAACATCGGCAAGTTTATTCCCGCAGGCGAACCGCTTTTCGAGTTGATCGACACTGAGCACCTGCACGTGGAGCTAACCGTTTTTGAAAAAGATCTCCCCTTTGTTCACACCGGGCAGCAGGTGAAATTCACCCTGGCCAACGAAACCCGCGAGCGTGAGGCCGAAGTGTATCTGATCGGCCGCGAGATCATGCCCGATCGCACCGTGCGCATTCACTGCCACCAGAAAAAGGATGACCCGGCCCTGGTGCCCGGCATGTTTGTGCGCGCCCGCATCGAATCAGAACCGCGCCAGCTCACCTGCATCGCAGAGCAGGCAGTAGTCAGTTACGAAAACAAGAACGTGTTGTTTGTAGCCCTGTCCGACCTGGAGTTTGAACTCGTAGAAGTCGAAACAGGCCCGGCCGAAGCCGGTTGCCGCGTGGTGTACCTGCCGGAGAAGTTTGATGCCGCCACCGCCAACATTGTGGTAGCCGGTGCCTACACGCTTTTATCGAAAATGAAGAACCAGGAAGAAGACTGATCTACCGCCTGCGGCTTCGGGCTGGCCGCGTGCGTGGTTTTTGAATTCCCACAAAGTTTTTCTTTTTGGTCAGGTTAATCCTGACGGCTTCGCGCAGGTAGTATTGAATCTTGCGGAGCGGAAACTCCTTGTCTTCTTCGAAGAGCAACTTCTTGACATTCGTGGTGTCGTGAACAAACAGCCCGTATTTGTCGTCAATCAGGAAACCTTCTACTAACCCGAGCGCAATCTTGCCGTACTGGCGGTCGTAGTTGATGTAGCACAGCAAACCATTTTTCGAGTAGAAGGGCACCCGCCACTTGAATGATTCTTCCACACCGGGCACCGAACTGAACACGATCTCCCGCAGGGCTTCCATGGCCTGACGCCTCGGTTCGGGCTGATCAAAAAGAAAGTTGTCCACGGCCGGGCTGCGCATAGCCCCAATATACGCACCGATACGTCTCCTTTCAGTTTTTAACGTCAACTGAATTTTTTTTTAGGTTGATCTAAATTTTTGATTAAGTTTGCAGCCTATGCGCTGGCTGATCTGGGTTGGGGTTCTGAGGGCAACGGTAGGATTTTCACAAATGGAGATTCGGGGGGTGATTACCCACCGCGACACCGGGTTACCTATTTCCGGGGCCAACATCGTTTTGGTTGACCAGCAAAATGGCACCTCCTCCGATAGCGAAGGCCGATACCGGTTCGGCAACCTCCCGCGCGGGGTGCACACGCTGGAGTATAAATACGTGGGTCACAAGACCGAGATTATTCAGGTCAACCTTACCGCAGATACTACGCTGAATGTAACGCTCGAAGATGCCGTGATGTCGCTGGACGAAGTGATTGTGTCCGGTTCGGCACAGCGCGTGATGGTTCGCGAAAGCCCGATACCGGTGCAAACCCTGAACGCGGCTCAATGGATGATGACAGGCAGTACCAACCTGGTGGATGCCGTATCGCGCCTGCCCGGCATGTCGCAAATCCAAACCGGCCCCGCGCTGGCCAAACCGGTGATTCGCGGGCTCGCCTTCAACCGGGTGATCACCATGCACGATGGCATTCGCCAGGAAGACAACCAGTGGGGCGAAGAACACTCGTTGCAAATCGATGAATACTCGATCGATCGGTATGAAATCATACGCGGTGCCGGCAGTCTGATGTATGGATCAGACGGTCTCGGTGGCGTGGTGTCAATCTTATCGCCCCGCTCACCCGAAGTCGGTGTTGTGCGTGGCAACGTGCTGTCCACCTATCAAACCAACAGCGGGCTCTACGGCTTCTCGGGGTTCGTCAATGGCAATGCCAACGGCAAGCTCTTCATGCTCAGGGCCAGTCAGAAAAATTCCGGTAACTACCGAAACGCTTACGATGGGCGCGTGTACGGGTCAAACTTCCGGGAAAACCTGAACCTGAACGGCATGTTGGGAATTCAGAAAAAATGGGGCTACTCCAAGCTTTCCTTCCTGAAATGGCAGCAGCAGATCAACATCATTGACGGCACGCGTGACAGCAACGGGGCTTTCACCCGCACGCAGTTGACTAACGGTCAGGAAGAAATGGTCACCGTGTCCAACGATGAACTCGCCCAGCGCTCGATTAACCCCGCCAACTCGCAGGATCTATCGAACTACAAAATCGCCTCGAATAACCTGTTGAATATCGGAGCGGGTGCGCTGGCGTTTAATGTTGGCTACAGTGAAAATCACCGGAGGGAGTTTGCCAACCTTGAGCAACCCGGCCAGCCCGACCTATATTTTTTCCTTCAAACCTTGTTTTACGACTTGCGCTATCACTTTCCGGAACGCAATCACTGGGAGATTACGATAGGCACCAACGGCATGCGGCAGCAGTTGACCAACCGCGGCAATGAAGTGCTGTATCCCAACTACCATTTATTCGACAACGGAGTATTCCTGTTTGCCAAGAAAAAAATCGATCGCCTTTCATTGTCCGGAGGCCTGCGCCACGATGTGCGTTCACTCCACATCGATAAGCTATACCTTGATGCGGACGGCCGCTTCCAGTCCCAACCGGCCAATGCCGTGACGATTGTCTTTCCCGGCTTCAATCAAACCTACCTCAATTTCACCGGGAGCTTTGGAGCGGTGTATAACCTCCGCGATCATCTGTACCTGAAAGCGAATGTCGCCCGCGGATTTCGGGCGCCTTCCGTGCCGGAGATATCCAGCAATGGCGAGCATGCCGGTACCTTCCGCTATGAAATCGGAAACATCAACCAACAATCGGAAACCTCGCTGCAAACAGACGTGGGCATAACGTATGAGCGCCCCCAGTTTTTTGCCGATGTCACCCTGTTCAACAACCGGATTGATCAATACACCTATTCGGAAAAAGTGAATACCGCACGCGGAGCCGATAGCCTGATCAATGGCGTGCCGGTGTTTCGCTACACGCAGGGCAACGCGAACCTCCAGGGGCTGGAAGCATCGCTGACCATCAACCCGGCCGCAGCCCGCTGGCTGGAGCTTTCATCCCAATACTCGGTAGTGCTGGCCGAAAACCTCAGCGCGCGGACGCCTGACGAACGATACCTGCCCTTTATGCCGGCTGCCCGCACGATTACACGGCTCAAACTAAGTAAAGCAAATTGGGGAAGCCGGATTCAGAATGCCTCGTGGTTTGTGGAGTGGGAACATCACGCTGATCAGGAGCGATTTCTGGCCGCCTTCAACACCGAAACCCGCACACCGGGCTATTCCCTGATTAACTCGGGCCTCGCGCTGGATGTGCTCAACACCAGCCGAAAGACGTTGTTCTCCCTTTACGTCACCGCCAACAATGTGTTCGATATTGCCTTTCAAAGTCACCAGAGCCGGCTGAAGTACCTGGATGTCAATCCGGCCACCGGCCGACCCGGGGTATTCAACATGGGGCGCAACATCAGCATTCGCCTGATGGTACCGTTGGAGTGGCGCATCAAATAGGAAAGCCCCAGGTTATGGGGTGATCCGTACGCCATCACATTTCAGTTTCCAATTCCCGGCAATTTTTTTAGCTTTAAAAAATCCTAAACCTGATGAAGCGTACGATCCTGGTTTTTTCGCTGCTGGCGAGCATTACCCTTCACGCCCAGATCCAGAAAGCTCCCGAAGTAAAAGAAGGCGATGGGCCTCACGTGCAACTGATCATTCGAGGTATCACCTTGATCGATGGCACCGGAGCCCCGCCCCAAGGCCCCATCGATATTGAGGTACGCGGCAACCGCATCACTAAAATCGAGACCGTAGGCTACCCGGGCGTGCCCATCAACCCGGAACGCAGGCCCAAATTGGAAGCCGGAGGAAAAGAACTGAACTGCGAAGGCATGTACCTGATGCCGGGCTTTGTGGACATGCATGGACACATTGGCGGCTCTGCGCAGGCGCCTTATGCCGAATACGTATTTAAACTATGGATGGCCCACGGCATTACCACCGTGCGCGACCCCGCTTGTGGTAACGGGCTGGATTGGGTACTGGACCAGAAGAAAAAGAGTGCCGCCAATCAGATCACCGCGCCCCGCATTCACGCCTATAATGTTTTCGGAGCTGGCGCAAAAGAAAAAATTACGACTGCCGAACAAGCCCGTGCGTGGGTAAACGAAAACAAACTGAAGGGCGCAGACGGCATTAAGTTTTTTGGTGCCGCCCCGGCCGTGATGGACGCGGCCCTGCGCGAAAACAAACGCATCGGTCTGCGCTCGGCCTGCCATCATGCCCAACTTGATGTTGCCCGGTGGAACGTGGTGAAATCAGCCGAGGCCGGGCTCACCTCCATGGAACATTGGTACGGCTTGCCCGAAGCCTTGTTTGCCGATCGCACCATTCAGGATTATCCGCTTGACTACAATTACCAAAACGAGCAGCACCGTTTCGAAAATGCGGGAAAGTTGTGGAAGCAGGCAGCCCCGCCCTTCAGCGAACACTGGAATGCAGTGATGAACAAGTTGCTGGCCCTGGATTTCACGCTGGACCCCACATTCAATATTTATGAAGCCAGCCGTGATCTGCACAAAGCCCGCAGAGCCGAGTGGCACGAAGAATACACGCTACCCCAGTTGTGGTCGTTTTTCCAACCCAACCGCAGAGCCCATGGATCGTACTGGTTCAACTGGGGAACCGAACAAGAAGTGGAATGGAAAACGAATTACCAACTGTGGATGGCATTCGTAAAAGAATACAAAAACCGCGGGGGTCGCGTGACAACGGGCTCCGATTCAGGTTTCATCTTTCAGACATATGGGTTCGCCTACATCCGCGAACTGGAACTGCTGCGCGAATGTGGATTCCATCCCCTGGAAATTATTCGCTCTGCCACATTGTTTGGCGCACAAGCGCTGGGCGTGGAAAAAGATCTCGGCTCGGTGGAAGTGGGCAAGCTGGCGGACTTTATCATCATCGACCAGAATCCGTTGCAAAACCTTCAAGTGCTTTACGGCACGGGCGCGGTCAAATTATCAGACGATAATAAACCCGAGCGTGTGGGTGGGGTGAACTATACGGTGAAAGATGGCATTGTGTACGATGCCAAAAAACTGCTGGCCGATGTGAAAAAACTGGTAGCGGCCGAAAAAGCCAAAACCGGATTTGTGATCAAGCAACCCGGAATGGAGTAGGCCATGTATCGATCATTTGCTTTTCTCGCGCTGACGCTGGTCGCGTGCTCGCCCAAATCCGAAACTGAGAAGTCCATTGCCCTCACCGGGCTTACCGGGATAACGTACCCCGTGCCGGACTTTTCAGCCGCTACGCAAGCCAAACTCGACAGCAACCTGCGGGTAGCCGTTGAAAATTTTGAAGCGGCACCTTCTGAAGATACCTACATCTGGCTGGGGCGAAGACTCGCCTACCTCTACCAATACGACAGCGCTATTGCCTTGTTCACGACTGCGTTGGAAAAATACCCCAACTCCTTTCGGCTGCTGCGCCACCGCGGGCACCGTTACATCACCATCCGCAAGTTCGACCTCGCCATTGAAGACCTCACGCGGGCGAGCGAGTTGATGAAAGGCGCTCCGCTTGAAATTGAACCAGACGGCCAGCCCAACAAACTCAACATTCCGCTGTCGACCACGCAATTCAACGTTTGGTACCATCTCGGCCTGGCCCACTACCTGAAAGGTGAATTTGAGATGGCGTTGGAAGCGTACCGTCAATGCCTGGCCGTTTGTGAAAACGATGACTCGGTAATTGCCACGGCCGACTGGCTGTACATGACCTTGCGAAGGCTACAACGAAATGAGGAGGCCTCGCAATTGCTGGCTTCGCTGAAAAAGGAGCCCGTCATTATTGAAAATGACTCGTACCTTAAACGCATCGCTTTGTACAAGGGCGAACTGGCGCCCGAGCAGATTTTGAATGTGTCGGACTCTACTGCGGACCGCGACCTCACGCTGGCCACGCAGGGCTACGGTGTTGGCCATTGGTATTTGTGCGCGGGCGACACCATCAAAGCCAAAGAGATCTTTCGCCAGGTGCTGGCGGGCCGCCACTTTGCCGCATTCGGCTTCATTGCTGCCGAAGCAGATTTGGCGAGGTTGGAGTAACTCTCTCAAAAAACATGGTGTTCCACCTTGCAGTACACGTTGTTAGCGTGCATTTTTCTTAACTAGAACTAAATTCGGTTGAGGTATGCAGTCGGTCGCCTCCTCTATTTTATGAGTATATACAATTCGTGCTATGTCCTTATCCAACGAAATTCTGATTTGCAATGAATAGGTTTCTTCTTCCGCCACATATTCAGAAGCCGGGTAGGATTCACCGTTTTCATCCTCGTCTGACTCAGGGTCCATGTCGGAGTAGTTGTCTTTTGCTGTACCCCAGTAGTTAGTATCGCAAATATCGTCTTGAGACAAGAGTCGAAATTCAATTGAGTCATTTGTTAACCACGTGACACCAAGCCTTTGTTTGAGTTGTTGATCCGTGTTCTCAAATTCGAATATCATTTCAAACTTGTCAAAATCTTTAGCCAATTGGCTATTGTGATTTGATACTTCATTTTCAATTTTGTTGACAATGCTAGTAGTATCATTGTTTAAACTGTCTGTTGTCAAAACATCTTCCTGATTCGATGTCGGTTTGCAACAGAACGTCCCAGCTGCCAGAATTAGAATAATAATTCTTCGTTGTATCATTTCAAATTCTTTGTAATGCCGTCAGGTCTTCCGGCCTGACAGGCTTCAAACCACAAAAATAAACCAGAAAAACTCACGAAAGTGACTGTCTTGCACCGCTGTCAGGTCGAAAGACCTGACAGCTTCTGAAATATTGGTATCTAGTAAATACCTTTTCAAAGCCGCTCCGTATTCCGGTCAAAATATCGACTTCGTTTTAGCTCAGCAATCATCTCATCAGCCGACTTCTTTGTTTTGAATGCTCCAAATAAATCGCTGAGCATCTTGTCGCTTGATTTCTTAGGGCGTTTTAGTGAATTTGAAAGCTTTGAAATCAAATTAAGCCTGTTATCTGGACTTAAACTTTTCAAAAGCTCGAGATAGCTGTCGATCAAATCAAAATTCAGACTTGTGGCTTTCATATTCATTAAACACTCAAAAATAGCTTTTTTCAATGTAATTCATCTGGTGAAGTGATTCTCCTAATGCCGTCAGGTCTTCCGACCTGACGGCAAAAAAAACCGAAATAGTTATCGTTTGGTGGGGACGTCTGAACAAGATCCGACCCTATCGTTACGCAAACGGTGTTAACTCTCCAGAGGCCATCACATTTCATTCGCCTTTTGCAGTACTCGTTTCTCAAGTTCCGCGTTTAGTCTAAAGTCAGTGCTTTTTATTTTATGTAGAATCGGTTTTATTGATTCTACGTGTCCGTTGAGTTTGGCTGAAATAAGCACTCCCAGTGTTCCGGTAATCCTCACACCCAACTGTTCTGCATACCTTCTTCCCTTGTAATCGTCTATAATTAACAAGCAGTTGGAATGTTCAATAGCAAATGCGATTGCGCTGGCTTCTCCCTTATCAAGAGAAGCCTCCAGAATTTTTTGATAGGTCGTGTTGGTCGGCCTTACTATCGAACACCAGTCAGGCAATTCCTTTCTGAACTCGTCAGCAATTTCAGGTGTAATCAGGACTTGTCCAAAGAGCCTACGTAAGATTTCCAGCTCTCCCACTTTGTCCAAAAGGATTAAACAACTGGTGTCAGAGACTGTGACGCTTCGCATTGTCAACGTCCCGATCAAGATCAGCAGATGGATGATTGAAAACAGAAACACCGTAGGTCCCTAACACTTCCATAAAAGCTCTTTTTGACAGACCCACTAGTTCAGCAGCTTGTCCAAGTGTCAACTTACCCTTTTCATACAATCTTGACGCTATTACCATTAAGGCTTCTTTGTCGTCAAAGTCTACCGTATCGGGTATGTTAATGGTTATCGTTTTCATGCCCCAAAACTACGACTTTTATTCCCACTTTTTATGCCGTCAGGTCTTCCGACCTGACGAGCTCTACATAACAAAACTAGACCAGAAAAAATCAGAAAGTGACTGTCTTACACCTCTGTCAGGTCGAAAAACCTGACAGCAAAAAAAATCATCAATCGGTAAAATCAACATTAATTCCCCCGCTTCGCGCCATACCCTTCTTTCTGCAGAATGACCACCAGCTTGTCGCGCACATCGCCCTGAATGATCACCTCTCCGCCTTTCACCGAGCCGCCCGTGCCGCATTTCGATTTCAGGAGTTTGCCCAGCGCCTCCAGGTCATCGGCCTTGCCCACAAACCCCTTCACCAACGTAACCTGTTTGCCCGCCCGGTTACTCTTGTCCAACTGCACAATCAACCGCTGGCTGCCGGGCGGCAGCGTATCCGATTCGCTCTCCTGCTGGTATTGAAACGAGAAGTCGCTGTTGGTGGAGTAGACCACCCCTTCGCGCTTCTTCCAGTCATTCTTCTTGCTCATGTATCAGATAAAATTAACCACAATTAAAGCCAGTGTGAGCAGCAGCATGAAAAAATTCACGGCCCCCATATTGAAACGCAGCTCAAAACCTTTCCGCCAAAACACGCCCAGGCACGAGGTGATCAATAGAATCACCGGGGCAAATAAAAAGTTTCCATAAATGGTACCCCACACCCGTGTCTTGTAATTCGTGCGCTCATTTTCCATCGACAGCGGAATGCCCAGCCACGCAGACGAATACAAATACACCTGGCCCTGGTTGCGGGCCATGGCGCGGGCTTGTTCCTCCGTCATCTTGTACACTTTCCCGTTCTCCATTTTCACACGGCCGCTGGCATCAAACATAATGTCGGCTTCCACAATGCGGTGTTCCACCCGCTCGGGCGGCAAAAACAGATCGAGCGCCAGAAAAAGGGAGACCACCAGCGTAAACCGCGAAGCCGCTACGGCATAGTGAACATTTTCGCGCATGAAGGCGAGCTGGCGTTCGCGTTCCGGATCTTTGTAACGCACCTCTCCATGCGCGCCCGTGGGCGTTGGCCCGCTGCGCTTGCGCCTCGGTCTCGGCACATGAGCCGACACCGGATCTTCGCGCAGCATTTGATCGTACATCGTCTTTTTCAGCGGATCACTCAACACCTGGTAGGCCTCGTGAATCTCGCGAAATCGCTCAACGGCCGAAGCCGAGGGGTTTTTGTCCGGATGGTAAAGCAATGCCAGCTTGCGGAATGCCTGCTTGATTTCCTCGCCTGAGGCATTCGTACTTACATTCAGGATGGAATAATAATCGCGCACCGCACTAAAGGTAGCGAATTGCCCGATTACCCCCGAAATGCAAAAACCCCGCGTTTGCGGGGTTTTACATTAGCACTGAAATCAAATCAATGACGGACGGAGAACGTCAGCACGGGCAAACGCTTCGCCTTCGATACCACACTTTCGGCTACACTGCCGGCCAGCAAGTGCGCCAACCCGGTGCGGCCATGGGTGGCCATGGCAATCAGGTCCGCTCCCACCGTTTGCGAAAACCGCAGAATCCCCTCCTCCACTGACAAATCGTTGTAGGTATTGATGGAATAATTCTTCAGCCCGAGGTTCTTGGCAAACTTCTCCATGTAGTCCATCACAATGTGGTCGGGTTGGAAATCACCCGGGGTATTGATGCGCACGAGATTGATGGTAGAATCGTACAACTGCTGCGTGCGCTTGATGATGCGTGAGAAAACTTCTTCATCCTTCGCCATGGACGTGGCATACACGATGCTTTTAAAATTGGTGGTCACCGGTTTGTTGTGCACGGTGAGTACCGGGCATCTTGATCTGCGTACGACCTTTTCGGTGTTCGACCCAACCAATATTTCTTCCGCTTTCGAATGTCCTGCCGTACCCATCACCACCAGGTCTACTTTATGCTCGGTAACAATGGCTTGAATGCCATGGTAGGCGTTACCCAGGCGCAACTCGCCTTCTACCCGTATGTCGCTGTACTTCGGATCTTGAACTGCTTTTTCCAACTGCTTCTTGCTGCGCTCAATCAGCTTCATAGTAAAAAAGCGGTCCTGCATGTCAGCACCGCGTGCTGCTTCACCCTCCACGTTAAAGGTACCGCTGTCGGCAGCCTCGACCACGTGCAACATGATGACTTTTGCTTTCGACATCAGCGCGATGTCGTGGGCCACATCCATGGCCAGTCCTGCATTTTTGGAAAAATCGGTAGGAACCAGAATCGTTTTCATGAGTTAGGGGTTTAACTGCTTCTGACGCGGGTAAAAGTAGCAAAAACGACCCCACATAAACAATGACTTACGGCAGACACACCGGCACTTCACCCGGATCGGCCACCGCGTGGCCGTGCGGGTTGCCCACGCCTTGTATGCCTCTGCCTATCAGTAAGATAGCCGACAACACCAGGGCGATCGCCAGCGCATGGGCTCTCACCCACACCAATCGGTTGGCCAAGCGGTCGAACAAAGCGATCAATCCGACCATGACCGGCCAGGTTCCCAATCCAAATAAAATCATAAAAAGAGCACCCTCACGGGCACCCGGTAACACAAACGTGTAGGTGAGCGCCATCAGGGTGAGCCCGCACGGCAACAGCCCGTTGAGCATACCCAGAACAAAGGTGGCGGCATAGCTTTTCCGGGAGAGAAAGTGAGCAAAAGGTTTTTTGATCTGGGTGGTTAACCACTGGGCGACCGTGCTGATACCCGGCACCTGAATTTTTCTCCACCACCCCAACGCAATCAGTAACAAACCCAACCCGAGAGCTAGTGAAATTACCTGCTGGTAAGCCGCCAGATTAAAAACCGATCCGGCTGATGCGGCCAGGGCACCGAGCAGCGCATACACCAGCACACGGCCCGAATTGTACACCACTTTTGTAAAGGCGAACGGCTGCACACGGGCCACAGCCAGCATGAGCGGGCTGCACATGCCGGCACAATGCAGGCTGCCGGCCAAACCCAATATCGCAGCGGTGTACCACATCAGATCACCATTAGCTTTTCGGTATGGTATTCTTTGCCATTCATCGTGAAAGTGACGCTTACGCGATACAAACCCGGTTGCCATTGCCGCAACTGAAACTGTACCTCGGATGCCGCGGGCGTCTGAAACTGAAATGTTTCATCGAGGCGGGCATCGGACGGGCGCTGAATTTGTATTGAACCCGAGGTGATGTCGCTGTAAAACGGCAGCGACAGGCTGACTTCACCGGAAGCAAAACGAATGTCCGGTTTCTGCGGCAGGTTGAGGTAGTTTTGCTGCCGCTCCATTTTCTCGCTGTGCTTCAACTCCTGCTGATAATAATCACGTGAGATGAGATTGACATCTTCGCGCACACAAATGACCACCAGCGTGGCAATGAAGGCCGCAAAGAGCACAAACGATACGGTAATCCATTTTCCTGCATTCATAGCTTATGATTTTTTCAGTTTCATGGGGCCAACGAAACGCGCTTTGGCCGTTACAATTTTTTTATCGCCCCGGTAGATGCCGAACTGCAGCACCGTGCGCGTTTCCGAAAGTTCACTTTCCGGAATGTTCACCATAAAATTACGCTTCAGAATTCCTTCGTGTGGCACCACCACCGGGTCGGCCCCGATTTTCATCAGCGTGGCCGCTGTGGGCCCTTCCAGCCGAACGTCCAGCGGCATGTCGTCAAACGTCTTATTCAAAAACTCAATGGTGTACAGATTTGAAATCTGGCCGTCTTCCAATCGGGTGTACAAGGTGCCGGGCGCTTTCAAAATCGTGGTCTCAATATCTGCGCGGGTAAAAATAAAGTAGCTGAGCACCGACACCAGTATGGTCAGCACCGCGGCATAGCCCATAATGCGGGGTGTCACCAGGCGTGTTTTCCCCTTCTCAATGGAGTTGAATGACGCATAGCGGATGAGTCCCTTCGGCCGATCCACCTTCACCATTACCTCATCGCAGGCATCCATGCAGGCCGTGCAGTTGACACACTCCAGTTGCGTGCCGTTGCGAATATCAATGCCCGTGGGGCACACGTGCACGCAAAGCTTGCAGTCGATGCAGTCACCTTTCTTCTCTGTTTCCACCGCGTGCTTCTTGATTTTCCCGCGGGGCTCACCGCGAATCCAGTCGTAGGCTACCACAATCGAATCTTTCACCAGCAGCACGCCTTGCAGGCGGCCATATGGGCAAACGACAATGCAGGCCTGCTCGCGAAACCAGGCAAACACGCCATAAAAAATTCCCGTGAAAATGAGCAGACCGATAAACCCGCTCATGTGTGCCGTAGGTGGCTGGCTTACAATGTCCACCACCTGATCAACCCCGATCAGGTATGCCATGGCCGTGTGCGCAATGAGAACTGCGATGGCCACAAAAATCAGTTGCTTGCCCGCTTTCTTTACAATCTTGGCGCCCGTCCACGGGGCCTGATTCAGTCTGCGCTGCTCATTCGCATCGCCTTCAATCCAGTACTCGATTTTGCGGTAGACCATTTCCATGAAAATGGTTTGCGGGCAAGCCCACCCGCACCACAGCCGCCCGAAGGCCACGGTGAACAAAATGACAAAGACGAACAGCGTAATGAGCGTGAGCGCCAGCAGAAAAAAATCCTGAGGCCAGAACACGTGCCCCAGGATGATAAACTTGCGCTCGAAAAAATTCAGCAGCAACAACGGACGGCCGCCCACCTGGAGGAACGGCCCGCCAAAGAACAAGGCCAAAAGAATCACCGTCACCCAAATTCTGCGGATGTGAAAGGGTCCCGAAGGTTTTTTGGGATACACCCACACCCGTTTGCCTTCGGCATCTACCGTGGCGATGGTGTCTCGAAACTCTTCATCAAACTGATAGAGGTTGTCCTGTCCTGCGTTACTCATTTGATCATGGCCTGTACTTTCACACTATCACTGCTCGCCCCTCCGGGTTCGTACAAATTTCCTTCCGGTGCTTTGGCCTTGGCAGGCGTGGTGCCTTGCAACGTCAGCACGTAGCTGGATACGTTTTGCATCATCTGCGGACTGAGCACCGAGCCCCAGGCCACCATGTTGGTGCCCGTTACACCATTCTTCACCACGGTAAACACGTTGTTGATCGAGCCACCGTGCTTCCAGTACTTGTCCGTCAGGTTGGGCCCGATGTCGCCACCGCCATCGGCCAGGTGACAGGCCGCGCAGTTTTCAACGTATATTTTCTTGCCGTCTGCCAGCAGGGCCGGGTCGGCTACGGCTGTCACGGTTTTTTCATCTACCGGGTTGGCCGCCTGAAATTTCCTGAAATTCTCCTGCGCCACCTTCACTTCGGTGAGGTATTCCTGATCTTGCAGCGGCCACGTGTCCACGATGTGGTAGAACACCAGGTAAACGGCCGCAAAACCGATGGTGGCATAGAACAACCACTTCCACCACGGGGGCAGGTGATTATCCAGTTCGCGAATGCCATCGTAGTTGTGGTCCATAATTACCGTGGCTTCATTTTCCACCGGCACGGCATCGGTTGCCGTGTTCATGAACTTCGCCCACCACGAAGGCTCGGGCACATACGGTATGCCTTTGGCTGCGGCCTGCTTGCGCGCCTCTTCGTTTGTCAAAATTTGAAGCACCTGCAGCATGTATACCGCCACCACAATCACCAGCAGGGCCACTATAAACAACAGCGCCACGGCCAGGTAGAACGGAATCATGGGATCGGTGGCCACGCTGGTCGCACCGGCATCCTGAGCAACCAGGCCCAGCGGGGCAAGTAATACGGTTACTATTGAAACAAGTTTACGCATGGTTCAAAGGTTTGAGGTTTGGTCAATCGAATCGAGGTTGGAATCTTCCAGCGGTTTGCGCCCCATCATGTCCGTATACGGTTTATCAATGGTGAAAAACCACCACAGCATGAGCAGGAAAAACAAAAAGAAGATGACAAAGGAGATCACCGGCCAGATGGCCACGTTATCGATGCTCTGAAGAATATTCTTATACATACATCAATCAGTTACCGGTGGCTACGTCTTCTTTCACTTTCACATCGCGGCCCAGGCGTTGCAGATACGCGATCAACGCCACGATCTCGGCATCTCCGCTCACCTCATACCCTTCCAACTTCAGATTTTCGGTAATGCGGCCCGCTTGCTTTTCCAGATCGGCAATGGCCTGCTCTTCGTAGCCTTCCGGATACGGCACACCCAACGTGCGCATGGCACTGATCTTGGCGGGCGTAGTTGATTTATCAATGCTTTGCTCGTACAGCCATTTGTAGGCCGGCATAATGGAGCCGTTGGAAATTTCGCCCGGCTCATAGAAGTGGCGGTAGTGCCAGCTATCGGCATACTTGCCCCCAATGCGGTGCAAATCCGGCCCCGAACGTTTCGAACCCCACAGGAACGGGTGATCATATACATACTCGCCCGCCTTCGAATACTCCCCGTCTTTCGGGTCGTAGCGCTGCACTTCGCTGCGGAACGGACGAATCATCTGCGAGTGACAACTCACGCAACCTTCGCGGATGTAAATATCGCGGCCCTGCAGTTCCAATGGCGTATACGGCTTCACGGAAGCAATGGTGGGCACATTCGATTTAATTAAGAAGGACGGCACCATTTCAATGGCACCCCCAATGATGATGGCGATAAAAGCAAGAATGGTGAACAACACCGGTTTGTGCTCCAGGGCGCGGTGCCAGTAGCCACCGGGCGCCTCCTGCGTCTTCATCAGCGGAGCCACGTCCACTTCTTCGTTGGCCATAAACTTTCCGCTGTAGGCCGTCTTCACTAAGTTGTAGGCCATCAGGAACACGCCCACCAGGTAGAGGAAACCACCCAAGGCCCGAATCATATAGAAGGGCATGATCTTGGTCGAAGTCTCCAGGAAGTTCTGATACACCAGGTAACCTTCAGGGGTGAACTCTTTCCACATCAGGCTCTGCATCACCCCTGCGATGTACATGGGCAGGGCGTAGAGAATAATGCCGAGCGTGCCCGACCAGAAGTGCACATTAGCCAACTGGGTGGAGTACAACCTGGTGCCCCACATTTTGGGCACCAGCCAGTAGAACATACCGAAGATGAGGAAGCCGTTCCAGCCCAAACCGCCCACGTGCACGTGCGCGATAATCCAATCCGTAAAGTGCGCAATGGCGTTTACGTTTTTCAGCGACAGCAGCGGACCTTCCAGGGTGGCCATACCATAGGCCGTGACGGCCACCACCATAAATTTCAAAACCGGATCTTCACGCACACGGTCCCACGCGCCACGCAACGTGAGCAAGCCGTTGAGCATGCCACCCCAGCTCGGGGCAATCAGCATCACCGAAAACACCACGCCCAGCGACTGCGCCCAATCGGGCAACGCGCTGTACAACAAGTGGTGCGGGCCGGCCCATATATAAATAAAGATCAAGGACCAGAAGTGGATCACCGACAGGCGGTACGAATACACCGGGCGGTTGGCCGCCTTCGGCAAGAAGTAATACATAATGCCCAGGAACGGGGTGGTGAGGAAAAACGCCACTGCATTGTGGCCATACCACCACTGCACCAGCGCATCCTGAACACCGGCATAGAACGAATAGCTCTTGAACAGCGACACCGGCAACTCGAAAGAGTTCACCACGTGCAGCACGGCCACGGTAATAAACGTGGAGATGTAAAACCAGATGGCCACATACATGTGGTTCTCCCTGCGCTTGATAATCGTGCCGATCATGTTGATACCAAACACCACCCACACCAGCGTAATGGCGATGTCAATGGGCCACTCCAGCTCGGAGTATTCTTTGGAGGTGGTAATACCCAGCGGCAGCGTAATGGCCGCGGCCAGAATGATCAGTTGCCAGCCCCAGAAGTGCGTCCAGCTGAGGGCATCGCTGAACATGCGCGCCTTGAGCAACCGCTGCATGCTGTAGTACACCCCGGCAAACATGGCATTGCCCACAAAGGCAAAAATCACCGCGTTGGTGTGCAGCGGGCGAATGCGCCCGAAGGTGGTGTATTGAAAATCAAAGTTGAACAGTGGATAAAACAACTGAATGGCAATCAGCAAGCCCACCGTCATGCCCACAATGCCGAAGATGACAGTGGCAATCATGAAAGCCTTGACAATCTTATTGTCGTATTGGATGCGTTCGAGTTCCATGCGCTAGGTTTTGGTTTTTTTTCGAGCCTAAAAGTAGACCCGCTCAAATCGCACCCGAATGAGGTTTCTTAGGCTAAATCCTGACTTTTGTCATGTTTTAATTGAGCCTGCACCACAGGGGGTGGCAACAGGTTGAAGAAGAATACGCGCAGCGTTGCACCATCAGGCAAAAAAACTGGCCACCAGGTGCCAGCCCATCACGGCCGTAACGGCCAGCTTCAATACCGTGCCCAGTAAAAATCCCACCAGCGAACCCAGGGCCGACTTCAGCGCCACCTCCGAGTTTTGGTTATTCATCAACTCGGCCGCCATCGCCCCGAAAAACGGACCGATCACCAACCCCCACGGGCCCAGGAACAAACCCACCAGGAGGCCCACCGTGGCCCCCCACATGCCCGCGCGCGTGCCGCCCAGCTTTTTCGTACTGTACACGGGAATCCAGTAATCCAGCAGCGTAACCACCAGCGCAACGGCCAGCCACACCAGAATAAAACGCGTTGTAAAGGGCGGCTCCGCCCGCAACTGCTGCACCAGCAGCGCCAAAAAACCCAGCGGTGGGCCCGGCAACGCAGGCAAAAAGCAGCCCAGCACACCCAGCACCAACAACAGCCCGCCCACCACCATCCACAGTATTTCCATAGCGGAAAAATAGATTTTTCAACCGTCTTGTCCATATTCGTGCACCCAACGGTACTGGGCAAACAACCCCCATGCATATGAAAACCTGCATGTTCGCACTTCGCTATTCCGCCAAAAGCCTGCAACTCCTGCCCCATGCCCTGGTCGTAGTGTTGGGCACCCTGGCGGCCTGCAACACCTCGCCCACCCCGGAAGCGGAAAACGAAAAAATCGTGCGCAGTATGTTTGCTGCGTTTAACCGGCACCACTGGAAAGCCATGGCCGAACACTACGTGGACTCCGCTTATTTTCTCGACCCCGCCTTTGGCCCCGACTACGTGCAGCAAACCCATGCCGAAATCGTGATCAAATACAACGAGATGCAATCCCTGTTTCCCGATCTGCACGATGAGGTGGTTACCCTCGTAGCCAGCGGCAACCGCGTGGCCGTAGAGTTTGTAGCCACCGGCACCCAGCCCGATGGCGCCACCTTTCGGCTGCCCATCAGTTCCGTGCTCACCATCGAAAACGGAAAGATTGTGCGGGACGCCACCTACTACAACAACTGCCCGATGTAATTTTTTTTATCTCTCTTTTTCGGGGGCATGTTGGCGCGAGGCGCGCCACCACCGGGCCTTCCACTGCTACTCCTCGCCCCCACCGCACGGGCCCACGCGGCTGCGGGGTATCCGTTGCAGTCCCTTGCCCGGGCGTTAAACATCAAAAGCCGCATGTTTAGTTTGGTCACGCGGGCTACCTAAACATTTTTTGCATTTCCACCCCATCAAAATTGGTTGCAATCGTTTATATTCGTTTGCCGAACGTATAGAGCCGGACGTTGTGCATGAGCACCAAGACCAAAAATAGCATTCAGCCCGCCACACACCGCAATCAGTCAGTCATCTTCATTCGTTTTCCGTTTGATGACAACGAAAATACCCGGATAAAAAAATGGCCCGATGTGCGCTGGAGCCAAACCCAACGAGCCTGGTATGTACCTGACACGTTGGCCAATCGGAAAAAACTCGGGTTGCTTAGCCACTCGGGTAAAGAGGCCTATCACCGAATTGACCCGATTAATCAACCTGCGCTGGACAGCCTGCTTCAAACGCTAACATTGAAAGGCTATAGTGCTAACACTACCAAAGTGTATCGGCAGGAGTTTATCCAACTGCTGGCCTTGCTTGATACAAAACCTGTTTCAACCCTTACGGTTGACGAATTAAAAAGATATTTTGCCTATTGTCTCAATCATCTAAAGCTGAGCGAACACACGCTCCACAGCCGAATTAACGCGGTCAAGTTCTACTTTGAACAAGTATTGCAACGCGACAAATTCTTGTTCAGAATACCTCGGCCGAAGAAGCCCCTGCTCCTTCCCAAAGTTATCAGCGAAGAAAAAATACTAAACGGATTGCTAAGCGTAAGGAACCTGAAACACAAAGCCATGCTGTTTACTGCTTACAGCGCGGGCCTGCGGGTAAGTGAGGTGGTGATGTTAAAGGTGACTGATATTGACAGCGACCGCATGCAAATACGAGTAGCTGCAGCCAAAGGCAAAAAAGATCGAATGGTAACCTTGGCCAGGGCAACATTACTAATACTGCGCGAATACGTGCGGGAGTATAAACCAAAAAAGTATCTTTTTGAAGGGCAGAATTGTGGTGAACCCTACAGCACGCGCAGTGCGCAAAGCGTATTTAATCGGGTGTTCAAAAAAATGGCGCTTCCACCCACTATTAGCTTTCACAGCCTTCGCCATAGTTATGCTACGCATCTTTTGGAAAATGGCACTGATATACGCTACATTCAAGAACTGCTGGGGCACAACGACATAAAAACCACGCTACGCTATACGCATGTGAGTAATAAAGAGTTGGGCAAAATAGAAAGCCCGCTTGATAAACTTATGGGAATGAGGAGCTGAAACAGCTGGTTGTATTGCCGCAATCGCCTAAGCGATTGCAGATTTCGTATTGTCGCTGATAATGAACTGATTAGGCAAACTACGGCCGTTGGGGTAGGTTAGAAACATGCGTATATTTGAGAGTTGTGCGCAATCTTTTCGGGACAAATTTGACCAATGATTAAAAGACCAGACGGACTAGCAAGAATCTATCAGAACGGACTACTTCTTCTTGGGATCATGTTGATTGCATTCTCAATTAATGAACTTCGGACTCTTTGGACTCCAAAATCAAGTTTAGTTCCTCTAACTGGTACACTACGGACAGCGGACATCTATACAACGACAGTAGAGGATAGAAAGGGACACAAAAGTCAAAAGACTGAATTAATTTTCTATTTGAACGAGTTCGATAAAAAATTTGGACTTGTTGAGAATATAGGACAAGACTACTACTCAAAGGACTACGGGGACTTGCTTCGCAAATTGTGGAAAGGGAAAAATATAACAGTTTATGTCAAGGACACTGAGAAAGATTTCCATGAACCAAAAGTATTTCAAATTGACAGGGACGATTTAACAATTCTGGACTTTGAGACTGTCAAATCCAAAAATAGGTGGCTGACCGCGTTCATGTTATTTATGGGACTAGCATCAATAGTTTTGTTTATATGGTTCAGATATCCCGACAAATTGAAAAAAGTATTCGAGTAGAAAAGACTGCGCACAACAGTATGTTTCTGCAATGGTGCCGTGACGAGTTGGTATAAAGTTTTATCTTCGTTCTACCTTTTCGTTTCGTGGGACAGGACGCGGCTTCGAAAAGGCACCACTGCAGAAACACAAACGTTGTGCACCAGGCGCGGGACGCGTCTCCGTAGACGGGACGCGGCAGACGACACAACGCTCGACTTCGCAGACGGTGAAGCAAAATCAAAACAACATCAGGACGACAATTATTTCCCGCGGACAGAACGTGGTCACTTTATCACTTTTTCGCACCGCGACACATCGCAGCGGACGACTTGAAAAGGCAAAACTGAACACGACCCTACGTTTTTCTAACAGTGGACTCGGACTCGTCAATGAAAGATAACAGACGACTTGCGACAAGTCGTGAACTAATTGACGGTTGACGCGCCCGAGTGCACAACACAATGTTTCTGCTATGGTGCGGTGACGTGTTGCCAAAAGTTTATATCTTCGTTCCACGTTTGGTTTCGGGGACAGGACGCGGCTTCGCGGCTTCGGAAGCGCACCACAGCAGAAACACACACGTTGGTAGCAATAGGGCCCGGACAAATTTGTGTTTCAAAAAACAACGGAAGACAATTTTCAAACAAAAATTTCCCACGTGGACAAGTGAACGGCTTCGCAGATAACTTTGACTTTGAAAAATTAGACGTGGACAGACTAAAAAATAATACAGCCGACCCTTCGCATTTTTAAGAAGATTGTGCTTCGACTTCCCTGCGCATTTGGCACATGCCATAGCCGCGCAAACCCACCGCGAGCCCAAAGCTATGGCAAGAGCCAAACCCAACCCACGTGAACATTTAATTAAGAGATAGAACCTAAACATAACCCACCAGAACCGCCAAAAAAGTCGTTTATTTTATTAAATTTGGCCAAATCCTTTGGACAGATGGAAAAAATTAAATTCATAGACTTGTTTTGTGGAATTGGTGGGTTTAGAGTTGCAATGGATGAATCCTGCCGTGAGAATGATTTGATTCCTGAATGTGTTTTCTCATCTGACATTGACCCATATTGCCAAGACAGTTATGAGGCGAATTTCGGCCATCGACCACATGGTGACATAACCAAGGTTGACGAAAAAGATATACCAGACCACGATATTTTATTTGCGGGATTTCCATGCCAGCCTTTCAGTATTATCGGTCAAATGCAGGGCTTCAACGATATTAGAGGAACACTTTTCTTTGATATTGTTAGAATCATAAAGCATAAAAAACCGAAAGCGTTTGTGCTCGAAAATGTAAAACAACTTGTTGGACATGATGGAGGTAAAACGTTGAAGACAATCATTAATACTCTTCAAAAGAAATTGGGTTATCATGTTCAATATGCTGTGCTAAATGCACTCGACTATGGCCTTCCCCAAAAAAGAGAAAGAGTTATAATTGTTGGACACAGAGACCCAATACTTTTTAGCTATCCATCACCCATTAGACCCTTCAAACCTCTTTCTCAAATTTTAGAAAAGAAGGTTGATAAAAAGCATTATGCTTCGGACTATATAGTTGAAAAGAGAAAACAAAAGCATAAGTCAGCTTATAAACTTTCCATATGGCACGAGAATAAGGCGGGCAATATTTGCTCTTATCCATACTCGTGTGCATTGAGAGCTGGAGCATCTTATAACTATTTGCTAGTAAATGGTGAAAGGAGACTGACTCCTAGAGAAATGTTTAGGTTGCAGGGCTTTCCAGATTCGTACAAGATAGTGGTCAATGATGGTCAGGCAAGGAAGCAAGCAGGAAACGCGGTACCAGTAAATTTGGTAAAAGCTGTTATTCTAAAGCTAATACCATATGTTGCAACTTCTCTTGATATGACATCAGTATTAAGAGAATACGAAGTGAGTTATAATAGACGCTAATGAGCAAGAAGTCTCCGAAATTAAGGACAGTAAATAAATCCTTACCGCCATATCCATTAAATGAATTTCCAAAAGAGTTCCCTTACATTCTCGGAAGAGAACTTGTGTATTTACTAGCATCTAAAGGGAAGCCAATTCTAGAGGGTCCTGAATGGGAATCAATATTTGCAACTTGTATTGGCGCAGAATGGAATCCGTCAAATGTTGGACTAGACGATGTAATTTTAGGGAATACAGCATGGGGAGCTAAAACGGTTAAAGCAACGAATCCATCTAAGCAAAAAAAGGTTCGTTTAATTTCAGGTCGTAATTCACCAGTATATTCATTCGGTGACAAGATTGACACAAATGCAGACCCTAATTTAGTAGGCAAGTCAATATTAGAAATATGGAATGAGCGTGTCTCTTCAATTAGAGAGAAATTTCAAAATCTTAGGACGGTTGTTCTTGTCAAGTCAAACGACCTTACCGAGGTTGTAGTTTTTGAATTTGATACAATTCGATATGACCCTGAGCTATTCGCATGGGAATGGAACAAAAATTCAAACTTAGAAGGAATAGAAAAGTCCAGTACTGAGCATAGATTTACATGGCAACCACATGGTTCTCAATTCACAATTATTGAGGACGTACCAGAGCAAGGATTGGTAATCAAAATTAAACAACCACCCATTCTTGATAAAGCAAAAATTTTAACAACACTCGGATTCGATAAATCTTGGGTAACCATTACTCAGAAAAATGGCTGATACGTTCTCAAAAGAAGAACGTTCTAGAATAATGCGACAGGTAAAAAGTAGTCGCAATAAATCAACAGAAATCGTACTGACAAACTTTTTCAGAGAGAACAAAATTCTTGGTTGGAGAAGAAACTACAAACTTACGGGGAAGCCAGATTTTACTTTCTTGAACAATCGTGTTGTTGTTTTTGTAGATGGTTGCTTTTGGCATGGACATAATTGCAGGAACACAAAACCAAGCAGTAACAAAGAATATTGGACTAATAAAATAAAGAGAAATAAACAGCGTGACAAAGTGGTAACTCAAACCTTGACCGAAAAAGGGTGGACTGTTTGTAGAATTTGGGAATGCGAACTTAAAAAGTCAAGTAAGTTGCAAAAACTAAAATTGTTTTTCAAAGAGTAAGCAATTCGCACACACATTGTCTGGCCGCACTTACAACCCACAACCAAAGCCAGCCAATAAGTGTGCTTAGTTTTGTGTAAGTGGACAAAGTAGTAAGTGAAAAATGCCCCATCGCACGACTGACAATAAAGATTGGTATAAGATAAGCGGGTGACGAAAGACAAGGCTACGAATGGAATGTGGAGAAGGGCCCTACAGCTACCAACAAAATGTTTCTGCAATGGTGCCGTGACGAGTTGGTTTAAAGTTTTATCTTCGTTCCACGTTGGGTTTCGTGTGACAGGGCGCGGCTTCGAAATGGCACCACTGCAGAAACACAAACGTTGTAGGTAAGCATGCCGGACAAAAATGAGACTACAAATAATCATATGGACACTGTTGACAATTTGCATTCAAGCAAACGGACAGAAAAAGGAACGAACTGAAGAACAAAAGCTGTTTGACAAAGCGATTGAATTACACGAAGACGAGGAACTAGATTCTGCATTAATTGTATTTAGACAATTTAGGACACAATATCCAAATTCTGAATTATCACCAAGAGTTCATTACAACATCGGATATATCCTAAATGAGCAAGGAAAAAGAGATGAAGCAAAAATCGTTTTTAAAGAAATCCTTGCAAGTAACTATAATGAAAAAGACCCAGGCGGACGTGGACTAATGGGGCCACAATATGCCCTTTATAAACATTTCAGTTGTGAGCAATTGGCTGACATCTACATAACTGAAAAGAATCATGTTGAAGCGGAAAAATATGTACGACTGTTTGACAAAAAATATCCTTACGAACACTTTTGTGGAAATGAATTGACAGCTTACAAAATCTTTAAGTCAGGAAGTTACGCTAAAGTATATGACGGACAAGGAAAAACAGATGAAGCCATAAAACAACTTATTCCCCATATATTCAACACCGGTCTTGCCGACAATGACGAATTAATCAAAGACCTAATTGTTTTACTTGACAAGAGATACAAAACTGATGAGATAAAGGGAGAATTAATTAAGTCTATATCGACATTAAAAATTACTGACTCGAAAAAAAGAGGAGAAATAGCAACAATAGAACTTTATGGTTTTAAAATTAATGTGGACGAGAACGGACTATTTGACCTTAATAATCCGGACTTTGAAATGAATACCAAACTCGAAGGACAAGAGAAGTATCTTAAAGTCATATGGACAAATGAATTGTTTGAACAATATAACGTGGAGTAGGCAATCGAGTAGGCAAAGGGGAGTTTCACCCCTAAGCCTCTCACAGAACCGTGCTTGATAGTCTCCCATCACCCGGCTCTTCGTATCCCTCCA
>JAJTGY010000099.1 GCA_021298015.1 Flammeovirgaceae bacterium
GATGCGGACGGTGGTACATGTAGTCCCGCGGCACGCTGCGCCTCGTCCCCCAATTGCGCCGGATATCAGCGCCATATCCCTTCATGCGTACCTGCTGTGAGTGGCAGTAGATACAACCTTGGTCGATGTAGACAGCACGGCCCTTGGCCTGCTCGCCGAAATAGGGCAGCGGGTATTGCGTTCCGTCCGCTTTCCTCATCGGCTGGTGGCCTTGAAACTGCCAATTGGGAATGATCACCAAGCCCGTGACCGAGGCTGCGATGGTCAGAAATACGCCCAAGGAAAGACCGAGTTTCTTCAGTAGCATTACTGGCTCAGCTCCTTTTCTTTTTTAAGCAGCATGTCGTAGTCCCGCTCGGTCGTCATCAGCGTCGGTGTTACGAAACGCAGACGGTGCGGTTGTACGATCCGCCAGAAATTGATCAGAAAGGCAACTGTGCCGGCCAACAGAATCAGCCCCGCCGCCGTACGGATCCACAAATACGGAATCGTGAATTTGACTATGTTCAGAAACGGTACCGTCGGGTCATTCATCATCAGCCCTTGCCGGATGCCCGCATAACACATCGCCAGCGTGTAGAGCAGCATCCCGCCCAGCGTGCACCAGAAGTGAATGCGGATCAGCCGCGCTGAAATCCACTCATTTCCCGTCAGTCGCGGCATCGCGTAGTACATCATCGCGAACATGAGCGGGGCGAAGAATCCATACATCCCAAAGTGCACGTGCCCGATCGTGTAATGCGTGAAGTGGGTGATCTCCTGATGGCTCCGCAGCGACTCGAGCGCACCCTGGAAACTCGAAAGCGTGTACACCATCGAACCCATCACCGCGAAGCGCAGCGTCGGGCTCGTCTTCAGATGGTGAAACGATCCGACCATCGTCATGTGATGATTGATCCCGATCGTGATCACCGGAATGAACATCATCATCGAGCCAACGACGCCGATCGTAATCGTCCAGGCTGGCAGCGGCCCCCCGGTGAGATGGTGCGTCCCCGCCCAGTTGTAGAAGATCGCGTTCGACCAAAAACCGAGCAAGGACAGGTGGTAGCTGTGCACTGGTTTGCCGATCACCTTCGGAATCAGGTAATACGCGGCTGCGATACCTGTTGGAGTCGCGAAAAGCCCGACGACATTGTGTCCATACCACCAGTTGGCAATCGCTTGCGCCACCCCGTCGACTGCACCGAGGTTCGTGCATGCTTCCGCGCTCAGCACGAGAACCGGAAACCAGATCGTCACCGCCATCAGGTACCACTGCGAAACATAGGTGTGGGCGTTGCGCCGGTTGAAGTACATCTTGAAGTTCGCAATGACGATGAATACGTAGGGGATCACCAGCAGCGGCATCGCCCACAGTGGAAACTCCAGCGTCTCCACGCCGGTTGACTTCCCCATCAGCACCCCGATCGAGCCGAGCAAGATCCCTACATTGAAAACTACACCCCCTGCGATCAGCAGCGTGGGGAAGGGAATTCGCGTCTGACATAAACGCGCCTGCAGCCACAGCAAGGTGCCCGAGGCCGCCGTTCCCCCAAACCCATACACCGCTGTATCCCAATGCACCGGCCGGATGCGGCCGAAAGTCAACCATTCGATGTTGCCGAGAAATCCCGGTGAGTGCAGCTTGATCGAACTGATCAACCCCGCCAGTGTCGCCACCGTCAGCCACAACAGCGCGCTGGCCCAATAAACCGTCACTACCCACTCGGCTGACCGGTCTACTTCGATTCGCGAGACTACCTCGCCGCGGCTGTCGCTCGTCGCGCTCATCGGCGAGCCTCCAGTTGCCGCATCAGCGGCCCTTCGCCGGGAAAATAGTCGGTTACCCTACCCTCGGGCTCTTCTTCGTCAAAGATAGACCGCGCTCCGGCCCGGAGATTCTGGAACTCTCCGTTCTTGATTGCCCAGCCCAACAACCAGACCATCGTAATGCCGGCAATCATCGCAAAAGTCCAGATAAAAACGAACACAAAGAACATGCAAGTACCTCTTTAGCGGAACTCAGGCACGCGGCATGCCAAACTCCAAAACACTGAAAATACTTCTGTTGTCCCGCTAAATGGGGCAAATGAACAAATCGGCGTGGGTGATATCACCCACGCCTTAGCGCTCTTGTCGATTCTCGAACAGTGGCTCCACCTCGAGCGAGGTCAGCACCCAAAGACCATACGCACCGAGAATCGAGCCGAGCGGAATACTGATGATCGCCAGAGAACACACTACCATTCCCATCGAGCGTGCCCAACCCTGCACTCGCAGCAAACCCAATCCCGTTAGCACCATTGGCACCGCCAACAATATGTTCAGGATTGAAATGCCAACAACAATCGGACCCAGCACAACCGATGCATTCTCAAACGCATTTGATAACCCCGCCGGTCCCCCGTTTGCCAGCAGCCAGATCAGCGAAAACAGCCCACCACCCACGCCTAAGGCGATCAAAAGCGTCGCCAGAGTTCTTAAGTGTGCGGCCATAGCCCTATTATCTTATCGCTTTCCACCATTTCAAAAATGAATAAATCGCAAAAGCGCCGGTTCCAGACCAAATGAAAAGAGGTATCCGCTCGTCCGGCCGCCAGTAACCCCCCGCCACCCACCCGAGCATCGGATTGTAGGCCAGTGGCAAAAGCGCCATGGGTACAAGCCAGGGAAGTGGATTCACTTTCGTTCGCAGCAAACCCGGCAGAAGCCACGTCAAATACCACGGATGTATGTTTCCCGAGAAGGCGAGGAAAATCGTCACAAACCACAAGGTCAGATGGTCCCGGTCGAGGCGCGTCAACGGCAGCAGCATTCCCGCCAACAAGGACACCGTAAAGGATTGCCACTTGTCCGACAGGAATCGATAAAGAAACGCATTGTTCTGCCATCCCCCGAGAAAGCCACTGGCGAAGCGGATCTTTGTCAACCACGCCTCAACTGGCATCAGGAATGCGCAGGGGATGAGTAGCGCCGCAAACGCAGCCATGCCTGGCAGCGAATACGCCCGCGCCCACCAAACTGGCATCAGCAGCGCCGGCCACCACTTCGTCAAGACTGCCATCGCCAGAAACCCCCAACTGACTAACCCCACACTCCACAGCCCGAGATACAGAAACAGGATCAGCCACGCGTCATTGTGGCCATTCAGCCAGAATTCAAC
>JAJTGY010000100.1 GCA_021298015.1 Flammeovirgaceae bacterium
TACCCCGTGATTCGCATTCCCGCTGGCATCGCACACATCCTGGCCGCCTGGGCAGGTTCCGTCAGCGCCCTCGTCCATCCGGTAGTAGGCCACCAGGCCGGGCTCGTTACCCGCCAGCCGCTCGGTCATCTTGTGGCGAATTTCGGTAGGACTAAGAGCCCGGTACCATAGTGCCATTTCATCCAAAACGCCACCGCGTACGTGGTCTATCAGTACGTTACCGTTATCCCTACGGGCACCGATCTGGGTAATCACTGCACGATCTCCAATGGCTGTAGGCACTGGAACCGGTTGATTCGTGAAGTCTACAAGCTGTTGTTCTCCGTTCACATACATCCGCATGCGTTCCGCATCGGTGGCCAGCGTGCCGTCAAATACCACCGCCACATGATACCAATTGCCCGGCACTAGTGGCTCAGCTGCTGTTTGCATCCACCAGCCAGCACTTGTGTTGGCCGTCAGTCTGTGATTCAATAGCGTGATATAGAAACCCACATTGGTGCCAACAGGGTTTACGCTATTTCCCCAATGTGCGAAAAGTGTTTGATTTACGTTAGGGTCGCCATAGCGCACCCAGCAGCTGAAGGTTACCTGCTGCTGGCCGTTCAGGCTACTCAGCAGGGGCAGGCGTATCCAGTCATTTCCATCAAAGCTAAGTGCACGAACACTGCCCTGTGCCCATACCGACCGCTGGCCTACCGTGAGCAGGCAGAGGATCGAAACGAAATAAATGAACCTCTTTTTCATTATCCTATTAGGTTAAGCTAGAATTTTACCCCGTGATTCGCATTCCCGCTGGCATCGCATACATCCTGGCCGCCTGGGCAGGTATTGTCTGCACCCTCATCTAGGCGGTAGTAGGCCACCAGGCCGGGCTCAGCGTTCCGCAGGCGTTCGGTCATTTTGTGGCGGATCTGCTCTTCTGTTAGGGCACGGCTCCAAATGCGGAGCTCATCTACATTGCCTTGCATTCGCCCATTACGGCCAATCCCGGCACAGACACCATCGCCGATAAACATGTCAACCGAGTTATCTACATTGTAATCGAAACGTAGAGTGGTTGTAGCGAAAAGGCTTCCGTCGCGGTAACTACGAATCTCCCGGCCACGGCGGACGAAGGCAACATGATGCCATTCGCCATCATAAATGAGACCCGCACCACAACGGTCATCCTCACCTAGAGCACTATTCGAAACCTCCAGGTATATACCATCAGTGGGGCTTGTTCGGATATTCCAAAAGTTTGAATTTCCGCAGACAGGGCGCTTCCCAACCACAACTAGTTCCTCCAGGGTAAGGGTGGACGGTACCCTTACCCATAGCTCTAGGGAAAAATCACCAAGACCAAAGTTAAGGGTCGCGCTATTGCCCACACGAATGCCTCCGGCTACCCCATTAAAATCTAACGCACTACCTGCCCCCTGGCCATGGGCCATAGCAAATAGGCTGAAAAATGCGATTAGTAATATCCCTCTCATGTTCTTCATTTTTAAGTATTCATACGGTAAAAAAATCTTCCACTCCCTAGAACCGCACGCCATGATTGTTTTGTCCGCTTGCATCACACACATCTGCCCCTGGGCAAGCATCCTGATCCATGCGGTAATAAGCAGCCAAGCCGGGTTCGCTACCCGTCAGTCGCTCGGTCATTTTGTGGCGGATCTCGTCCTCCGTTAGGGCGCGGTTCCAGATGCGGACTTCGTCCACTATCCCCCTAAAGGGCAGATCAATCTGAGAGGTGAAGCCAGGGTTTATACCAATTGCGGCCTGGCTCGTAGCCGAGTGGCTCTGCACATGTAGCGCCCCAGTAGCAACCTGTACGCCATTTATGTACAAGGTAGTGGTTCCATTGTTTCTTCGCGTAACCGCAAAATGGGCCCATTCATTGGTGGGTACAGCCGCTCCGGTGGGGATACTAACAAGCTGCCATGGGGGAGAAACCCCCTCATTGTGGGCAGCAACATAGAACACACCCGGGCCGAGTCCAACGGCAAAAGTGAGCTGCGGATTCCCTTCCCCGTATACCCAACTCTCCTCGTTAGATTGATTAAAGACCCAGGCCTCCCAGGTGTATTCGGCCCTGTTATTAAGAAACGAATGACTGATGCTAACACCTGCTGGCGGATTAGCCTCAGTGGGTATACCCCCACCCGGCATCGGCACTCGATCGCCCGTAAAGCCCAGGGCCCGAACGCTGCCCTGGCCATAGGCGATAGCAAAGAGGCAGCAGGCAATAAATAGCAGAATCTTTTTCATGCGTTCTTAATAAACTTTTTCTTACTAAAACTTCACCCCATGATTATTATTCCCGCTGGCATCACACACATCCTGGCCACCCGGGCAGGTATTGTCTGCACCCTCATCCAGGCGGTAGTAAGCTACCAGGCCAGGCTCGGTGCCAGCCAGCCGCTCGGTCATTTTGTGGCGAATCTCATCCTCTGTAAGCGCGCGGTTCCAGATGCTTACTTCGTCGAGCACACCTCTCATTCGCCGGTCCTGCATAGAAAAGAAAAGGCTGCCGAGCCGTACTGGGGCACCCGTATCATCTAAATCGCCCAATGCACCCGAACTAGCACCGGCCAAAATACCATCGATGTGTATAGAAAAAACGGAACCTGTTCGCATAAAAACCAGATGATGCCAGGCACCATCGTTTACCTGAAAGCTGGTAGCAACACCCAAGGCAGAACTGCCATCTCGCACATGAATTCCTGGGGTTGTCCTTGCCGGGGTTCCACTCGTTTCCAGATAAAACTCAATGTCGCGTGTATACCCCGAGCCTATTTGAGTGTATCCACTTCCCCACAGGTTCGTGAAATAAATGGGCTGCACGGGGTCAATCTTTGCCCACATAGATACGGTAAAATCGCGATTGTCAAAGGCAATTGTACTAGGGAGGCTAATGTATCCGTCGCCGGAAAAACTTAAGGCACTTACACTCCCCTGCCCGTAACTAGCGAACAGCGAATAACAAATAGTAAATAAAATCAGACGCTTCATGGGATTATTTCCTTTTAGTTAACTACTAGGAGGTTGCTGGTTGCTGGTTGCTGGTTGCTGGTTGCTGGTTGCTGGTTGCTGGTTGCTGGTTGCTGGTTGCTGGTTGCTAAAACTTAACCCCATGATTGCCATTTCCACTCGCATC
>JAJTGY010000028.1 GCA_021298015.1 Flammeovirgaceae bacterium
TATTCTAACAAACCGCCCTGTACCAGACCGGTACGCAGGGTGGTGTGAGAGGACAGGTAGCGAAATAATCGCTACCTTCCTACTCGATTGTAGTCCCTGTAGGAATCCCCGCCTGACTGCGTCATGCGGGCAGGGAACATGCATCTTTTAGAATTGTACCAGCTTGAACCCAATTAAGTAAGTAGCCCCGGCAGGAATCGAACCTGCATCTTCAGAATCGGAATCTGAAATTCTATCCATTGAAATACGGAGCCAAGTACCCGGACCGATTGTCCAGAGGCGGGGGCAAAGATAAAGAATAAGATGGAAGTTTCGGGGCGATCTAAAATCTGGCGCCCTTTTGCGTGCGGTTACCGGGTTTTGAGTTATTTGCCATCGCATGAGATTTTTGAGTTCCCTTTTAATCCTCGGCCTGACTGCCTGCTCGGCCCAAACTCCGCCTGCCTTGTTTGATGTCATCATCCGGGGTGGAACGGTGTACGATGGCTCCGGAACCCCGGGAGTTCGGGCAGACGTGGGCATTCGGCAAGACACCATTGCGTACATCGGGGATCTATCGCGTGCAGAAGCCCCCGTAATCCTTGATGCGACCCAAAAAGCCGTGAGTCCGGGTTTCATCAACATGTTAAGCTGGGCCGATGGTACCATTTTACGCGATGGTCGGGCCATGAGTGACATTTTACAAGGTGTAACGCTGGAGGTTTTTGGTGAAGGTTGGAGCCCTGGCCCCCGTCACCGCAGCAAACGCGACACGCTCTGGACAACCCTGGGTGGCTATTTCGATCACGTTGAGCGGTTGGGCATAAGCCCTAACGTGGCCTCGTTTGTGGGCGCTACCACGGTGCGGATGTATGTGATGAATCAGGAAAGCCGAAAGCCAACGCCAGCCGAACTGGATCGCATCAGGCAATTGGTGAAGGAAGCCATGGAACAAGGGGCCCTCGGATTGGGCACTTCATTGATTTACGCTCCGGCCACGTTTGCTACCACCGAAGAGTTGATTGAACTCAGCCGCGTGGCAGGCCAGGCCGGTGGGATGTACATTACCCACATGCGATCGGAGAGTGATTTTATCCTCCCCGCGCTGAACGAGACGTTCCGCATTGCCCGCGAGGCTAACCTGCCGGCCGAGATTTATCACCTGAAGATTAATCAAGCCCGCAATTGGAGTAAAGTGGACACGGTTCTGTTTAAGATCGATAGCGCCCGGCAGGCCGGCTTGCGCATCACCGCCAATACGTATCCCTATGCGGCCAGTGCCACCGGTCTCAAGGAGCGGGTGCCTATGTGGGCACAGGAGGGAGGCCTCGCCAAAATGCGCGCGCGTTTCCGCAATCCTGCACTGCGAAAGAAAATTCTAAGCGATATGGAAAACGGAATACCCACGCGCAATTCCGACCCGAAGGATGTGATGTTGCTCGGGTTCAAAAAGGATTCACTTAACGCCTTGTATAAAGGCAAACGATTGGATGAAGTGGCCCGGCTTCACGGCAAGTCGGCCGATGAAACGGTGCTTGACTTGTTGACAGCCGATAAGACTTCAATACCGGCCATTTACTTTTTGATCTCGGAGCAAAACATCATGAAGATGTTGAGACAGCCCTATGTGAGCATCGGCTCCGATGCGGGTGCCCTGGCGTTAACCAAAAACTTCGTGGATATGGGTACCCACCCGCGGGCCTATGGAAGCTTTGCCCGGTTTTTAGCCCGTTATGTGCGCGAGGAAAAATTGATGTCGTGGGAGGAAGCCATTCGCAGGATGACCTCGCTGCCGGCTTCTAATCTTAAGTTGAATAAGCGAGGCTCGCTGCAGGTAGGCTACTTTGCTGACGTGGTGGTTTTTGACCTGGAGAAAATTCAGGATCACGCCACGTTCGAAAAGCCACATCAGTATTCCACCGGGGTGCAGCATGTGCTGGTGAACGGTGTACCAGTGGTTCGCGATGGGGAACATACCGGTGCCAAGCCGGGTCGCGCTCTCCGCGGCCCGGGCTACCGACCAAAAAAATGAAAGACCGTTTTTCCGATCGTGCGAAGGCGTATGCGCAATTTCGGCCAACCTACCCGGTGGAGCACTACGAATTCATTCTTAAGCAAACGTCCGGTCGGCAAAAGGCCTGGGATGTGGGTACGGGAAACGGGCAGGTAGCGCGCAGGTTGGCAGCAAACTTTGAGAGCGTGTTGGCCACCGATGTCAGTCAAACCCAACTTCAAGAAGCATCGCAAGCGCCCAATATCACATATGTTCAGGCTTCGGCATCACACTGCCCAGCGGCTGATCAAACCATTGACTTAATCACCATTGGCCAGGCACTGCATTGGTTTCCTTTGGTCGAATTTTTTGACGAGGCCAAACGTGTGGCCCGCCCCGGTGCTGTTCTGGCAGCTTGGTGTTATTCTCTCTGCTCGGTTTCTAAGGAGGTTGACCGATTGCTGCAAGATTTTTATCAGAATACGGTAGGGCCATTTTGGGATGCAGAACGGAAGTGGGTGGACGAACACTATCAGACTATGCCTTTTCCAAATCGTTGGCGTGAAATACCTGCGCCTGCGCTGAGCATGTCGTTTCAATGGACATTGGATCAGTTTGCGGGCTATCTCTCTACGTGGTCTGCCGTGCGAAACTACCTTCATGCGGAAAAGTTCGATCCGGCCGCGCCCCTGATTCAGAAGTTGTCACCGATTTGGCGAGGCACGAACGCAGTTCATTTCCCCCTGTTTTTACGCATTTTTGAAATCAACTTAAAATAAAATTCGAAGCATGGCTGTTGTTCGAAACCTTTGCATATTCCTTGTTTTGGGACTTGTGGCGTGTTCGCGTCCCCATTATGATGTCATCATCCGGCAAGCCTCCATTTATGATGGCACGGGGGCTCCGGCTTTTGTCGGTGACGTGGCCGTGCTGGGGAACATGATCGCTCAGGTGGGGGACCTTTCGAATGCCACGGCCGATACGATTGTGGAGGCACGCGGGCTGGCGCTGGCGCCCGGTTTTATCGATACCCACAGCCACCACGATTGGGGAATGTTTCAGCTTCGCGGCATGCAGGCCTGCACCAGTCAGGGTATTACCACCATCGTGGTTGGTCAGGACGGATTTTCCAAACATCCCCTCTCAAACTTTTTCCAGGCAATTGACAGCACTCCGGTAGCGGTGAACATCGCGTCTTATGTGGGCCACAATACACTTCGTGATTCCGTGCTGGGGCGGGATTTCAGACGCACCGCATCGAAAGAAGAGATTGACCGGATGAACGAGATGATGCGGGCCGACTTGCAAGCAGGTGCGCTGGGCCTATCAACGGGATTGGAATACGATCCGGGCATTTACTCTACCCACGAAGAGGTACTGAGTCTGAGTGAAGTTTGTGCAAGCCAGGGCGGTCGGTACATCAGTCACATGCGTAGTGAAGATCGTTTCTTTTGGCCGGCCCTCAACGAGTTGCTTGCCATTGGTGCACGCACGGGCATGCCCGTACAGATTTCGCATACCAAACTGGCCATGAAAGGTCTCTGGGGCCAATCAGGCCAACTGGTCCACAAGCTTGATTCTGCACGAAGCGTGGGTATTAACGTGACAGCCGATGTTTATCCCTACACGTATTGGCAATCCACCATGAAAGTGCTTTTTCCGGAGCGGAATTTTCAAGATGAACGTGCAGCAGCATTTGCCTTGAGCCAGTTAACCACTGCCGATCAGGTGATCATTAACAATTATTCACCGGATACTACCTATGAGGGAAAGACGTTGGCTGAAGTTGCTGCGCTTAGAAAAACGACTGCTCCCAAAACGCTGATGCAATTAATTGCCGAAGTGGATCAGCGAAACGGAGACGAAAGCATACTGGCGGCCAGCATGGTTGAGGAGGATATTGCGGCTATTGCCGCCTGGCCCCATGCCAACATTTGTTCCGATGGGTCGGCTACCAGCCGTCACCCGCGGGGTTTTGGTACGTTTGCCCGCGTGTTGCGGCAATATGTGCGGGAACAGAACGTGTTGTCGCTCGAAGAGGCCATTCGGAAAATGACCAGCCTGTCGGCAGCCAACGTGGGCATTAGCAGGCGCGGAGAAATCAAGGTGACGAACTATGCTGATCTGGTTTTGTTCAATCCGGCTACGGTTGCCGACCAGGCCACGCCTGAAAAACCCCAGCAAATATCAACGGGTATTGAGGGCGTATGGGTGAACGGGCAACTGGTGTTTCAAAACAGTTTACCTACCGGGCGCTATCCCGGTGTTGTCATCAGGCGACAGGTAACGAAGTAACTACTTCAACCTCCTCGCTTTCAGTTCTTCAAAAAAGATATCATCGTTGGGCACGTCAAAGTCGAGGCCCACTATGTTGAGGTTGTTATCCAGATTGAAACGCACGGTGCCAAAGCCAAACCACGACTGTGGCTTGTCCCAAACGATTTCGAACACATCGTAATGCCAGTGGCGCAGGGTGGCCGAAAAATCTGGAGTGTGTTCGAAACTTAGTTTCAGTTGGCCGTTTTGTTCGGTCACCATAATCTTGCCGTATATGTCCGCCTGGTAAGTGCCCGCATATCGGCCAGGTGCCAGCGATGGGTTTGTATTCATCACCCGGGCTTTTTTCCGATCAGCTATTCGCGTGTCTTCCTTTTTTGATTTCAACGTGCTTTCCCATTGCTCTTTCGACCAGTCCCGCTCGGGTTTGCCAAGAAAGCGATCGAACGTGTAGTTCGGAAGAGCCCCGAGCGGGGCTTGTAAGCCGTTGGTCAGCAGGATGAAGCCCAGATTCTCTTCTGGCAACATTTGAATCACGGATACCATACCATCATAACCTCCGGTGTGGCCTACCCGCAGGCGGCCGTGATAATCGGAGAGTCCCCAGCCGAGGCCATACCCGCGAAAATGGGTGGCCGGATTTTTTGCGGTGTGATCCACCACAAAATTGTTATGGGGTGTCCATAGTATGTTTCGGGAGGCAGCCGTGAGGAGCGTATCCTTACCCCAGATGCCGTGGTTCATATTGAAGATTAACCACTGCGATAGATCGTTCACACTGGAAATCAGTCCACCCGTGGCTCCGATGTTCTCCCAATCAACCCAGGGTGTTGGTTGGTTCTGGTTGTTTGCCAGTTCGTGTGGCGTAGCCACGTTGGCCATATTTTTCAGATACGTGGTACCGGGTACACTGCGCGTCATGCCCAGTGGCTTCAGAAAGCGTTCGGTAACAAACTCGCCCCAACTCTTGCCCGTAACTTTCCGAATTACTTCGCCAGCCGTGATGTACATGAGGTTGCTGTATCCGTAGCCTGCCCGGAAGTTGTAGGCAGGGGGTAGGTAACGCACCCGCTTGATAATTTCCTCGGCACTCAGTTGGGAACGGTACCAGATCACATCACCGCTGAATGTGCCCAGGCCCACCCGATGGCTGAGCAAATCGCGAATGGTGGTCTCCTCACTTACATAGGTATTGTAGAGCGTAAAATACGGAAGGTACTGGCGCACTTTGTCGTCCCATTTCAGTTTGCCTTCCTGCACCAACAGCGCAATAGCAGCTGAGGTAAACGCCTTGGAGTTGGAGGCTATGGCAAACAGCGTATGCTCATCGGGCTTTTGATTTTTACCAACTTCCATGGTGCCATAGCCTTTCGCAAAAACCAGTTTGCCGTCTTTCACGATGCCGATGCTCATGCCGGGCACGTTCCAGTCCTTTAAGGCCTTTTCGTAATAGGCGTCCAGTTTTTTGTAGTCAACCTGGGCGAGAGCGGCAAAGCCGGCTAACAGAAAGGTAAGTGAAAGGATATTCCGCAGCAGTTTCATGGTATGAGCTTTTTTTCCGAAGGGTAAGGTACAATTTTTCTTGTTTGGTGCCCGGTGCCATGATTAACTTGGGGTATGGATCGTTTTCGTATCGGCCTGCTGCTCTTGCTCATGTGTTGCGCCACCGGCTACGCACAAGACCTCGGGCAGTTTGAAAAGCGGGAGTATCGCAAGGGCTCATCCGTGTTGCCCTACCGGATTCTGTTCCCGCAAAACTACGATAGCCAAAAGAAGTATCCCCTGGTGGTGATGCTGCATGGCGCTGGCGAGCGCGGCAGTGATAATGAAAAGCAATTGATACACGGGGCCAAGTTGTTTCTTAGCACAGAAGCCCGCATGGCCTATCCGGCCATTGTCATTTTCCCGCAATGCCCGGAAGACAGCTATTGGAGTGCGGTTTCGGTCGATCGTTCCAAACAACCCTACGGACTGGATTTTAGCTACGAGTCACCGATAACGGAGCCGCTACGCCTCGTAGTTGACCTGATCAGGTATTTGCAGCGCACCGAGCAGGTGGATCGCCAGAGGATTTACGTTACGGGACTTTCTATGGGTGGCATGGGCACATTTGAATTGGCCTATCGGTTTCCCAAGCTGGTGGCGGCTGCCCTGCCCATTTGTGGGGGCGGAGATGTTTTGAAATACGATGCGCGGGTGAAGAAGATTCCGTTTTGGGTTTTTCATGGCGATGCCGATGCGGTGGTGGGCGTGGAGGAATCGCGGGCGATGGTCGAGCGTTTGCGATCGATAGGTGTGAGCGTGAAATATACCGAGTACCCGGGCGTGAACCACAACAGTTGGGACAATGCCTTTGCCGAGCCCGACTTTTTGAAGTGGGTGTTTGAGAAGAGAAGGTGATTCTTTCAGCCGAGAAACAGAAGCGCCCGCTGATCCATCCAGCTATAGGATTTGCCGTGCAGCGAGAAGCCTACGTGTCCGCCACGTGTCGGTATTTCCAGGTGGACAAAATCATGCTGCTGCGCCAAGTCAACCGGGTAGCATTCCTTCGGCAGAAACGGATCGTTCTCTGCATTTACAATTAATACCGGCTTTCGAATGCCGGCCAGGTATTGACCCGATGACGCCCGTTGATAAAAATCTTCGGCATGGGTGAAGCCATGCAATGGAGCCGTGTAGGCATTGTCAAAGTCAGCAAACGTGCGAATGGTGTCGATGTGCCGCACCGAAATCAAATCCGGAAAGCGTGCTGCCTTCTCGATCATCTTTTTCTTCAGTTTTTTCAGAAAGCGATCGCGATAGAAGGCTTTTCCGGGCTTGTCAAGCTCCCGGGCGCTGGATCCTAAATGGCAGGGCACCGAAAATGCTACCGCTGCCGAAATCTCCGGAGGGACGTTTAGGCCGTGTTCGCCCAAGTATTTCAGCGTAAGACTGCCGCCCATACTGAAGCCCACCAGGGCTACAGTATCGTAATGCTTCAATCGCGCATGATCAATCACTGCGCTGAGGTCATCGGTGGCCCCGTGGTGATACAACCGCGGCAAACGGTTCATCTCGCCCGAACAACTGCGGCAATTCCACGCCAGTACGTCCCAACCGTGTTGGCCGAGGTAACGCGCCATACTCTTGACATAATGTCGGTCACTGCTTCCTTCCAATCCGTGGCTGATAATTGCCACGCGTTTTTGACCGTTCCGCAACCAATCGAGGTCAAGAAAATCGCCATCGGCCAGCTCCAGTCGTTCGCGGGTATACGGCACACCTTGAACTTTTCGAAATAGACTGGGCACAATGGTTTCGGCATGGCCATTAAACAAATGCAATGGCCGTTGATACAGGGGCTGAGGGAGTACCGGCATGATCAGTTATCCCACACGTCTGCAAACTCGGGTGTTTTTTCGAACACCGCACGGGCGAATGGGCACAAGGGCAGAATTTTTATTTTTTGCTGCCGGGCAAAGTTCACCGCTGCGGTCACCAATTGCTTGCCGGCCCCTTTGCCTTTTAACGCATCTGATACTTCGGTGTGGTCGATGATCAGGCGTGTGTCGCCTGCTTTAGAAGAGGTCATTTCGGCCAGGCGTTTGCCCTGCGCAGAAATAAAGAAGGCACCCTTGCTTCCGTGTTCTTCGCGTTGAATCTCCATAGCGCAAAAATAGTCTATTACGAACGGTAGCGATAGGCGAGCAGAATCATCACCGCGAATAGCAAGGCCACCAATGCCATTGCATATCGCAGGTTTGAGAGGTCTGCAAGAAAACCAATAATCGGGGGGCCAAACAAAAACCCGGAATAGCCCACCGTGGTTACCATGGCTAAGCCAACTCCGGGTGGAAGGTCGCGCGCATTGCCGGCCAGACTATAGGCAATGGGCACTACAGCCGAAAGGCCAACGCCCACAATGAAAAATCCGGTGATGGTAGCATAGGGGTGTATCCAAAGGATAGCCAGGGCAATACCGCTCAGGGAAATTAATCCGCAGATGATCATCAGATTCTGATCGCCAAAACGCAAACGCGCGCTGTCGCCTACAAAACGCCCTAATGTCATCGCCAGGGCAAAAGCCGAGAGGCCGATGGGGGCAAGTGCTTTTTCTGCTCCGGCAATGTTCTCCATGTAGTTGGTACTCCAGTCCGCCATGGCGCCTTCACCCAGCATGCAGCAGAATGCGATGACCCCTATGCTCACCATAGCGGCATTGGGTAACCGAAAGGCGGGCGCTTCTTTGTCCTTGCGCTCGGGTTTATCGTGAATGAGGTAATAGCGGGCAATCAACACGCCCGCTACACTCACCGCGGCAATAGCTGAGAAATGAAGTAGTAAGCTGGTATCCAGTTTGGCAAATAATGCCCCGAACAATCCGCCCAGCATCATCCCCAAACTAAAGAGGGCGTGGAAGGAAGTCATGATGGGCTTGCCGTGTCGTTGTTCGACCATTACCGCTTGTGAGTTCATGGCCACATCCATCATGCCGGCCGAAACGCCAAGAAGAAAGAAGACAGCTGAAAGAGCTCCCACGTGAGGCATCAGGGGAATCAAGGGAAAAAGCAGGCAGTAAGTCAAAACCCCGAATAGTGTGATCCTTCGGCTGCCATGGCGTATGATTACCCACCCCGTGAAAGGCATGGCCAGCAAGGCACCAAATGAAGAAGCCAGGAGCACGAGCCCGATGGTGCCGTTATCGATCGCAAACTGATCCTGAATGCGGGGCAAACGTGCGTAATAGGTGGCGTGCACGAAGCCATTGATAAAGAAAACCAACTTTACGGCCAGACGTGCAGGCGAAAAGGCTCTATGCATCGCGGTAAATTATGAAAAACGCCCCGAGGAAATAGGCGTTTGGCATTGATCAATTTACGAAAACGTTTGAACAGGTTTCCGGTGGCGATGCCAGAGTTTGACCAGTTCGAACCAGATTACCGAAAGCACACCCACCAGAGCGGATAACCCAAACTGCATGGTGCTGAGGTGCCGGACGTGAAAGAAGCGACTCACGGGGTCAACATAAAGAATCACAGCCAGCAGGGCGATGGTGGAAATTAAAATGGCCCGCAGCATCCAATTGTTATACTGGGCCGAGACCCACACGGAATGATAAAACGATCGGTTGACCAATGTGAGCACGATGTTGGCTGTGACCAACGTGGTAAAAACCAGGGCGCGGGTCAGTTCTTCATCGAAGCCCATCGCAACGGCAATTTGATAACTCGTAAGAGTGCCTAGAGTGATCGCCAAACCCTGAACGATGCTGATGGAGAGTTCAGAAAAGTTGAGGAACGATCGGCTGGCGGGTCGTGGCGGCTGCTCCATGCTGCGCGGCTCCAGGGGTTCATTTTCGTAGATGATGGAGCACGTGGGTCCCATAATCAACTCCAGAAAGATGACATGTACAGGCGTAAAAATGGCTGGATAGGCCCAACCCAGAAGGAGCGGCAATGCCACTGTGAGAATGATCGGAATGTGGATGGAGATAATGTATTGTATCGCCTTCTTCAGATTCGAATAAATCTTTCGGCCCATGGCCAGCGCAGTCACCAGCAGGCTCAAGTCATCCGTAGTGAGAATGAGGGCCGAGGCCTGCCGTGCGATTTCTGATCCCCGTTTTCCCATGGCAATGCCGATATGTGCGGCCTTGAGTGCCGGCCCATCGTTAACGCCATCGCCCGTCATGGCCACCACTTCGCCCTGCCTTTTCAGGGATTCGATAATCCGCAACTTGGCTTCGGGAAACATGCGCGTAAACAAATCTCCGCGTTGTACTTCCCGGTCAAATTCAGCGTCATATAAGGTGAGTAGTTTTTCACCTTGCACCGGGTGCGACTCGGCCGGAAGGCCTGCCTGCCGAGCAATAGCGCGGGTCGTTATCTCGTTATCGCCCGTAATCACTTTGATGCGGATGCCGGCTTTTTGGAATTGTTCAAAAATTGACCGGATGTGCGATTTGGGCGGATCGTAGAATGCAACCAGACCCAGGTAGCGCAAGACAAATTCTGATTGGTTTGTCGGTAGGTCATGGGGTGTGGTTGCTGCTTCCGCTACTGCCAATACGCGGAAACCTTCCGCGGAAAGCGCGTGATATTGCTGGTTGATACGATCAAGTTCCCCGGGTGTCAATTGGCATTGACGAATAACACCCTCAACGGCTCCTTTCGTGGCGATGATTTGATGGCCGTCATCGTTGGCAAATACATGGGTCATCATCGGGGGTTTTCCGCCCAGCGGGTACTCATGCACCAGACGATAGGCACTACGCTTGTCAACGCTAACCGAAGAGTAGGCCTCATGCAGCGCTTTCTCCATGGGGTCAAAGGGCACGGGCTCACTTGCCCACATGGCCATCTCCAAAATGTAACGGCCTTCCGGTGCCAGCTCACTTTGGTCGCCCAGCGTAAAAACCTGATCTCCGGAAACAATCTTCTTCAACTCCATCCGGTTTTCCGTGATGGTGCCGGTCTTATCCACACACAACACAGTGGCCGCTCCCAGTGTTTCAACCGTTTTGGTCTGTTTAACGATGACGCCTTCTTTCATTAGCCGCCAAGCCCCCAACGCCATGAACGTGGTGAAGGCTACCGGTATCTCTTCGGGCAGCACCGACATGGCGATGGTCAAGCCCATTAACAGGCTGCCAAGCAATTCGCGCGACAAAAAGAACTGATACCCCCAAATGAGAAGGAACACGGCTCCCCCGGCCAGGGCCATCTTTCGCACAAAAGTTTCAATCTGCTGCTGAAGCGGTGTTTTTTCTTCGGATATCTCACTTAGCGATTTTCCAATTTTGCCCAGTTCCGTTTTGTCACCGACTGCGTTCACGCGCATGACGCCTAAACCCGTGGTGACCAGCGTACCCTGAAACACGGTTCGGGCGTTTGAATCGTCTGGCGATTTGGGCACGGTAAAGGCTTCGCCTGTCAGAATGGATTCGTTTACGGTGAAGTCGTTGGCTTGCAGCAGGACGCCATCGGCAGGAACGAGTTTGCCTTCGTCTATAACTACGAAATCGCCAACCACCACATCGCGGCTTTTGACTTGCGTTACCAAGTTGTTGCGGATGACCGTTGCCAGGGGCTGGGTATAGTCTTGCAACGCCTGCAGGGCTTTGCGGCTTCGGGAGTCCTGATAAAAAGAAATGGCGGCAACCGCTGCCAGTGCGGCCAACATGTAAATGCCCTCGGTAACCTCACCCAACACGAAGTACACACTGGCGGCTACCACCAGCAGTAAAAACATGGGTTCCGTAACCGTTTCTTTGAAGGCAACCCAGGTGCCGCTCTCTGCGCTCTTTCGGATTTCATTGGAGCCGTGCTGTGTGCGTGAGGCCAGCACGGCTTCGTCTGATAAACCTGCGAAAGGAAATGGGTTCATGGCTTATGGTGCCATGAATATACGTAAGGTTAGTTTAGCGAATTGAAATAGTTTACCAGTTCGGCCATCTCATCCTCGGTGCGCAACTTCATTTTCTTCTCCGAAGTATACTTTTTGAGTTCTTCCGTTTTCCCGGGCAACAGTTCAACCAGGTCGCTTTTTCGTTTTATCTTCTGGAATTTCCCTTCACTCGCCAGGTAATAATTGACGTCCGTTTGAAAGACGATGTTTACCGTGGCAGAATGATACGCCTTATCCGTCAGCTCCCGTTTTACAATGCTCTTGAACAATGTTGCTTTTCCTTCGGCCAGATGTTGGCAGAGGTAGCTGTTTGTGCCGTCTAGTTTTTGGAAGGAATATTTTTGGGTTACCATTTTGCCTTCGCGGGGTTCGGCCAGGTAGAACTCCTTCACCATGGCACCGTAGGCAATCATCTCTTGCCCGGTGGCTTCGGATACGTAGTGAATTTCCTGCTTAATCAGGTCGAGTTTGACCTGGACCTTTTCAATTGCCTTGCCGTTGTTTAGAAAAATTGAAGCGGGCAGCCAATTTTCGTAGTAATAGGCACTGCCATCTGAAGTCGCTGCGCTCTGGTAGCGAATAGGCTCTCCATTGGGGCCTGTGAGCATGTTAAATTGGCTTACACCGGTGCTCATTTGAGCTTTAGACGTTGCGACCAGAAGAAAAAACAAGCCGAGAAGGGATAAACTCTTTTTCATAGGTTGATTGGATTAGTTACTTCGCATATGCTACACTTCGCATTTCGCGGATTACGGTTACCTTAATTTGCCCCGGATACTGCATATCCCGCTCAATTTTTTGCGAAATCTCAAAACTAAGCTGATTTGCACGCTCGTCCGTGGCCTTTTCGGCATCCACAATAACGCGTAACTCACGGCCGGCTTGTATCGCATAACATTTTTCCACGCCATCAAAGCTCAACCCCACGGACTCCAGTTCTTTTAGGCGTTTGATGTACTGCTCCATCACTTCACGCCTTGCCCCGGGGCGCGCGCCACTGATGGCATCGCAGGCCTGCACAATCGGAGACAAGATGCCGGTCATCTCAATTTCATCGTGGTGAGCGCCAATGGCGTTGCAAACCACGGGGTGTTCCTTGTATTTTTGCGCGAGTTCCATGCCGACAATGGCATGGGGTTTTTCCAGTTCTTCCGGCCACACCTTACCAATGTCATGCAACAGGCCGGCCCGTTTCGCCTGCTTCACATTAAGGCCCAGTTCCGAAGCCATAATGGCGCAGAGGTTGGCCACTTCGCGCGAGTGCTGTAACAGATTTTGACCGTATGACGACCGGAAGCGCATGCGGCCGACCATTTTCACGAGTTCGGGGTGCAACCCATGGATGCCGAGATCAATCACCGTGCGCTCGCCTATTTCCACAATTTCATCTTCGATGTTCTTCGTGGTTTTTGAAACAATTTCCTCGATGCGGGCCGGGTGAATGCGCCCATCCTGAACCAACCGATGCAACGAGAGCCGGGCAATCTCCCTGCGCACAGGATCAAATCCCGAGATGATGATGGCTTCCGGAGTGTCGTCTACAATCAATTCAACTCCGGTGGCAGCCTCCAGGGTGCGGATATTGCGACCCTCGCGGCCGATAATTTTTCCCTTGATGTCGTCACTTTCGATGTTATAGATCGATACACAATTTTCAATCGCGTGTTCGGTGGCTGTGCGCTGGATGGTTTCCACTACGATCTTCTTGGCTTCCTTGGTGGCCGATAGTTTGGCCTGCTCCATGATATCCTTGATATAGGAGTTTGCGCGGGTCTGGGCTTCTTCCTTCAGGGATTCCACCAGTTGTTCGCGGGCCTGTTCTGCGGTGAGCTTGGCGATGTTTTCCAACACCGCCACTTTCTGTGCGTTAAACCGGTCGAGTTCTTCCTTTCGCTTTTTCACCAATTCGTGTTGCTGGGCCAGGCTTTGGCGCTCTTCGTCCAGGTCGGCCTCTTTGCGCTTAAGTGTTTCATGCTCTTTGGCCAGCTGGGCTTCCCGCTGTTTGATCTTCTGCTCGTTGGCAATGATCTGGTTCTTTTTCCGGTTGGCCTCTTCTTCAAACTCCTGCTTCATCTTCAGGAATTTTTCCTTGGCTTCCAGAATCCGGTCTTTCTTGATGTTTTCGGCCTGGAGTTCCGCTTCTTTAATAATCAGGCGCGCACGCTCTTCATCTTCCTTTTTCCGCTTTTTCTGTTTGCGCTTGTAAAACAACGAGCCGAAAAGCAAACCCAGCAGGATGCTAAGGGCAACGGCAATGAGAATAATGGCAATGTTTTCCATGAGTGGGATATTTTGACCCACCCGCAGGCAGCGTCAGCTGAGGGACTGTGAAACGAGTTGATTGAGGTGGTTAACTTTCTCTACCACCGTTTGATCAATAACCTGAAGATTTTCTTCGTCTTTTAACTTATCGACCAAACAATCGAAGGCAACCATGGCGAGTAGGTCCTGCTTGTCGTCTATGCCAAACTGGGACCGGTAATGTTTGATTTTTTCATTGATTGCCTTACCAGCCTGGCGTATGCGCTCTTCATCGCTCCGCTTCACCTTCATGGGGTACTCCCGGTCGGCAATTTTGATTTTTATTGAAAGATCGTCCATTAACGGTTACTTACTCAAGTATGCTATGCACTTGTCAATCTCCTTAATATACTCGTCTACTTTCCGCTTCAACTCCGAAACTTCACTGTCTTCCGGGTGAATATGGTCTACAATCTTAGTGATTTTTACCTGATTCTTAAAATTGGACAATTGGTCATCGCGCAGGCGAATGCTCTGGCGGAGGTCTTGATTTTCAATCTTTAACGACTTGAGTTCGTCTTTTAGGCCCTTGTGCTCGTTTAGCAGTACCAAAATTTTGCGTTCCAGGCCGTTCAGGCTGGATTTCAATAATTCCTGATCCATGCGCGAGGGAATTGTGTGGTCGAAGATAAGATTATTTCCGAATTACTGCACTCATTTGTTTTTCAAACGCAGTCATTAACCGATTCATCGTCTTATCAATTTCCTCATCGGTCAGCGTTTTGGTTTCGTCAAGCAACGTGAAGCCGAGTGCGTAGGCTTTTTTGCCGGGCGGAATTTTTTCGCCCTCGTATACGTCAAAGGCGATGATGTCGCGAATAAGTTTTTTCTCAGTGGTTCGCACCAGGGATTCGATTTCAGCGAAGGTCACCTGCTGATCAAGCACGAGAGAAAGATCGCGCCTTACCTCGGGGAAGCGAGGTATCTCCTTTACATCAAACCGGGGATTGGCACCCGAAAACAAAAGGTCGACTGACAAGTCGGCAAAGAACACGTCCTGTTTTACTCCGGCTTCGCGGCACAAGGCTGCTTTTACCTTACCCAGGCGACCAATTTCCTGCTGGCCGGTCCACAAGGCCATACCGTACTCTAGTTGAGAGTCATGCACCGGTTTTTGCTCACATGAGATTCCGCAGCGCTGCAGCACATTGACGACCGCTTGCGTAAGATCAAAATACCCGGCAGGTTGTGCAGGCCTGCGCCAATTTTCCGCTTCCGCATTTCCGCTGATATAAAGGGCCAGGCGATCATCTTCGCGGTAGCCGGTCGGAGTCTTGCCATATACCTTACCGAACTCGTACAACCGAATGTCTTTTTGTTTTCGGTTAATGTTGTGACTGAGCACTTCCAGACCAGTGAATAGTAACGTCTGCCGCAGAATGCCCTGTTCTTCGCTGAGTTTGTTGAGAACCTCAACGGGTTCCGATCCATAACTCAGATTGAGGCGCTGCTGGTACGCCTCGCGCGTCAGCGAGTTGGTTAGTATCTCATACAAGCCCTGACTGCTTAACATTTCGCCCAGGGTGTGGGTGAAGGTATGGCTGGCTTTTTCAGGAAATGCCGCCAGGTAATCAGTGCCCGCGATTTCGGATAACTCAATATTATTGAACCCGTAAATGCGCAGTATTTCTTCCACAATGTCGGCCTCCTGCGTTACGTCAACCCGATAGGGTGGCACCGAGGCACTAAAGCCTTGGGATGTTGCCTGCATGACCTCGATGTCGAGACTTTGCAAAATGGTATGAATGCGCGCTGCGGGCAGCACTTTTCCAATCAATCGGTTGATGTTGGCATAGCTCACCTCGATTTTCCGATTCTGAATTTTGGTCGGGTACACATCCACCACATCAGACGAAATGGTGCCCCCGGCAAGCTCGCGAATGAGCAGGGCAGCCCGTTTCAACGCATACACCGTTAGGTTCGGATCAGTACCTCGCTCGAACCGGAACGAGGCATCCGTTTTGAGTTGGTGCAATTGCCCGGTCTTGCGGACGTAGCTGGGTGCGAAACACGCGCTTTCCAGGAAAATATTTTTTGTTTTGTCGCTGATGCCGGAGTTCAGCCCTCCGAATACTCCGGCAATACAAAGACCCGCCTCACGGTCGCAAATCATCAGGTCATTCGAGCTCAGTTTTCGCTCCTTCCCATCTAATGTGACAAATGCGGTGCCGGCCGGCAGAGTCTTTACGACTATTTGGCCTCCCCGGATTTGATCAGCATCGAAGGCGTGCAAGGGCTGGCCGGTTTCGTGTAGCACGAAGTTGGTGATATCCACGACATTGTTGATCGGTGTAAGTCCGATGGAGAGCAAACGGTTCTTAAGCCACGCGGGTGATTCTTTAACCGTAACCCCGGATAAGGTGACGCCCGAATAACGCGGGCAGGCGTCAGTATTTTCTACGGCAACGGAAATCGACAGTGCTTGATTGTCGGGTTTGAAATTATCTACGGAGGGCCAGCGGATGTCACGACCGGTGGCCGCTTTGATGTCGCGTGCGGCTCCTATGTGCGAAGCGGCATCCGCCCGATTGGGTGTCAGTCCGATCTCCAGTTGATAGTCGCTTTCGATCTGAAAGAATTCGGCAGCCGGTTTGCCAACAGGTGCGTTCGCGGGGAGCACCAGGATACCCTCGTGGCTTGCGCCCAGTCCGATTTCATCTTCCCCGCAAATCATGCCCTCGGAAACCTCGCCCCGGATTTTGGCTGATTTGATTTGAAAAGGCTCGCCTGCCGTGGGGTGAAGGGTAGAGCCCGGCAACGCCACCACCACTTTTTGTCCGGCAGCCACGTTGGCTGCTCCGCAAACAATAGGTACAATCCGGCCTGCGCCCAGGTCAACGGTGGTGAGTGAAAGTTTATCGGCATTGGGATGTTTCACACAAGTCAGTACCTCGCCAATGACCAAACCGCGAAGTCCGCCTTTCACGGTTTCAAAAGGCTCTACGCTTTCCACTTCCAACCCGGTTGATGTGAGAATGGACGCGAGCTGCTCAGGGCTCTCAGGAACATCAATATGCTGCTTTAACCAGGAATAGGAGAGGGTCATGGATCAGTTTCTATTCTCTATCTTTTGCCTTAAAAGTTATGCGTTCAAAGTAGCTGTCGAGGCTAATGAAACTAGTGCCCTGCATATTCTTTAGCGAGCTTGACGCCTGATCCCAGAAGTAGATCTCAACTTTCCACTTCTTCTTAACACATCTTTCAAGAGTCGGGAGATAGTCTTTGTCCCCGGCAACTATTGCAATTGTTCCCGGTGTCGGATTATCGTCTAAAGCATCCCTTATCGCATTAGTGAGTTCAGAATCGACACCCTTCTCTTTGCCGGAAAAAACGCTTCTTTCAAAAATCCTTGGATCAATACCAAGGGTCATTAATCTATTCCATAAAGTATCACTCTCTGGAGGCTTTGAACCGACTAACACCGTTTCCATAAGTGTTCTGCCGTCCCTTACACGCTCGAGAAGGGCGCCATAGTTTATTCTAAGCCTGATCACTAGCTCATCATCATAAAAGAATTTTTGGCGTGCAACCCGCTGTGCCTCGATATACAGGTTTGAGTTGTCAATAAATAGATGAAGTCCATTCATAGCCTTGGGAATTTGAGTTGCAAAAGTAGTCAAAACTGGCGATCGAAAATCATCACTTGTACACCTTCTCGCCAGCTTTGATTTCCACCGGCAAGATGTTCTCTCGTGGCGGAAAGGGGCAGGAATAGGTATCCACGTAGGCACAGTAGGGGTTATACGCCTTGTTAAAATCCAATTCGAGGGTAGTGGCACCTTTGATTTTCTTCACCTCCAGATAACGCCCGGCTCCGTAAGTTTCGCGGCCACTGGTCGAATCGGCAAAGGCGCAAAACAGCATCCCGCGTTGCGGACCCATCTCCATCGACTCCAGAATCAAAAGCTTCAGTTTCTTTTCCTTCAGCATGAACTCCGCCCAGGCATATTCAAGGTATCGGTTCTCTTTACCATTGCTGGTAGGCAACACACGCACTTTTTTTTCCTGGATGGGCTCCAACTGGGCCATTACCCGGTAATTGATATCAGGCTCATAGTACGTTAAGCCGGAGTAGGCCACTCCATTCATTTTGAACGGGGATTGCGAATTGTCGCGCATGAATTTGTCTTTTTCAGCTCGTTCATTGATTAGCACCTGTCCATAGCCCTCGCCCTGAGGGTTGCCCTGCCGAAGGGTGAGCAGCAGAATGACCGCAAGCACACCTCCAATAAAAAGAATTCCGAATCTTCGGTAGTTAATTGTCTTCATTCAAACCTGTCCGTTATCGGCAAAGCTATAGTACCGCGTGCCAGCCACAATGATATGATCGAGCAGTTGAATCTCCAGCAGCTTGCCGCCTTCTTTCAATTTCCGGGTGAGGTCAATATCCTGCTGGCTGGCCGAAAGATTGCCGGAGGGGTGATTGTGAGCTACAATGACGCCACTGGCCAACTCTTCCAGAGCCAGCTTAAAAATGATTTTGGGGTCAGCCACTGTACCACTCACGCCACCTTCGCTGATTCTTCGTTTGGCGATTACGCGATTGGCCCGATTGAGCAGCAGCACCCAGAATTCTTCTTTTGGCAAATCCATCAAATCGCCCCGCAGCAATTCGAACGCATCTTTTGAACTCGCGATTTTGGGTTTCGCTTCGGGCTCGAGTTCTTTTCGTCTTCGCCCCAGTTCCAATGCCGCCACAATAGTAATGGCTTTGGCTTCGCCAATGCCTTTGATCTTCATCAGGTCTTTCACGGTTAGACGGGCCAGGGAGTGGAGATCGTTGTTAACGTGTTGTAACATTTGGCGCGCGAGCTCTACGGCCGTTATTTTAGTGGTGCCCGTGCCGATGAGAATGGCAATTAGTTCAGCATCCGATAATGCGCCCGTTCCCTTCATCACAAGTTTCTCCCGGGGCCGGTCTTCAGGCGACCAGTTCTTGATGTTGAGCTTACGTGATTCGTTGATTTCCATACGTAGCGGTGGTCAATTTCAACTTTTGTTTCCCCTTCCAGGCAGCAGCCCACAATGCCGCGGCATATTTTCCGCCCGGATCAGGGTAAAATCTTCCAGGATACCGGAGTGGGGTATCGCTTTGGGCTGGGTTCGGGCTGAAAACGAAATTAATGAAAAGTCCACACCGGGGATGTCAGCTTCCCCAAGATCAGGCACCAGCGGATCAGCCGGGACCGTCTCAATCGGCACCAGCGGCTTCAATTCAACTCGTTCTGCAGTGCCCAACCCGTGCAGAACCGCAACGTTTCCACAGCACTTGCCCGGGGCCCGAAAAGAGTCAGCGATTCGGATGTGGCCAATCCCGAAAGGCTCACGCACTGTCGGCCGGGCTCGATTGGAAAACCAGGCAACACGAACAATAGTTCCTGCAAGCGTGCGCACAAGGGTGAAGGTAGGAAATGACCTGGGAAATCTCGCCAATTACCCCGATGATTGTTCGGGCGGTTCCGTTCGGCCTCAAGCCAAAATCAGCAACACGTGAAAAGAATGGCAATAAAAAAACCTTCTCCGGATTACCGTGTGGGCGGAGAAGGGAAAAAATAAGATTGTACTTACTTCAGTTTATTAACGGTCTTGGTCAGGCGCGACTTCTGGTTCGCAGCCTTTTTCCAATGGATGATGTTCTTCTTCGCCAGCTTGTCCAGCATGGCTGTTACGTCCTTGAGCAAAGCCTGGGCTTCGTCTTTTTTGGTGGTCGTCAATAGTTTTTTCACGGCTGTGCGCGTGGTCTTGTGCTGGTAGCGGTTGCGCTCTCGCTTGGCCTCGTTTGCCCGTATTCTCTTTTCGGCTGATTTATGGTTTGCCATAGTCTTCTTTAAAAGGAGCGCAAAGGTACACGCAAGATTTGGAATGAACAAGCCGGGACATTGACCCGGTCAGGATATCTTCGGGAGATGAATAATCATCGTTTTTTGGGTTTTTTGGGCGTTTTGACGGTTTTGGCCCTTTCCGCGGGCTGGGGCTTTTTTGCCCATCCCAAGATCAATCGACTGGCAGTATTTACCCTGCCACCCCCGATGGTGGGGTTCTACAAGAAGAATATTCAATACCTGGCCGAGGCTAGCGTAAACCCCGATCGCAGACGTTATGCCGTGGTGGGCGAAGCACCGCGTCATTTCATCGACCTGGATGCGTATGGCGACAGCGCGGCCTGGACATTACCCCGCTATTGGAACCAGGCGGTCGAACGAATCCCGGAAGATACGCTTCAGACACACGGAATCCTGCCCTGGCATGTATACCGGATGTACCTTCAATTGCGCGATGCTTTTTTGGTGCGCGATCCGGCCAAAATACTGCGGCTCTCAGCCGAGCTGGGTCACTATGTAGCAGACGCACACGTGCCGCTGCACACCACCCGAAACTATAACGGACAGTTTTCGGGACAGGAGGGTATCCACGCGTTTTGGGAGTCGCGCCTGCCCGAGTTGTTTGCCGAAGAATATGACTTTTTTGTTGGGGCAGCCGCTTATGAACCACAGGTTCAGGGGCGCATCTGGCGCGTGGTAGCCCATACCCATGCGCTCGTTGATTCTGTGCTTCGCCTGGAAAAGCAGCTCAGCGAGCGTCACCCGAACTCACGATTCAGTTTTGAAACACGCGGCAAGCAGACCGTAAAGGTGTACTCGCTCCACTACTCGCGCGAGTATCACCGGGCATTGCGGGGTATGGTCGAGCGTCAAATGCGAGGTAGTATCAAAACAACAGCCGATCTGTGGTACTCCGCGTGGATCGATGGTGGGCAGCCGGATTTGAATGCCTTGCTGACCTACAACCCAACGGAAGAGGAGATACGTCAACGCGAAGAGGAGCTAAAGCTTTGGAAGCAACGCAGTCAGGTGGTACGCGATCATGAGGTGGATAACTGAATGATTGTTTTTAGGGCATCTCTAAAAACCTCGACCTGTCATACCGGACTGGTCCCGGTATCTGCTTCGGTGTGGTTAGAATGGGATTCCGGCACAAGGGCCGGAATGACATTTAGTTTTATCGGTGGGTTTTAGAGATGCCCCTTATTTATTCAAGCTATCGACTGTTACCGGCTGGCTCTCCACTACCTGCTTCAGGCTCGTGAGCCCATCTTCGTAAAATGGACCGAGCGCACGGTCGATAAATAAGCCAAATGCTTTTCCAAGGGCCGAGTTCACCATCCCGGTTCCCTTCACGTCCCCATCATAATGCCAGGTCACCTTTGTGCCCTCGGGCACTTCTTCCAGTTCCAACGTGGCGAAATAGTCACCTTTCATATCGCCAAATGCCATTCCGTTCTTTACCATTTTATTTTCAACGGCTTCAACAATCCATTGTGAGCCAGCGCCTACGTTGGGGTTTTCGCTCACCCAACTCATTCTGGCACCTACTCCGCTCTCGGGTCCCTCGTAGGTATAGCGCGTGTTGGGGTCTAATTTGGCCCAGGGAGACCACGCATTGAAATTTTTGAAGCTGATGAGCTGTTGATACACGCTGGCCGGAGGTGCTTGAATGACTACCGAGCGTTGCATGTGACTTTGGGGAGATTTAAATACCAGCACCATGGCAATGACAGCCACAACACCGGCAAACGCGAAACCAAGGGTTTTTAGGGCTTTCATACGGTTGGGGTTATGTTTTGGGGATTACGAAGATAAAAATTTATCGGAATTTCCAAAGGCCCAGCGGGCTTGGGTTGCTGTGTTGCTGACGTTCGGTGTAACCGGCCTGTTGTTATTGTCTGAAAAAAGTTGATACTTAGGGAAACTTAATCCAACCTTATGAGCTTGTTTACTGATCCCAACCGCATTCCGGAGAACTATGGGCTACGCATTGCCGGAGGCCTCGCGGTGTATTTTGTTGTCATGCATTTTGCCGGCCTCGGCCATCATGTAGAATTGCGGCTGCTCAACCTGCTTATACAGGCGGCCGGCATTTACTTTGCCCTCAAAAAATTTAAGCAAACGCACGAAGATCACATGAACTACTTCCGCGGCTTGGTGACGGGCGTAGCCACGGGCGCTATTGGTTCAATTCTGTTTGCCGTTTTCATGTTCATTTGGATGAAAGCGGATGCTTCGCTGATGGCGTCCATTATTGAAAACGAACCGATGGGGCGCTATCTCAATGCCTACATGGCATCCTTTATCGTAGCGCTTGAGGGTGTTTTCAGCGGCTTACTGGTAACCTTTGTGCTGATCAACTACGTGGATACCGATGAAGTGACCGAGTCGTAAGGAGGCTTTGAGCCGGGTTTGCAAAAGCCTTTTGGTTTTTTCCCCGGGTCGGGCATCGGTTCAGTCAGGTGATTGTGCAATAATTCGAGTAATTTTCAGCTCTTGATTTTTACACCTATGCGCTATTCACCGGCCCCAGCTGCCTTGTACATCCGAAACCGGAAAAGGTTAACTCAAAAACTGAAGTCAAATTCACTGGCGTTGTTTAACAGCAACGACATCATGCCGACTAATGCCGATGGCACGATGGCGTTCCGGCAGAATAACAATTTACTCTATCTCAGTGGAGTTGATCAGGAAGAAAGCATCCTCATTCTCTGTCCGGATTTTCCGGACAAGCGGTATCGCGAGGTTTTGTTTTTGCGCGAAACGAGTGAGCAAATCGCCATTTGGGAGGGCCACAAGCTGACCAGGGAAGAGGCACGTCAACTTTCCGGGGTCGAAACCGTGTTGTGGCTTTCCGAATTCCCCAAATTGTTCCATCACCTGATGGCTATGGGGGGCGTGCTGCAAGTCTACCTCGATACAAATGAGCACTACCGGGCCGATGTGGTGGTGGAAACACGCAACGCCCGCTTCATCGATTGGTGCCAAAAGCAATACCCGTTGCACACGTATGAACGTGCGGCACCGCTGCTGGCCGAACTTCGGGCTGTGAAACAACCCGAAGAAATCAAACAACTTCAAAAGGCGTGTGACATTACGAACCTCGCTTTTCGAAGAGTATTGAGCTTTGTGAATCCCGGGGTTAAGGAATACGAAATTGAGGCTGAGTTTATTCACGAATTTATTCGCCAGGGTTCACGCGGTTTTGCCTACACACCCATTATTGCCTCCGGTGCAAACGCGTGTGTACTGCATTACATCGAAAATGATCAAGCGTGCAAACCGGGCGATGTATTGTTATTGGATGTGGGTGCGGAATACGGAAACTATAATGCTGATATGACGCGCTGCCTGCCCGTGAGCGGGCGCTTCACCAAACGCCAGAAGGACGTATACCAGGCAGTGTTGAGGGTGATGCGAGGGGCCATGAAACTACTGCACCCCGGGGCATTGTATTTCGAGTATCACCGGGAAGTACAACGCTTGATGGAAACGGAGTTGCTCAAGCTGAAACTCATCGACAAGACAGACATCAAAAACCAGACAAAGGAAAAACCGGTGGTAGGGAAGTATTTCATGCATGGTACGGGGCACCATTTAGGCCTGGATGTTCACGATGTGGGCAACATGTACCACAAAATCGTGGAAGGCATGGTGTGGACGGTGGAGCCGGGAATCTACATTCGGGAGGAGAAGCTCGGCATCCGGTTGGAAAATAATGTCGTGATTGGCAAAAGCGGATTGTTAGATCTGATGAAAAACATTCCGTTGGAGGCCGAGGAAATTGAAGATCTGATGAATGCAAGATAATATGAAATCCGTGCTTCCGTTGTTGGCTTTGGTTCTGCTGGGCTTTGTCTGCCAAAGTCATGAATTCTGGCTGGAGCCGAAAAAATTTCGCTTTGCCGTGGGTGACGTGATGAACGTGAACTTTCGCGTGGGCGAGAACTTTCGGGGTGAACTCTGGGACATGAAACGCCACAGGGCGGAGAACGTAACCCTGCACACAACTGTTGGGCCGGCCGATCTCACCAAAACGGTGAAAGCAACCAAAGACAACCACCTGAGTTACAAGTTTACGCGGGCGGGTACCCATCTGGTGACGCTTCGGAGTAATGCAGCATTTATCAAATTGTCGGGTAGTGACTTTAATGCCTACCTGAAGGAGGACGGACTGGAGGATATTTTGGCGCAACGCCAGCACGCCAATGTACAAGATTCGGTGCGCGAGTTCTACACGCGTTTTGCCAAGTTACTCGTACAAGTGGGGCCGACCACAGATAATACCTATATGAAAAGGGCAGGATTGGATCATGAGATTGTGCCCTTGTTGAATCCCTACGCCATAAAATCAGGTGCCTACATGAAATGTCAGGTTTGGCTGAATGGCCAACTGAGAAAGCATGCCTTGGTGAAAGTGTGGAGTTCGTATAACGGTACCACGTTCCTGCAAAACATCTACACGGAGAGTGACGGTACCGTCACCTTTCCGATTGGCACACCGGGGCGCTGGATGGTGAGTTCAGTCGCGATGGCTGCCTCCACCAAGGCAGGAGCTGACTACGAAAGCAAATGGGCGAGTTTAGTGTTTGAAATACAATGAAATGAACAATCCGATTGACTCTTCAAAAGCCCCCGAGCCCGTAGGGCCTTACCCACACGCCAGGCGTGTCGGCAACCTGTTGTTTTTATCCGGGGTGGGGCCCCGCAAACGCGACAGCAGGGATATCCCCGGGGTGGTGCTGGATGAAAACCGGAACATACTGTCCTACGACATCGAAACGCAATGCCATTCGGTTTTTCAAAACGTGCGTTTTGTGCTTGAAGCCTCCGGTGCCCGGTGGGAGGATTTGGTTGATGTGACCGTGTACCTCACGAACATGAAAAAGGACTTTCCGGTAATGAACAAGATTTATGCTGAGTATTTCCCGGACAAGGCCACGCAACCCTGCCGCACCACCGTTGAAGTGGGGGCGCTGCCAACGCCCATTGCCATCGAATTAAAGTGTATGGCGGTTATTCGCGACTAAACCGCGAAGCTTTCCCCACACCCGCAGGTGCGTGAGGCGTTGGGATTAATGAACTGAAATCCTTTGCCGTTCAGTCCGTCTGAAAAATCCAGCGTTGTGCCCAACAGGTACAGCAGACTTTTCTTATCCACCAGAATTTTTATCCCTTTGTCTTCGAACACCTGATCGTTGGGTTGGAGGGCGTCATCGAAATTCAAATCGTACATCAACCCCGAGCACCCTCCGCCCTTTACCATCACCCGGATGTTGTGCAGGTCGGTGCGCCCTTCCTGCTTGCGAAGTTCAATTATGCGGTCTTTGGCTTTTTCAGTTACACTGATCATATCGGATAATTACGCTACAGGATTCAAGACAACACTAAAAACAGTCAGGGTGTTCCGGTCGCGGCCGTAATACAACTTTTCGAGGGCATCCATAATGTTGCTCGCCCGAAAATAGGAGGTATGCAGTTCTTTATCACCCTTCATCACCCATTGTATGGTGTACGAGTTTTCTTTTTCTTTATAGCTCTGCACATACGCCAACATTTTACGAAGCGCGTCAACTTTGTCGGCCCCGGTTTCGGAATGAAAGAGAAAAGACTGGTTATGCCTTGGATTGATCGTGATCAGATCCAACTTGACCTTTCCATCTACCTGCGAGAATTCAAACACCAGATCGCTGGTGCGCAAACCGAGGTATTCCTTTATTTGCTGCTGGATGCGCGCGGCCTCCACATGCACGTCACTAACCGGTTCGGCACCCACTTTTGGCATGATGTTAAAACTATAAGTAAATTGGAAAAGTTTCCGATCGGCAAATTTACGAAACAAAGAGAATATGAATAAGCTGGAACACATTGGCATAGCCGTGAAAAATCTGGAGGAGTCAAATCGTCTGTTTAGCCGTTTACTCGGCACAGACCCGTATAAGACCGAGATCGTTGAACGGGAGGGTGTTAAAACCTCGTTTTTTAAGGTAGGCGATGTTAAGATTGAGCTATTGGAAGCTACCCACCCCGATTCCCCGATTGCCCGGTTCATTGAGAAAAAAGGGGAGGGTGTGCATCACCTGGCTTTTGATGTGCAGCCGATTGAGGAAAAAATGGAAAATCTCAAGAGCGAGGGCTTTGGCCTGTTGGCCGATACACCCAAACCCGGTGCCGACAACAAGAAGATCGTTTTTCTGCACCCGAAGACCACTAACTCGGTGCTCGTTGAATTGTGTCAGGATCGCGGCTGACTAGAACGTTTTCTTTGGGTTCTTTTCCTTACCAAATTGAAGGGCGTTATAGTACTTGAGTTTTTTCTTGCCCAGGGAGGTTTGGTATCGCGATTTAGGGGCCTGACTACTTGTGCCAAGAATGACCATCACCATAGCCAACACTGAAGCCAACTTCGCTTTCATGGGAGATATTTTCCCTGGATACGCCCTCTTGACGGCCACCCGCCACAAACACAGGATAAGTCTTATTTTTGACAGATGAATGAACCGAAAAAGGCGATGAACGAGGGTTCCCCGGCCCGTCACGAGTTAAACGAATTGGGTGAATTTGGCCTTATTGACCGCATCCGGCAAAAAGCAAGGCTTAAAGTGCCCAATATTCTGAAAGGTATTGGTGACGATGCGGCCGTATGGGATGTGGGCGATCACTATGAATTGATCAGCACTGACCTGCTGGTGGAAGGCGTGCATTTCGATTTGGCGTATTCGCCCCTCCAACACATCGGGTACAAGGCAGTGGCCTCCAATGTGTCGGACATTGCCGCGATGAACGGCACCCCAACCCATATTGTGGTGGGGCTTGCGCTGAGCAACCGGTTTTCGGTTGAAGCCGTGGATGCCCTGTACAGCGGTATTCACGCAGCGTGCGAAAACTATAAGGTCGACCTTGTGGGTGGAGACACCTCATCATCGGCAGCGGGGTTGATTATTTCGGTGAGTGTTATTGGTCGTGTGGAGGAGCATCGTGTGGCCTATCGCGCGGGTTTGTGCCCCAATGACATTTTGTGTGTAACGGGCGATCTGGGTGCAGCCTTTGCCGGGCTTCAGGTGTTGCAACGGGAAAAAGAAGTTTTTTTAGCCAACCCGAATGCACAACCCGATCTTGAAAAATACGAATACTGCGTGGGGCGCCAATTGAAGCCGGAAGCACGAATGGATATTGTGCACGAGTTGAAAGACATGAACCTGGTGCCCACATCGATGATTGATGTGTCTGATGGATTGGCATCTGAACTTATGCATTTGTCCACGCAATCGAATGTTGGGGTGAAGATATTTGAAGACAAGCTTCCCATTGATCATCAGACGTACGATATCGCCCTGGAGTTTAAGCTGGACCCCGTTACGTTTGCGCTCAACGGGGGTGAGGACTATGAATTGCTATTCTCGATTCGCCAGTCGGATTTTGAGAAAGTGAAAAACCACCCGGACATTCATTTTATTGGCCACGCGCTGGCGCAGACCGATCAACGTGTAATGGTCACGAAGGCGGGTATCGAAATTCCGCTTAAGGCACAGGGATGGACTCACTTTAAAAAGTGACGTTAATCCTCCGGATAGGGAATGTAAACGAAGTTGGTGAAATCGCGGTCGACCACAAACAGGCAGCAAAACTCATCGGGATCTTTGTAGGTTTCTTCAAAACTAGCCTGCTTTTCTTTTCCCACCAGTTCGCGCTGTACAAATTCGTCCAGGTACGAGGCGAAGTAGTTCCAGGTCAGTCCCAGCGCCTGCTGGTCCAACAGAAGTTGCCCAATAGGAATGCGCTCCCGCGCAATGGCGAAGATGGGGAAGGCAAATCCGGCCTTGCGCAATTGGTAGGAGGCTTCCTTCAGCGTATCCGCCACTTTCACAAAATCCTGCGAGATCGTACCCAGGTACTTCCCGTTCAATTCCGGGTCGTTCATCATGTCGCAAAGGTAAGAATTAGCGTTTCACGTTCTCTTGTATCCAGCGCGAGGTCATCTCCTGCAGCGTTGGAAAGAACTGGCCGAATTCATGTTCAAATTCAGGGTAGTACCGTTGTAAATCATGCACCGCTTTTTCCATGTTCGATTCGAATCGCGTCCTCCGCGACATGCCGGTGAGCGCCCGATCAATCCCCTCGAGCTGGCTGTAATTCAAAAGCCAATTGCCCCGCATCATATACGGCAGCATTTGTTTCACGCCATCGGGCAAGATTTCTTCGTGGGTCAACAGCGTTTCATAGGCTTGGGGTGCATATTGCTGTAGCGGCACCGGATGAAACTTCTGCCAGTCTCGCGCCAGAAAATGGTCGTAATAAACATCTACAATTACACGGGCGTAGTGGCGATAGCTGTCCCACAGCCGGGCGCGGCTATTCCTGACTTGCGGATGTTTGTCGGTGAACTCGTCAATTATTCGGTGTAGGTCAATGCCCCGCGCCACAAAAAAACCAAACCGGGCATCCAGGTCTCGCCCTTTTACAAAATCCCCGATAAAGTTACCGGTCATAATGCCGGGGTGGTCGTTGGAAAGATAAAGGTGGGCGAGAAAATTCACGTTATTTCCAGTTGGCCGGGTCGAGGCGCCACGACTTTACGTACACGAGCTGCTTTTCGTCCAGGTACCGGCTGGCCACGGCTTCGGTGAGCAAATGGTTGAAGTCACTGAGGCACACCAACGACATTCCGGCTTTGCTGAAGGCGGCTTCGGCTGCGTCAAACCCGTAGGTGAAGATGGCCGCCATGCCCGCCACGCGAAAGCCGGCATCGGTCAGTGCTTCGGCTGCTTTAAGTGAACTTCCTCCGGTGCTTACCAAATCCTCAATCAGCACTACGTTTTTTCCTTTTTCAATGCGACCTTCAATCAGGTTGCCCATGCCATGGTCTTTCGGCTTTGGCCGCACATATACGTAGGGTAACTGGAGCGCATCGGCCACCAGCGCCCCCTGTGGCACCCCGGCCGTAGCTACGCCTGCGATATACTCCGCGTGAGGAAAATAGTGCCGGATGGTGTCCACTAGTGATTGCTTGATGAAAGAGCGGATTTCGGGGTATGACAGCGCAAGCCGGTTGTCGCAATACACGGGTGATTTCCAGCCGCTGCTCCACGTAAAGGGTTTTTCGTGATTGATCTTAATGGCCCCAATAGCCAGCAGCCGCGAGGCTACCGCTGCTGCCGTTGGTTCGTGAATGGTGATGCTCATGGGGCCGAAGGTATCAGGATTTTTTCTCGCGCCACAGGGGCTCACGCCAGAATCGCTGGGAATCCGACTTGCCGGATTAAATTTATTTTGACTTTTTGCACTCGCAGAACCTGCATGAACCTGTTCGTTAACGACATTCCCGTTCGTATTCTTAAGCCGGGCCAGGTGGCTGATGAAGGACATGTCAATTCCTCCATCGATGCGCGAAATGAATCCATTACCAAGGCCAAACTGATTTACCACGTTTTGGTGAAAAATGCCGGGTTGTATGAACTGGGCCAGGTATTGGACCTGATCGACACCAAAGTGCCCACCAGTTTATTGTCCCTGATTATTTCGGTTGACAATTATGACGCTGCCAAATTATTGCTGCGCCAGCGATTTAAGGTGGTGAAGGCAGCCGGAGGGCTGGTGCGCAAGAAAGACCGCTTCCTGATGATCTATCGGATGAAAAAGTGGGATTTGCCGAAGGGCAAGAAGGAGTCGAACGAACGCTACCGCCAGACGGCCGTGCGCGAAGTCGAAGAAGAGTGTAACGTGAAAGTTAAACTCAGCCGCAAAGTGTGTACCACCTGGCACACCTACACCATGAACAAAAACGCGATGCTGAAGAAAACGCGGTGGTACGTCATGGATGTGGTCGATGATTCACGCATGAAACCCTCTATCGAAGAGGATATTGAAGAGTTGCGCTGGATGACCCAAAAAGAAGTGTACCACGCCCTGGACAATTCCTATAAGTCCATTCGCTTTGTCTTTGAGGAATACTACCGCAAAGCCGAAAAAATACCGTCCTGACTCAGAGTTTGTAGGGCAGGAAGGGATCAACATCCCCACCGTAGCGATGCACCTCCCGTATAATGGAGGAGCTGATGGAGGCAAATTGCGGTGATGTAATCAGGAAAACGGATTCCAGGTCGGTATTCAGGGATCGGTTGACTTGGGCGATGCTGTTTTCGTATTCAAAATCGGTGGTATTGCGCAGGCCGCGCAACAGAAAATTAGCCTTATGCTTTCGCGCCAACTCCGCGGTAAGTTCACTGTAGGTGATCACCCGGATATTCGGGTAGCCCTTAAACGTTTCTGAAATCTTTTGCACCATCATATCAATGGCGAAGTAGCGTTGGCTCTTTCCGCTATTGTATCCAATGGCAATCACGATTTCATCAAAAACTTTAAGCCCGCGAAGGACGATGTCTTCATGGCCACGCGTGAAAGGATCAAAAGATCCCGGAAAAAGAGCTATTCGCTTCATGACGGCAGAAACATAAGCGCAAAGAGGTCGTAAAAGTGATGTTCCTGTACCTCGTCAAACAAGTAGCCGAACTCAAGGCCGGCCGGCCGACCGCCAAACTCCACGTTCCGCACGTACTTGTAGAATTCCTGATAGTGCGGAGAATTTTTGCCGATGTAGCCCCACAAGACAACTCGTGTTTTTTCGGCATCCATACCCAACCCTTTCATCACCACCATGATATATTTCACATAATCGGCAAATTGCTTGATGAGGAATTGGTTATAGTACAACAGCTTCCCCTGCCGATAAGCCAGGATGTGGAGCTTAAAACGATCAACGTAGATATAAAGAGGGTCGCCAACCTGGTTGGCTGCCACTGGCAACAGACCCTCCACCAGCGCCACGGATTGATGGGTATAGGTAACGCGGGTATTGGCGTATACCTTTTGCAGCCACGTAAGTAGCCCGCTCTGCACAGCAAAAACAGTGATCAGATTTCCCCCACCATGCCGACTCCACAGCACCTTTTCCTCTGGCGCCAGGGCAGCGTTAATCTTGAGGTAGTCGGCCGCACTTTCTTCCACAAACAAGGATGGCGGCACCTGCGCGAACTTGCTGTTTTTGAAGGAAATGATTACGCTCTGCCAGAACCCGGCCAGCAAAAGCGGGTGGCTATCGAATAAGTTCTGAAGCAATTGAAAGAGCTCGTCATGCGATTGCAGTTCACCCAGCACATAGTCTTCGAGCAGGACGACACGCCTGGAAGCGTCTTCGACCACGGCTACCTGTATATCTCGCACCCCGATTTGAATTAACAGGGCACACTCGTTGAGGCGCTCTTCTTCAAAACGGTCGTCCCTGACCTTTTTTACAAGCTTGAAACTGGCTGTGGCGGTTTGCACAGCTCAGGATTATTCCCAGTTACCGGAAGTCGAGACATCCATGCGAGAACCAAAGCGAAGCGGTTTACGGTTCTTTGCTTCGTTGCTCTCTTTGCGCTCAGGGTTAGCCGGCTTGGGATCTTTCACTTCGATTACCTGAACCATAAGCCCGGCCTTATCCACTTTACCTACGAAGATGTCGAATGTTGACCCTCCACCTTCCGGGACTTCGGCAATCCTGTCAACATCTACATTCGGGTTAAACACATAGTCCCAGAAGTTGATCAGTAACATACCACGCTTAACCTCTGCACCAACCGGCACGTCTGCGATGTTAGTGATGATGCCTTGCTCTGCGAACGGAGGCTGCGTTTCGCGATCTCCCACCTTGAGTTTGTAGGCTTTTTGATTCTTAATCACACGATCACCCACTTTCACATTGTAGCCCTGGAAAATGCCGTTGTCAGCCACGTTCATGGTGTAGTTTTTCTTAAAAATTCGATCGCGGGCAGAAATGAACCCGAGAGTATCAATGTGAACCTTAACTTCTTCGCCACCGTAGGCTTTTTGAATGATTTCCTCCTTGCGCTCGAGAATGGGAACCTTTCCATTATTAATAAAATTAATCAGCGAGTCCCAATTAGCCGTATACCGGCCGTTCACTTCCATAAATACGATTTCAGCTTCCCGGATCAACTTAAGGCGCTCGATAACAGCAATTTCGGTATTCTTGATTCGCTTGGTTTCTTCAATGGAGCCCTGAATACTTCTGTACAACACATAGAACAGAGCCACGCTGATTGCCAGCAGCACGAACGTCAGGATTTTGTTGATCATTGGGTTTAAGGTTTAAGCCTGCAAGTATAGGTATTTTCAATCGTTCTGCACAACCGGCAAAAGACCAAAATAACCCCTCAAATCAAGAATTTCAGCGGGTATTTTAACTTTTGCAAAGATGCCGTGAAGGGTGTGCGGGGCCCAGTGTTCCAACTCGGCCAGCGGCACCCACTTCACCTCCCGAATCAACTGTTTATCATCGTTTAACTCCGGATCCCGGCCCACCCGAACTACTCCGGCCTGGTGTTCGACCCGAAAAAACAGCTCAATCGTATGCAGAGGCGCCTGAATCAATTCACAAGTGAATAAAAAGTCACAAACATTAACCTGAATTCCGGTCTCCTCAGCGAATTCCCTCACCAAAGCCTCGTGAGCAGTTTCGCCCAAGTGTAAACCACCTCCGGGGGGCGCCCAAAAGGGGTGGTTGTACAAGCCTTCGTGGTTCACCAGCAGAATTTGGTCCTGCACCACCAACAGCCCGCATACCCGCACACGCAACCGGTCCCCGAAAGCCAGGGCCACTTCAGGATTCATCAAAAAATTTTTTTTCCAAATTAGAGAATATTTCGTTGAGCGGTACGTGTTATTTTTATGCACGTGAGTATGTCATGAAACGGGGGCTGGTTTTTTTATTTCTTGCCGGGATCGCTTTGGCGGGCCTCGCCCAACATGGGCAATCGCCCACAGGCCCAATGATCACCTGGGACGAAAAAACGCATGATTTTGGTGACGTCATTCAGGGCGACCGCCTCGAACATACATTCCGTTTTACTAACTCCGGTACAGCACCCCTCATCATCACCAACGTGGAAGTGAGCTGCGGTTGCACCACGCCAAAAGGGTGGACGCGTGATCCCCTCGCGCCCGGGGAAAAAAGTGAACTAACGGTGGCCTTTAACAGTGCCGGGAAGAATGGCAAGCAAGTGAAGGTCGCTACCGTGGTTTCAAACTCGGTAGGGTTGGATAATAAAGTGATCTTCTCCGCCAACGTACTGCCTAAACTTCCACCTCAGCCATGAAATCATCGCAATCGCTGCTGTGGGGTGCTCTGCTAGGGCTAACGGCTGTGGCGTTGGGTGCGTTTGGCGCCCATGCCCTTCGCGATGTGCTGGCGGCCAGCGGACGAACAGACACCTTTGAGTTGGCGGTGCGCTACCAGTTCTATCATGCTCTAGCTTTGCTCATGAACGGCCTTTTTCAACGCCAAGTAAGAACACCACAGACCCGGTCCTGGTCTGCCTTTTTTTTCGTGGGCGGTGTTTTGCTTTTTAGTGGGAGTCTATACCTGTTGGCGTTAGCCAATATTCGGGCGATGGCTTGGTTAACGCCCATTGGCGGAGTGGCGTTGCTGACGGGTTGGGTGTTTTTTATCCGCGATATCATCCGTTTGCGCCCCAACGTGTAGCAAAAGAACCAGCCACGAAAAGCTTAGTTGGGCGCGTTGCGCTGACCGAAAATGGCGGTGCCCACGCGAATTAAGGTGCTGCCCTCCTCAAGCGCAATCCGGTAGTCGGACGTCATGCCCATCGAAAGCTTTTTCATACGCACGTGGGCCGGCAGCGGTAACTTACCGATGTCGTCAAATAATCTGCGCATCCCCCGATACTCTTGCCGAATCTGATTCTGATCGTCTGTTAGGGTAGCCATGCCCATCAGGCCTTCAATTCGAACAAAACGCAAAGCCTGAACAACCGGGCCTGTGATCAGCGCCAGAGCTTCTGACTCATGAAGCCCAAACTTGGTCTCCTCCCGGGCAATAAAAATCTGCAACAAACAGGGGATCGTGCGCCCGAAACGAGAACCCTGCTTTTCAATTTCCAACAGTAACTTCTCACTGTCTACCGCATGAATCAGGGAAACAAAAGGCGCTACATACTTAACCTTGTTGGTTTGCAAATGCCCGATCAGGTGCCACTCGATGTCTGCCGGGAGAGCCGGGTGTTTTTCGGTGAGCTCTTGAACTTTGTTTTCTCCGAACAGGCGCTGACCGGCTTCGTAGGCTTCCTGGATGGCCGTAGCCGGATGTGTCTTGCTGACAGCAATGAGGCGCGCCCCAAAAGGTTCTACCTCCTGCTGGTAAAACTTAATGTGATCTTTAATGCTCATTTCCTAATTTCGGCCAAGCGTTTAGTACATAACCAACGCAAAGGTATGGCCATATTGGGAACACTGATCAAGAAAGGGATCAAATTGCGCGAAAATCTTGAGCATGAATACTCGGCCCCTTTTGAACTGCAAAAGCATGAATTGAAAGAACTGCTGATTAAAGCCTCGCAAACCGAGTTTGGCAAATATTATGACTTTCCGGGTGTGTTGCGTCAGTTTCGCAAAGGAGTGCGCAACTTCTACGATGCGTTTGGGGTGATCCCGATTCATGACTATAACAAGATCCACAAGGACTGGTGGCATTTGTCGTTGAAGGGTGCTAAGGACATTTGTTGGCCCGGACGAGTGAAATATTTTGCCCTCAGTTCGGGCACGTCCGAGGCGGCCAGCAAGCATATTCCGATTACCAAAGAGATGACGAAGGCCATCCAAAAGACGAGTATCCGCCAGATTTTAACACTGTCTAAGTATGACCTGCCCTCGGATTTTTTTACCGGAGGTATCTTGATGGTAGGCGGCAGCACTACGCTCAACAAGCGCGATGGATACTTTGAAGGTGACCTGAGCGGCATACAGGCGGCACGCCTTCCATTTTGGTTTCAGAGTTTTTATAAGCCGGGCAAGCGGATTGCGAAAACCCGGCAGTGGGCCGAGAAACTGGAGGAAATGGCACGCAACGCCCCAAACTGGAACATCAGCATTATTGTGGGTGTGCCGGCCTGGTTGCAGTTGCTGCTCGAGCGCATCATCGATATGCATGGGCTGCGCAACATTCATGAAATATGGCCCAACCTTATGGTGTATGTACACGGAGGCGTTTCCTTTGAACCGTACCGCAAGGGATTCGAAAAGTTATTCGGTCGCCCCATTTACCATATCGAGACCTACCTGGCATCTGAGGGCTTTATCGCGTATCAGGTTGCGCCCCGGAAAAGAACTATGAAGCTCGTGCTCGATAACGGGATTTTCTTTGAGTTCATTCCCTTCACCGAAGAGAACTTTACCCCGGAGGGCGAAGTGCGGGCCACGGCCAAAACACTTTTGATGGACGAGGTAGAGGCGGGAAAGGACTACGCGCTGCTTTTGTCAACTTGTGCCGGTGCCTGGCGTTACCTTATTGGCGATGTCATTCGGTTTGTTTCGGTTGAAGATGCTGAAATCATCATTACCGGGCGGACGAAGCACTTCCTGAGTTTGTGCGGAGAGCATCTCTCGGTTGACAACATGAATAAGGCAATTGAGTTGGTATCCCGCGACTTGAATATTTCCATCCCGGAGTTTACGGTGACGGGGGTGCCGGTGGATACGCTGTTTGCCCACCACTGGTTTGTGGGCACCGATGATGCAGTGGACGCGGGATTGTTGCGCGATAAACTTGATCAGTGTTTAAAAGAGTTGAATGACGATTATGCGACCGAGCGCGCCCACGCCCTGCGCGATGTGAAAGTGGATGTATTGCCGTTAAATGTTTTTCATCGCTGGTTGGAGTCAAAAGGCAAGATGGGTGGGCAAAACAAGTTCCCGCGGGTGATGAAAAAATCTCAGCTCGAGGATTGGAAAGCTTTCATCTCGGGATTCTGATATGGAGTTGATCTGGAACGGCATCAAGTTTGGGATTGTGCTGGCGTTCCTGGTGGGGCCGGTGTTCTTTGCACTGATTCAAACGAGTATCGACAAAGGTTTTTCGCACGGGCTTGCCGTAGCCCTCGGGGTGTCACTCAGTGATGTGCTCTATGTAGTGGTCTGCTTCCTGGGCTTGTACCAGTTTTTTAATTCCCCCTCGTTTCAAACGTACCTCGGCTACGCGGGTGGTGCTATTCTCATTCTGTTTGGCGTTTACTATGCTTTTATCAAAAAACGCCAGGCTGCGGTTGTCACCGAAGATCCTTCGGGCGATGCCCATTACAAATCTTTCATCAAAGGATTCATCATCAATAGCCTGAGCCCGATGGTACTCGTTTTCTGGCTGGCAGCTGTAAGCTTTGCATCGGTTACGTATGGCTATCAGAGTACGCGCGAATTTTTCTGGTTCTTCTTTGCCGTTCTCGGCACCGTATTGCTTACCGATGTGGCCAAGGTGTATTTAGCTCACCGGCTGCGCAAAATGGTGACGCTGCAGTGGCAGCGCGTTATGCATATGGTGGTGGGGGTTGCCCTGATTTTTTTCGGGGCTCGTATGATTGTGAAGATGCTGGCCTAATCTTGTAAGACATTGCTGATGAAGGTGCTCTTTAAGAGAAGCCACAAGAGGAAAAAGCAAATGGCCCACGCCAGGTAAACGTGGTAAAAGTCGGTGGTGTCGCGGTAGCGCGATTCTTTGATTTCGGCTTTTTCATATTGATCGATTTTGGCAAAAACCTGGCGAAGCGTCTGGTCATCTTCTACCCGGAAAAATTCCCCGCTTCCGATGTCAGCAATTTTCCGCATGGTTGTTTCATCTACCGTATTCTCCACCATCTGCGGCCGGCCAAAATAATCTTTGCCAAACGGCACTCGCCCCTCTTTCCCCACGATGATGGTATACATCTTGATGCCATACGCGGCTGCCAATTCCGCTGCGGTAATCGGATCAATATTTCCACCGCGGTTGTCACCGTCACTAATCAGGATGCAGACCTTTGACTTGGCCTCGGATTCGCGCATCCGGTTGGTGCATACGGCCAGCGCGCTTCCAATGGCTGTGCCCGAGATTTGAATCATATCAAAATTGATGTCCTTCAAATAAGCGAACAGCAAATCATAATCGGTGGTGAGCGGGGCCAACGAAAAAGCATCAGCGGCAAAAACCACAATACCAATGCGATCTTGTATTCGGCCTTTGATGAAGTCGCGGGCTACACTCTTGGCGGCTTCCAGCCGGTTAGGCTGAAAATCCTCGATTTGCATCGACTGCGAGATGTCCAGGGCCAGCATGATGTCAATCCCTTCGCTCCATTGCTCAACCTTCTCGTTTGTTTTTTGCGGCCGGGCTAATGCCACCAGCAAGAGGGACGCGACTATAATCAAAATCAGGTCGGGCAGAACGCGAACCCAGGCTGCCCGCGAGGAATGAATGTCGCTTTTTACCCACGCCACTGGAAGTTTTTGATTGGTCAGGTAGCGGATAACCCAGCGCGCAACCAGAATAAACGGCAGGGCAATTAACCCATACAGGTATAACGGTTGTTCCCACGTGAAACCGGCCACGGTTTCCGGAGCAAACCACTGCCACGAATACCAAGACTCAGTTGAGCTTGTCATAGCGGAGTAGTTTAGCTGTTTACGCTCTTTAAAAATTCCATTAACTGTATTTCATCATTCATTTTCTTCTCGATATAGGGTGCATAAATTTGCGCAAATTGTATCAGATGTTGATTTGGTTGGCTTAATTGTGTTTGTCTCTTGGAATTAAGATTCAGGTAAATGTACTGGGGTGTTCTTAGCAAACCCCATGGTATGCCCCACCAGCCCAGCAACCCTGAGAACAGTGCAGCCCTCCGATTTTTTTTACGAAGACATGCCGGGCACGCCACAGCAAGTTTTTTGCTCGTTGATGTAAATAGAATAATACTCCAAACTCGATAGAGTTTTGTTCCATTGAGTTGGTTGTCTTTTTGCCCACAAACCGGACAGGGCAAAGTCTGCAATGCATGAACGAATTTCATTACTTCATCTGTCGAGTATTCCCGGGTGGTCTTTTGAATCTTTTTTGGCGCAGAAATTTTCGCATGATAGGTTTTTTCCGCCTCGGCCTTTAAGTCTTGAAAAACCTGGATTGAATCCGGCCGAATCCCCCCATAAATTGCAAGATCAATTTTCGTCAAGTTGGCCAATACAGTTGTGTTGAGATTAATCTTTTTTACCTCTTGGGTGGTAAATTTTGTGTAAGGAATTTCAGAAAGTTGTTCCATGTATTGCTTCCAACTTACCAACAAGCCTTCCGCTCCGCCAACCGTGTAGCCTGCCTGCAATTGATCAAGCTGCTGATTGAATTGGCGGACAAATGCCAGGTGTTGCCGGTTGAGTTTACGAAGTCGCCAATACCTCCTGATTCTTTTTCCAAAGATCAGCCACACGATGGTCAGGCCGACCACGGTTACGATCAAGGCTAAGGCGATCAAGATCGTGTTGAGTTGCCAGGGCACTTTCCAGTAATCCGTGTTCGTGCGCAACGGCAGGGCGTTGGCGCTCAGCGAGTCGGGCAATTGAAATACACGTTTGGAAAAAAACAACGTATCATTCTCAGGCCATACAGCCGTGCAGTCCTGTTTGTTGACTACGAATACCGGAACTGCCAATGTCTGGATGGAGTCAATTTCAAACGAGGTAAGCTGGTATACCAGACTATCCAGACTCACGCCATTCTCGGTGTGCGTTGGGAAATACGTTCGCCCCGACCATTCAAAGGGTTCGAATTTGAAAGTGGAGTCGGGCATGAGCAGGAGGAAGGCTGACGGGTACCGCACCGTCAACGCATATTTCACGGGCTGACCAACCGAGACCGAGTCGGTAAGAAATTGGCCACGCACGGCAACCGACTGAGCCGAGACGTTTGCCCCACACCCCACCGTCAACATGATCAGAATAAATCGCTTCATCACACCCGCTTCACCGTCTTGTTCCGCACTTTGAATAGCCGCAGTAGTTTGGGCACGTAGTCTTCATCAGTCTCCACCGATACAAAGTTGATCTGGTGCTTGCGGCTAAAGCCGGCCAATTCCTCCACCCGTTCGCGGTGGTGCGCACTGATGCTTTCCCGAAAGGTGCCAAAAGAGCTATTCACCCACAGTGTACGGTGAGTTTCTTTTTCCAGCACCGGAATGATGCCCAACTTTGGTAACTGCGTTTCGCGTTTATCGCTTACGCGGATCAGCACCAGATCGTGTTTGCGGGCGAGTGATTTCAGATTGGGATAAAATCCTTCGTCTACGAAATCGGAGATCATGACAATTACGCTTCTGCGTTTGATGGAATTCAACGCAAAGGCCAACGCCCGGTTGAGATTCGTCTTGTCGGAAAGCCGTTTTAATCGCGCGAGTGCCAAAATCAATTCGTAGGCCTGGGCCATGCCTTTTTTTGGCTTCAGGTAGTACTCGCGCTGGTCGCTGTAGCAGATTAACCCGATCTGGCTCGATTCCCGGGCACCCGAAAGGGCCAGCACACCGCACATTTCGCGGGCTACATCCAGTTTGGTTTGCCCCGGTTTCCCGATTTCCTGCGAGGCACTCACATCCAGAATAAAAAAAATGGTTTGCTCTTTTTCCTCCTTAAAGGTTTTCACGAACGTGCCGTGACCTTTTGCGCTCACATTCCAGTCAATCGTTCGAATGTCATCGCCATATTGATACGGCCGCACATCGTCAAACTCAAGCCCGGTGCCCTTAAAGATGGAGTGAAAGTCGCCCTGCATCTGGCTGTTGATGGCCTTCCGCACCTGGATCTCGTACTTCCTCAACTTCTTCAGTAGCTCTTTCAAGGCGTGTAAAAGCAACAAAAATACTTCAATTATGACTAATTTTCGCCCGTATTTATGAGATGCTTACCTCTGATATTGATGGTGCTAATGGCGTGCGGGCGTGATGCCCGACCTCCCGGGATTTTGGACGAACAACAAATGACGTTATTCCTGGTCGATATCTACCTGGCCGAGGCCCGGATGAGTCAGTTTCCGATGAAGGCAGATTCAGCTCGAAAAATATTCCAGGCCCATGAACGGAATTTGGCGGAGCGCTATGGCGTTTCCGATTCCATCGTCCGCCTGTCGTACCAATATTACTTTGAACATCCCAAGGAGTTCGATCGCATTCTGGAGGCCGCCATTGATACCCTCAGCTTGCGCGAACAGCGCATGCCGTTCAATACGCAAAGTCAATAGTCATGGTGTATCCCCGCGAGGTGGAGGTAAAGTTGGGGTTTGACGTGCTTCGGCAACGTCTTCACCAATATTGTGCTTCGGGGCTGGGCCACCGTGAGGTGGACGGACTGCATTTTCAGACCGATCAGGCCACCATTCAAACCCAGTTAGACGAGGTGCATGCCACGTGCGAACTTCTTTCTTCGGGCTTGCCTTTTCCGGGCGGATCGTACGAAGATCCTCAGCCGTTTCTTGAGCGAGTGATGCCGGAAGGTGCGTTTCTCGAAGAATCGCAGATCTGGTCGCTCATTCAGTCCCTCGGGATCATTAGCCAGTGGGTTACGTTTGCTGCACGTGAGGGCGAGCGGTTTCCGGCTTTGGCATCCATGATCCGGCCTGTATCACTCCCTGCCGGATTTTTGAAAGAACTCCGCCATCCCTTTGATGATAGCGGTAAACTTCACGACCACGCCTCACCAGAATTGGCGCGGTTGCGCAAACGACTTCGCGAAGAGCAAAGCCGCGTTCGAAGGCTGGTGGATTCTATTTTCCGGAAATCGGTGGAGCAGGGCTGGGTGCCGGAGGGAGCCTCGCCCACGTTGCGCGATGGCCGGATGGTGATTCCGGTTATGGCCGAAAACAAACGCAAGTTGAACGGATTTTTGGCGGATGAATCCGCCACGGGTCAGACGGTTTTTATCGAGCCAGCGGAAGTTTTGGAAGGAAGTAATGAGATTCGCGATCTGCAACACGAAGAGCGCAGGGAGATCGTGCGCATACTCACCCGCCTCACGGATTTGGTGCGCATGCACGTGCCCGAGTTGTCGGGGGCCTATGGGGTGCTGGCCAGGCTTGAACTCGTCATGGCGAAGGCACGGCTGGCCATTGACTTGCGCGCCACCCGGCCTATGCTGGTCGATCATCCCGAGCTGATCTGGCGCGAAGCGCGGCATCCGTTGTTGATCTTTTCACTCAAGGGCAAGCGCCCGGTGGTGCCCTTAAACATCAGCCTTTTACCATCTGATCGCATGTTGTTGGTAAGCGGCCCCAATGCTGGCGGAAAGTCGGTGTGCCTGAAAACGGTGGGGCTCATTCAATACATGGTTCAATGCGGGTTGTTGGTTCCGGTGCATCCGGATTCCCGCGTAGGTATCTTCCAGCATCTTTTGCTTGATATTGGCGATCAGCAGTCAATCGAAAATGATCTGAGCACGTACAGTTCGCACTTGCGCAACCTCGCGTATTTCTTGCAGCAGGCTAACGAAAATACGCTCGTGTTGCTCGATGAATTGGGGGCCGGCACAGATCCTAATTTTGGCGGAGGTATTGCCGAGGCTATTTTGGAGGCCTTGCTGGCCCGAAAGGCCTGGGGCATCGCCACCACGCATTATTACAATCTCAAACTTTTTGCCGAGCGGACGGCCGGCATACGAAATGCCGCCATGCAGTTTGATGCGGACAAACTGGAGCCTTTGTTTCAGTTGGTGACGGGCAAACCCGGGAGTTCGTTCGCCCTGGAAATTGCACGCAAAACCGGTCTGCCGGAGGAAACGTTGCGGGAAGCCGAGGAAATCATTGGTGTGGAGCTTACCGGGCTCGAAACGTTGTTGCGCAAAGTGGAAGGTGAGAAATTGGATGTGGAGCGCTTGCAACGGGAATTGGCATCGCTGCGAGCGCAGGCCCAACAACAACGCGACCGTTACCAACGCATGTCCGATGAACTGGCTGCGCGGGAAAAGGAAATCATCAATCGCGCCAAGGCGGAAGCAGCCGAATTATTGGCGAAGACAAACCGCGAAATTGAGAAGACCATTCGGCACATTCGGGAAAACAAGGCCGAGAAAAAAGAGACGAAAAAAGTAAGGCAGGGTTTGCAGCAATTAAGTGAGAAGGTGGTGGTAAAATCGCAACCGGCATCAGGGCCGGTAGGGCCGATTAAGGTTGGCGAAGCCGTGCGGCTGCGCGGCCAGGAAGTAACCGGCCGTGTGTTATCCATCTCGGGCGATGCAGCCGAGGTTCAGTTTGGCGACCTGCGGTCATCGGTTAAGCTAAACCGACTGGTGAAAAGTGCCGAGGCGCCAACGGCTCAGCCAGCAGCTTCTCCAGGTACCCTCAACCTTGTACAGAAGCGAATGGGATTCACTCCCGTGCTGGACATTCGCGGGCAGCGGGCGGAGGAGGTGATGACCGTGCTTGATCAATTCCTGGATGACGCCATCATGTTTGGTCAGCACGAGTTGAGAATCATTCACGGCAAAGGGGAGGGCGTGTTGCGATCTATTGTTCGTGACCGGCTCAAGCGCGTGAAGGAGGTGGTGGCGGTAAACGATGAGCATGCCGACCGGGGTGGGGCCGGGGTAACCCTGGTAACCCTAAAATAAAAAAGAGGCCGAAGCCTCTTTTCTCAAATTCTTTTTTGCCCAAAAAACTACTTGGTGAAAGTAAATACCCATTGGCCCTTTACCACTCCAACGCGGCTAAAGCCGTTTCCATTATAAGTAAAGGTAAGTTGCAACGAGTTGTCGGTCACCACGTAAGTCATTTGCAATTCATCTGCGGTCCCCGGATCGCGAATAATCTGGGTCTCCACACTTTGACCAAACGACCATTTTCCACTTGATTTCCACGGGCTCAGTGCCGGTCGCCCTTGGGTGGAGTAATCAAAGGATGTGGCACCTGCTGTGCCACTTATTGTCAGTTTGAAGCCGGTGTAGTCCACGGCAACACCATCGCGCGAGGCGCTGGCAATATTCCATGTGGCTGTAAGCTTTGCCAACTGTTGATCTTGAATAGGTGTTTCCGTTGAATCAGAGCCACAATTCGAAAAAAATACGAGACTTGCAATTGCTACAAGAGGTACCAAAGACTTTAAAACCTTCATTGGGGTTAAATTAGTTTGTTAAAAGTACCAAAAAACTTAGTTTTCGGAAATGGCTACACTGCTTTTTTGTCTTAAACATAGCTAAATCCCTGCGCTGCAGAACTAGTAACCGCGCTTAAATGACCGGATATCGAGGATTTTGGCGGTTGGAGGATAGTCCTCCGTGGTGTTGGTGGCAATTAAAATGGTGAGGTCCTGCGGCAACCGGTTCAGCAACCGGTGGTACCATGCGCGGGCCGCAGCGTCAAAATTGGTTGTGGGTTCGTCCAGGAATAACAGGGAGGCCCTCGATACCATGGCCAAGCCCAGTTTTAACCGCTGTTTCATGCCCGAGGACAGGTCTCGCACGAAAAGGCTGCGGGCATGACCCAACTCCAGAAGATTCAACCAATCTTCCACGGAAGCTCCCTTACGGGCCTGCTTGAACCGAAAATGAAATTGAATCATCTCGGCTACCGTGAATTGGTCGGGCAAATCCATATATGGCGCGGCAATGGCCAGATGCTGAAAAACATCGTCTACCGGAATGAGCTGGCCTCCTTCGGTGAAATGCACACTTCCTTCACTGGGAGGCATTTGTCCCCACAAAACGTGGAGCAGCGTAGACTTGCCCGAACCGTTGGGCCCTACAATGGCGTGAACGCCCGGCTCAAACGAGTAATCCAGTTTTCGAAATATCCACTCGCGTTGGAAGCGCTTACCCAAACCGGTGGCGGTGATGGTCATTCCTCAACCGATGCGCTGGCCGTGAATCCTTTTAGAATACCCCGCTCGGACGAACGAATGAAATTGGCGATATAGGTACGTTCCTCGCTGGCTGGCAATTCCGCTTCCACCAGGTCGAGCGCTTTTGAATTGTTCAGTCCCTTTAAAAAGATGTACCGGTAGATCTCTTGTATCTCAGAAATTTTTTCGGAGGTGAATCCACGCCTGCGCAGTCCCACAGAATTGATACCGCTGTAGGTGAGGGGCTCGCGGGCCGCCTTGGTAAAAGGCGGCACATCTTTGCGCACCAGCGATCCACCCGATACCATCACATGCGCACCTACCTTTACAAACTGATGCAAGGCACTGGCTCCGCCAATGATGGCCCAGTCGTCAATCGTAACGTGACCTGCGACTTGAACCGTGTTCACCAGAATGCACTGGTTGCCAATGAGACAATCGTGGGCAACATGGACGTAGGCCATCAGTAGGGAATTTTTGCCAATCACGGTCTTCATCTTGTCGGTGGTACCGCGGCTAATGGTTACGTATTCGCGGATTACCGTGTTGTCGCCAATGAAGGTTTCTGTTTTTTCACCGGCAAACTTCAGGTCTTGCGGAACCGAAGAGACGGAGGCCCCGGGATAGATTTTTACATTTTTTCCCAGGCGGGTGCCATCCCACAGAATGGCGTTCGGCCCAATCCAGCAGCCATCGCCAATCACCACATCTTTTTGAACGGTGGCAAACGGTTCAATGATTACATTCTGGCCGATGACAGCCTCCGGGTGTACATTCGCTAACGGGTACTTGCTCATGAGTCTTTGCGTACGATACTGGCCGTCATGGTGCCTTCGCAAACCAACGTGTTGCCTACGTAGGCGCGGCCATACATTTTGGCGATGCCGCGTTTGATCGGTGCCATCAGGTCGCATTGGATCACCAATGTATCGCCCGGCAGCACCATCTTGCGGAATTTTATTTCATCGATACCGAGGAAATACGTCCAGTAATTTTCCGGGTCGGGCACTGTGTTAAGGACCAGAATACCGCCAATCTGGGCCATGGCCTCCACCTGTAGCACACCCGGAAACACAGGATTGCCTGGGAAGTGGCCCTGGAAGAAGGGCTCATTCATGGTGACATTTTTTACCCCGGCAACACTTTCCTTGTCGAGGTAAATGATTTTGTCAATCAGCAGAAACGGATAGCGGTGGGGCAGAATGTTGCGGATTTGATTGATGTCCATCACCGGGGGCAACGCGGGGTTGTAGCGCGGCACTCCCTTCTTGTCGGACTCAATCATGGCCCTCTTCAGTTTTTTCGCAAAGGCCACATTTGCGGCATGGCCCGGGCGGGCAGCCAGTATTTGCGCTTTCAACGGTCTACCGGCCAGAGCCAGGTCACCGATAATATCCAGTAACTTATGCCGGGCCGGCTCATTGTTGTAGCGCAGTTCAATATTATTGAGAATGCCTTCTTTCTTAACCTCCACTTTCGGTTTGCCCAACATCTGGGCAATGTTATCCAACTCGTGCGGCTCTACGATACGATCCACAATCACGATGGCGTTGTTCAGGTCGCCCCCCTTAATCAGGTTGTTCTTGTAGAGCATCTCCAATTCATGAAGAAAGCAGAACGTGCGGCAACTGGCTATTTCTTTTTCAAACTGACCAATATTGGTAATGGAAGCATGTTGGCTGCCTAACACCGGAGAGTTGTAGTCGATCATCACCGTTACTCGATAATCGTCAAGTGGCAATGCGGCAATCTCTACGTTGCGGGAGGAGTCGCGATAGAAGATGGAATCCTGCACTTCGAAAAAGTCGCGCAAGGCGTTCTGCTCTTCGGTCCCAGTCTCTTTCAATACGTTCACAAACTGGATCGAGCTGCCATCCATAATCGGAGCTTCGGGCCCGTCAATCTGAATGAGCACGTTGTCGATTTCGAGACCAACCAGAGCGGCCAGGGTATGTTCAATCGTGCTGACGCGTCCTCCGTTTTGTTCGATGGTCGTACCGCGCGATACATCCACCACCAGGTCGCAGTTGGCGTCAATGATCGGTGACCCCGGCAGGTCAACGCGTTGAAATTTGTAGCCGTGATTCGGTTTGGCCGGTAAGAAGGTCATGGTGGTCTGCGCCCCGGTGTGGAGTCCGACACCCGAAATACTCACCGACTTTTTAATGGTTTGTTGCTTGTATTGCAGCATTGCGGCAAAAAGTCCGCAAATTTAACCTAATTAGCCCGAAATCAAAACGTTAGGGCGTTACGGGTGACCGTTGGATTCGACCGATTCAGGCTTGGTTACCCGTTTTTCCAGTTCGCGCAGGCGGTCGTTGATATCCGGCAAACGTTTGAACACTGCGTAACAGCGGAAGTACTCTTTAACATCAATGGCGGGGTAGCCCATCAGACGCTGGCCTTCTTCTTTTATGGATTTTGAAATGCCGGCCTGTGCACCAATGGAGGTGTTGTTGGCAATTACCAGGTGGCCCGCGATGCCCACTTGGCCGGCAATCATCGAATTCTCCCCGATCTTGCTGGAGCCGGAGATTCCCGCCTGAGCCGCAATCACCGTGTTTTTTCCCACCTCAACGTTATGGGCAATCTGAATCAGGTTATCCAGTTTTACCCCTTTTCGAATTACGGTGGCATCGCCCATCATGGTGGCGCAGTCAATGACGGTGTTGGCACCTATCGACACATTATCTTCGATGATGACGTTGCCTAACTGTGGAATGGTTTTGTAGCTGCCGTCCTCTTGCGGAGCAAAACCGAATCCATCGCTGCCAATTACGGTGCCGGCATGAATTTCACACTGGCTGCCGATGCGTGTACCGGAATAAATCTTGACGTTGGGGTGTAAAATGGTGTTGCTGCCAATCTCCACGTTATCGCCAATAAAAACGTGCGGGTAGATCTTCACGTTATCGCCCACTTTCACATTCTGCCCGATATAGGAGAAGGCGCCCTGGTACAAATTCTTTCCGGCCGAAAAATGGGGCCCCGTAAAACTCGGTTGCTCAACTCCTGTCTTTTGAAAGCTTAGCATTTTGTGATATTCCTCGAGCAACACGGTGAAACTTAAATACGGATCATCCACCAGAATCAACGCAGCGGGCACTTCTTTTTTCGCCTGGAAATCGCGGCTGACAATGACGGCACTGGCCTGCGTGGTGTAGATGTATTGTTCGTACTTGGGATTGGCCAAAAAAGCAATTTGTCCTGCCTTGGCATCCTGAATTTTGCCCAACATGTTTACTTTCTGCCAGCCGTTACCGCGCAGTTCACCGCCCAACATCAGGGCTATTTGCTGAAGCGTAAATTCCATTTGATGTGTCAGTCGCCTGGTGAAGGCACTTGGCCGGTCACCAGACTACAAAGATACATTTTTGGGCCAGCATAGGTAATTTTTCTTCACGATTTTGCTGATGGCCTTGATGCTGGGTAAATCCGAAGCCTGGGCAATGTCCAGCAGGCGCCCGTCTTTCATTTTAATGGCGATGCCCTGCCGCTCGGCCACATAGGCTTCGTTGGTTACGGTGCCGTGCGAAAACAGGTAACGGGCCTCCCGCTGCAACAACTGGCGGCTCTTGCCCACAGCCCGTTTCACTTTTTCCACCATCGATTTACTGATCGGGGCCTGCGACAACTTTATTTGAAAAAGCTGGCGGTGAAGCAGGGCTGTGCTTAACTCGCTCAAAATCGGATCGCGATGATCTTGCCACGCTTTCAATCCACCCCATATATCGCGATCGTCCAGTTGGCCAAATTGCTTCAGCAATTCGCGTTGGGATTTGAATTCGTCCAGTGTGTAGGTGCGTGAGAGAAATGTAGTCAACGCGGCCGAGGCAGGCAGGTGTTGTTCGGATTGGCAAAGGTATTGAGCGCGCCTGATCAGGTTCACCAACATACGTTCTGCGCTAACAGCTGTTTTATGCAAATACAGTTGCCAGTACATGAGCCTGCGGGCGTGAAGAAAATTCTCGATGCTGTAAATACCATTTTCTTCCACCACCAGTTGGTCATCCTGTACGTCCAGCATCGCGATGATGCGATCAACGCCAATGGTTCCTTCTACAACACCCGAGTAAAAGGAGTCGCGTTGCAGGTAGTCGAGCCGGTCGATATCCAACTGACTGCTGACCAGCTGGTGGAAAAACTTCCGGGAGTAGCTGTTGCGGAAAATTTTCATCGCGAGCTCCAGTCGGCCGGCCATCGCGCGGTTCAGGTCCTGCATAAAAAGATAGGAGAGCGACTCATGGTGCAACCCCGGCAGCAGCGTTTCCTCCAACGCATGTGAAAACGGTCCGTGCCCGATATCGTGCAGGAGGATGGCGGCCTGGGCCGCCTCAAACTCTTGTTGGCTGATGCCCACACCCTTGGTTCGCAAATTATCCAGCACCTTGCCCATCAGGTGCATGGCACCCAGGGCGTGATGAAAACGCGAGTGCGTAGCGCCCGGGTACACCATTTCGCTGAGACCAATTTGCCGGATGTGACGCAACCGTTGAAAGAACGGGTGCTCGAGAAGATCAAAAACCAGGTCGCTGCGGAAGGTGATGAATCCGTAGACCGGATCGTTGATGATTTTCTTTTTCTCCACGCGATTCGGTTAACCCTTGGCTGAATTATTGCTTACCTTTGACGTATGCAAAGATACAGCATTTTGTGGGCCGATGATGAGATCGACTTGCTGAAGCCGCACATCCTCTTTCTACAACAGCGGGGTTATGACATCACGCCTGTCAACAATGGATCGGAGGCGGTGGAGATGTGCGAGGCGCGCAACTTTGATGTGGTTTTTTTGGATGAAAATATGCCCGGTATTTCCGGTCTTGAAGCCCTCGCCCTGATTAAAAACCACAGACCGAATCTGCCGGTCGTGATGATTACTAAAAATGAAGAAGAGCAAATCATGGAGGAGGCCATCGGGGCCAAGATTGACGACTACCTGATTAAGCCGATCAATCCCAGTCAGATTTTACTCAGCATTAAGAAAATTTTGGACAACAAGCGGCTGGTGCAGGAGAAAACCAGCATGAACTATCAGCAGGAGTTCCAAAAGATCAGTATGGCCTTTCTGGGCGACCTCAGTTATGCCGAGTGGGCCGATATCTATAAAAAACTGGTCTATTGGGAATTGCAGATGGCCGAGGGCGATAACCAGATGGCCGAGGTGCTGGACATGCAGAAGGTGGAAGCGAATACGAATTTCTGCCGGTTCATCAAGCGCAATTACGAATCGTGGCTCAACGATCCTAAAGTGGAGAAACCGATGCTGTCGCACCAGTTGATGAAACGCAAGGTCTTTCCCGAACTGAAAAAAGACCTGCCGGTATTCCTCATCGTTATCGATAATCTGCGGTATGATCAATGGAAGGTCATTGAGCCTGAGCTTGGCGAGTACTTTGCCGTTGATACCGAGGAAACGTATTACTCGATTCTGCCCACCACTACCGCCTACGCCCGCAACGCGATTTTCTCCGGCTTGCTGCCATCCGATATGGTGAAAAGTCATCCCGAATTGTGGGTGGGGGAGGATGAAGACGAATCAAAAAACAACTTCGAGGCGGAGTTTCTCGAAAAGCAAATGCGGAGGAACAACCTGAATTTCAAATTCTCCTACCACAAGATTAAACAGTTGGAGGAGGGTCGCGATTTGGCCGACTCTGTAAGCAATCTTTTTACCAATGACCTAAACGTGATCGTGTACAACTTTGTGGATATGTTGTCGCACGCGCGTACCGATATGGCCATGATTCGCGAACTCGCCCCCGATGAGGCCGCGTATCGCTCCATTACACGCAGCTGGTTTGTCCATTCGCCTTTGTTCGACATTCTGAAGAAGATTGCTGAGCGCAAGGTGCGACTGATCATTACCACCGACCACGGCACCATTCGCGTGAAGCGGCCATTCAAAATCATTGGTGATCGCAGTGTGAATTCGAATTTAAGATACAAACAGGGTAAGAATCTTGGGTTCGAGGGTGACAAGGTATTTCAGGCCACCAAACCTGAGCGATTCTTTTTGCCGAAGCAGAATGTATCCACCAGCTATGTATTTGCCATTGAGGATCAGTTTTTTGCCTACCCGAATAACTACAACTATTACGTGAACTTCTATAAGGACACCTTTCAGCACGGTGGCGTTAGTCTTGAAGAGATGATAATTCCGTTTGTTTTGCTATCTTCGAAAAATGCCTGAGGAGCAGGTGAAGCTACAAGGTAATGGGTACATCGGTTTAGACCGAATGACGGACGCTGCCCGTGAACTTTGGAACCAGGGCAAGAGCTGGACGGTATGGCTGGTGCAGGGTGAAATGGGTGCCGGGAAGACCACACTCATTAAATCGTTGGGTGAGGTGTTGGGTGTGAAGCAGCGGGTCAATAGCCCTACGTTTTCGTTGGTGAACGAGTACACGACTGCCAGCGGAAGTCGCGTATATCATTTCGATTTTTATCGCTTGAAAAACGAGGAGGAAGCGTACGATATGGGGGCCGAAGAGTATTTCGACTCGGGTAGTCTGTGCCTGATTGAATGGCCGGAGCGTGTGCCGACCCTTATTCCCCAACGATATTTCAAAGTCAGGCTTGCCCTTGCCGCTGGCAGCAAGCCCGACTCGCGACAGATTTTTTTTGAACGACATGAGTAACTCCAAAAAATCCGGTTTTGAAGCGTTAGCCAAGAGCAGCCTCTCACCGCAGGAAGAAATGGTGAAGGTGAAAACCAGGAAGAAATCCTTTTCGATCGGATTGCCCCGCGAGATTGCCTACCAGGAAAACCGCATCAGCCTAACCCCCGATGCAGTGGCTTTGCTGGTAAACAACGGCCACGAGGTGTGGGTGGAAACCAAAGCGGGCGAAGGCAGCAAATTCACCGACAAGCAATACAGTGAAGCGGGCGCCAAGATCGTGTATTCACCGGCCGATGTCTATAAGGCTGAAATCATTTTGAAAATTGAGCCACCCACCCAGGAAGAGCTGGAATATTTCAAGCCGGGGCAAACGTTAATCTCGGCTTTGCAGGTGGGCCACCTGGAGCAACCCTATGTCGATGGGTTAATCAAAAAGCGCGTGACGGCCCTTGCCTACGAGTTTATTGAAGACAAGGCGGGTGGCATGCCGATCATTCGAGCCATGAGTGAGATTGCCGGCAGTACCGTTATCCTCATTGCAGCCGAATACCTGAGCACCTCGCGCAACGGCCGTGGAATTATTTTTGGGGGCATCACCGGGGTGCCGCCAACCCGGGTGGTGATTATTGGCGCGGGAACGGTGGCTGAGTATGCGGCTCGGGCCGCGATGAGCCTCGGTGCCGAAATTCAGGTGTTTGATAACCACCTCTACAAATTACGGAGACTTAAACACGCGCTGGGTTCACCCCTCTCAACCGCTACGATTGACTCGGGTAGCCTGGCTGTCAGTTTAAAAGAAGCGGACGTAGTGATCGGTGCCCTGCGCGCTGAGAAAGGAAAAGTCCGCCACGTGGTGAGCGAAGAAATGGTGACCAACATGAAGCCGGATTCACTCATCATCGACCTGAGCATCGACCAGGGCGGTTGTATTGCTACTTCTGAAATGACCACCCACGACCGCCCGACTTACCGCAAGCATGGGGTGATTCACTACTGTGTGCCGAATGTGGCCAGCCGCGTGGCACACACAGCTGCCACAGCTCTAAGTAACATCTTTACACCAACCCTTTTGCGCGCAGCGGAAGAAGGAGGGGTGGAAGAAATGATTTTTGGGCACAAGTGGTTTATGAAGGGCGTGTACACGTACAAGGGCAACCTCACCAACGAGTCGGTGGCGCGCAAATTCGGTATGAAGTTCCGGAACATTGAGTTGCTTCTGGCGGCAAGGGTATGATGCTTGGCCGGATGCTGGATACTTGATTCTCGATACTGGATACTGGATAAAGAGACCAGGATCCCGCGTCCAGTATCTCATTACGCCAACGCCCGTAGCTGTTCCTCCAGCGCCTTAATCTTTGACTCGGCATCAGCTTTTTTTCCTGACTTCCGCACTTTTTGGAGTCGAGTCAAAAAAACATAGAATTTAATCCCAGAATTGTCATTAGAAAGTAAAACTCAATGGTGTCGTAAAGGAATTGACATTCATCCAGAGTCCTGTAAACCATTCCCTTCG
>JAJTGY010000101.1 GCA_021298015.1 Flammeovirgaceae bacterium
CTTTTTCATCGAGGGCATACTGGGCTGTCCTGATATCATCGATTATACAAAGAACCCTCCGATTGGCAAACCAGGTCACGTTTCTGGAATTCCGGTAGGCGAGATTAAGGCATTCTGGAAATACGCACCTAATCCCAATCCTCCCTATAACTGGAGTTGGCAACGCATGCATGATCGTGAAACGATCACCGCGCGCGCAGATCTCATGCGTTATACCGCGGATTTCTGCTACAGCTACTATGCGCTCGGACGCTCGCTGACACCTTGGCATACGCTCGAACGCCCTGGGTTCAGTAGTGATGACCCGCTGTCTTATTTTGATCCGGATCGTACCTACCTGAACAGCTGCCAGCCATTCGCACGCGGTGCCAGTACATTCCGGATTGATCCGCTTAGAGACCTGCCATTACCTGACCCCATACCAGTACCCGGCCCCTATCCCTGCCCGCTGCCTGCCGCTCCCGGCGCAGCACCGCCACCAACCAATCGCGAAGAATGCTGGGATAGGTGGCGCGGAAAACTGAACGATCCAATGAATCCAAGGCGCAATAACCCGATGTATGTTCCCGGGGCGCGTGAGATTCAGTGGGGCGCGTGGGAAAACAAACCCTACACATCATTCATGGAAAAACAGGCTGGCCTTGCGCCTGTCTATCAACACCCCGGCCGTGCAGACTGGAATCAGGCGGAGTACCTGCTAAGCGATCAGCTGAAGGACTCATGGGAACAAATTTTCAATAGCGTGGGTGGCACTCTAAGCCCAGACGATCGATACACAATAACAAACCGTTATAATGGAAGATTGATTAAAGACGCATTTCCCAACCCATTCGCTGGCCAGCGAATCGGCTTACCTTGCGTAGAGCTCCGCGGCGGCTCATTACCGCCTATCACCAACTTCCCACCGCCGAAAGTAGATCCGCCAACGGTGAATGTTTTCAACAGCTGCTTTCCTGAAACTCCGCCAGATTCTCCAGGTGGGGGCTGTAATCCCGCATACCTGCCAATGCCAACCGATATCAACCCTCCTTCGTTTAACGAGGCGCCCTACTATTGCCCGAACATTGAAAAAATCATTGAACCGTCACATCCCTTCTCGCCGCGAAATGACATGTCAGGAATGACCGATCGCGATTATTCAACGAGAACCTCTCGCGTAATGCGCAGAGCCGTTCAACCGAACTGTAATGACTGCATGCTTTCCTACACGGATTATAACGCAGACCGCGTTAATCAGAGCAATTGTCAAATACAAATCGCACCTCCACATGCAGACATGAATCGCTACCGGGCGGCAGTTCCAACCGTTCAATGCGGTATTGTGCCGGTGGATATTCTGGCGTTCCGCGAGCGCGCTTTTAATAATTGTATGATGCAGCGCATCAACTGGAATTATAACGCATGGATGGCGCAAGGTTATCCCCCGCCTGCTAGCTATAATCGTTTTGGCGAGAATGTTGGCGTGTTTAATCCACCATGTAAAACCCGCTACTGGGAAACCGATGGCCCGGGGCAATGTCCTGTCCGCATGAGTATCCAGCAATGCTGCCGTATTATTACTAAGGATGTGGTACCCGCGAACCTGCTCAAAATACGCACCTGTGAAGGCTTAATGCAAAAACGCAGGAGCAATACAGTACTTCAAAGCCCAACCTATATGAATGGCCGAAGAATCAACAGTTTTAACCAAACGGTTAGTGATCCGCGCACGCATATCACCCTCAATCAAGGCGCTGAATATAATGAGCCGCTGCTTGGCATGAAGAGCCGCAATGTAAACGTCATCGGAGTTGGCGAAACCCTTGCGAAGCGAATTACTGTAAAACTGAATGAACTGACTTGCAGCGGTACAGAACCGCCGCAATACCGTTTTGAAACCTTCTTCCCGCAGCATGTCAATCAGGAGCTGCCAAATCCAAACCCAGTACCCGGTCCTAACCCTTGCAATAGCAACTCGCCGCCACGCGAATGTTTCCATGGTAAAAAGATCGGTTCGAACCTGCCCTACATGCGCTGGTGGGATACCGGAACATCAGCTGGCAACCCCTATTATGGCGGTAGCCCGATTAATACGCTTGGCACCTTTGATGTCATCCTCGGTGTTGGCCGTGAAGATCGCGACACGGAAGCAGGCAGGCAGACCAAGCTGCTTTATGACAAAATGGATGCGCCGAGCGATGTCAAGACACGCGCCCAGACGCCGCAAGCGGCTCAGATGGGGCGTGTTGGTGGCTGGTCTGAGCTCAAGGGCCACCAGATGTGGACGACAAGACGAAACAATATGGCCTGTATTGGCCGGTATGAAAAAATGTTCAAAATGGGCGCGGCAGAAAACTTTGCTCTTGCCAAAGCTGGGGCTGGCTATACCAGCCGCGTTGGCGAGCAATGGCCATGGTCACTGGGCTGGCGCGGCTATGTATCAGCAACAAAACCATTGGATACCTTCCCTAACTTTGGAGGATCCGCGCCTTCGACCATCACCGGTCTTGATAATGCGCTTCCGGGCGACATCATTGTGTACCAGCCACGTCGTTATGCGGTAAATAGCAGCGTTGGGGTACCATACGGCCTGCCGCAGATCTTCTACGTCACGGATATCGGTGGCTATGCCACAGCAGGTGATGTGATGCTACCTGATGATGCCGTGGTTTATTTTGACTATAACATTGGCAAGTTCCGTCGCGGAAACTATGGCAGTGGTGGTCCGGTTGTTTATCCGACACGCGTTTTTGTTCAAAGCTGGGATCAGGGTAAATTCCCAACCTCTACTGGCCTCAGTATTTCGTGGGGCATGGGGCCAGAAAAAACGATCTACAAATCTAGCGCACCAGAAAATTATCGAAGGGACATCTGCCGCGATGCGCCTGATGTAAACAGTAATTGGCAAAACAAGCCGGATCAGCGCATACGTGCATTAACGGATTTAGTCCCGCAAGGTACTCAGCCCATAAGCATGCAGCGTTACTGCCGCGATAACATGAATAAGGCCGCACTCAATTCAAGCACCTGCCTGACGCGCAATTGCCAGCCAAGCTGTCTGGATAGTGATTATAGTGCCTGCGTACTTCCTAACGGGGCCATAGAC
>JAJTGY010000074.1 GCA_021298015.1 Flammeovirgaceae bacterium
AGTGCAAGCATCTTTAGGCGAGTAGGCTGCGAAGAAAACCAACTTCTACGGGCTGATTAAAGACCAGCCTGCGGCCGTCCGGAAAAATCAGTTCCATGCATCCTGCCTTTGCAGGCTGTGCAGGAACATGGATGCGGGCAAACAAACCCGACTGCGGCCCAGCATTTTTGCGGCTATATTTGCCAAGCCAATAGTGGAATGTGTGGTAGGCGATCTGTTTCTCCCTACAAAACTCAACCTGCGTTGTGCCGCTCACCCTGACCTTGGATTGAATTGGGCGTTCAATTAAAATGATTTATAATGCATTTGAAAGTCTCATTACGTCTATGAATCCAATTCTTACCGATGCATCCCTGGATGTTCCGGCCATTCGGGCCAGCTTAGCCTATCTTGAAAAGCAATTCGCCATAGTTTTGTCAGAAAATGGCAGTGAGGACCTTGCCGGTTTTTTCCGTCTTGGGGTAGGTAGTGAGCACCCCCAGTTGCCAAAAGTGTATTCACTTTTTTTTCAGCTCCTGAATGTGGCAGAGGAGATGGTGGTAATTCAGCATCGGCAAAAACTCGAAGAGACGGAAGGAAATGGCCGCGTGTCCGGCTTATGGGGCCAAACTTTGAGAGCATGGAAAGATGCCGGTGTAACGGACGAACAAGCCCTGCAGCGGCTGCGAGAAACCTCAATTGAGCCTGTGTTTACTGCGCATCCCACGGAGTCAAAGAGAAACACCGTGCTTGAGCAGTTGAACTCACTTTTTGAGGCGCTAACATTGTTTCAACGGTCAGGTACGGAGTCTGAGAGACAACAGGCCGAACGCCTCATCCAGGCGGTGCTTCACCGGTTGTGGCTCACCGGGGAGGTCTTTCTGTCCAAACCGTTGGTTGCAGATGAGTTGCGCAATGTCATTCATTATTTGGCGGGCACCTTGCAGCAAGCACTTGAGTTGGTTGACCAACGGTTGTTGGATGCGTGGAAATCATCTGGCTGGCAAACAGACTTGTCCGGTTCCTGGCGGCAATGGCCACGCATAACGTTTGGCAACTGGGTGGGAGGTGATCGCGATGGACATCCGTTTGTAACAGATTCAGTGACTACGGAAACTCTTTTAAGGCTAAGGGTGACGGCACTTAGCCTAACCCGCAGACGGCTGGTGCAACTGGCCAAACGGTTGAGTTTTTCTGAAACCATGGTGCCTCCTTCAATCGGTTTTGTTCAGGCCATCCGGGCGCGAGCGGAAAAGATAGGTGAAGCTGGCCAGCGTTCCATTCACCGAAACGAGCTGGAGCCCTGGCGCCAGTGGGTGAACCTATTGGTAGAACAGCTGCCCATTCGCGAAAATGGAGACCTGGTGTCGGGGCCGAACTACTATAGTAAGGCTGACGAACTTGTGGCCGACCTCTCGTACCTGATGGATGAACTTTGTGCCGCGCGCGTCAGCACGTTGGCGCACAGCGAGCTACTGCCGGTGATCCGAATGGCGCAAACTTTTGGATTTCATTTGGCGCACCTGGATGTGCGGCAGAACAGTCGTTTCCACGATCTCGCGCTCAGCCAATTGATGCAAGCGGCTCATATTCGCAATGCCGATACGTTCTCTACCTGGGGTGAAATTGACCGAATGCGTTTTCTGGAGGAAGAACTTCGCTCGCCCCGGCCTTTCACGGCCGATGTTTCGCGGCTTGGTGATGAAGCAAAACAGGCCGTGTACACCTTACGGGCGTTGCAGCAGTACCGATTGACCTACGGCAGCGAAGGTCTCGGCTCGTTGATTGTCAGCATGACACGTCAAACGTCAGATTTGCTCGTTGTTTATCTGCTGGCCCGTGAGGCCGGGCTGATTGAGGTTACACAAAATGGATGGTTTTGCCCGATCTCGGTAGTACCGCTTTTCGAAACGATTGGCGACTTGCATCGTAGTGAAGAAATCCTGGATGCGTTTCTATCCAACCCGGTCACGGCTCGTGCGCTGCAAGCCGCTCAAATGCGTCAGCACGCAACCTCTCGCACACAACAAGTGATGATCGGTTACAGCGACAGCAACAAAGATGGTGGTATATTCAGTAGCCTTTGGTCGCTGCAACAAGCCCAGCGCAAGCTGGTGGCCGTGGGGTATAAGCATGACGTATCCATTTTATTTTTTCATGGGCGAGGCGGCTCTATTAGCCGGGGTGCTGGGCCCACACACCGGTTCATTGCGGCTTGTCCACCAGCAGCGTTAAAGGCAGGATTCCGCCAGACGGAACAGGGAGAAGTTATTGCACAGAAGTATGCGCGTGTCCCTACTGCGGTATACAACCTCGAGGCTCAACTCGCTTGTGTAGCGGGCCAGACCACCCGACCCGAACAGGTCGATCGCTTGTTTGATGAGGCGATGGAATGGTTATCTGAAAAGAGCCGGGAAGCCTACGAGAATCTATTGACCACCCCTGGGTTTATTCAATTCTTTGCCGAGGCCACCCCGTTAGACGTTATTGAGCAAAGTGGGATAGGTTCGCGCCCTGCTCGAAGAACAGGCCAGCGCACGCTGGCTGATCTGCGGGCTATTCCTTGGGTATTTAGTTGGAGCCAGTCGAGGTTTTTTTTGCCGGCCTGGTATGGTGTAGGCTCAGCACTGGGCAACTTACGGCAGGCACGACCTGCAGATTTTGACCACCTACGATCAACTATGCCTGATCGACCGGGCTTACACTACATCATAACGAATGTTTCATCGGCTTTAATGTTAGCCGCTCCGGACGTCATGCAAAAGTACGCAAGCCTGGTAAACGATGAAGGCTTGCGCCACACATTCTTGGACATGATAGCTCTGGAATACAAGCGTACGCGCGAAGCGGTGGAAGCGGTTTTAGGCGCAACTCCCGAACAGCGCAGGCCGGGGATGCAGGCATTGATTGAAATGAGGAACGAAAAGCTTCGTGTCCTGCATGACATGCAGATCCGGCAGTTAGCTGTATGGCGCGAAAAAAAGCAGGAAAATAAACTGGAAGAGGCGCAGGCGCTATTGCCGCAGTTGCTACAAACGGTAAATGCCATTGCCAGCGGTCTTCGGGCAACGGGCTAGGTATTACTCGCTATCAAACTTCACGCTTTCAGCCAGCGTGCGTTCGTCATATCTCAAGCCATATTGGTCGAGCACATCTTGGGGCACGCCATCCCACTGGTTGGCTCGATTACCCTCGTACCCCAAGTCTTTGATACCGATTTCGCTGGTGTAGAACCCGGTGGCGGTGAGGTCGCGTAGTAGATTAAAGAACGCCAACCCTTGCCGTACCTCGGGCTTGGCGCGTTCCGGAAAGGCGATGGCATCCACCATCTCAATCTGTTGTGCTTCCGTGCAGCTTACAAAGGGATTGCTGAACTTTTTCATGCATTGTAAATCAAGCCACTTCAATCCGCCACGCATCGGCAGTTGGTGGCGTGGCATATCTTTTACAATAAACTCCAGGAAAGCCGGCACACCCGCATCGGTGGCGCTGCCGGATTTTTCGTCCCGCGGAATAATGATATCCACCAAAACGGTAAGCGTAGCCATTTCATGATCATCGAAGAATTTTTCTCCGGTTATCTTTTTGAAGTGTTCCACTTCGTTGGGCTGGCGATCGTGTCCGCCCTGCGCTTTGACCGGATCCGGTGGGGGTGGCGGGGGCGGAGCGGTTTCTGTTTTACAAGATTCGAGCAACACACCTGTGGAAATGGTTCCAACAGCCAGTGTTTTCAGGTATTTTCTTCGATCCATGCTTTTTTATGCTTACTTCTTACTTCTTACTTCTAAATATTCTGCTTCTTCATTTCTTCTATGATGTACTCACTGGCGCGCATAGCTAGCGCCAATATGGTCCAGGTAGGATTTTTGTCTGCCTGCGAAACGAATGGACCGCCATCGACCACGAACAAATTCCGGCAGTCGTGCGCCTGGTTGTAGGGGTTGAGTACGGATTTTTTCGGATCGTTGCCCATGCGGGTGGTACCGACTTCATGAATGATTCGGCCAGGTGTTTCTAATCCGTAGTTGTCTTCCGGCCCGGACTTACCCCAGGTAACAACGCCACCCATTTTTTGAATGATTTCTTCGAAAGTGGCTTTCATATGACGAGCCTGCTTCACCTCAAACTCGCTCCACTTGTAGTGGAAGCGAAGTACAGGTATACCATACTTGTCAACCGTGTTCGGATCAATCTCGCAGTAATTGTCTTCCCGTGCTACTGCTTCTCCGCGCCCAGCCATTCCAAACGTAGCACCGTAGAAATACCGATAGTCATCTTTGAGCGAGGCACCATATCCACCGGCTGGTTTCATCTGCCCATCGCGCCCGGGATACTTGCCGTTTAGATTTTGCATTCCGAAACCAAACCCATAGCCGGGCATGCCCATGCCACCCCAGTACTCAATATGGTACCCACGGGGGAAATCAAGCTTTTTGTTGTCCAGCCACCAGGGGGTGTACACGTGCATGCCGCCTACGCCATCCTCGTTGTAACGCTTGCGGCCGATTAGTTTGGGTAAGATTCCACCCATGGATGCTCCAGTAGAGTCGTGCAGGTATTTGCCCACTACGTTGCTGGAATTAGCCAGCCCGTTGGGGTGACTGACTGATCTTGAATTTAACAGGAGCCGCGCGGACTCACATGCACTGGCCGCCAATACAATTACGCGTCCGTTGACCTGATACTCTTGCAGGTCCGTCTTGTCCACATAGGAGATGCCCACCGGCTTGCCGGTTTCGTCCGTGACCACTTCGCGCACCATGGCGTTAGCAATAACGTCTACGTGGCCTGAATTCAGAGCGGGTTTCACCAATACGGATGACGATGAAAAGTCGCCATACACCGTGCAGCCCCGGTTACATTGCGAACAGTAGAAGCAAGCGCCACGATCTTTGTTAATAGGCTTGGTGAGGATAGACAGGCGCGAGGGAATTACCGGAATTCCGATTGACGTGGCGGCATCTTTAATCATCAACTCATGTAAACGCGGCTTGGGGGGTGGAAGAAAGATACTGTCGGGATCATTGGGTAGATTTTCTCTTGATCCGAAAACTCCAATCAGCTGATCGACTTTGTCATAGTACGGGGCCACATCTTCGTAGCTGATCGGCCAGTCATCACCTAAACCATCAATACTCTTGCGTTTGAAATCTTTGGGTCCGAAGCGCAACGAAATTCGGCCCCAGTGGTTGGTTCGTCCGCCCAACATCCGCGAACGAAACCAGTCGAAGCGCGTGCCGTCTTTTTGGGTGTAGGGTTCGCCCTCGATTTCCCAGCCACCGTAGGCGGCATCGAAATCTCCGAAGGGGCGGAATGTGGTGCTGGCGCCCCTTCTGGGGGATTCCCACGGCCATTTCATTTGGGTAACATTCTTGGCCGGATCGTACATCGGTCCCGCTTCGAGCAACAACGTCTTGACACCGGCCTGCGCCATCATGTAGGCGGTCATACCGCCACCCGCTCCTGAACCCACGACAATTACGTCATAGACTTTTGATGACTTCTTGATTTGAAAATCAGCCATGAAAAACAGATAAGATTTTTTTAAAAGTAGGTTATGCAGTGAAAAAAAGAAAGCACAAACGGTGGCGTGGCGCCAATTATTTTGTCAATGGCCTAAACAGCAGAAGTTTGTTCGACTTAAACAGCCGATAAGTCGTACTCAATTGCCGAACTTGCGTTTGTTTTTAACGTTCTAATGACATCTACTTTTTTAACTGGGTATGAAACTTCGTGTTGTTTTGGATTTGGACCGCGGTATTGTGAATTTTTTCAATGGCACGCGCCTGATTGGCTCGGGGGTGCATGTGTTTTCGGGTGATGACTGGCAAACCGTTGACTGCGGTAAACTTAAGATCAGCAGTAACCTCTGGCAGCGCGATGGCCAGTGGGTGATTTCGGCCTATCCGCTTGACCCCAGGACGGGGTATATCAAACTGAATCGCCCATATTCGATTGATCTTTCCTACTCGCGATCACTCGACAGTGTGGCCGCTTGATTTTTTCGGCACCGGATCATAGCCGCTGGTACCCCACGGGTGGCAGCGTGAAATCCGCTTCGCACCCAAAACAATTCCTTTCCATACGCCCCATTCCTGAATGGCCTCAATCGTATACTGGGAACATGAAGGCGTATGCCGGCAGTGCGCACCCAGGAGAGGCGATAATGTGACCTGGTACAGACGGATGGGGAGTATGAAAATTCTTTTCAGCATGCTACGGCAATAGTTTTATGATTCAGGATACTGGATACTCGATAGCGGTTGCTTATTTCCAGAATCATGCAAACTAGCTCCTGTATCCTGTATCCTGTATCCTGTATCCTGTATCCTGTATCCTGTATCCTGTATCCTGTATCCTGTATCCTGTATCACTCAACCGAGTACGTAATTTCTCCGTCTTTTCCATCTTTCAACTGAACGCCAATGGCCTTGAGGTCGTCCCTTATTTTGTCGGACAACGCAAAATTCTTGTCGGCCCGCGCTTTTTTGCGAAGCGAAATCAACACCTGAATGGTTCCATCCAGCAAGTTGTTATCCTGAACCGATTCCTCCTCCAGACCCAGCACTTTTTCCATGAAGTCAATGTAGGCCGATTTGAATGTTTCAAACACCCCGGCACTCACCGACTTGAGCGGAAGGTTTCCGGACTTCATATCATTGATTCGGGACGACATTTCGAACAAAACGGCCAAGGTCTTCGCGGTATTGAAGTCATCGCTCATGTTGGAATAACATTCGTCTACGAGTGAGATTAACGCCTTGTCAATTTCGGTGTCGCCCGTTTCTCCTCCCGCAGAGCTCAGGGCTTTGATCGTGCGCAGCGAGGCATTGAGTTTTTTGTACCCCTTCTCGGCTGCCTGAAGCGCTTCATTCGAAAAATCCAACGTGCTGCTGTAGTGCGACTGCAGCATAAAAAAGCGAACGGTCATGGGGCTGTAACCCTTGTCCAGCAGTTTATGACTGCCGGTAAACAGCTCGGAGGGAAGAAAAGAATTGCCCAGCGACTTGCTCATCTTCTGCCCATTCACCGTCAGCATGTTGGAATGAATCCAGTAGCGAACCGGGGGTTTGCCGTTGGCACCGGTGGCCTGGGCGATTTCGCATTCGTGATGCGGAAACTTCAGGTCCATGCCGCCACCATGGATGTCGAACGTTTCACCCAGGTATTTTGTGCTCATCACCGTGCACTCGATGTGCCACCCCGGAAAGCCTTCGCCCCAGGGCGATGGCCAGCGCATGATGTGCTGAGGTGCTGCCTTTTTCCAAAGTGCAAAATCGCGTCTGTCGCGCTTTTCTTCCTGGCTATCGAGGTCACGGCCGCTCTCCATCAACTCTTCAATATTGCGACCGGAAAGAATGCCATACGAATTGTTGTGCGTGGCATTGTACTTTTTAACATCGAAATAGACCGAACCATTTACATCATACGCGAGTCCCTTATTGATCAACTCCTGGGTGATCCGAATCTGCTCCACGATATGACCGGTTGCCGTGGGCTCGATGCTGGGCGGTAAAATGTTAAACACGCGCATCACGTTGTGGAAGTCCTCCGTGTAGCGCTTCACGATTTCCATCGGCTCGAGTTGTTCGAGTCGGGCTTTCTTTGCGATTTTGTCCTCGCCTTCGTCTGCATCACTTTCCAGATGACCCACATCGGTGATGTTTCGGACGTACCGAACACGGTAACCCAAAAAACGAAGGTAACGCGATACCGTGTCGAATGTCAGGAAGGTGCGTGCGTTACCCAGGTGCACGAAGTTATACACGGTGGGTCCGCACACGTACATGCCCACAAAGCCGGGGGTTAGTGGTTCAAACCGTTCCTTTTTTCCCGAGAGGGAGTTGGTAATCGTCAGGGGATACTTTTCGTACAACGTCATGCTCTAAATTACCGCGCGAAGCTACAAAAAAGCCCTCAGGGATTATTTGTGCATGGGTTGAAATAAAAAAGGCGATCCGCTCCTAAAAATTGAGTACGCACCCGAGGAATACCGTTCGCTGGGCAAACCGCTCTTCGGTGCGCGTGGTGTAATCAAAATTATAGTTGTAGTCGCGTACGTTTGGGTTATTAGTCAAATTATCGGCACTGGCGAAAAATACCATCATCAACGTATCCGACAGCGAAATAAGTTTGCTCACGTTCATGCTCATGTTAAAGTAGGCAGGCAATCGTTGCTGCCCGGTGACGGGCACGAACCGGGGTTCGTATACCATCCACTGCCGGTTGAATTGGGCCCCCGCCACCGGGCGAAAGAAGGAACCTTGGCGGAAGAGCGAGAACGCAGAAACTACCCAGTTACCACCAAACTTGTATTGCAGATTAGCTCGCCCGAAGTAGGAAAGATCAAAAGGCGAAGCAAAGCTGATTTCATTTTGTCGGATGGTCGATTGAAGCGAGCTAACCGAAACCTGGGCAAGCCATTTGCGCGATTGATATTTGATAAATGCTTCGGCTCCCACGGTTTCGATAAGCCGATGGTCTTGGCGGCTATATTTCCCAAAGACAGAACCGATGACTTCCCATCGTAACGTTTTATAAGTGGCATCCAGGGAGAGTTGATCCGTTTCGAAAAAGAGAGTTGCGTTTCCTGCTCCTCTCGAAAAATCAGTGCGGTGGTATTTGCCAACACCCAAAAGCACGGAGAATTTCTCCGTCATTTGCCCTTTGACGTTGGCCTGCAAGCTGTTATACAAAGGTTGCGCTCGGGTTGGTATGTTCTGTCGCACACCCGCGCCAATCATGATCTTTTCACTAAACCGGTATTTACCGTATCCAAATACTTCGGTGATGGCAATACGGATGGTGCTGCTGACGTTAACGAAAGGATGGATAGGTGCAATGGCGAAATCAATCTCTGGAAGAGTTCCATTGAATTTTTCCAGTCGGTTGTCATGTGAGATGCCCGATTTAAAGTCAAACCGTTTGCCGGTGTACAAATAGTTGAAGGATGTGAAGAAGTTTGTGTTGCGGAGTTTAATGTCCGACACACTGTAACTAAACCGGGATTCTGAAAAACTAGCACCCTGGTTGATGCTGAATTCCCCTTTGCCCACCCGCTTTTGCAGCGAAAGCGTACTGAAGTTGCGCTTACCCTGTGCATTGAAGTCACCATGGAAAGAAGGCTGTCGGAAGTCAAAGGTAAACTGCTCACGTAGGGAGTAATTGAAAAACTTAAGTGAAGTGGTGGGGGAGAAGCGATAAAAGTAGTGTAAGCCTAAATCCTGTGAGCCAAAGTTCTTGATCCGCTCCAGCGAACGCGGGTTGAACCCACGCAATAGCCCGGAGAACTGGTGATTGCCAAACACACTAACGGAGCTTTTCTGCTTCACGGGTATTTGTGTGCTGAACCCCACACTTGCCATGTTAAGGGAAAGTTGTGTCTCGGTTTTCTTTGGGATTATGGCATCCGTTTGAAGCGCGATTAATCCGGACGAGGTGTTGCCATACTCCAACGGTGGATTACCGGGAAACACCTGTACATTGTTAATGATAGCTGTGTTGAATATGCTAAATGTACCGATGCCGTTGAGTTGTCCGTAACGAATGCCGTCATAAATAGGTACGTTGTTAAGAAAGATGCCCGTTTCCTGTGCCGTGCTTCCGCGCAGACTGATATTAGCCGACTCATCCAGTGTTGTGGCTGCCGGCATGGTGTTGACTGCCAGCAGTGGGTCCGCCTTTGCGGTGGGATTCGCGTAGATATCAAGCTTATCGGCTTTCATGGTGCGGAACTCCTCGGCAAATAAGCGCTCGGCTTGTACGACAACTTCGCCAGTCAGTTGGGCGTAGGGTTCTAGTAAGATGACGATTTCGCACTCGCGAATGATAAATGCGCTCTCTTTATAGCCTATAAAACTGGCCACCAGCGTGTCGCCAGCCTGTGCTTTGATGGTAAAGTGGCCAAGGGAGTCAGTGCTGGTTCCGGTGCGCCAGTCGGCCTGCAAACGGATATTGGCACCGGGTAGCCGCTCGCGCGTTTCGGCATCGGTAATTGTGCCGCGCACGTAAGTGCACGGCTGCGCCACGCCCATCAAAGTCATGAAAAAGATGACGATGAATACAATTGCTGCTTTCATACTGAACCTCTTTTGTATTTCGTGCGCGTAAGGAATTGACGTGGTGAGCCTGCCACGAAATTGGCCCGTGTGGTAGTTTTGATTTGAAGCGGAAGTCCCTGCTAAGCTTTGGAACGTCTCGAACATGTTTTCAACGAACAACTCCGATGGCAATCTCGCCACCCGCTCCTCATTCAAGGAGAAGGGGGCGAGTTTGTCCAGAAGTTAATCTCAGTGACACCGAAAAACTATTTGCTGGCCATGTTCCTCTGAGCTGCCGGCAGCAACGTTTTCTTCACCCACAAAAAGTTGGGTTCCACCGTTAACCCTTTTTCGTACATGCGAATGGCATCTGCCGTACGCCCGGTTTCTTTGTATACCTGGCCGAGGAAGGCCATCGTATCAATGTACATCCAATTGTTCTTGACTTGCTCTGGCTTAGCTTCGAAAGCTGCGAGACATTTTTCATAAGCTTGAATCGCCTCGTTGATATCGCCACCGAATGCTTTGGGTGTATAGTATTTGCTGTTGGCATAGACACGCCAAACCAGAGGAGAATGGGGTTCGAGCGTAATACCTTTTTCGGCCAAACTGTTGCTCTTGCTTCCCAGCGTCATACCTTTCATCGGGCTGTACCCCATCTCGTTGCCATACATGCTGCTCAGAATGGCGGCCGCCTCACCCGATTGGGGATTTTTTTCAACGAGTTTTTTTACATGCTTTTTCGCATCGCTTAGGTACTCGTCAAAAAAGTCCTCATCATTCAAAGCCATGCTGCCGTTGAGTAACGAAGAATAGGCGTAAGCCAGCTTGAGTTGTGCTTTAAAATCGGTGGGCGATTTTGCGGCTTCGGCCTTCTGAATGTCCAAGGCTTTCACCCACAGTGATTTTGATAGCTGTAAGTAGGCCTGATACATGATTTCGTTTGGCTCTTGGGCGCGAACAGTGATGGCCAGCACAAGCGAGAAGAAGATTACGAGCGTTTTCATATTGGTTTTGGATTTTGAGTTATTGTAAACTGGTTTATAATGTAAACTACGTGGATAAATTTTTTTAGAGTTTAGTCAGCGTCATGTCAATAAATTTCATCCAAGTGATACCATCGCGGGAGTAATCGCCTGATTCGTGCCACGTTTTTTTGGTGGGGTCGATGGTGATGATGTAGCGGGTTTTGCCTCCGGTGGCAATGTCAAATCCCCATTCAAATTTGAAAGGTTCTAAAATTTTGAAGTATGCATCGGTGCTGAAGCCTTCTTTCACATACGACTTGAATTTGAATTGCTGCTGCGTGGCATCATAGTTCACGAGCGCCAAGGCGTGAAACGAGTCGGTGTCTTTTCCGGCTTCGCGGCCGATGCCTTCGATGGAAAGCAGCATGTTGTTCATTTTCCATTCGATATGTTCCGTTTGCTGTACGGTAACGGTACCTGCCGGTGTCGTCACTCTGGCTTCACCCTTCCAATCACCAACAAGGCACGCAAGTTTTTGCATTTCTTTTTTACACGTCTCGGAAAAATCCGGACGCTGGCAATTACCCCGTACGGTTGTGAGCAAGCCGCTCAAGACGACCAATTGGATTAAGAATTTTTTTTTCATAAGCATATTCGTTTTAATTGTTGATATAGCCTTTCAGGTTGTTCACATAGTCTTCAAATGCCTTGATTCCTTTCTTAGTAATCTTACACGTGGTCAAAGGCTTTTTTCCGTTGAATGATTTTTCGACTTCGATGTAACCGGCTTCCGAAAGCTTATCAAGTTGTACGCTCAGGTTCCCAGCTGTTGAATTTGTCTTTTCTTTCAACCAGGTAAACTCCGCAGAATCAACCCCCAGCAGGAGCGACATTACGCCAAGGCGCAGTTGTGAATGAAGCAACGGATCGAGGTCTTTGAGCATAGCCTACCTCTGATTTTTAAGTATATAGCCTGGCACCAGATAACCTGCCACGATAGCCGTGGCTGCCAACAACGACTGGTATTGGCTCTGGAAAAAGAAACTGGCAAGGCCAATAACAAAAATCAACACCCCACCCGCGCGCAAAGGCCAGAATCTCAAAATAATGCCCGAAACAAAGGTGGCCATGCTGCCGGTGATGAGTATGACGGGGTTGTTCTGATAGTTGATAAATCCACCAAAGAAGGGGATAGCCATGGCCAACACACCGAAACAAATCCACAGCGAAATATTGACACGCTCCAGATGCGTGGTGGTGCCATGTTTCTTTTGGGCTTGCTGGCGGCCGTACACAAACGATACGATCCAAGCCGGAATGACCGATAACCACACGATGTGCGGGTAATCAAATTCAATGATATGGAGCGCATAGCTACCTAAATGAGTAGCCACCAACACCCAGCCCCAAAGAAGGTAGTAAAAGGAGTTGTCGCGCACGTTGCCCTTGGCCTGATTGATCATGGATTGGATCAACTCCAGGCTCTGCTGTGGGCTCAGCTTGTCGTTTTCGGTATTCATATCCGTATTAACGACACAAACATAAAGTAGTTTATAATATAAACCAAAATTTCCCTGGATTTTTTAGAATCATGGAAATTTCGCTTGAAACGGCCATTTCAATCCCTATCTTTCCATCCACCAAACCCAAACCTATACTCGTATGAAGAATCTCCTGGCCTGTTTATTCCTGCTGAT
>JAJTGY010000075.1 GCA_021298015.1 Flammeovirgaceae bacterium
TTATTCTAACAAACCGCCCTGTACCAGACCGGTACGCAGGGTGGTGTGAGAGGACAGGTAGCGAAATAATCGCTACCTTCCTACTCGATTGCGGGGTTATCTCTAAACGTCCCTACCGGTCGCACCAGTTCCGAAAGTTCGGATTGTTCGGGTCTGTCCGACAGGATTCATCCGGGCGGACATCCCCTTCGTGGTAATCCGAAACGGTCCCGGTACGGGAGGCCGGGACGGCAGTTTGCTTTTCGGTAAGTTAACTTTTCGACTTATCCACAAAAACGTGGTTGAAGGCGGCACCTTCAGCGTATCCCAGTAGCTATCGCGAGGGCGGCTTAATCCGGATCTTGCTACTCGCCCTACCTTTGGCATGGCTCACATGCCGCTCGGTCCGGGCCGCGCGGCATCAAATGCTGGTGGTGTTTCTTCGTAGAGTGCAAGTTAGTGGTGGGGCTAGCATAGTCGTTAACTTACCGCATGTGCGGATTCAGATCGTTACTCTTTCGAACAACTTTCAAATTTATCAGTTATTAAGCATTTTTTGCAGACGTTTGCGGAGCAGTTAGCATTGGGCTGAGATTTATGAAACTCATTAACCATTGACTAGCGCCCCAACCAATCTTTAAACGAGGTCATTTTTTCGGCCGGTACAACAATATCGAACTTGGGTGCAGGCTTGCATTGAAGGCGCAGTTGCCGGTTCGAATATTTTTCGATCTCCGCAATGGCATGAATGTTTACAATAAACTTCCGGTTGAGCCGAAAGAATTTGCTGCCATCGAGAGTAGTTTCAAGTCCTTCCATCGTTTCATCTGTGAGGTACGTTTGATTGGCGAATGTCGTCAGGAATACACCTTTTTCGAATGCGTAGAAAAATGCGACTTCTTCCACCGGGATGGTTTTGCTTTTATCGCCAAACGTGACAAAAAGACGCTTCTTATAGGATAACGGCCTGAAAGAATGAAGGAGCTGCTCCAGGCTTCGCTGCAGGGCTGTGGTGTTGGATTTTGATCCAAAAAACCGGTTGACACTGTTTCGCAGTTCCTCCTCGTCAAAGGGTTTTAAAATATAGTCGATGCCGTTGTGCTTAAAGGCTTTAATCGCATATTGATCGTAGGCAGTGATGAAGATCACCGGTGCCGTCACCTGTACCTGTTCGAAAATTCTAAAGCTCAGCGCATCGGAGAGGTTGATATCCAAAAATAATAGATCGGGTGAATCAGTGGCCAGCCATTGCACCGCTTCGGCTACCGAGCCCACCACACCCACTACCTGCAGGCGTACATCGATCAGCTGCAGCAGCATTTGTAGCTTCTGTGCTGCCAGCGGCTCGTCTTCTACAATCAGAACTCGCTCCATTGTTCTGCCATTAGCAGCGGAAGCCGCACAATGTAGTGACCATCCTCCAGGTAGAACTGAGGCAGCCGCTCGCCCAACAACCGGTATTTTTCGAGAACATTTTTTTGGCCAATCCCGGTTGACTGATGAGCGCTATTTTTGAAATGGTAGGTATTGACGATCACCAATTCATTTTCCTTAGCCTCAATCCAGATATCAAGCACCTGATCTTTCGAAATGGCATTATGCTTTAATGCGTTTTCTACAGCTAGCTGCAGGGTGAGCGGGGGAACGCAAAGGTCAAGCAATTCCGCGCTGATGTTTTGATGAACATTCAACTGACTGCCATACCGGATCTTCTGCAGAAACAGGTACGCATCGAGTACGTGTAATTCCTGTTTGAGGGGCACCAGCTTTTCCTGATTGAGTTCCAGCACGTACCGAAATACGTCCGAGAACTTCTTGATGAACTGATCGGCTTTTTTTGCATCGATATAGACCAGACTGGAAAGCACATTCAGCGAGTTGAACAGAAAGTGTGGGTTTACCTGGTTTTTCAGCGTTTCGTACTTCGCCAGATAATTTTGCTTGAGCAATGTTTCAGACCGTAGCTTCAGTACATGGTTGTCACGGCTCAGCGACATAAATTCATGGAACACAAATACCATATAAATGCTGATAAAGAACATGATCAAAGCATAAAATTCGAATGCGAAGTCGTTATCACTAAAAAGATCGGCATTAACCTGCCTGGCGCCTGCTACTGTTACCGTAGTTGAGGCCAGTACGATCACCACCACCAGACCACTTTCGGCAATAAACCGGTCAAAGGGTTTTCGGTCCCACGGCATGATCCGGTTTAGCCATTTTACTACCCGGTAAGCCAGATAACTTAGTCCACTCACTACCAAGAAAAACAGAGGGGTATCAGCAAGGAATTCCAGAAGAACCGTGCGGGTTGAGTCTCCCTCTAGTCGATCTTCAATACCGAGCAGGGTAGCGATCGTTGCCGCGGTAAACAGATGGTATATCCAAAAACGCCTGTCTTTTAGCATGGCTACTCCGGCTGAATCACTTTTGTTTTCTGTGCAACCTCATTCACCCCAAAGTAACCAAGTGCCGGTTTTCGCGGGTCTGTCAGATTAACCACATTACCGCGGATGGCTGCCGGAGGCACATCGATCAACTGCCCGGTTTGCCCGGTTTGTTCAAAAAGCTGGAACAGAAAATCGTAATGGCTCTTCGAAACTCCGATCTGCCGCACCGTGACCTCTGCTCCAGGCTCAAAAACTTTTTCTTCATTTGGAAAGTACCCGATCACTTGCATACCATTAAAAAATAGATCTGAGGAGATGATGTTTTGGCTGTTGCCCGGATCTGCTTTGATCACGTTTTTGCCCTCCTCCAACAACTCCCAAAAGTAGTAATTTGTTTCGTTTGCAGGATCGGAGAAGTCGATGGCTACCTTAATGCCACCCTCCTCAAAAGTGTTTTCTTCTTCGAACTGCTGATACAGGCTGTCGATAGCCGTCACGCGCACAAGCGATTCCTGCGCCTGGTAGGTATTCCCGCGCCAGACAATGGTGAGGGTGTAGTGCTGGTTAAATTCCGGCACCAGTGAGGTATTCGTATAGGTGCCTGGCTTTTGCGGGTCATGATTGAACGGGTACTCGGTGCCGTTAAGATCACGAATGGAAACTTGCGCATCGGTTACGCGCGGGGTGGCGGTGCCGCTAAAGTAATTGGCCAGTGTGCTGAGGATGATCAGTTGGGGCCCATTGGGAGCTCCCTTTAGGCGTTCCAGTCGCCCCTCCACCACCAATTGTTCCGGTGGGTTGGGTAACGTAAGTGTGATCTCCCTTTCGCACCCGCTTGCGAGTAACGTCAGCGCAGCGAAGAATATATATTGAATTGATTTCATATGGTTTTATCGATTGAGTTGGAATGATTGTACAAAGAGAAATGATTTAAAATTTAAAGTTGTAGGTCACACTGGGCAAGACACCCAGCAGATAGCTTTGAAGTGCACGCACGTTGCCCGGGTTTTCCGGATTGTCATTGAAGTAAATGCTGGTGGCATTCGCGCGGTTGTAGATGTTGTAAACCCCAAATACCCATTCATGGCCACCGTTTTTCCAGCGCTTCTTTTTACCCTTCAACGTAGCCGACACATCAAGGCGGTGGTAGGCGGGCAGGCGATTGTTGTTTCGCTCGGCAAAGTGAGGTACAATCATGCCGGCAAATTCATATTTGCCGGTTGGAAAAGTAGCCGGTATACCCGTGGCCAACACAAAGTTGGATGATAGCGACCACCGGTTATTTAATTTGTAGCTCGTCACAACAGCCAGGTTGTGGGGCTTGTCAAAGTTGGCAGCGTAGTACTGGCCGTTGTTGATGCCCGGATCTTCTGCCGTGAGTCCTTTTATTTGTCGCTCAGCCCTCGAAAGGGTGTAGCTGACCCATCCCGTTAAGCGGCCGGTGTTTTTACGCACAAAGAATTCAGCGCCATAGGAACGGCCACGACCGCGCAGTAATTCCGTTTCGAGGTTGTTGTTGGTGATCAGGTCTGCTCCGTCAACATAATCCACGAGGTTATTCATATCTTTATAGAACACCTCAAGTGATGCTTCGTAGGTGTTATTCCTGAGGTTACGGAAGTACCCCAGTGCATACTGATCCGCTTCCTGTGGTTTGATGAAAGGCCCGCTGGGGGTCCAGATATCGGTGGGCGTGGGCGCGGTGGTGTTCGAGATAAGGTGCAGGTACTGATATAGCCTGTTGTAGCTGGCCTTAACGGAGCTGGCGTTGTTGATTACAAAAGTTGTGGAAAAACGCGGTTCAAAGTTCCGAAACGTGCTGATTGGATCACCCTTTTTAAAATCGGTGTAGCTGAGTACGCTGCCGTTTTCATATATCCCCAATACCGGATTATAAACTACCGGTTGGTTGTTCTCATACACGGGTATCTGTTCCTGACCCTGACGTACAAACAGGGAGTACCGCAGGCCGGCATTGAAGGTGAGTTTGCCTATCGTTTGTTCGTAGCTGACATAAGCGCCCGCCTCGGTGGCAAATTTTCTGTCAAGTGAACGTTCAGCTACCGCAGAACCACGTATCGGAGTAATGTTACCAGGTTGAAACTCGTAGGTTTTTGCATCAACACCAAACTCGAGTTGTGCATTCCGGCCCACAAAGTAGGAGAAGTCTGCTTTTATGGTTTGGGTGATGATGCGCGACTTCCAGTTGTACTGCGCGCCAGTGGTGAGCTGGTCGAGCGAGTAGTCGTAGTTGGAATAAATGGCCGAGAAATTGGCAAACAGCTTCTCCGAAAATAAATGGTTCCACCGCAGGGTGGCCGTAGCATTACCCCACGAGCTGTTAAAAATGCTCCCGAGTGAAAACCGGTCGCGGCCGAAATACCCGGACAAGAACAGGCGGTTTCGGTCGTTCACGATCAGGTTGGTTTTCATATTTAAATCGTAAAAGTAGGCAGTACTTGTGTTGTCAATCAGGGGCAAAAAGAGATCTCCATACGACCGTCTGGCGGCTACCATGTACGAGCTCTTGTCTTTAATGAATGGGCCTTCGACTAACGCACGGGCCGAAATCAGGCCGATACCTGCCTCTCCGTTAAATTCTTTCATGTTACCCTCACGCTGGCGAATATCCAAAACGGAGCTGACGCGCCCACCATACCGAGCGGGAATACCCCCTTTGAAGAGTTCAACGCTTTTTACCGCATCAGGATTCGCTACGGAAAAAAGACCAAACAAGTGTGATGAATTGTACAATGTTCCTTCGTCAAGCAGAATCAGATTTTGATCAACGCTTCCTCCTCGAACATTAAATCCGGCAGCACCATCGGCAACCGTTGTTACCCCCGGCAGTAGTTGTAATGAGCGGATGATGTCTGGTTCCCCCAAAACGGCAGGCAACTCTTTCACCAGTTTCGGTTCAAGCCGGGCAACACTCATTTGGTTGACAGTAACGTTACTGTTTTCGGCTTCGCCTTTGACAACAACTTCTTCCAATTCATTCGCCTCTTGCTTGAGTTGGAAGTTGAGTGTTTGGTTGCCGGTTAGATTCATCTCGAAGATGTAGGGGTTGTACCCCACATAACTCACAACAAACCGGTAGGTGCCGGCTTGCAAGGTCAACGAATAGAAGCCATAGGCATTTGTGACCGTTCCGGTGGAAGTGCCCTGAACCTGAATCGTAGCCCCAATGAGTTCTTCGCCCGTAGATTCATCTCGAATATAACCGCTTAGTGTAGCGTTGTTTTGCGCAATACCCATCAGTGTAATGGATAGCAAAATTCCGATGAGAATTAATTTTCGTTGCATGATTTGTTTTTTTTGACGCAAACCAAAGGCAATGCAACGGGCCCTTAAAATAGATGTTATCGAAACCGGCAAAAGGGTGACTGAAGGATGCAAATTGGGTTATGAGGGGGGTTACGTACCCGTTCAGGACGTGGTGGGCGCGTGGCGCAATTCGTACAGCCAGTCTGATTTTTCTCGCTGCACACTGGCTGTAAATATACACAGTTGGTGATTTCGCAGGTGTAGCGTTTTGCGGCCTGGCGTTTGGTAACCCTCCGCTTCAGTATCTTTTGGGAGGTAGGCATAGATTGCGCAAAAAAAGCTATGGAACAACTACGCAATATCCCAGCCCCATGATACGGGTTCGAGGAGGGGATCGGTATTTCAATTGTGGGATTCTTCGCTGCGCTCGGGATAATTTTTCCAAAGGAGTGGGGGATACTTCCTGCCTGCTTGGTGGGCGGGCGTCCTCGCTTGCGGGACTCAGGATACGGCTTCGGTGGGCCCGATCAAAATCGTAACTTCGCCCGGCATGAGTTTCGTCTTTCCTTCTTTCCTCTGGGCGCTGTTGCTGCTGGCTGTCCCCCTGATCATCCACCTCTTCAACTTTCGTAAAACCATTCGCGTCTATTTCTCCAACACCCGCCTGCTGCGCCAGGTGAAGGAAGAAACCACGCAACAACGCAAGCTCAAACAGTATCTGGTACTGGTAAGCCGCCTCCTGTTCATCTTCTTCCTGGTTATGGCGTTTGCCCAGCCTTTCCTGCCGGCCCGCGAGCAAATGGCCAGCGGCCGCCAGGTGGTCATCTACCTCGATAATTCCTACAGCATGTCGGCCCCGGCTGGGGATAAAATTCGCGCGCTCGATGCCGGCCTCGCGCGGGTACGGGCCATCACCGCGCAATACCCGGCCGAAACCCGGTTTCGTTTTTTAACCAACGACTTTGCTTCCTTCTCCAACAACTACAAAACACGCCAGGAGGTAGATGAGCTAACGGCTACGGTTCGCCTTTCGCCCGTTTCGCGTACGGCTGCCGAAGTGAAACGCAAAATCATGAGCGATGGCCTTGCTGCCGATGTTTTCTGGATCTCGGATTTTCAGCAGTCAACATGGGGCACCGATGCGCCTGCATTCGATTCCCTCAGCGTTTGGCGTTTGGTGCCGGTGCCCGCGCTGACTACGGCCAACGTATTAGTCGACAGTGTCTACCTTGAGAATCCGTTTACCGTAGGAGGCGAGAAAAACACGTTGCATGTGTTGCTGCGCAATACCGGGTCGCAACCCACCGAGGGCCTGAACGTTCGACTGTCCCTCAATGGGGTGCAAGCGGCTACCGCTGCGGTCAATCTGGAGGCGAACAGCACTGCGCGCACATCCTTCGACCTGCAAGCAGGTTTGCGAAATCGAAACGAGGGCGTGATCAGCTTTACCGACTTTCCCATTACGTTCGACAATGAGTTCTTTTTTGCACTCAATTTCACGCAGCGCATCCGGGTGGCTGAAGTGCGGGCCAGCGGACAGGAAAATTTCTTCGAGCGTGTTTTTGGCAACGCGCAGTTGTTCAGCTTTCGGGCCATGCCGGCCGGCAATGTGGATTTGGCTGTACTCGGACGGGCGGACTTGCTGATCCTCAATGGCATTACCCGGGTAGACGCGGCCCTCCAGTCCACCCTGTTAAGTGCCTTGCAACAAGGCCGCGCAGTACTCTTGATTCCGGGCCGTGACGCAGATGCCAATTCGTTTCGCAGCGTGTGGCCACAAGGATTTTCAACCCTTGGCAATCCTGCACGCGAGTTGCTCAAGTCGCCTGATTTTCGCAATCCATTCTTTCAGGATGTATTTCAGGAGCGTTCCGCCCAGGTTGATATGCCGCAAGCCACGGCATGGTGGGGCACCCCGGCACAGCCGTTACTCAAAACAAAAAGTGGTGCCACTTTTCTGGCGCGGCAAGACAATGTCTTTTGGCTGGCATGTCCGTTACAGGCCGAACTCACGGATTTCTACCGGCATGCTTTGTTTGTGCCGGTGATGTACCGCATGGCGGCTGCCGGGTTGCAACAGCAGCAGCCGCTATACACCGTGTTGACACAAAATTCCGTGTTGATCAAAGCCGATTCGCTCGAAGACGAAGCACGCGTGGTGCTGAGAGGGGCGCAGGAGGTGGTGCCCACGCAGCGGCAAACCAGCGAAGGGGTGCTGCTCGAGTTGCCGCGGTTCAGCCTGATGCCCGGTTTTTATCGGGCGATGGACGGCATCGATACGCTGGCCCTCCTGGCTTTTGATGCCGATGCCCGCGAGTCGTTGCTGAAAACGTTTTCCGCTCCGGAGGTAAGCGCGCGGTTGGCCAGTCAACAGGTAACCGTTTTGGAGGCCGACACGCCCCAGGCATTCGAAGCCGAGGTGAAGGAGCGCTTTATGGGGAAGGCCTTGTGGCGCCACGCGTTGCTGGCGGCCCTTGTTTTCCTTTTCGTTGAGGTGCTATTGTTGCGGTTTTTGAAGTAACTTTGGGCTTTAATGAAGATACTCATCAAAGGCGCTGTACTTGTCGATCGGCAGTCGCCCCATCATCTTAAATCCAAAAACGTACTCATTCAAAACGGCCGTATTTCCGACATCGGGGATAAGAGCTATTCGGCCGACAAAACCATTGACGCATCGGGCATGTACCTGACGCCCGGCTGGTTCGATCTCGGGGCGGCTGGGGGCGATCCCGGCCACGAAAACCGCGAGGACCTGGCGTCACTCGCCCGATCGGCAGCGGCCGGAGGATTTACCGAAGTGGCCGTTTTGCCCAACACCCATCCGGTTATTCAAACCAAGAATGAAGTCGCCTACATCCGCCAGGGCAACGATGGCCGGCTTGTTCAACTCCATGCGCTGGCCGCAGTAACGCGCAATACCAAAGGTGAAGAGCTGACCGAAATGATCGACCTGCACGAAGCCGGAGCCGTGGGTTTTACCGATGGGCTTCAGACGCTCTGGCACACCGACATTTTTCTGAAGGCTTTGCAGTACTTGCAAAAATTTAATGGTGTGTTGATTGACCGGCCGGAGGACACCTGGCTCACCCGCTTTGGTCAGATGCACGAAGGAGTTCAAAGTACGATGTTGGGTTTGAAAGGCATGCCGCGCACAGCTGAAGAAATTGCCTTGGTTCGAAATCTGGAACTGCTCGTGTATGCGGGCGGGCGTTACCACGCGGCTTCGCTGTCGTCCGGTCGATCCATCGATCTCATCCGCCAGGCGCGCAAGAAGGGGTTGAACGTAACGGCAGGTGTTAATGCCTACCAGTCGTTGTTGGGCGATGATTTGCTGGCCGATTTTGATACGAACTATAAAGTAAATCCACCGCTGCGCGAGAAGGCCGATCAGGAAGCGATAATTAAAGGACTAAAAGATAAGACCCTAACGGTGATTGCCAGCGGCCACGTGCCGGTAGATGAAGAAGGTAAGGTAGTGGAGTTTGATCAGGCGGAGTGGGGCATGATCAACCACCAGACGGTGGCCATGCAGGTGGCGCAGCTGGCCCGGTTGGTGCCGGTGGAGGATTTGCTCGAGGCCCTTACCTATGGCCCGCGCGAAGCGTTGAATCTGGAGGTGCCGCCCATCACCGAGGAGGCGAAAGCCAACCTCACACTTTTCGATCCCAATGCCGAGTGGACACTAAACGAAGATTCGTGTCATTCAAAATCGAAAAACTCACCCTGGTGGGGAAAGAAAATTACCGGCCGCTCGGTGGCCGTCTTCAACAATGGTCGACAATTCATCAGCCTTTAACAAAGCATTGCTGGGCGTGGCCGTGCGCTACGGTCTTATTGCCGGGGCGGTAGCCTGTGTGGTCATTGCGGCTCTCTATTATCTTGGCAAACATCCGTTTTTACTTCCCGTGGTGTTTGACTTTCGCATCATCCTGTATTCGGTGATGGTGATTTTTGCACTGCGCGAAATCCGCGACTTCCACCTGGGTAAACTGTTGTTTTTCTTTCAAGGCATGGTGGCCAGCAACCTGGTGGTGTGGCTGGCGGCACTTATTGGCGCGGCCTTTGTTTGGGTGTTTGCCGCTGCCGAGGGTGAATTTTTGGCGGAGTATATCCGCGTGATGACCGAGCAGATGACCACCAACCGCGAGCTGTTGATTCAGAACGTAGGGGAGGAGGCGTATAACCAACAGATGGCGAAGTTGCCGGCTACAACGGCAGGAGCATTGGCCGGTGATTACTTTTTGAAAAGTATAATTATCGGTCTATTTTTGACGATCATCCTTTCGGTGATTATGCGTAGACAACCCAAAACAATATGAATATGGAATCAGAAGTACCCTCAGTTACCACCCGTTCGGCCGGCATTCGGTTCGGACTAATTGCCGCAGTTATAGGTATTACGTTGATGGTGGTTTTTAGCATGGCCAAGATTGATACTAATGGTCCGGTTGGTTGGGCCACCTACCTCATCTACGCTGCTTTGGTATTTCTGGCACATAAACACTTCAAGGAGAATGGGGATGGTTTCATGTCGTTTGGCCAGGGCGTTGGTATTGGTTTTTGGATTGGACTGATTTCTTCTCTCATTTCTGCTCCTTTTACTTACATCTACCTCAAGTTTGTAGACAGTGGAATGATCGATCGGGCGCTCGAAAAAAGCCAAAATGACATGATTGAGCGAGGTATGGATGAGGCCGCTATTGAGCAGGCAATGGAAATCTCGGCTCCCTTTATGACAGCTGGGTCATTTGCTGTTGTTGCCTTGATAATCGGGATAATCGGTTATGTGATCATCGGATTAGTCGTGTCAATATTTACACAGAAAAGAAACCCGGAAATGTCCATTTAATGAATGAGTCTGGACATCTCCCTTATTATACCGGCTAAAGACGAAGCCGAATCCCTACCTGAATTACATCAGTGGATCAGCCGTGTGCTCACCGCGCACGGCTTTTCTTATGAAATCATTTTTATTGACGATGGCAGCAGCGACCGCACCTGGCCGGTGATGCGCGAACTGGCAGGTCTTGATGAGCGGGTGAAGGCGATTCGCTTCAATCGCAACTACGGCAAGTCGGCCGCCTTGAGTACCGGCTTCCGCGAAGCACAGGGCCATGTGGTAATCACGATGGATGCCGACCTGCAGGATAGTCCGGATGAGATACCTGCGTTATATAAAATGGTGCGGCAGGAGAATTGGCACCTGGTAAGCGGCTGGAAAAAGAAACGTCATGACCCGATTTCGAAAACGCTCCCATCAAAATTTTTTAATTCGATCACGCGGAGAATCAGTGGCATTAAACTGCATGATTTCAACTGCGGGCTGAAGGCTTATGATGTGTCCGTGGTGAAGCACATCAGCGTATATGGCGAGATGCACCGCTACATTCCGGTGCTGGCCAAGTGGGCGGGTTTCACCCGCATTACGGAGAAAGTGGTGGAGCACCGCGAACGAAAGTACGGACATAGCAAATTCGGCTGGGAGCGGTTTGTGCGCGGCTTCCTCGATTTGCTCACCATTACCTTTGTCGGGCGTTTTGCCCAGCGCCCGATGCACTTTTTCGGGGCTTGGGGTATTGTATCCTTCCTGTTGGGTTTTGCCTTTACGGTAAAGATTCTGTGGGACAAGGTGGACTCGGTGTTTTTTTCCAAAGTGCCGCTCAAGCGGGATGTAACCGAGCAGCCTATTTTTTATCTGGCGCTGGTGGCGCTGGTAGTGGGCGTTCAGTTGTTCCTCACGGGTTTTGTGGCCGAGCTGATTGCCCGCCAGAATATTTCGAAGAAAACCTACCTGGTGATTGAGCGGGCTGGTTTTTAACCACATAGAAACATAGAAAATATAGGGTTTGGTCGCATTCTATTTGCCTATGTGGTTTTTTTTCGGCATTCCGCTGTTTTTGACATTAGATGCGTCACTCCTGACTTGAGGCCAAGTCCGCGGCTTCGGTGAACTAATTTTGACGTATTTTTGTCTCCCTTTTGCGGAAAGACGTTCTGCAGTTGAGGACTTGTATACGACAATAAACAACACGCGGCCGCACTTCGCCACGCAGGGCGTGGCTTCGAGCGGCAAGCAGGGATATCCAACTTCGGATTTAAGAGTTTTGATTGACAATTTTGAAAATCCTCAATCGGAAATCTAAAATCTGAAATTAACTGGGGCTGACCGGTATTGACAGGTTGTGTGAGGGTGTATGCAGCATGCAAGCGCATGAGGGTAGCGCTTTAACCACTGCTCTCAAATTCTACGTGGCGAGAATACTTACGCCATGGCTGCTTAATCTGACTTAGAGTTAGATAAGCTTATCCTTCGATAAGATCGGGGGAGGCCATCATCGCTCATCTTTTCTGTTTTGCGGAGGGTGAATATGCGGTGTCGTTCAGCAAAACTGGGCCCCGGTGTGTTGCTCACCGGTGTTGAGACAAGACGCAACTACGGAGTTACTTCGGCTGTTGGCTGCCTGGTTACTCCCGACAATCAAAGTCAACTAAGCATGTAGAACGTACGCGTTCATCTTCTCTGGACGAGGGTTCGAATCCCTCCAGCTCCACTTTACCCCCCGAAGCCCCGATTTATCGTGGCGAAGGGGGGTGTCTTTTTAAGCGTGCAATTCTGAAACGACCATGCACTACGTATATCTACTACGCTGTTCAGATGGCTCAATTTATACCGGTTGTACAAATGATATCGATGATCGTTTGAAACGGCATCAGGCGGGTTACATTGAGTATACGAGCAGGAGACTTCCAGTTAAACTCGTTTTTTATGCCGCAATTGCCGATCAATCCAAGGCTTATGCCTTTGAAAAGTATCTTAAATCAGGATCTGGGACTGCCTTTCGAAATAAACATTTGATTTAAGCCGATCCGGCCGAGGGTGACTTCTTCTTTCCGGCAAGCCGGAACTTCGAAGCCCAAGTCGA
>JAJTGY010000076.1 GCA_021298015.1 Flammeovirgaceae bacterium
ATATTTGTTTTGGTTTTTACATAATACGCGGGAGCCGTTCTTTCTTATCAGCGGTTCCCGCTTTTATTTTTTTTGCTGATGCTCAAAGATAGCTATCTATCTGATTTTCAGCAAAATTGTTGTGACAAAGTAGAGCTAATTAACAAGACGATTTGTAAGAAGTTCTTCATATTTCTTTAGGTTTTACCTCACACATTCTTTTAATGATAGATCATTATTATATTCAAAACAAACCTTTAAGTCTTAAATGTAATCATTACAGTCAGTTGTCCAGTCAACTAAAGGTACACCTCCTTCAAACCAATTGTCAGGACAATAACCACTTGAACCTGCGATTAACCCACCAAACGCACCTATCCCAGCTCCAATATAGAGGCCTGCATAGCTTGCTGCTGTAATACTCCCCATTTTTAGACCACGAGGGATGGGTAGTTAAGTTAATTTTTGGTTGATTTTCCGGTTCATTTTAAGCTGCGATTTGGATTAATCTATCGAAACGATCGTTTGGTTTTTGACGAGTCGTGTGATGGATTTTCTGGTTGTAATACTCGATGTGGTTTTGAACTCCTTCAAAAAGTTCAAAACCATCATCGCAAGGGTTGAGGTAAACGTAGTCGTGCTTGAGGCTTTTCCAGAAGCGTTCGATCCAGGTGTTGTCGGTTGCTCGACCCTTTCCGTCCATCGATATTTGGATGCCTCTGCTGCCCAGGAACTGTGTCCACAAGGCACTGGTGTACTGTGATCCTTGGTCGGAATTAACAATCTGAGGACATCCGTGGCGGTCGATAGCAGACTGGAGTATCTGCACACACCAAGAAGCCTCCAGTGAATTGCTGAGCCCCCAGGCCAGTATTTTTCGGCTATACACATCCATGACGGCAGTCAGATACATGAATCCCTTTCGCATGGGAATGTAGGTGATGTCCGTACACCATACTTGATTCGGTCGATCGATGGACAATCCCCGCAGCAGATAAGGCTTGATGTACTCGCGCAGCCCGAGCTTAGTAAGGTTCTTCCTTCGGTAGATCGACTGATAACCCATCAGGCGAAAAAGCCTGCGAATACGCTTGGGGCCCACCGGGAAGCCTTGATCTCGTAGCCAAAGAACCATCGATTCGACTCCTTCGGTTGGATGATGTAACAGGTGACGGTCCATCAAATGCATCATCTTCACGTTCTTTGGCTTTTTCTGCTTAGACTCATAGTACAAGCCGCCACGATGTACCGAGAGCAACTCGCACTGCCTGCGGATTGATAGAGTGGGCGAATCCATACAAATCATATTTTTTCGTGCACTCATATCCCCAGTTTCTTGCAACTTTTTTTTAAAAAGTCATTCTCCACTTTTAGTTGCCCGATCTGAGCAAAGAGTTTATCTACATCCACAGGCTCCTCGGTTGGCTCTGATCGCCCATCGAAAACCATAGCCATGTTCTCAATACACTCGGTCTTCCAACGAGAGATCATCACTGGGTTTACCTCAAATTTCTGGGCCAATTCCGCTAACGTGAGCTGACCTTTAATGGCTTCAAGCGCCACCCGGGCTTTGAACTCCGGGGTAAATTTTCGTCTGGTTTGCTTCTTCATGGTTAGTCAATTTAGAAGCCATCTCAAAAATAGTAAAATGAGTTTAGAAGCTGAAGAAAAGCTTTCGTAAATTGTAGGCCATCTGTTATACCATTTTTTGCAGAAGCCATGAATATCACCGACCAACAGTGGGAAGTTGTGTCATCAATCCTTCCAAAATCCAAAAGTTCACCGGGCAAAAGAGGCCGCATCGTACGCGCGCTAAGCGGCTTCCTTCTCTTTCACCGGCTTAAGCGGAGGCAGCTCTTCACCCATGGTACTCTTATAAATGCCCATGAAACGATAGGCCAGAAGCCGGCCGGTTTTGTCGAGGTCAGCCGCTGGTACAATCCATTCGCCTTGTTGCAGTGTTTCGCCATTCAACTCCACGCGGTAACGAACGGCCCAACCCCCGGCAGCATGAGCTGTAATGCTAACCGTGGCTTGCGGCATGTTCGAAGCATCGGTGAAATTCAACTCCGTGTCGTTTAACTGATCTTCCAACTGCTCGCGCAGTTCTTCGGGCCCATCAACCGAAAGCCGCAACGACATCGGGAGGCCCGAGTACGGAAGCAGCTGCGGATACAGCTTGTACAACTTCAACATGGACTCTTCGCGCGCTTCGCCCTCGGTAGCGTGTGCCAGTCCTTCGTACGTGCGCGCCAGCAGCAAAGTCTCAAACGGGTCTTTGATCTGTTCATCGTTGAGTACACTTTCAAAATAGCTTCGCGCTTTCTCTTCATCGCCATCGGCCAGATGAAGTTTGCCGAGGTAGTACCGATAATACTTTTTCAGATTCGGTCGCTTGTCGGTGGCCAGCCGCCTTTCGTACAGACTGATGAAATAGCGCGTGCCGAAGCCGTCAATCAACGAATACACTTCATCAAAGTTGATGAGATTCTCCGGTGAGAAGATGGAATACAACACCTGCTCGCGCTCCGGATTTTCGGCCACGAGGTTGGCTAAAATCATTTTGTGATGGCGAATGGCCAACGTGTGTTTGACCCAGCGAAACCAGTTGAGCGGGTTGAGCCAGAAATACCACTCATCGTTTTCGAACATGAACTCCTGCCGAAAGCGCACGTGATTGAGATACTGCAGCGAGGCTACTGCCAGGTTGTACTGTTCCTGACCCCAGGTGGTGCCAATGTGCAACTCCTGAAACCGGGCCGCCTTGGTGATGCGCTCCTGACTTTCGGCTGTGAGGCCTTCGTAGTGCCGCGCGCGGGCCAACCCGATACAGTGCCAACCGTAGCCGGGCGTGCTGCCTTGCTCGCGCAACACGTTGCTCAGCAGCGTATCGGCCATTTGCGGTTGCCCGCGATAGGTTTCCAGCGTGCCGCGCATATAGAAATACTCTTTCGTGTTTTTCTCCAGGCTTTGTTCGCGCACCTCGGCATCCAGGAAAAACTTCTCCGCCTCTTCAAATTCACCCATTGCCATCTTAAAGTGGGCGTAGTTGTTGCTGCTGTGGGCGTTGTTTTCCAATAAGATGTTGTAGTACAGGGTGGCCGAATCGATATCCAACAGGTAGTCGTGGATCATGGCCTTGTAGTGAAATGTGCTCAGGTATTGGCGGTTGAGAAAGGTGGGATCAAACATGCCGTTGACCAGTGGCAGATCAATCTTGAGTTTACGGATTGCCGAATCGAGCAGCTTGTTGGCCATGGCTACATTTTCCGTGACGGAGTTTTTCAGAAATGAAAACCGCTCAGAGGTGTACATGCGGTTGCGGTGGTAAATCCACGCCATGGTATTATAGCTGTCGGTGGCCGTTTCCATCTGTAAATTTCGATCGCGCACATGGTAGAGCACGCGCATGGCTTCTTCCTGCCGCTCCACATTCTGGTAGCACCGGTTGAGAAAGTACGTGATCAACCCGTAATCGAAGTGAAGCGGGTAAACCCGTGCATAGGTATTGAAATTGCTGGAGCGCGTGCGCAGATCGCGGCTAAAATCTTTTTCAATGAGATCCATGGCTTTTTGCAGGGGTGCAATGGCGCGGTTAAAACCCAACTCATCATTTGCCCGGAAGAAAAGGAAAGCCCCCTCAAGCATATGCCCCACGTAATAGGTGCTGTCCTGCCGGATAAACTTGCGTGCCTTCTCCAGCGTCTTTTCTTCAAAGAACGAGCCGACTGATTCCTGACGCTCGCGATTGATTTGATCGCGAATGGCCGTTTGAGCAAAACCGGCTACGCTCGTATAAAAGAGTGCAGCCACGAAGAGAACAATTCCGGCCAGGGATTGAAGCGGAAAGCCCCCCGATAGCCGGTGCGGTGGCTGTGTGTGTGGGCGCGCATCGGGGGCCTTGCAGCGAAAGCCCGGTGGCCACGCCCCGACTCTTCGGGGCGTGGGCAGGCCGTCAGCATAAAAAAATCTTGGCTCCATCATGCTCTCGTTCAGCGCTTGGGTTGAATGCCCATTTTCGCCAGTTTGTTTACCTCTTGCTCGGTTAGTTGGGCCAGCACCGTGCGGGCGGCATCGCGGTTGCGGAAAATCAGGCGATGGTGAATGACGGGTTGGGCCAGCGCCTGTATGTCGTCTTCGATGACGAAGTCGCGACCGTTCACCACGGCCCAGGCCTTGAGGCATTTGATGAGCGTGATGCCTCCGCGCGTAGAACAGCCCAGCGCGATCTCCGGATGGTGGCGCGTGGCACTCACCAACCGCACTATGCCACGTACAATTTCCGGGTGGACGTAGACATTCTCGGCCGCCTGTTGCAGATCCAGTATGTCCTGGTAACGCAGCACCTGCTTCACGCTGTCGCGCACGTTGCCAATGGAGAGGTAGTTGGTATAAATGTCGAACTCCACCTCTTCGCTTACGTAGCCCATGGAGATTTTCATGAAGAAGCGATCGAGTTGGGCAGCGGGCAGCGGATAGGTGCCCTCCATCTCAATCGGGTTTTGCGTTGCGATGGTGAAAAAGAATTTGTCCAACGCCATGGTGGTGTCGCCCACGGAAATCTGATTTTCGGCCATACACTCCAGCAGTGCGCTTTGCACTTTGGGTGATGCGCGGTTGATTTCATCGGCCAGCAACACGTGCGTGAACAGCGGGCCTTTCTTGAAAACGAAATCTTTGCGCGCCTCATCGTAAATGTGCGAGCCGATCAGATCCATGGGTAGCAAATCGGGCGTGAACTGAATGCGCTTGAAGGCCACACCGCCACCCGGTTGGTGCAATTCCGCTGCCGCTTCGGAAATGGACTGGGCCAGTGTTTTGGCGAGCACTGTCTTTCCCGCACCGGGGTTATCTTCCAGTAGGATGTGGCCGCGGGCCAGCAGGGCGGTGATCACGTACTTAATCTCCTGGGTTTTGCCCCGGATGATGGTTTCCATGTTTCGGAGAAGGGCTTGCAGCGAAGCGGTTGATTTACTCATAAGGCAGATGGTTCAGATTCGGCCGAGGCCGGTTGTTGAAAATAGAGATAAGCCCGCCAGAGGCGGAGGTAATGAAGGACACTTTTGATCACGCCCGTTTTTTGGCGCAGGGCGGGCCCCACTTGCCGGTGGAACAGATTCATACTTTCCTGTTCGCTGATCTCCACCGGCTGCGCGCTGTATTTCATGCGCAGGTAAATGTTCATGAACGCAGTGAACGAGAGGCCTAGTTGAGGATCAACTTTCTGCTGGGCGAATCGCAAGGGTGTTTCGTTGTCGCGGAAGATGCCGGCCATGTGAAGGCGATAGAGGGTGGCGCGGTAAATCCAATCGGCCCGTGCCGGCATCGCGGCCAGGCGCACGCGCACAAGCAGATAACCCAGGTAGAGCGCGGGTGATAAAACAACCAACAGCAGCGCCACCAGCACGACCACCGCAGTTACGCGTGCCACCGCCCACCAGTCGATGGGGCGCTTTTTCGTTTCGGTGATGCGCTGCCCCGCGCCATCCTTCTTTTCTTCTTTCCGGTGAATGTGGATTTCATCGGCCGGCAGCGGCTGAGGGAATTTCTGAATTTGCTGCTCAATGGCGACACCGGCACGCGGAGCGGGGACTTTTTTGGCCTCATCTTTATACGACACCACGATGATGGAATCCCCCGCCTGCACAGCGGCAAACGTGGTATCGCGCTCGTTGAACACGATGCGACACAAGGAGGCATCGATGTTGAGCGTGAGGGGTTCCGTCAACTTGTGCGGAGTGTTGTGGAAGATGAGTTCGCGGAACGTAGCATCCAGGTTTTTTTGAGCCTGTTTAACCTCACCGGCCACGGCATTGAGCACCAGCCAGGGCTCGGGCGGAGGTAGTGGAGGTGTGCCGTCCGGGCGTGGCGCCTCTTGCTGTTCTTCGTTGCCAATGGTCATGTCAAAATCCATCCAGCCGTATTCGGGGAAGTACACCTGCGTCCACGCGTGGGCCTGGCTGGCATAGAACCAATACCATCCTTTGTTTTTGTCGCTGCGGTCGATGGTAGCAAAGCCGGTAGTAAAGCGCGTGGGGATGCCCAGGGCACGCAACATGAAATGCGAAGCGCCCGCATAGTAGGTGCAGTAGCCGGCCTTCGTTTTAAAAAGAAAGTCGTACAGCATTTTGGAGCTCGGAATGTTCGGGTCGTCCACTGCCCCGGGCTTCAGTGTATAGCGGAAGATGCGCTTGCCGAATTCATCGCGCTGCAGGAAGAAGTCGCGCACGGCCAGAACTTTGTCGAGCGGCCGCGCATTTTCCTTTACCAGACCTTTGGCCAGCCGGGCGATGGAATCGTAAATGCCACCCGTGGGCATGCGGGTGTAGTACTCCAGAAACTCTTTGTTCACCGGGCCGTAGTTGCGCACGGTGCGCAGCTCGTCATGCCGCTGCTCTTGTACCGTTTCCAAAAAGGGATTGGCCGATACATTGTACACGAAGTAGGCATTGTTGAGCTCCGAGGCGTAAGTGTAGATTTTGTAGGCGGAGAGAAACGTCCTCTGAAAATCTTTTTCAACCGGAATGGTTTGAATGGCAAACACACTGGACGGCCCCAATACCGAATGCTTCCAGGTATTCTCGGACAAGTACACGTTGGCCTCCACGATTTTGCGGTAGCGATCGCCCATCGCCTTGCGGAGGATGGAGGTATCGGTGTAGCTGTAGTACAGCGGCACTTCGGCCGGGTCAACATCCATCTCATCCAGCGAAGGAACGTTTACATCGCGCGTAAACGTTTCCTTAACGGGATCATAGCGGGTGAGGTAATGAAAAACAAAGTAGAGCGGTATGGGTCGTTCGCCTTCGTAGCTGTTGAGCTTCGCACAGAACATGAGCTTGTCCGATTGGCTCATGCGCGAGGTTACGCGCACGGTGTCTTTCAGGCGTAAACCGTCATCGGTGTTTTCCATGAGCCCGTGGCGGTCGTCATATCCGCCCTGGCCGTTGCTGTCTTTCTCATTCTGGGCGCCCCGGGCCGCCAGTTCTTTTTCCACCGCCTGGAGCTGACCGCGCAGCAGCCGTTCGGCCAGTAAAAAGGAAACCAGCACCAGCAATACAAATAGTGTGAGGCGCAGGCTCAGGTGCCCGGCTTTCTTCCACGTCCACTCGGCCGATGCGTTGAGCTGGGGCGTGAGGAAGAAAAGATACAGCGCATAGAGCAGCAACGGCACGAGCCGGGTAAGTAAATAGGTGTACGACAAATCGGTGGTGTCCGAAATGGTTACGATCGTAACCACAAAGAGCAACGCGCTGACCACGATGTAGCCCCAGGAAAAGCGCGCCAGGAGAAACCCGAACAACCACCCCGCCAGAAATAACGTGGAGAAGAGCTGAAAGCGGGTGGTGGCGTAGAACACATCAAACTCGCCCGGCAGCCGGCTGATGCTTTGATCGAGAAAATAATAGACGATGGCCAGCAACAACAACGTGACCAGCGCCCGTGCGCGGAAGAAGTAGAGCGCATAGGAGAAGGTGAGTCCGGCCGAGAAGAACAGCGCTTGTGACGAAACGTTGGTGTTGAGCGCGGTAAAGCTCAGGTTGAGCCAATGCAACGTGGCATAGCCGATAACGGCTGTGGGCACCACCACCAGCAGGAGGTGAAAGGCCAGTTGGCTAAACCGGTGGCGCACGGGGTTACTCATGGGCCAGGTTAAGCGTATCGGTGAGCCACGCGTTGGCGCGTGTGCGGAGTGCGTTGTCGATTGCCTCTTCGTTTTTCATCACTTTTCTGCGCAGCGAAGACAGCCACCACGACTGGCGGAGCCGGTCAGCGGGCTTTTCCTCGGGCTTGAAAAATACATCGCGCCACTGGAAACGGAAAGGTGACGGAATAGCCGTTGAAAGCTTCACCACCACCACCGGCACGTGCTCGGGTAGTTTCTTCAACAGGTTTTGCATTTCCTCTACCGGCACCAGTGAACTGAGACAAACCATCGCGGCCTTTTGAACGTGCACAAAATCAACGGGTGTCACCTGCGTTTGCCAGCCCTGAGCTGCCAACTGCACCAACTCGGTATGGCGATCGCCCACGCCAGCCAGATGCGGTATTTCCTGATCGTGCGGCAACCGAATCTCATGCCCGCTCTTGCGCATCGACTCCCACAACTGACGGCATTTGTCTTTATACACATTGAGCAGCTCGGCTTCCAGGCTTCCGTCATCCCCCAGTCCACGGAAAAAACTGACATACAGGTAAACATGGGAAGCGTACGGATCTTTGATCTCCGGAATGCGCACTACCAGCTCGCCACTCTTCGCGTAAATCTTCCAGACAATGCGCTGAATGTTGTCGCCCGTCTCGAATTCCTTGTAGTTCACCAGCTCACCCTCCACCCGCTTCGGCACGTCTATGCGGAACTTCTGTTCTTCGGTAGCCAGCGGCTGGGTGTGCACCCGCACGGGAGGTTGAACCACGGGCAGCGCCACTACCTGTTGCACCTGGGTTACGCGGCAGGGCCATGCCATCAGCCCAAACAGATCCTGGAAGAACAGCCACACGCTATCGGCATCGTGAATGCCGCGGTGGTGTAACCAGACTTTGCCGTTGCCCGCGATGCCGTAACGCCTCCACTGCCGCGGAGCGCGCAGGTTGCGATCAAGCACCAGACTGTGCGGTTGTCGTTCGGGGCGCAGCGCTACAGACGCCCGCACCATCCCCAGCAGCGGGCGCCACACCGCACCTTTCACCTGAATCGTCAGCGGCACCTGGCCGGCTTCGGCCATTACGCCATCGCCCAACTGCACGTGCACGGAAATCTGTCCGCGGGCATACCGGTAGCGGAACATGAGCCAGCAGAAAACCGAACTGAGCAAGGTGATGGCGATAAGCCCGAGTGTCGACCACAGCAGCAACTGCAGGAAAAAGGCCATGACCAGCCACAGGTTGGAATCGGGCTGGGCATACTCGCTGCGCAGCCAGGCCAGGGCGAGGGCGAAGAAGCCGACACCCAGAACCAGGGCCCAGCGCACCACCACCCACGCGGTGGCGTCAGACAACGGGTGCCAAAGTCGGGCGATGGAGGTCATGTAAGCAAAACGAAAAATAGATAAAAATCTGATGGTGTGGGTGAATGACATTTTTTGTTAAACTTCCGGTAGTGGAGAGTTTAAAAAAGTATAGGTAACAAACACGTTTGTTGCATTTTACTATTGCAGGCGGCATGCTTACTTTTGAACATAAGCCAGCCAGGTCGGAGGAAGTCACTTGTATCGTTTTTGTACATTTCTGGTTTTGTTTTGGTTTTCTTTTCTGTCCTTGCCGTCCCTCCGCCCCGATTTATCGCACCGCATGAATCGTTCAAAACCAAATCCCTCTAACGCCAAAGCCCTCAACTTTATGACCATCGATCGTTCGGTAAATGGCTGGGAATTTTGACAGGTTGTAAATATAGATTACTGATTTGAATTTTCGATAGTTGAACTGAAACGGAAACGGGCTCTGCTGAGGAGCAACCCGCCCGGGTTAAGTTCAATCGAATGGAATGGTCAAGCCCTGCCTGAAGCGCAGGGCTTTTCTTTTGGATCATTCCAAGAGTTTTATGCCTAAAAAAACTTACGCTGCATACGCGATCGGAGTTTGATAGTTGAGCGATTTAGCTTTTTGCTCAACGAACAACTTCGGTTTCATACACCCTGCGGATTTTACTATCTCCCATTTCGGGGTGCTTTTTCTGTGCCCGTTTGATCACTTTCATTTCTCCTTTCCGGTTGCCCCCAATCACTTCCTCTATCGCTTTTTACTACGGCATCTTTGGCGGGCATTCGTTTTTGGTAATACTTTTTTGTGCGCGAATTTCCCCCCAGCTTTCAGCCTGAGCATGGCTCATCTGGTGGGTTACTTCCAGATGCTCCAAGCCTTGTTATTTCTGATCAGGCTTTAAAACTTTTTTGTGAGCAAATCCTTGATGGCATCTATCTCTAAACCTTGGTTGGATACAATCCTTTTCAGCCGAACGTTTCCATACTCAAGCTCTTTGAGCCGCTTGAGTTCATCCACACTCATCCCGCCATACTTACTTCGCCAGTTGCAAAACGTGGCTTCACTGATGCCGTGTTTGCGGCACACTTCGGAAACCTTCTTATCTTGCTGTGACTGGTCGTTGAGAATCCAAATAATCCGTGCCTCGGTAAAGCGCATCTTTTTCATTTAACTGTTTTGTTGGGTTGAAGTTAAAAAAACTTTACTTTTAACCTGTTCAAAAAAACCAGACAAGTACCTCATAAACACGAGCCATGAGCGGTTATTGCAGGGCAGACCAAAAATATCCTGACTAAATGAAAATAATTCAGACGATATTCTTAATAACGATCCTAGTCACCCAAACAATGGGTCAAAACATTGACTCACTTGAAAGAAAATTAGGCAGTAAGAAACTTGCAACCAGTGATAGTATTGAAATACTAAATCAAATTAGTAGGGGGTTAACTTTTGTAAACCCTGTAAAGGCTTTAGACTATGCCAACAAAGCACTGGAGCTTTCAACTGCGACAGATAATTCGCTTGGAGAAGCTTATGCCTATCGAAATTTGGCGAGCATACATTCTTACAATGAAAGCTACTTCATTAGCATGGAGTATTTACAGAGGGCATTAGAAATTTTTATGCTTAATAATGATTCAGTGGGAATTGGAAACTGCTATATTTCCCTAGGCCACACCTACAGGCGACTTCAAAACACAAAAGAAGAAGTCAACTATCATCTAAAATCTTACGAAATATTTAAAAAGAGAAATGATAAAGAGAGAGTTGGTGTAACAGCTCACAATCTTGGTGAGAGCTATTTTAATATTAAGGATTTGGCAAAAAGTCGAGAGTTGACACTTTATGCAATTAAGATAAACGACTCCCTTAACAATCAATCGGTTTTATCTTCTTGTTACAAAGTGATGGGATTAATTGAATTGGCAGAAAATAACTTCGAATTGGCCGAGAATTATTTCAAGAGGGTCATTGAAATAGCAACACGATTAGGAGTGAACTCGCAAAAAGTTGCTACAGCCGAATCAATGATTCAATTGGCAACTGTCTACAAAATAATGGAAGATAAGCGCAATCAATACAAGTTTCTAATGTGCGCTTTAGAATTTAGCAAAGCAAATAATCTCCCTACTTACGTACAAAAAGCCTATCAAGAATTGATATTGTACTCATCTAACAATAATGACCAAGAGGCTGTTAAAAGATTTACTAATTTATACATAATACTTAACGATTCATTAAATAAAAAGCAACTTCGTGATAAATACAGTTTAACAAAAAGCATAGTTCAAGTTCATGAACTGTCAAAGTCGAGAAATGACTTAGAGAAAGCCAATCTGTTGCAATTGCAAAAAATACAAAGTAGAAACACATTAATAATAGTAATAGCCGTTTCATTAATTGTATTGCTTTGGCTACTATTAAAATTTGTGTGGCTAAACAAAAAATTGAAAAACCAAAATGCAATTATCGAAACTCAAAAGAAGGACTTAGAAATTTTGAATAATACAAAAGACAAGTTTTTTGGTATTGTCGCACATGACCTAAAAAGTCCTCTTAATTCTTTAAAATCATTTTCAAGTTTATTAATTGAACATTTTGACAACTTAAGCAAAGAAGAGATTTTGACTTTGAGCAAACAGCTTCGCGAATCAGTTGACAATACAATAAAAATGGCAGACAATTTAATTACATGGGCGAGAATACAAATGAATGACTATCAATACAATATGGAGACGATAAAAGTAAAGGACATTGCCTCAAGTGTCTGCGATGTATATAAAGACGTTGCATCAAAAAAGGGTATAAAAGTGAGTTGTTCTGTAGAGGACTCTCTAACTGTTACGGGTGACAAAAACCAAATAGAATTCGTAGTAAGAAATCTTGTGAATAATGCAATAAAGTTCACCGACAAAGATGGATTTGTAAGTTTGACAGCAAAGGCATTGCCTGGAAGACAAGTTCAAATTTCTGTCAAAGACAGTGGGGTAGGTATTTCTGATGAATCTAAGAAAAAATTATTCTCCATTGGCCATAAGCAAAGCACAGACGGTACAGCTGGAGAAAAAGGCACTGGTTTGGGTCTTATGTTGAGCTTTGAATTTGTGAAACTAAATGGTGGACAGATTGACATCGAAAGTATATTGGGAAAAGGGACAACATTTAACGCTCAATTTGAAAGTGGACCTGAGTTGTCGTCTTAAAGGTGCGGCTAATGTGATAGCCGAAATGTATCGTTCTTTATTGAACAACGCTATGGCATCACACAGTTGTAAAAAGGCTGCTTGTTCTTTTGTTACTTTCATTTTAATTTTTTCTTTCACCAGTTCCAAAATGTTTAGGGCATAATAAGCCCGCTGCTAATGCTTCAAGCGGTGCCCGTCTGCCGGTGTGCTGGCAGGGCAATGGCTTTAAACGGTGCTACCTGACTATTCCGGACTAAACTGAGCCACTGATTCCGGACGAAAGTGAGCCGCCATTCTGGACGAAAGTGAGCCAACTTTTTGAGTTTTTT